>JBGOUQ010000027.1:0-45621 GCA_041477065.1 Gemmatimonadota bacterium
CCCCAACACCATCATCGTCCCAACCACCACCTGTCGCATGCCTCCCTGTAGCACGAGGGATGGCGGTGGGCGATGTCGCTCCAGTTTCGTGCCATCATCCGTGTGCGTGGGGAGCGGGGGCCGCCCCCCCCCCCCCCGCCCCCCCTCCCCCCCCGGCTCCTGTTCCACGCCGAAGACATCGGGCGGCACAACGCGGTGGACAAGGTGATCGGGGCGGCGGTGCTGGCGCGGGAGCCGATCGGCGGGCGCGGGCTGCTCGTGACGGGCCGCATCTCGGCCGAGCTGGCGTTCAAGGCGGCGCGCGCCGGGCTCGCCTGGGTGGCGACGCCGAGCGTACCATCCACGCTGGCGGTCACGATCGCGCGGGGCGCGGGGATGGTGCTGGTGGGACGAGCCGTCAGCGGGACGCCGCACCTGCACCGGCCCGAGGCGTGAGCCCGGAGGTGCTCCGGGCGCTGCTCGCGGACGCGCGGACGATCGCGGTGGTGGGGCTGTCGCCGAGTCCGGATCGGCCGAGCCACGGGGTGGCGCGCTACCTGCAGCGGGCGGGCTTTCGCATCGTGCCGGTGAACCCGGGGCACGCCGAGATCCTGGGCGAGCGGAGTTACCCGAGCCTCGCCGCGGCGGCGCGCGACCACGTCGTCGACGTCGTGGACGTGTTCCGGCGGCGCGAGGCGGCCGGGGCCGTGGTGGACGAGGCGATCGCGCTCCGGCCGAAGCTGATCTGGCTGCAGGTCGGCGTCGTGGATACGGCGGCGGGCGCGCGGGCCGCGGCGGCGGGAATCCCGTGCGTCATGGACCGCTGCCTCGCGACTGACCACTCGCAACTCTTCGAGGACTGATGCGCCCACTCTCGTTCGTCGCCGGGCTGATCCTGCTCGCCGCTCCATGCGCCGCCCAGCGCGGCGACCAACCCAACCTCGTCCTCACCTTGTTCGGCGGGGTGGTGGCGGGACATTCCCTCTGGACGATCGACCGCCAGCCGCTGTGCGTGTACGCGGGCGGCCCCCCCGACTTCCCCTGCTCCACCGTGTACGACACCTTGCGGCTCCGCCGCGACGTCACCGCCTCGATCATGGCTGGAGCGTCCGCTACCTATTTTGCCAGCCCCCACGTCGGATTCGAGGGAGAGTTCTATTTCCTGGGCCTGCCCTACGACGACTCCTGCAGCAACGTCGTGCCCTACACGGTGGACCCCGAGTTCAAGAACGAGCAGGTGTGCGACGAAATCACGCGGGCCGGGCTGTCCACGAGCGCGATCGCCTTCTTCGCGGCCGTGATCGTGCGGGGGTCGCCCGCCCGTGCGTTCAGCCCGTTCGTCCGGGCGGGCGTGGGGCTCGTCACCTATTCGGGCGGCAGTCTGGAGATGTCCGGCCTGTTCCAGCAGAATGGGGCGGTATTCTCGCGCGCCGTCATCGTGGACGACAAGCCGAAAAACACTTCGTTGAGCGCCCAGCTCGGGGCGGGCTTCATCATGCGGATCAGTCCCGGCTACGGGTTCCGGTTCGAGCTCCGGGACGCGTTGATCCCGTTGCAGCAGGTGACCGGCCCGGCGAACAATCTCGCGCTGGCACCCCACGTCACCAGGATGTACCACCACCTCGCGCTCACGCTCGGCGTCGACGTCGTGCTGGAGCGGAAGCGCGGCCGGCGGTACTGAGGATCTCGTGCGCCGTTGCTCGCTGCTCTTGATGGTCGCGCTCGCGCTCGCCGGGGCCGGGCGCGCGGTGGGGCAGACCCGCGTCGCGCCACGCCTGGTGTTCCAGTTCTTCGGCGGGGTGGCCGTCAACCAGCCCAGGCTCTGGGCGATTCCCAAACAGCCGCTCCTCGTCCCCGGCACGGAAGCGGACTCGATTCCATTGTACGACACCGTCTCGCTGACCCGGGGCTTCGATCCTGGGCTATCGTACGGCCTTGGCGTGCTGTATTACCCGTCACGCCACTTCGGCCTCAGCGGCCGAGTTTCCTACGTCGGGCTCTTGACCGCCACCCAATGCCGCGGGGTGTTCTATCACGCATTCGCGACGCGGAACGACAATGCGATCCTGTGCGACAACATCCAGGGCCAGACGCGCGCGATGGGACTCATGCAGGTCGACGTCCAGGCGATCGCCCGCGTGGGTCCACTTCGCGGCTACAGTCCCTACCTGCGTGCCGGCGTGAGCGCGGCGACCTACGAGGCATCCACCGTGTACCTGGAAGGCACAGGGGCAAACGGCACCCGCGTCATCATCGACGAGCCGAGCCAGGGGTCCCTGTCCGCCGGCCTCTCGCTGGGAGCCGGCATCACGACCGCCCTCGCGCCGGGCTATCAGTTTCACTTCGATCTCGCCTACACGTGGCTGGGGTTCCCGGCGCCGAATGCGCCGGCTGACCGCACCGCGCACGTTTCCCACACCACGCGCTACGCCCGCCACGCCGTCTTCAGCTTCGGCCTGGACTTCGTGCTGGACAGCGATCGCGGCCGGCGGTACTAGGGTGCGCGGCGCGGTGCTCGCCGGCGGCGCGGCCAGCCGCTACGGAGGGCAGCCCAAAGGGCTGATGACCGTGGGCGGCCGCCGCATCCTCGACCGAGTGGTAGACTTCGTCTCGACGGCCACCGGCGAGCTGCCCGTGCTCATCGCCAACGCGCCCGAAGCCTCCTCCTGGGTCCCCGCCCTGGTCACCATCCCCGACGCTCACCCCGGCCTGGGTAGCCTCGGCGGCATCTACACGGCCGTCCTCCACGGCCCCGGGCCGGTTCTGTGCGTCGCCTGGGACATGCCGTTCATCGCGGCGCCGCTGCTGCGCGCCCTGGTCGAAGGCGCGATCGGCTACGACGTGTTTCTGCCGGAGAGCGGTGGGCGCCGCGGAGTGGAGCCCCTGTGCGGTGTGTACGGTCCCGCCTGCAGCGCCGCGATCGAGCGCCAGCTGGGCGCCAGCGGCGGCGCCACGCTCGACCTCCGCGTGATCGGCTTCCACGTGTTCACGAAGGTCGGTACACTCCCACTCGCCCGGGTGCGGACGTTCGGGGACCCGGCCGAGCTGTTCTTCAACGTGAATGCCCCTGAAGACCTGGAGCGGGCGGAGGGTGTGTGGCGGCGTCGCGGATGATCTCGGTCGTCGGCAAGAAGGACGCGGGCAAGACCACGCTGATGGTCGCGCTCGCCTCCGAGCTGGTGCGGCGCAAGTTCCGGGTGATGACGATCAAGCACGGCACGCACGCCGCCGACCTGGACCAGCAAGGCAAGGACACCTGGCGCCACTGGCACGAAGGCAAGGCCGAGCGGGTGCTGCTGGAGGCGCCCGGCCAGCGCGTGGTGTGGGAGCGCCGCGCGCAGGAGTCGGACCCGGTGTCGCTGGCGCAGCGCTACCTGGACGGTGCGGACATCATCCTGGTGGAGGGCTTTTCCACCTACCCGCTGCCGAAGATCGAGGTGTATCGCCTGGCCTGTGGCCCTTCCCCCCTGTACGATCCCGCCGCGAGCAACGCCGACCAGTGGCTCGCCCTGGTCACCGACAACGCGCAGTTTCGCGCCAGCATTCCGGTGTTCCGCTTCAACGACACCGCCTGGCTGGTGACGATCGCCAACATCGCCTGGGACCGCGCCAAGATCCTCGCGCCGTGACATGCTGACCCCGGCGCAGGCGGCCCAGGAGATCCTCGCACCCATCCGGCCGCTCGCCACCGAGCGGCTGCCCCTGCGGGAAGCGTTGGGCCGCGTGCTCGCCGAGGACGTGGCGAGCCCGCTCGACCTGCCCCCCTGGGACAACTCCGCGATGGACGGCTACGCGGTGCGCGCCGCGGACGTCACCCGTGCCGGCGTGGAGCTGCGCGTGATCGAAACCGTCGCCGCCGGGCAGTTCCCCGCACGTGCGCTCGCGCCCGGCGAGGCGACCCGCATCTTCACCGGCGCGCCGCTTCCCGCCGGCGCCGACGGGGTGATCCGGCAGGAGGACACCGAGCCGCTCGCGGGCGGCGGCGTCCGAATCACGAACCCGCGCGACGCGGGCAAGAACCTGCGGCGGCGGGGCGAGGACATCCGCCGCGGCGGGCAGGCACTCGCCGCCGGGACCGCGCTGGGACCGGCGCAGCTTGGCGTCCTGGCGTCGATCGCCCACGCCACGCCGCTGGTGCACCGGGCGCCCCGGGTGACGTTCCTGGGCTCGGGGGACGAGATCGTGGACCTGGACCGTGCAAGCGAGATTCTCGCGGGCACGAAGATCGCCACGTCCAACTCCTACACCCTGCACGCCAACATCCGCCGCTCGGGGGGCGTCCCGCTGGAGCTGGGCATAGCCCGGGACACGGTGGAGAGCCTGCGGGAGCACTTCGCACGCTCCGCGGAGGAGGGGGCCGATCTCCTCATCACGACCGCCGGGGTGAGCGTGGGAGAGCACGATCTGGTGCGGGATGTCCTCACCGCCCTCGGCATGAAGATGAAGCTGTGGCGCATCGCGATGCGGCCCGGCGCCCCCGTCGGTTTCGGCCTGCTCGGCAGTACCCCATGGATCGGCCTGCCGGGGAATCCGGTGAGCACCATGGTCACTTTCGAGCTGTTCGTGCACCCCGCCATCCGCCGGCTGCTGGGGCATAGCCTGCCGTTCCGCCGGACGGTCCCGGTGGTCGTCGCCGAGCCTGTCACGCTCGGCCCCCGCCTGCGCCATTTTCTCCGCGCGGTGGTCACGCCCCGGGCGGGCGATGGAGCGCTCGAGGCGCGGTTGACAGGACCCCAAGGCTCCGGCATCCTCACGTCGATGGCTCGCGCCACCGCCCTGCTCATCGTTCCGGAGGACCGGCCCACCGTGGCCGCCGGCGAGACCCTGTCCGCGATTCTGCTCGACGATCCTCACTACGTCGCGACGCCGCCCTTTTGATGACGCCCGCACGCTCCCGACTCGTCACGCTGGGCGGGGCCGTCGCCCTGACCGCGCTGATCTACCTGGCCAACGTCCTGACCCCCACGGCCATCAAGTTGGGGATGCTCTACCTCGTTCCGGTCCTGCTGGTGACCTGGTACGAAGGGGTGCTGTGGGGAGGGGCGTTCGCGCTGGCGACGGCGGTGCTGCGGATCATCATCGAGCTCGACCAGGGCGGCAGTACTGCCGGTGTCGCGCTGCTCAACCAGCTCACCTACATGGCGGTCGCCGGCATCACCATCGTCGGATTCCGCCACATCCGCCGCACCCAGTCGCAGCTCGAGGACCTGGCGATCCATGACCCCCTGACGCGGGTCTACAACGCGCGCGCGTTCACGGACCGGCTGGGCCAGGAGCTGAAGCGCAACCGCCGCTACGGGCGCCCACTGGCGCTGCTCTATCTCGACCTGGACGACTTCAAGCGGGTCAACGACTCGCACGGTCACCGCACGGGGGACGCGGTGCTGAAGCTCGTCGCCGAAGCGATCCGCCGGGCGGTGCGCCAGGCGGACATCCTCGGCCGCATGGGGGGTGACGAGTTCGCGGTGCTGATGCCGGAGACCGGCGGCGACCTGGCCGATGCGGCCGCCGCCCGGCTGTCGAACGAGCTGCGCACCGCCTTCCAGGGCACCCCCGCCGTTACGGCGAGCATCGGGGTCGTGTCGTGCTCCGGCGCCGAGACGGACGTGGACGAGGTGCTGCACCAGGCCGACCAGGCGATGTACGCGGCCAAGCGCCAGGGAAAGAACCAGGCGGTGAAGGTGGCGATTTGACCGAGCACGTCGGCGCCGCCGCGCGGGTCCTTCAGGACCTGTTGCTCGTCTTCACTTCCGTGTTGTTCATCGTCGATCCGTTCGCCGTGGTGCCGAGCTTTCTCGCCATGACGGAGCGCGACACGCCGGCGATGCGGCGCGTGCTCGCGCGGCGCGGGGCGTGGACCTGCGCCATCACCCTCATCGTCTTTGCCGCGGGCGGCAGCCTCATCTTCCGGCTGTTCGGCATCACGCTCGGCGCCTTCAAGATCGCGGGCGGCGTACTGATCGGGCTCAACGCACTGGACATGGTCCAGGCGCGCCGTTCGCAGCAGAGCGAAACGCCGGTCGAGAAGGCCGAAGGCACCATGAAGGACGACATCGGCATCATGCCGCTCGGCGTACCGATGCTCGCCGGGCCGGGCGCGATCTCCACGGTGATGGTGCTCGCGCTGGGATCGAAGGGCCCGCTCACCACCGCCGGCCTGTACGTCTCGATCGCCCTCACGGCGTTCGTCGCCTTCCTGACGCTGTCGGCGGCCTCCATAGTGGAGCGGCGCCTCGGGCATACGGGGATGCGAATCCTCACCCGGCTGATGGGCCTCGTGCTGTGCGCCATCGCGGTGCAGTTCATCATCGACGGCCTGAGGCTGGCGGGCGTGACCGGAAGCGGCGGAACTTGATCCCGGACGCGGGGTCTTGAAGCCAACCGGAGCATCACCCATCCACGTTCGTACCATCCTCGTCGCCTGCTGCACGCTCGGCGTCCCGTCGCTCCCCGCCCAGAGGTCCGGGCCGTGGATCCGGCTCGCCGGCCAGGCGATCCCGATCCTTACCCGGACCGACGCCGTCCCGCGCGGCGCGCCCCTCGCCGAGCTGCGGCTCGTCCAGCCGGTCCTGATGCTCCAGGCCGGTGCGCTGCGCGACCGCCTGCGGCTCGACGCCATGGCGGACTTCGAAGGCTGGACGATGCCGAACGGCGAGCTGACCACCGGCGCCTACGGCGAGGGCTTGTACGACCGCCGCCACCCGCACACCTACGTCCACGAGGTAATGCTCCGCATCCCCGACGTGCTGCGGGACCTCGGCGGGCCCGCCCGGCTCTCGCTCGCCGCTGGGAAGGGCTTCGCGCCCTTCGGCACGGACGACCCGATGAGCCGGCCGCCGATTCTCTATCCGGTGAATCACCATCTGAGCCAGATTCTGGAGCGCGCGGTGGGCGTGGCCGCGGTCCGGGTGCGGCGTGTGTCAGCCGAAGCCGGCGTGTTCAACGGCGACGAGCCCGCGTACCCCGGCGAATGGCCCAACTGGAGCCGGTTCGCCGATTCCTGGTCGGGGCGGCTCACGTTGGAGCCCATCACCGGAGTCGAGGCGCAGGTCTCGCGCGCCCACGTGCACTCCCCCGAACACCGCCTCGGCGCGGGTCCAGATCACGAAAAGTGGAACGCATCGGTCCGCTGGGCGCGCGGGCGCGGCTACGGGCTGCTCGAGTGGGCGCGGACCAGCGAGGCGAACGGCATCTACGTATTCCGCAGCCTGCTGATCGAAGCCGCCTGGCGTGCCGGGCGCCACCGCCCATATCTGCGGTTCGAGCGCACCACGCGCCCCGAGGAAGAGCGCGTGGCGGGCACCGAGTTCCGCTCCATCCGGCCGCTGCTCGACAACAACATCGTCGGATCCACCCGATGGACCATCGGGACCGTGGGCTACGGGTACGCCGCTCCCGCGGCGGCCGGCCGCCTCACCCTGGAGCCGACCGTGGAGCTGGCCGTGGCGGGCGTCCGCAACACGAGCGGAGGGTTCTTCGATCCGGATGTGTTTTACCGGCGGCAGGGGTTCTTTTCCCTGAGCATCGGGGTACGACTCGACTGGGGGATGGCGGGCCATCGCATGGGGCGGTATGGGAACGCGGCCACGCCGCCGATGCCGGGCATGCCGCGGATGGACCACTCAACGCACGAGGCTCGATGACGCTGCGCCGCTCGCTCCCGCTCCTGCTCTGCTTCGGCCTCGCCTGCCGCAAGGACGGCGTGGCTCCCGTCGCACCGCCGCCGCAGGGTCCGGGCCAGCCGCAGCCCGTCGCCACGGTGCCGATCCCGGCGAACTACGGCATCCACGATACGTTCGTGCGGGACGGCATCGCGTTCGTGTTCGCCTGGAACAGCGGCGTGATGATCTACGACGTCGGCAACGGCATCAAGGGCGGCAGCCCCGCCAACCCCCAATTCGTCGGCGGCGTGGTGACCAGCGCCAGCAACATCACCGGCGGCGCGCAAGTCCACAACGGCTGGTGGTTCTGGAGTCCCGATCCGTTGGTCGGCAAGAAGTATCTGTTCATCGGGCAGGAGGGCCCCGCCCTGGGCGGCATCGGCAACGGGTCGACCGGGTTGATCCACGTCGTGGACGTCAGCGACCTGAGCAATCCGCAGGAGGTCGCCTTCTTTCATAAGGCAGGCAGCGACAGCACCGGCGTGCACAACTTCTGGATGGACGAGCCCAAACAGATCCTCTACGCGGCCTACTACAACGGCGGCGTGGTGGCGCTCAACGTGTCCGGCACCCTCTCGGGAGATCTGGCGGGCCGGCTGATCGACAGCCTGCGGCCGGGCGGCGCGGGGAACACCTACACCTGGGGCGTCCAGCTCTACAATGGATCGCTGTACGCCGTGGACATGAGATCGGGCCTGTGGCAGCTGACCACGAGCAACGGGGCGCTCGGCATCGCCGGCGGGGGCAACAACGAAGCGGCGCACTACAGCTCCGATCTGTGGGTGGCGGGCGGCTACGCGTACACCGGGACGTGGGACCACATCAACCGCACGGGCCAGACGGGAGCGCTGCTCAAGGTGTGGCAGCTCACGGGCGGCGGCGCGCCGGTGGCGGTGGACTCGATCACGATCGCGAACGTCGGGGCGGTGAGCGACGTGGAGGTGAGCAGCGACGGCAGGCTCTTGATGTTCAGCACCGAAAACGCCAACGGCGGACTGCACTTCTACAGCCTCGCGAATCCGGCGCACCCGACGTTCCTGACCTTCGTTCCCGTCAGCAGCGGCCTGCACACGGCGACCTTCGGCTACATCAATGGCAAGGTGTACGCGTTCGCCGCGAAGAACCCGTCGAGCCCGGCGTTGATGATCTGGGACGTGACGGGCGTGGCGCCCTGAGGAGCCCCGACCGACATCCCGTCGGGTTCAGACCGCGGCAGGCCTGCCCAGATTCGCCGCGGCGTCGCACTCCGCCTTGCGTTCCGGCGTGAGGCGCGGCTCGGCGCCGAGCCAGTAGAGGCCGTTCGCCATGATGCAGAACCCGGTCGCCGCGAACCACACCATCGCCGCACCGACGAACCCGATGAACGTCAGCCACCAGATGCTGTGCGCCAGCACGAGCACTGACGCAACAGAGATGTTGATCCCGACCGCCAGGTAGATGCGACGCTCGAGGTACCACCGATCCGTCTGCATGAAGTAGAAGCGCTCGGGCGCCGGCGCGGGCCGGGCCAGCAGCGGCTTGAAGCCGAATCGGTACAGCACGTTCCCCACGATGCAAAAGCCGGTCAGGGCCACGGTGATGGACGCGAGGCCGGTCGCGATCACGAGCAGCACCCACCACGGCTGCACCAGCGCGGCGAGCGCCGTGGCGGTGATGAGCACGAACCCGGCGATCAGCCAGACCGTCCGCTCGATGTACCACTGCTTGGTGGGAACGATGTAGACCCCGGAACGCATAGCCATGGCTTCCAGTCTCCTTCAGGGACTTCGGACCAGGGACTTGGGACCGCCGGCACGATGAACGAGCTCACGGCGCCACATGCCCCAGGAAGGTTAACACATAGGCCAGGAAGGACATCCCGCCGGCAATCAGGACGAACACCAGCCGCGCCCTGGGAGTGCGCGACAGCCACGCCCCGGCGACCACGAACGCAACCAGAACCACCGCGAACGCGGCGAACTCGGTCTTGTCGAGATTCGCACGGGCGTATCCGGAGACGCCCGCGATCCTGCTCATGGAGTCGAAGACGATGGAAAACACGATCGCGAGGATCGGCGGGCCGACGACGCCGGCGAGCGGCAACACCCACCGCGGCCACCGCTCTCCGTTCGTCACGTCGGGCCGGCGGGCACGATCCCGCTTGTCCGGATGAACCGCTCCAAGGCCGTCGCGGCCCGAGCGCGCACCACCCGCTGGAACGGCGCGGCCCAGCCGAGCAGCAGGCCCTGCAGGCCGAGCGCTTGACGGGCCCAGGCGTGGAAGTCGAAGACATCCGTGTGCCGGTGGATCTTGCCATCCTGAAACAGGAAGGCGGCCTCAATCCGATTGTGCACGCGCCGGCCTGTCTGGCTGAAGGTGTACCAGGCCTCCCATTGGGCGGAGCCCCCTTCGGCGGATGCACGAACGTCTCCGACCTCGATCCGGAGATCGGTCGCGCGCTCACACAGCATGCGCCACATGGCGGCGACCTGCCCGCCCGACAAGTTCGTGAAGACGGGATCGTGGAACTCGACGTCCGGCGTGTAGCAGGCCGCCATGGCGCGGTGGTCGCGCCGCTGGAACGCGACGTAGAAGGACCGGATCAGCTCGGCGTGCGGATGCATCAAAGGGCGAGCGTCTTCTCGATGCGCCGGTCGGGGACGAGCCACAGCACCGCGACCAGTACATAGAGCGCCCCGGCGAACCACGCGTTCACAAAGGCCAGTGGAATGGCCACCAGATAAATCACCATCGAGACCTTGCCCTTGAAGTCCGAGCCCAGGGCGATCGCCAGAGCGGAATCCCTCCCGTGGAGCGCGAGGAGGGTTCGGGTCAGGATGAAGTAGGCGATGGCCGCCAGCAACAGGACCACGCCGTACAGGGCAACCGGCCAGGCGGCGAAGTGGTTCTCGCCCAGCCAGCCGGTGACGAAGGGAATGAGCGACAACCAGAACAGCAGGTGCAGATTCGCCCACAGGACCCGCCCATCCACCTGCTTGATCGCCTGGAGCAGGTGATGGTGGTTGTTCCAGTAGATGCCGAGAAAGACGAAACTCAGCACGTAGCTCAGGAAGACCGGCAGCACTGGGCGCAGCGCGGCCACATCGGCGACGTGCGGTACCTTCAGCTCGAGCACCATGATGGTGATGAGGATGGCGATCACGCCATCGCTGAAGGCTTCCAATCGTCCCTTGCTCATGCTCGTACGGCGGCTCCGTGCGCCTTGAGGAGCGCGTCGACCTCCGCGTAGCCCGACGGATACGGGACACCGGCGACCGACGCGCCTGCATCGAGCAGCGCCTTCACCGACTCGGGCGAGCGCCGCTCGGTCCAGTACGAGTCCACGCACGCCTTGACGGCGAGCGCCAGCGGCGTCCGCCCTTTGGCGTCGGGCGCATCGATCGGCGATCCCCGAGCGATGAGCAGCTTCACGACCGCGGGCCGGGCGCGCCACGTCGCGACGTGAATGGCCAGGCACTGCTTCGGCTGGTCGTGATAGCCGTCGCCCTCCGTGAAGGGCGCCGCGACGTCCACCCCCAGATCGAGCAGCTGCGCGACCCCCGGCGGGTTGTCGGTGCCGGCGAACTTCGCCAGCAGGTCGCCACCCATCGCCCGGACTTCCCCGACGAGGCGCGGCTCGCGGTCCGCGATCGCGCGGGCCGATGCCGCGTCACCCATGGCGCACGCCGCGATGAGGCGATCGACGCCGTGCAGCTGGATGGAAATGCCGCGTTGCGCGAACAGCTCGAGAACATCGCTGCGTCCTTCGCGCGCGGCCCTGGCCACGGCCGTCACGCCGTCTTGGGCCTGCAACGGGTCCGCTCCATGATCGAGCAGCAGCGCGACCATGGCGAGGCTGTTGTCGCGTGCCAGCGCGTGATGCATGGCGTGCCAGCCCCGGGAGCGGTTGTAGTTGGGATCGGCGCCGTGCTCGAGCAGCCACTTGGCGCCCTCGTAGTCGTGCCAGTCGTGCTTACGGATCAGCATCATGGACAGGTCATCGTGCGACAGCTTGCCGGTCCCGACGAGGAGCTTCACGCACTCGTTGTCGTAGCTCTCCGGCGAGTGATACACGGCTTCCCCGTCGGTCGGATCGGCGCCGCGCGCGAGCAGCAGGCGCGTCATTGCGGCGTGGTGCGCGACGCCGGCGGCGCCATACAGGGCGGTCTCGCGCTCCGGATACTGGCCCGTCGTCCAGAAACCCGTGTTCGGGTCCGCCCCGGCGTCGAGCAAGGCCGTTGCCGCGCGCAGGAAAGCGTCGCTGCGCGCCCCGTCGAGCCGCAGATACTTCGACAGGCACAGATAGTTGAGCGCGTCGCCGCCGTACGGCGGTGCCTTCGCGGTGACGTTCTTGGGATCGAGAGCGATGAAGCGGCGCACGGCGGCTTCGTCGCCGAGGACGGCGGCCGCATGGATGCCGCTGGTCGGGAGCTCGGAGTGCGCTTTGAGAATCGCCTCGGCGCCGTCCAGCGTGCCATGCCAGATCGCGGCCTCGAGGAAAGTCTCGAGCAGACCTACGGCTTGGCCCGAACCCACGTCGAGAGGGTCCGCCCGTCTCCGGGCGTGGTGGTGAAGTCGGCCGGGCGTGCCGCGTTGGGCGCAGCGAAGCAGAACCGCACCGTGTCCCCGGCGATCAGATAGATGCCGAGCTGAACGGCACCCGCCGTCGGCCCTCCGGTCATGTGGTAATCGATCGTCTTGGGAGAGTGGGCGGGGTCGAGCAGGACGGTGGCCTTGAAGAAGAGCTGCTGGCCCATCGTGACGCTGACTTCTGCACCCGTAAAGACGCGCCTCATGCTCTTGACGTATTCGGGCGGAAGACTGTACCCGCTGGCGGCGCCGGAGACCATGAGCCAGGTCCCTTGCAAAGCCCCGGAATCACTGACGGTCCGGGCAGGTGCCTGAGCGGCGATTCCCTGCCCGGCGAGACCGATCAGCCCGGCCAGCACGGCCGCAACCAGTGGTTTCATCGAGCCGCCGCCGCGGCCAGGCTCGTGACGGCGGCCGCGAGCGCGCGCACCTTCGCCTGATCGCCGGCGCCCTGCGCGTCACCATTCAGCTGCGCCGCCAGCTGCGTCAGCGCATCCCGGCGCGGCTGTCCCGAAAGCCTCTCGGCGCGGGCGAGGGCGGTCCGTGCGGCCGACACCTTCTCCGGCGCCAGGCCGTTGGCGCGCGCCAGCTGGTCCAGGTAGGCGCGCGGCACCGCGAAGCTCGCGGGCCAGGTCAGCTGCTGCTGGTCCTGGACGTTCAGGAAGTCGACATGCACCAGCTTGGCGGCATCGATCTCGTTCTGGGAGATGAACCCGCTGGGCTTCAGCTCCACCACGTCCAGCCCACGCGCGATTTCGGAGCTCACGATGTAGCCGTTGTACCAGTAGGCGGACCACGACCCGGCGCCGACCAGTTTGGTCGAGTCCATCGGGCCGCGGTCGAAAAAGGCGATTTCCTTGGGGTGCGCGGGATCGGTCCAGTCGAACACGGAGATCCCACCCTGGTACCAGCCCTGCACCATGATGTCGCGTCCGGGGATCGGGATGAGCGACCCATTGTGCGCCACGCAGTTCTCGTTCGGGGTCTGGGGCGGCGCCAGCTTGTAGTAGCTCTGGAACGTCATCGTGTCGTGGATCAGCGTGAAGATCGCGTCCGCCCCCCACTCGTGCTTGTCGGTCACGCGGCAGCGCGGCTGCAGACCGCCGCCCCACTCGTCGGTGAACAGGATCTTGGTGCCGTCGTTGTTGAAGGTCGCCGAGTGCCAGAAGGAGAAGTTCGAGTCGGCCGCCGCGGCGATGCGCCGGGGATTGGCGGGATCGCTGATGTCGAGCAGCAGGCCGTAGCCGCCGCATGCTCCGCCGGCGCGGCCGATCGCGGGGTAGACCGTGATGTCGTGGCATTGCGTGGGGCCGGGCGGCGGACCGGGTCGCCGCCGCGCCTGCTGCGCCGCGATCCGCGCCAAGGCAATTGCCTGGATGTTGGGACGCAGTGCATTGCTGTCGGCGGCAGTCGGCGCGCCGGTGCCGCCGCGCGCCTTGACGATGCTGTCGAGCAGCGGATTGACGATCCGCCCGGGCACGAGGGACTCCTGCCCGTCCACGACGACGACGAACCCACCGCGCGCCTTGGCCTCCTGCACGGCCTGCCGCGCCGCGGCGATATCCTGCGGCGTCTCGCCATGCCGCGCCGGGGCCGTGAGGTCGTTGAAGATGCGCGGCGAGCTGACGATGTGCGCCTGCTCGGGCGCCGCGAGCGGGACCTGGATCACCTCGATGCGGAACAGCGCGGTGTTGGGATCCGAGTCGGGGAGCGCGGCGCTGCACCCCGCCAACTCGCTGGAGGAGCGCACCGGCGCCGAGCCCGACACGTAGATGTACACGTTCGCCGTGTCGCCGGGCGAGGTCACCACCGTATGGGTGTGCGAGCCGCGGCACGTCTGCACGTTGGTGATGTACTTCGGATGCGCGATGTCAGTGATGTCGAAAATGCGGATGCCGCGCAGGCGGTCGTGGCTCACCGTGTCGGTCACGCCCTGGGTGCCGCAGTCGGTGCGGCCGTTCAGCGCCTCCCCGGATACGAACATCAGGCGGCGGTACACCGAGACGTCACTCTGCGAGCCGGGGCAAACGTAGGCGGTGTGCAAGGTGGGGTGGCTGGGATTCGCGATGTCCCACACCTGATAGCCGCTGAAATTGCCCTGAATCACGTAGTGTCCGACGAACGAGATGTCGGAGTTGATGAGCGTGAAGTCGCCTGGGGTGCTCCGGTTGATGAACGACGCGGACGGCGGCGTGCGCGACACCACGCGCAGGTTCCAGGCCGCCTCGGCGGCGTTCATCCACCCGGCGCGCAGTCCCACCCGTGGGTCGGGGCTGGGCGCGCTGGTGGACATGTCGAGCTTCGAGGTGGCGCACGCCGCGAGGGCCAGCGCCGCGATCACGAGAACGCTAGTAGACGAGGGGTTGGATTTCACTGAGTTCTCCCGTCAAGGACATCGAGCATGCGGTTCATGCGGTCGATTTCGGTGGTCTGATCGGCGTTCACATCGGAAGCGAACCGGAACACGGGGCCATCCTGGGCCGCGCCCGGAGCGGCGAGCAACTGGTTCACCATGGTGATCGCGCCCTGATGGTGTTGGATCATGAACGTGAGGAAGAGGCGATCGAACGCGGCGCCCCGCGCGCTGTCGAGCTGGGCCATCTGCACTGGGGTCAGCATCCCGGGCATGAGCATCGGCTGATCCATGCCGGGCATCACGTGACCGCGCGGGTCGGCGGGCGGCACCGGCTGATCGTGCTCCCGCAGCCAGCGCTGCATCATCGCGATCTCGTCGCGCTGGCCCACCACGATGCGCTCGCACAGGGCGCGCACGGCGGCGCTCGCACCGTGCGAGGGCGCCCAGCCCGCCATCAGCACCGCCTGGGCGTGGTGGCCGATCATCCCGGACATGAAGTGCACATCCGCGGCGGTGTACGGGGGGGGGGGGGGGGGCCGCCCGCTGTCGGCCTTGGCCTGCGCGACGGCCGGAGTCGTGCCGGCTGCGACGGCCAAGACCCACAGTGCTCCCGCCGCGCGCATCAGTGGCTGATCGCGAAGAACCACGCCGCGATCACGGGGCCCCGCGGGGGGCGGCCACCAGGCGCCGGTGGAGGCGACCCCGGCGCCGGCGCCGGGGCCGGACCGTACTCCGGCTGGAACAGGTACGCCACGTGCTTCACGACGTCCACACTGATGGTCTTGGCGCCGCGCATGGTGGGAACCGTGGCCACCACCGTGTACCGGTCCGGCGAGTCCTGATGGACGACGGTGACGTTGCTGTCGCGCCCGGCGGGGATGTAGATCAGCTTCTGCGACGCATCCCAGCCCAGGGCATCGACCCCATCGCCGTTGGCGATCGTCGCGATGACCTTGCCGGAGATCGCGTCGAGCACGACGGAGGTCTTGCCGCAGCCGGCGAAGATGCGGTTCGTGCTGCGATCGTAGGCGATTCCGGTCGGGCCCTCACACGGCGCGATGGGCCAGGACGCCAGCACCGTCATCGTCTTGACGTCGATCACCTGAATGGTGTTCTTGCCTTCGTTGTTGACGAAGATCTTCCCCTTGCCGTCGCTCGCCGCCCCTTCCGGTGAGTTATCCTCGAGCTCGGCGGTGCCGACGATATCGCCGGTCTTGGCGTCGATCGCGACGGCGGTGCCGATCGGACGGCTGTGGTTCGTGAGGATGATCCGGTCGGAGAAGTCCTCGTACATGATGCCGTCGAGACCGCCGGTGCGGACGGGGATTTTCTTGATCACAGCGAGGGTGCGGAGATCGAACATCGTCACCGTCGAATCGCCGGCGCTGGTGATGAAGCCGTGATTGGACGTCGGAGCGAGGGCGATGCCGTGCGTGCGCGGCGTGTCGGGGATGTCGCCGAGCACCTTGCCCGTGGCACCATCGACCACCATGACGTGCGTGCCGCGCGAGACGAAGACCCGGCCCGTACCGGGCTCGGCGGTCAGGTAGTCCGTCCCGCCGTCACCCCCGATGTTGTACCTCGCGACCTTGAACGTCTGGGCACGGCCGGTGCTGGGGGAAGCCACGGCGGCGGCGATGAGGACGGCGATTGCGGTCAGTGAGTGTCTGGTCATACGGACCTCGGTGGTGGATGCGGGTGTGCCTGGATGAAACGTGTCGCAGGCGTTGAATCTACAGCGCCCGGGGAGCCTCGTGCAGGTCGGGGCGAAACCGCTTTGCGACTGCAATCGCCAGCCAGACGAAGAGCACCATGATGACGAGCTGGGTGACCACGAATGGCGGCTCGGCCTGGGTCGGGGCCATCGCGAACAGCGCCGGCACCCGGCGCGACGACCCCGAGCCGATCCCGACCACGCTCAACGCCACGTGGATGAAGGTGAACGTCGTCATGCCGAGGATCACGAAGGGTGTCCCGTCGAGAAGAGGGGAATGGGAGGGGCAACGCTCGGGCATTCCCCGTTGCGCCGCGCCCGGACCTCGAGAATCTGCTGGACGAGCAAGTGGTGCGAGCTGTAGTAGATGCTGCCGGAGTCGGCCTTGACGCCCCGGAGGCGAACGAACAGCAGCTGATACGGTTGCGTGGCGGTGCGCCGATAGCTCGTGGTCAGTGCCGAATCGCGCACTTGAAGAATGGTCTTGGGTTGGTCACACAGAATGAGGCTCCCCGCCCCATCGTCGTTCACGTACAGACCGCGCACCTCGACCGAGCCTCGGCAGGCGGCGAGCAGGACGGAGATCACGGCGAGGTTGAGGAGACGCATTGTGGATAAGCTGCGGCCTGCGGCGGCCGCAATCAAGAAGCCCCCTTCCCTTCCCCGGACTCATCCCCGTTTCACTCTCCCTTCACGCTCGCGCCATCAGCGTTGGTGCTGGCACGCATTCACGGGGGCAACGATGAAATACCAAGGACTCACGATCTTCCTGGTGTTCTTCGGCGTCAGTCTGCTGGACGCGCTGTGGGGCGGGCACTGGATCCGCGCGCTCTTCTGGGTCGGCATCGGGCTGGTGTTCTTCGCATTGGACCGCGCCCGCAGGGCACGTGGAGCCAAGTCTGAGGCGGGTCCAGAGCTCAGAACGCGCGGGTAATGGCAGCGATGATGACCACGATGTAGGTGGTGGCCGCAACGGCCAACACGCCGACCCCGACGAGCACGGTGGCTCCGGCCTGGAAGCGCCGCTGCTCGATATGGGCGACTTGGGCGGTGGGCAGCATCGCGACCTGGTCGGAGACGTTGGGGACAGGGCCGGCGGCCGTGCGGAGCTCGCCGAGGCGCAGCGCGATCGTGTCGCTGGCGGCGGCCTGAATCGCGCCGCTGGCCTCTAGCACCCCGGGATACACTTGTTGAGCGGTGTCCCGACCTCCCGCATAGGTAGTGACGGCAATGGCCGTGGTGAACACGACCCGGACGCGAGATCCTGGCTCGGGCGTGAGTTCTGCTGGCCGATAGGCATAGCAAGCCTGCGTGGTGATCGCGGCGGCTAGGAGCGCCTTGCGGGGGACTGCGTGCATTCGCAAACGCCTCCGTCTAGTAGAGTCGTTTGCGAGGAAGGAGGCGAGCTTGAGGTTTTCGTGAGGATTTCTTACGAAGGCGTGGCGACCCCGAGCGCACGCGCCACCTGCCAAGCGGCGAAGTTGGAGCAGGCCGGATAGAGGATCTTCCCCTGCCCGACCAGGTCGTCGAGGACGCGCAGGCTGTCGCCGATGTCGGTGCGTGCGTCGAAGTGGTGCAGGTAGTACACGTCGATCCGGTCGGTGGCGAGGCGCGTGAGGGAGGCCTCGACCGGGCGCGATTCAGGTATCGCTAACGGTCACCGCGTGGACGCAAGTAGCCGAGTCGTGTCAGGAACCGGTCGACCTCGAGCAATGTCGCGCGGTACCACTTCCCACCGGCAACGTCCTGGTGGAAGAAGGTATGCCCAGCCCCTGGGTACGCGACGAGCTTGCAGGGCAGGCCGCGATCGCGCGCGCGGGTGCAAAACCGCTCGACGTCAGCGTACGGGACAGTCTTGTCCGACAGTCCGTGCAGGATGATGGTGGGTGGAAGGAAGCGGACGTCGTGGCGCAGCGGCGATCCTTCGAGGCCCCGACCGGAAAAACGCGCGTTGAAGGGCTCCGCGCTGGCATCGACGACGGGATCGAACAACACCAGGGCGTTCGGCTTTGCGCTGATCTCCTGGGCCTCAGCCGGGTCGTCGAAGCCGTCGAAGATCACCGCGGCGAGCGCCAGATGCCCGCCGGCGGATCCGCCCCCTGCCGCAATGCGATCGGGATCGATGCCAAGCTCTGCGGCGTGGGACCGGACCCAGCGGAGGGCGGACTTCGCATCCGTCATGGCGTCGAACGCACTGGTCCCATGACGATTGAATACTCTGTAGTCGGCCACGATCGCCGTCATGCCACGCCGCGCGAGGTACCTGGCCTGCGGGACGAATTCCCGGATGTCTCCGGCGAGCCATCCGCCGCCGAAGAAGAACACGATGGCCGCGCGCGCCGGTGCGGCCTCGTACGGCTCCGGCGCGAACACGTGAAGCCGCAGCTCGTGGCCATGGACGGTCTTATAGACGTGGGTGGTCGCCCCTTCGATCGTGGTTGGCTGCGGCGGAGTGGCGGTAGTCTGAGCAACGAGCGAGCACGGCGCGCACGCGGCCAGGACAAGCAGAGCAGCGAAGTATGCGCTGTTCATGCCTGATGCGTTTGTTCGGCGGCTCAGAGGGCCGGACGCCAGGCAGCGCGCTCCAGTGAGTACAGCGATACGGGATGGCCTCGCACCTCGACCTCCTACCGCGGGGTGGCGCCGAACGGTCCGCGCATAGGCCGCGAGACGGCGCGGCCGCAATCAAGACAGACTCTTTCCTACCGGAGTGGCGGCCCCATACGGGCGCCGGCGTCATCGAAGGCAAGCGCCCGGGCGTAGCGAGGTCGCGCCTATCCCTTCGGCCGCATGAATTCCTGGAACGGCGGGTAATCCCGCAGCTCATCGTAGCAGCGGTCGCGATGGACCCCGTGACGGTACGGGTTACCCTCGCTCTCGGCGCGGCGCAACAGCTCCACCGCTCCCGCCTTGTCCCCAAGGGCGGCGGCGATGCAGCCCCCATAGTCGGTGGCAGACCCAAACAGGAACGATCGGCGGAGCGCCAGGAGCCTGGCCGAGACGTGGAGCGCCTCGTCGCGTTGGCCGAGCTTCGCCAGAATCGTCCCGTAGTAGCCGAGGTAATCCACACTGTCCGGCGCTTCCCGGACCAGTTGGCGGAAGATGTCGAGCGCCAGAGTCCACTTGCGTGCCTCGTAGTACGCCTGGCCAAACTGGCTCTTCGCCTCAGCGCTCGCCGTGGCAAGGGGCGTCTGTTCCCGGTGCCAGGCGATGGCGCGGTCGTAGAGGCGCCGCGCCGCTGCGATCTCCCCATGCGCCTCGAGCTCCTCCGCGGCGACGAGGGCCCTGGTGTAGGCCCAACCACCACCAAGCACACGCAGACCCTCCGCCTCGGCCACCAGGCGCTCGACTTCGCTCGCCTGACGGAGGCCGGCCCGGGCCATGATCTCCACCGTGATGCCGACGATGGGAGACTCGGGAAACACCCGGCGCATTTCCTGAGCGACCGCGAGGGCCTCCCGATCCCGCCCGAGCATGTGGAGGGTGAAGCCCCGCCAGAGGTACGGCCCGATGTCTCGTCGCGACGGAGTGTTCCAATAACTGGACCTGCCACGGTCGTCGGTCGCGCGGACCGCCTCCTCGAGCCGGTGGGTGATCATTGCGCTATATGCGCGCCCAACTGCCCAGGTGCGGGGCATGCGCTCCGCGAGACGGCCGACCATTCGGTAGGTGCCCTCATGGTCTCCCTCGAGTCGGGCGCGAAGTACGGCGAGGTAGGTTTGGTCGCCATCTTTCATGCGGGCGCGGCGGGACTCGAGCCGCCGGAGTGCCGTGTCCGCCTGGGCAAATCGGCTCGCGTCCAGGAGGATGTCCGCTTCCCGCAGGAGTGGGACAAACCAGGTCGAGTCTTCCCGCTCCGCCTGGCGCATGGCCCCGAGAGCCTTGTCTGTTTGGCCGCCTATCCAGAATTCATCGCCCCGGCGGACCTCTTGAAAGGAGGCCAGCTTCGACGGGAGCGAGGACCCCTGAAACGCGAATTCCTCGCCCGATTCTCGGTTCATGGCGATCGCCACGAGGACCCGCTCGATGAAGGGCTTCAGGCTCTCCGGCCGGTCGGGCTGGCCGAGCGTCGGATCCACCGGCACGATTTGGGTGCCGCCGGGCATCCGGAGCAACTCGGCACGGTACTCGACGCCCCCGGGACGCTTGTAGTACGATCCCGTCACCACGACGGCCGCCCCGGTCCGGCTGGCCAGGTGGCGCGCGATCTCGGCGCGGCTCTCCGACGGGTGCGCCCGCTCGGTCTCGATCGCCGCCGCGGTCACCACCTCCATCCCTTCTCCCCCGGCTGCGGCGACGAGCTGCTCGACGATGCTCTCGTCCAGCCCGTCCTGAGCCGGATCCCCGGTCCGGTTCTCGAACGGCGCCACCACGATCCGATCGGGAACGAGGGCGGGCGCGCGATGGGACAGATACCACCAGACCCCCGCGGCCGCCGCCAGCGTGACCGCGAGCCCTGCGGCGGCAAGAGTGACCCGCCGCCGCCGCGAAGGTGAAGGAATGACCACTGCGGCGATCGGCCGGGTGGTCGTGGGTGTGATTCCGCCGCTCGGCGTGGCGGCCAGCGCTTCGAACTGAGCCAGAAGGTCCGCCGCGGTCTGCCATCGATCCGCCGGCTTCTTCTCCAGGCACCGCATGATCGTTTCCGCCATCGCCGGCGGCACGGCGGCCCGATGATCGGTGACCGGCCGCGGCTGTTCGGTCACGTGGGCCGCGAGCACCATCTGGGGACTGGAGCCGGTAAACGGCGGCCGGCCGGTGAGAAGCTCGTAGCCCATCGCCCCTACAGCATAGATGTCGGCGCGGTGATCCATGTGTGGATCGGCGGCGGCCTGCTCCGGCGCCATGTAGGCTGGCGTGCCGAGCGCCACTCCGGCGGTGGTCAGCCGCTGGCGGCCCGTGGCCTCGTGGAGCGCCTTGGCGACCCCGAAATCGGTGACGAGCGCGTGACGGCCGGAGAGCATCACGTTTTCGGGCTTGATGTCGCGGTGCACGACGCCGTGTCCGTGCGCGTACGCCAGGGCGTCGGTCACCTCTTTCAGAATCCGTACCGACTCCGTCACCGGGAGCTCCCCTTCACGCCCCAGCTTCTCGCGGAGTGACTCCCCCTCGATATACGGCATGACATAGAAGAGGAATCCGCCGGATTCTCCCGAGTCGTGCAAGGGGAGGATGTGCGGGTGGGTCAGTCGGGCGGCGATCTGGATTTCCTGCAGGAAGCGCTGGGGTCCCAGCGTGGCGGCCAGTTCCGGACGGAGCACCTTGACGGCGACCTCGCGGTCGTGCCGGAGGTCGTGGGCAAGATAGACCGTCGCCATCCCGCCCGCGCCGAGCTCGCGAATGAGGCGGTAGCGGTCGCCGAGGGCGCTCCGAAGTTGTTCGACTGGCTCAGGCACCCGTAGGCACCTCCAGCAAGGTCGTCCGTTCGGATCGGCCGCGGCGACGTCGGCCCAACGAGTAAGGACTAGAACAGGATTAGCGGCGAAGTATGAGCTTTGCGGTGATCGCGCGCCAGTCAGACCTTCCGGGCGCGGCGCAGGCGGTGCCTCGGTCGGTCGCGTCCTCCTCGGCTCAGTTCCGAGGAGCACCCCGTGAATCGGAGCCGAGAGTATCGGGACATTCGCATGCTAGGCAGCCACCGCAACAGAGGTGAGGCGCGATGCCTCACCGAACAGCCAGGAACTGCCGAGCGACCTGAAGCTCCGGTCGCGCGTTGTCACCGTGCGCCATCACTGCCACGAACTGTGTGTAGCGAAGGCGAGCCAGCGGCACATCGTTCGCGAGCTCGGCCGCTCGTGCCGCGCCGAACAGCGTCCTGGCTCGGTTGGGTTCTCGAAGGGGGCGCGCTGCCGCCTACCGGCTCGCGCCTCAGCTGCGGCGCCTCGTCTCAGTGATCACAAATCAATGGCTCCTTCGGGGCGCCGGCAGGTTCAGGCGCTGGTTAGGCGGCCACTCGTCGGCTTATCATGTCGTGCGCCTCGCCCATCAACCGCAGCTCATCGCCGCACGTGTGCGTCCAAGAAGGCGAACACGTCTGGCTCCCAGACTGCGACCCCCAGATCAACGAAGTCATGCCCTTGGTCGGCGGTCCGGCCAACAGGGGGATAGATCCTCACGCGATGCGCCTTGCCGAGCCGTGCCCGCTCGGCGTCCAGCGCCTTCCCGGACGCGACCGAGTAATCGTTTGCAGCGTGAAGGAAGAACGTCGGCGCCGCGACGCGTCCGGCCGCGGCCGTCAGCCGCGCGCGGAGCGGCGGTGACTGGTCCCAGCTGTAGCCTGTGGCCGAGAACACGACTACCGCTCGCAGCGCGCTGTCGCGCTCGGCCAAGAGAAGGGTGAGCGACCCACCGAACGACGTCCCCACCACCGCGATGCGGTGCGGATCGACCTCGGGGAGGGTGCGCAGGAACGCGAGCCCGGCGAGGGCGTCGCCCATTTCATCCGTCTCGAGCAACTGCAGCTGCAGCGCGTTCCGCGCATCCTGTCCGTGGGCCGCGAACGCGCTGTCCATGCGGTCGCCGGCAGGGACGCCCTGTCCCCGCGAGAGGCCGTCCCCGCGCCGAAACAGGTAGAGGAACACATAACCATGTTTGACGAACACAGGGCCGAGCACGTCGGGATGTCGTTGATCGTGACGGCCGGATAGATCGACGCCCGTGGCGTGGCCACTGCCATGGTTGAACAGGACGGCCGGGAACGGGCCATGGCCTGGGGGGGCCCACAGCAGGGCGCGCAACGTGAGCACTCCGCTCTGCACGACGACCGTGTCCGGCCCGACGGAGACCTGGCTTTCTGCGCCAACCGCCAGCGCTGCGGTCAGAGCGTGCGGCAGCAAGAGTAGACGAATGTTCACGATCGCCTCCGGACCGAGTGGAGCGGACTAACAGCCTGCCAGCTTCATGCGCTTGGTAGGCGGCCCGCAGTGCAAGCTCATCCTGATTTCCCACAGCTGATCATCCATGGCGTACCGAATTGATCTGTGAGCACCGCGAACCGCTGGGCCCAATGAGTCTCTTGAATCGGCATCTGGACCGTGCCCCCTTCTGAAAGCATTGCAAAGACGCGGTCGGCTTCGGTCGGATCGTCGATATCGAGAGTAAGCGAGAGCCCCTGTGGGGTTCGATAGGTCCCCGGGGGCGCGTCAGCAGCTCCGACCGTCTGATCGCCAACGGACAAAGCTGCATGGTAGATCTTTGGCGCCCATTCCGGCGGGACCTTCTCCGCCATGGGCGATTGACCGTAGGTCAGGCTGTATACAATGGTGCCTCCCAGACACCGCGCGTAGAACTTCAGCGCGGCCTGGCATTCACCGTCGAAGGACAGGTACGGCTTGATCTTCACGCGCTGTTCATCCAGGCCAAGATCAAGGGGTGCTGTGCGCGCCGCCTTGTATCTCGATTCTTCCCCAAAATGTAAGCAAGTTGGGACGGGCGATAGTCCGTGCTGCCTAGGGTCTCCCAGACCGTCCGTTAGCCGGGACGTCGCCTGTTCCCATCGCTCGTCGAAAGTCCGAACAGTTGGCCGGGCGCGCAAGCCCGCATCGTGCAAGGTCGGATCGCGACGAGCTGGTCCCGAGGAGGCGCGATGACGAGCCCAGTGGTCGTGGGGGTGGATGTGGCCAAGGAGCGACTGGACATCGCCGTTCGGCCGAGTGGCGAGCGCTGGAGCGGGGTGAATGACGAGGTGGGGATCGCGGCGCTGGTCGCGCGGCTGCGCCCGCTGCAGCCGGGGCTGATTGTCTGCGAGGCCACCGGTGGCTTCGAACGCGCGGCGATCGCGGCGATCGAGCGCGCCACGGGGACCCGGTTCTACTTCGCGACGCCCCACCACGCGTGGGAGCGCGGGACCAACGAGAACACGAACGGACTGATCCGGCAGTACCTCCCCAAACGCCGGAGCATGGCCTCGCTCACCCAGCAGGACTGTGATCGGATTGCGGCCCACCTCAACCGCTGGCCGCGGAAGCGACTCGGCTATCGGACTCCGGAGGAATGCTATGCCCGCTGACGCTCAGTGTTGCACTTCAAAGTTGATATCAGCCAGCTATCGCTTCTCGATATCATGCATGGGCACTGAGTCCACGAGCGCGAAGGCGTGACCGTTCCATGCATACCACACTTGAATACGCGGCCCCGGCAGGTGGTGTTCGGTGGCATACGTATTGAGGGGGTCTACCAGGAGGAGGCGGCTTGAGCGCCTGTAGTGAATGTGCGACTCGATTTCGAGCGTAAAGAAGACGCGCCCAGTGCGGGCATCGACGACCGCGAGGGTGGCACAATCAGTGTGACCGCAGCCCCATATGATGATTGTATAGTGACCTGCGAAGTTGGGTCCCTTCCGAGCACCTTCGCGCAGATTGGTCCGGTAGACGGGAGCCCACACATGGCTGCGGAGATCAACAGGAGCTGGGGGGCCGGTGAAGGTATCGGGCACGGCGTACCTAGCGAAAGGAGGCTCCTTGATCGGCTGCCAATTCTGTGAGGACAGCGACGCCGCGATGGCCAGAAGGAGCGGTCCGAAGACTTGTGCGGCTCGGCGCAGGGTCGGCTCGTGGGTGAAGGTGCGATAGCTGCCTAACGGTCAGCGCATAAGCTGCGGGCCGGCGCGGCCACAATCAAGACAAATGCTTCCGTACTCAGGTGGCCGCGCCGGCCCGTCGGCTTCATGCGCTTGTTAGGCCGCACCATGGGCGCCGGGAGGGAGATGCACTGACCTGCGACGCCACACGACAATCCAGAAGAGAAGCGCGCCGAGAGGCAAAGACACCGAGATCACCCAAGGGGCGTATAAGGGATATTTCAACACGCCGGCTCCCAGCAACTGGATGCTGAACGGCACAAAGCGAACGGCGGCATGGCTCGCTTGGGCATCCACCCACAGGATGCTGACCTTGGCGAGACCAACGAGGCTGAAAGCGACCCACAACCACTTGAGGCGCAGTGTTGAACGAGCGCTCACTAAGGCGGTTGCCAGGCACAGGAGCGGAACGAGCACGGCGACGGTGAGGAACACGTAATGCAGCCACGATTTCCCCGAGAGGGTGAACGGGTTCATTCGCCTAAGGTCGGCTGGAGCCAGTTGCCAGCGGAGTTCTGTTATCGACGTGCTCGTCGAATCTGTGTGCGTAGCCGCGAAAACGAGCAGATTCCTGCTCTGTCCTAGGACGTGATACGCAAGTTGTTCATCAATCTCTCCAGTGTTGAATGCCCTGAAGTAGGTGCGATTGATAAGCCTGATTTCGTGAACCTGGCCAATGGCGAATCCCGTATCAAGCCGGAGGAGTAAGCTGTCAATTAGCGCCGGCGAGGTCGGCAGTGCTCGGGGATCGAACCTGTTGAGTACTCCCCTCGTGTCGTGCCGGTCGAGATGATCGATCACAAAACGAACGGCGGTGTCTCCGGGTGAGCGGGGTAGCCCTTGGAACTGCGCGCTAGCCATGGAGCAGCCAACAAGGAGCGCGGCCGAAGTCGCGCCAAAGAACCCCCTTCGGCGCCCTGAGGGTATGTGGAGGGAAACCCGGTGGTTCATGTTGGTGCGGCCTAACGGTCAGCGCATAAGCTGCGAGACGGCGCGGCCGCAATCAAGAGCAATTCGTACCGCCTGCCGCGGCCGCGCCGGCTCGACAGCTTCATGCGCTTGTTAGACGGCGAGCTTGGTCCGGAGCGAGGGCGGCGCGCCGCGGTGGCCGCTGCCCCGCCCCGACCGGAGCGGCCCAGCGGCGCGCCGGGCATGTGCCTCGTTGGGGTGGGGTGGCGCTGGCGAACCGCAACTCCTCGAGCGCGCAGCAGCGTGAGGAGCATCGCATCTATTGGACACAACAAAGACGTGATCAACGGAGTGTCGTGGTTGGGGTGCGAGCCGCCTAACGGTGCGCGCATAAGCTGCGGGCCGGGGCCGCCGCAATCAAGCAGATGCCTTCCTTACTCAGGCGGCGGCCACGGCCCGCCAGCTTCATGCGCTTGTTAGGTGGCGCCATAAGAGATCAGAACCGGAATCTGAAATAGTAGCGAATCGGAGCGCGCTTCGGTGGAAAGTGAGTTGCCGCGACCGATGCCTGCACGGCTATGGCGAAATTGGCGTTGTCCGCGAACAACAGCTGGTACGACTTCTTCATTTGAGCACGACCGGTCGTGTCCACAACAACGCTCCCCCACACCTCCGAGCCGAACGGGACGTTCTGAGCAAGCTGGTACGGCGAGACCCATTGTGGGCAGGTGGCTGAGTCTGGAGCAGGTTGCTCAGAGATCTCCTCAGACACTGTCAGTCGACTTCGGCTCGCACCGCGCTCGAGCGCTGCTAGTAGGGCTCGTGTATCTCGTGGCGGGATGGCGAACATCAAAGGCCGTGGCAAGACAGGAATGGCCAGATACCAGAACGTGGCTGAGCTCCATGTGTTGTGCTCTCGGCGCCTGGCAAAGAGAAGCTCGCCTCCCCAGAGGGAGTGAAGCGCCGGAGTGGGGAGGGCAGTCTCGGTATCGGTGGGCAGGGGGGCCTTGTGTTCGAGCAAGGCCTGTGCCTGAACCAGCCACATCGCCAGAGAATCAGGCGCGAACCGACCAATGAAGGTCGCCGCAGGTGCGCCACCACGCCTCTCAACCGCAGCACTCGTTGATGCCCAAAGCAGCAGGCCTTCTGATGAATCCGGCGCGACCACGATGTTCAAGGCCCCCCATTGGAACCGCTCGATTGGAAGACGAGAGGGGGTTCCTGGGAGATGCTGCAGTACGGCGGCTAGGAGCAACCAGGTCGTGGGCATGATGTGACCGTGGGTGGCGCCACCTAACGGTGCGCGCATAAGCTGCGGGCCGGGGCCGCCGCAATCAAGCAGACCCGTTCCCTACTTACGCGGCGGCCCCGGCCCGTCGGCTTCATGCGCTTGTTAGGCGGCCGCACTTAGAGCCGCCCGCGCTGTCGGTAAGCGGAGCACGTTGTGTAACCGCGAGACAGGAATCTTGGTAGCATGTGCGCATCTACCCCCATAGAGTCGCTCGCGGTGCGCGCCGCAGCGTAGCGGCTCCGGCACTCTGCGACTTGTTTCGCCTCGAGACCAGGGCGCACGTAGACCTCCCCGTAGACGACGACCCCGATGATGACGAGGAGGAACGCGAGCCAGCCCCATCGCACCACTGGGGCTCGACCAGGGGGCTTGAGTGACTCTGGGTATCGCTGAGCGCGATTGGACATCGGAAGCGGCCGCCTAACGGTGCGCGCATAAGCTGCGGGCCGGGGCCGCCGCAATCAGGAAGAACTCGTCCTTACTTTGGCGGCGGCCACGGCCCGCCAGCTTCATGCGCTTGTTAGGCGGCTGCCTCATGGGGGAAGCAGTCCGGGCGGCAGGATCTTCTGCGGGTCGGTGTTGAAGTCAAAGTGTTGCATCACCCAGCCTTTGGGCGCGAGGTAATAGGAGAAGCGCATGTAAATCGGCCCACCATCAAGAAGCAGTAGTGCGTACGTGCGGCGGAAGTGCGCACCGAGGGCGTACGTTTTGAGCACCTCGAAGCCAACTGGCTTTCCGAGCCAGGCAGGAAGGGTATGGAACGTATTCGTGACTTGTCCCGCAGCAGCTGTGTCTCCCTCCAGACCGGAGCCCTTGAACCACACGACTACCGCGGAGTCGATGCCGGCAGAAAGGAGCACTTTCAGGCCATCAATGACAATTGGAGGCGGAACAGGTTCTTGCGCATGCGTGGCTGCTGGGATCACGAGGAGAGCGAGGACGACGAAGGGAGGGAATCGCATGTCTCAACTCCAGGCAGCCGCCTAACGGTCAGCGCATAAGCTGCGGGCCGGCGCGGCCACAATCAAGACAAACCGCTCCTTACTGAGGTGGCCGCGACGGCCCGCCAGCTTCATGCGCTTGTTAGGCCGCTCCCGTCGACGATGGCCCCTTGCGACCGGGGGCCATCCGGATGCCGACGAAGACGCCGATGAGTAAAGCACCCG
The DNA here is from genome assembly GCA_041477065.1 of Gemmatimonadota bacterium. GTDB lineage: Bacteria > Gemmatimonadota > Gemmatimonadetes > Gemmatimonadales > GWC2-71-9 > 13-1-40CM-70-15. The sequence continues at coordinate 28,224 of JBGOUQ010000027.1, forward strand.
CAGTAGCTAAGGCGGATGAGATCCCTTCCATATACAATAGCCCGAGGGGAACAGCCGAGAGGGCCACCACAAACGACCAGACTCGACTGCGTACGGCGAGAAATGCAATGACCGCAAGGGCGACGAGGACGAGCCACTGTACGAGTGGGTCGAGGCTGCAGATGTAGCACTCGAGGTATTCCATGCTCTGTGCCGTCTTCAGTGGAGCGGCCTAACGGACCGCGCATAAGCTGCGGGCCGGGGCCGCCGCAATCAAGCAGACTTCTTCCCTACTCACGCGGCGGCCCCGGCCCGTCGGCTTCATGCGCTTGTTAGGCAGCCGGCTCATGAAGTCCAGTCAGGGCACAAGGCCCGCGCGACCTGGGCGATAAGGAATGCAAGTGGCAGGAACGCAGCAAACATCCAACGAGCGCGCATGTGCCATTTCCAGCCGGCGTCACTATAGCTGTCGCGCTTGAACTGCCACAGAAAACTTGATGGCCGTTGGACGACCCCTCTTTGCGCTCGGATCCCGACGTACAGGTAGACGACGAGGTACGCGGCCATCGGGCCCATGACAATTGTGGCACTGCAACGGGGGATCATTCCGGCTGCCTAACTCTTATTAGGTGGCAGAGGGTGGGGATGTTCGGGCGGAGATTTCCAGCATGGCGCGAACCGTTTCTCCACCAAGTCGTGCTCAATCGGTGGGATTAGGCCGCAGGCGCCGCGGCTTAATCCCGCGCGGATCGACCGCTGCAGCAAACGCCTCACTCCCCCTCCCTCCCCCCCTCACGCCACCAGCGACTTCAGCTTCTGAAACGCTTCCCCCGACCGCGTGCGCGCACGCTTGAGCTGCCGCCTGGCGTTGGTGGGATCACCAATCCCCACAATCCGCCGCGCCACCGCCAACGGCAACCGCTGCCGCGCCAACAACTGCTCGAACGCGACCATCCGCACACACACGATGAAATGCTCCACCCGGTGAAACCCGAGCGCCGCACACGTGACCTTGAGCCGGCTGATCCGGATCCCCGTGAGCAACGCCAGGTCGCGCGGCCGCCGCACCCGCCACGGATGCTGGCACACCAGCTCGACCAACGTCTCCACCGCGCGGAACACCGGCTCGTGCTCCAGCACCAGCCGCGCCAATCGCCGCCCCGTCTGCCGCGACAGCTCCTCCTGCAACGCCTGCACCACCGGCCCAAACCCGGCAGCCCGCTCGGCCGCGCTGCACGCCACCACCCGCGCCCCCGTCTTGGAGGCCAACTCGACCCACGCGGGATGCACCGGCGCGTCCCCCGTCACTAGCCACAACGTCGCCCGCTCCAGCAACGGCGCAAACCCCTCCGGCACAAACGGGTCCGGCAAGTCCACCAGATCCACCACGAGGAGATCGGTGGCCTCCACTCGCTCCCCCGTCGGCACCCCCTCCGAAAACCGCAGCTGCACGAGACCCGCCAGGTCCGCCGACAGCGTGTGGAACAGCTGCGCGCGGTCCCGCGCGATGACGTGAACGGCCGCTTCTTTCCCCATGAGGGCCTACACTACGGCCCGTTCAGACGTTGTGCAAGTTGAGACGCCGCTCAGCGCGGCCAGCCGTGATACCACTCGTGCACCGGCCGCTCCCGAAACTCGGACACCAGACGGGTTTGCCCCGCCTCCAGGCTGAACAGCCGATCCGCCGTCCGCAGCACCGACACCACATCGTGGTCGGCGTACAACACCGCCGCATTCCCCGCCGCCAGCGCGCGCAACGCCCCCGCCACCCGCTCGCGATGCAACGGCTCGAGCCCCCGGAACGGCTCGTCGAGCAGCGCCACCCTCGGCCGCAACGCCACGCCGAGCGCCAGCTCCGTGAGCCGCAGCTCGCCGCCCGAGAGCACGCCGACCCGCCGCTCCAACCACGCCGTCACCCCAAGCGACTCGGCGACCGGCTCCCACGCGTCCCGGCCGCCCGGCACCGCGAGCGCAAAATGGTCCGCCGCCGTCAGCCCAGCCGCGAGCCAGGAGCGATCCGGATGATAGAAGAGCCCTCGCCGCGCCAGCCCGGCGAGCGACGGCCGCGGCACCGGCGCGCCGTCCCACCGCACTTGCCCCGCGTCCGGATGCCGGCGGCCGACCAGAATCTCGAACAGCGTGGTCTTGCCCGCGCCGCTGCGCCCCACCAGCGCCGTCACCGCCCCCGGCACCGCATCGACGTAGGCGGCGCGTAACACCTCCCGCCCGCCGCGCCGGCAGTCGATCGAGTCGGCGGCGAGAAGCGGCGCGGTCATGCGAACACCGATAGGAGGAGGCTCAGCGCGAAGTGCACCGGCAGGAGGGGGGCGAGCGCCGTCCAGAGCGGCAGCCCCAGATTCGCGAGCAGGATGTCCTCGGCGTCGCGCTGGATGAACGCCCCCAAGGCGAGCAGCTCGATGGCGCAGGCGATCACCTCCGTGCCGGGCCGGAACCCGAGCGGCGGCAGACCGACGACCCCCGCCAGAAAAGCGTTCGTGCCTTTGACGAGAATCCAGAGCAGGAAGAAACCGCGCAGGTAGGACCGGAACAGCGGCGAGCGCAGCCAGACCGACACCGTCAGCCGCACGCGCTTACATCCTCTTGTACTTCGGCCCGCTCCCACCCTCGCGCGGCGTCCACCGCGGCCCCAGCACGTCGGTCGCCTTGCAGTCCACGCAGTTGGGCGCGTTGATCCGCAACGCGCCGTCCACCACCTCGTACACGCCCGCCGGACACATGCGCGCGTAAAACGCCGCCACGTCGGCCGACACGTCGCGCCCCACGAGGAGATGCGTCGGGATCGTATCGCGTGTGGCGTTCCCGGACTTGAAGACGGCGTCCACTTTGGAGATGGTGAGCTTGCCGTCCGGGGCCCCTGCCCCGCTGAGCCCCGGGCTGGCACCCGCGATCGGCCGACGCTCCACCGCCGCGTCGGATACCATGGCGATTCTGCCGCCCGGGAACCGTCCGCCGGTGAGCGTCATCAGTCCCGCCTTCACCCCACCCACGTAGAACCCGTCCTTGAAGGCGAGCCGCATGTTCCGCGTGCGATACAGGTCGGCCATGATGAACGAGTCATTGACCATCGCGTCGTAGGGTGCGAGGCGCGCCTCCGAGGGGTCCCCTGCTTGCAACGCCGCGAAGATGGCGCGCGCGGCGTAGATGCCAGACTGCATCGCGTAGTGGATGCCCTTCAGCGACGGCACATCCACGAAGCCGGCCGAGTCGCCCAGCACGACGACGCCGTCGCCGGAGCGGCGCTCGGGGACGGCGTAGTAGCCGCCTTCGGGGATCGTCTTCGCGCCCCACTCCACCAGCTCGCCGCCCTCGAGCAGCGGGCGGAACAGCGGGTGCTGCTTGAGGCGCTGCAGCAGGTCGTGGACGTCGAGCGCCGCATCGTGGTAGTCGAGCCCCACCACGAGGCCGAGGGCGACGAGGTTGGGCGCGAGCGGATAGCAGAAGGTGCCGCCGAACGCGTCGGTGGGAAGCGGCCAGCCCATCGTGTGAATCACGCGGTCGAGCGACTGCTTGGTCTCCCAGATCTCTTTCACGCCGAGCGCGAAGAGCTGCGGATTGGTGGACCCGACCCTTCGCCACGCACTCCACGCTTGCGCCAGCGTCCCGCGCGTCCCTTCGGCGAGGGCCGTCACCTTCGCGACGAGGTCGCTCGGCGCCATATAAGAAGAAAGGGGCTCACCGTCCCTGCCGAGGCCGGTGGCCGCGGTGCGCACCCCGACGACCCGCTCGCCGTCCACCAGCAGACTCGCCGCGGGGAACCCAGTGAACAGGTTCACGCCCAGCGCTTCGGCCTTGCCGCCAAGCCAGCGCACGATCTCGCACAGCGAGGCGACGACGTTGCCGTGGTTGCGCATGGTGGGCGGCGTGGGGAGCCGCCACTCGCCGCCGGCGGTCAGCAGGTACACCGCCTCCTTGCCGACGGGGCCGCGGAAGGGAAAGTCCGTGTCGGTGAGGTCGGGGAACAGCTCGCGGAACGCGCGCGGGTTCACCACCGCGCCCGAGAGCGAATGCTCGCCCAGGGCTTGCGCCTTTTCCAGCACCCCGATGTTGAGCTCGGTGCCGTGCTGCTTCGCCAGCTTGGCCAGCTCGATCGCGCACGCGAGGCCGGCCGGGCCCGCGCCCACGATCAGTACGTCCAATTCCATCCGGTCGCCCGCGCCGGGGGAGCCTTCTTTGAGGATCAGACGATCCAGCGGCAGAGGGGGCTGGTGAGCCGCGGGGAGGATCATGCGCATTGCGGATTGCGGATTGTGGATTGCGGATTGGAAGAGTGAGCTTCCGAACGGAGGCAGGGCCCGGGGGTGGATGCTTGCCGGTGGATTCCGCAATCCGCAATCCGCAATCCGCATTTACCCATTGAGCTTCCTGATCCCCTCGGCCAGCTGCGGCACGACCTCGAACAAGTCTCCCACGATCCCGTAGTCGGCCACCTTGAAGATCGGCGCGTCCTTGTCCTTGTTGATCGCGACGATGACCTTCGAGGTGCGCATCCCGGCGAGGTGCTGGATCGCCCCCGAAATGCCCACGGCGATGTACAAGGTGGGGCTCACCGTCTTGCCCGTCTGGCCGACCTGGTCGGCGTGGGGACGCCAGCCGGCATCCACCACCGCACGCGAGGCGCCGACCGCCGCCCGGCCGCCGAACGCCGCCGCCAACTCCTCCAGTACCTTGAAGTTGGCCGGCTCCTTCAGCCCGCGGCCCCCGGAGATCACGATCGTCGCCTCGGCGACGTCGAGGGCACCCGCGGGTGCCGCTTTCACCTGCTTCACCACCACCCGGACGGCCGGAACGTCAACCGCCGTGGTCTCGGGAGCCACCGCCTTGGGCCGCTGCACCGGGGTGAAGACGTTCGGCCTGAGCGACACGACGGCCGGGGTCCCCGTCAGCTTCAGCTTGAGCAGCGCCTTGCCGGCATACACCGGCCGCACCACCGTCACCGCGCCGCCTTCCACCGCGAGATCGGTGATGTCCTGCGCCAGGGCCACGCCGAGCTTCGCCGCCACGCGTGGAGCGAGATCCTTCCCCGTCGCGCTCGCCGCGAACACCACGGCGCCGTAGCTGCCCGCCTTCACGCGCGCCGCGATCGCGTGCGTGCAGCCTTCCGGGGCGTACGCCGCGAACGCGGCGTTGGTCAGGGTGATCACCGTGTCGGCACCGAAGCCGCCCACAGCGTCCGCTCCCTTGACCGGACCGGCGCCGAGCACCAGCGCGTCCACTCTCCCGCCGAGCGCGTCGGCGAGACGGCGCGCGCCGGTCACCACTTCGTACGAGACCTTGCGCAGCGCGCCGTCGCGCTGCTCGAGCACGGCGAGGACGTCGCTCACAGGACCTTCGCCTCCTCGCGCAGCAGGCGGATCAGCTCCGGCACCGCCGCCGCGCCCTCGCCCACGATCCGGCCGTCCTTGCGCTCGGGCGGCGGCGTCATGGCGATCACCTCCACCCCGCCCGCGCCGAGCGTCACCGGCTTCACCTCGAGCGGCTTCTTCTTCGCCGCCATGATGCCTTTCAGCGCGGGGTAGCGCGGCTCGTTCAGGCCCTTATCGCACGTGAGCAGCGCGGGGAGCGGGAACTCGACGACCTCGACGCCGCCCTCGATCTCCCGCTCGGCGGTGCCCTTGCCGTCCGCGATGTCGAGGTGCGCCACGGTGGTCACGCACGGCAGGCCGAGCAGCTCGGCCACCATGGGACCGACCTGATGGTTGCCGTCGTCGATCGCGATCTTGCCGCAGAGGATCAGGTTCCAGCCGCCGTCCTTCAGCTCGGCGGCGAGCGCCTTGGCGGCCGTGAGGCCGTCAGCCGGAATCGCGTCGGTCTGGAGCAGCACGCCACGGTCGGCGCCCATGGCGAGCGCGGTGCGGATCGTCTCTTGCGCCGCGGCGGGCCCGAGGGCGATCACGACGACTTCGCCGGCGCCCGCTTTCTCTTTGCGCTGGAGTGCTTCTTCGACGGCGAACTCGTCGTAGGGATTGAGGATGAACTTGACGCCGGCCTCGTCGAGCGACTTGCCGTCGGCGCCGATCTTGACGCGCGTTTCGCTGTCGGGGACGCGCTTGATGCAGACGGCGATCTTCATCAAAGAGTCAGGGGTCAGGGGTCAGGGGAATGTCTTGAGGGCAGAAAGCTAACGCGGGTCGGCCGTGGACAGGAGGCCTTTAGAAGTCGAGCGAGACGCTAATTGAAGGCGCTCAGCCCCGTGATCTCCTGCCCCAGGATGAGGGTGTGGACGTCGTGTGTGCCCTCATAGGTGTACACCGACTCGAGGTTCGCCAAGTGCCGCATCGCCTGGTACTCGGCGAGGATGCCGTTGGCGCCGAGCAGCCGCCGCGCCTCGCGGGCGACTTCGGTCGCCATGTTCACGTTGTTGCGCTTGGCAAGCGAGACCTGCTGCGGGGTCGCCTTCCCCTCGTCCTTGAGCCGGCCCAGCTGCAGGCACAGCAGCTGCGCTTTGGTGATCTCCGTCAACATCTCGGCCAGGCGCGCCTGTTGCAGCTGGAACCCGCCGATCGGCTTGCCGAACATGAGGCGCGTCTTCGCGTAGCTCACCGCTTCGTCGTAGCATGCCATCGCGGCGCCCACCGCGCCCCAGGCGATGCCGTAGCGCGCCTGGGTGAGGCACATCAGCGGCGACTTGAGGCCGCCCGACTTGGGCAGGATCGCGTCCTTGGGCAGGCGCACGTCCTGGAGCACCAGCTCGCTCGTGTCGCTGGCGCGCAAGGACAGCTTGCCGTGCTGGTCCTTGGCGGAGAAGCCCTTCGTGTCGGTGGGGACGAGGAAGCCGCGGATCGAGTCCTGCTCTTCGATCTTCCCCGTCTTGGCCCACACCACGGCGACGTGGGCGGTGGACCCGTTGGTGATCCACATCTTGGCGCCGTTCAGCACCCAGCCGTCCTTCGTGTCCTTGGCGACGGTGATCATCCCGCCCGGGTTGGAGCCGTAATCGGGCTCGGTGAGGCCGAAGCAGCCGATCACTTTGCCGCCCGCCATCTGGGGCAGCCACTTCTTCTTCTGTTCGTCGGAGCCGAAGGCGTAGATGGGGTACATCACCAGGGCGCCCTGCACCGAGGCGAAGGAGCGCACCCCCGAGTCGCCGCGCTCCAGCTCCTGCATGATCAGCCCGTAGGCGACGTTGTTCAGGCCAGCGCAGCCGTATTCTTCCGGGAGGTTCGCCCCGAACAGCCCCAGCTCCGCCATGCCGGGCACGAGCTGCTTGGGAAACTTGCCCGCGACGTACGCCTCGCCGATCACCGGCATCAGGTGGTCGTCCACCCAGGCGCGGACGGTGTCGCGGACGGCGCGCTCCTCTTCGGAGAGCAGGCCATCCGTATTGTAGAAGTCGACGCCGTGGAACTTCGGTGCCATCGGTGCCTCAGATCGGAGTGAGTGGATCCGGCATCAGCGCGCCCCGACCGCCGCCGAGTCGCGCCGCTCCGCGGCCTGCGGCCGGGCGAAGGCGAAGGTGTCCGACGGGCGGAACTTCCCTCGCTCGGCTTCCCAGCGGAAGAACGTGACGTGGACGGCGGTGGTCTCGATGGTGACGAAGTTGAAGCAGGAGGGCCGGCCCCCGCGCGAGCGCGTGGACAGCGTGCCCGTCGTGGAAACGACGACCCGTCCACCCAGCACGTCCGCGCCCTCCTGGTGATCGTGGGCGCACAGCACGACGTCGGCCCCGGAGGCGACGATGCGTGCCTGCGCGGCGCGCCACCGCGCCAGGCCCATGCGCTGGGAGATCTCCCCGCGCAGTACGTTGTGGTGCACCACCAGCACCCGCGCCGCGGCCGCCGGCGCGTCGGCGAACACCCGGCCCACCCGCTCGATCTCCCGCTTGGGGAGGTGTCCCTTCACGGCGATGTCGCGCAGCGTCGTCGTGAGCGAGCCCCAGGCGACGCCGTGCGCGGTCAGCGCTCCCGCGATGACGGCCCCCGGAATGGCCAAGGTGGGTGCGAGGTCGTCGCCGAAGTAGCGGCGGTACTTGGTGTACAGAGCATCCTTGCCGAACGGAATCAGCGGCCGCCACCACCATTGCACGTCGTGGTTGCCGGGCATCATGTACACCGGCGCCGTCTCCCGGGCGAGGTTGACGAGGGCCCGCGCCCGCTGCAGCTCGCCGTGGCGCGCGCGTTGGGTGATGTCGCCCGCGATCACGATCGCGTCGGGCCGCACGTCGGGGAGCATCGCCTCCAGCGCTTCGATCTGCTTAACGTCGGCGACGCCGCCGAAGTGCAGGTCGCCGAGGTGCAGCAGCTGGACGGTCACGAGTCGACCTGGACGGTGTAGGTGAGCGTCGCGGCACCGTTGGCGGGCACGGTGATGCGGAAGCGCTGAACTGTGGCGGAGAGTTTCTCGGCCGGCACGCTGCTTTCGACGATCCGCCAGACCCCGTAGTGCGTCTCCCGGATGTCCACCAACACCACTTCGGACTTGGCGTTGCTCACCGTGACTCGATAGGCCGCGGTAACGCGGGTTCGCGGATTCGCGCCGCGACGCACCGGCGGTTGCTGCTCCTGATTGTAGTCGGTCTGCACCCGCTCCGCGGTGATGTCAAACGCATCCCCGGATTGCACGCGCAGGTCCCGGCCAGGTGCCGTGTGACCATTGGCCGCCTCGCCGATGAGCAGCAGCCGGCCGGCCGAGTCGGCCGAGAAGAGCTGCACCGTTCCCGCGGGGAGCGGGTGGTCACCGAACGGCGTCCCCCGGTCGCGTTTCAACGTGTACCACACTTGCACAGCCACCCGGTTCGGGTCCCCGGAAGAAGGGCCGATCCAACCCTGCCACGGGAGGACCCCGGGTACGACATATTCGCTCGCGATTGCCGTACTCGTGCGTGGGAACAGCGCCCACGCCACCGGGACACCAGGCTCGAGGGAAAGTCGGCCGGGAAGCAGGTAGACGTGCGTCTCACCTACTGATTGCTCAGTGGCGTAGCCGCTGGAATCGGCGCTTGCCACCACGAACGCCAGACCCGCCAGGGCACGGGCCGCCATCGGCTCACGTCGAGCTCGCTGAATCGACCCCGCTACCAGCTGCACTTCGGCGCTGTCCACCTTGATGCTTTGGGACGAGATCGTTGCCGTTCCCGACACCAAGCCCCTGCCGCCTGACACCTGCACCTGATACAGCGCCTCCCAGCTCACCCCCTCGCCCACGTAGGCCAGCTCGGTGCGGGGCCGGGCGGCCGCGGCGTCCACCACGACCGCCACTTCCGGCGCCGTCCGCACGAGGCTCGCTTCCGCCGGGAACAGCGGCTCGCCCGGCTCGACCAGCAGCAGGCGGCCGTCCGCCAGCCGATACTGCGGTGGGTGCACGCGGATCACCGTCGCCTGCACCGTATCGCCCTTGGCGCGGACGAACGACAGCGTACGCCCCAACGCGGCGCGCAGGGCGGCAACGCGATCCGTGGCGGGCAGCGCCGTCACCGAAAGCACCGCGACCTGACTGTCGGGGGAGAACAACGTCGCCGGATCGAGCCCCTCGAGCTTCAGCGAGAGGGTGCTGCGGCCTTTGGGGAGCGCCTGCGGCAGCGACTGCCGCACGACCACCCGGCCGTCCTTGTAGATGGAGAGGGAGGTCTGGGCCGCGAGCGGGACGGCGAACCCCAGCAGCGCCGCGCACACGACACCCATCGTGCCATTCCGCATTCCGCACTCCGCATTCCGCATTGTCCCATTCCGCAATCCGCAATTGGCAATTGTCATTTGATCCACTCCCATGCCACCCGTCTCGCAATGAGCGTCGTCAAAGCGTACCAGATCAGCACCGCCGCCGCCCCCACCAGGCGCGCCGTCTTGTCGTGGGGCAGCGTCCACGCCACGTATCCCGCCAACGGTAGCGTAGTGCCCATCGCGACCCACCGCGCGATCCGCGCCGCCCGCCGCCGCAGCCGCAAGGTACAGTCGGGGCACAATCCGCCGATCGGAATCCCGGCGACGAACGTCCCGCACTTGGCGCACGGGTGCTCAGGCCCGACGGGCCACGGCGCGAGCAAACTCGGCGGTTGTAGCACGACCCCCCAGATCCTTGGTGCGCACCTCGTCCTTTACGATCGCCGTTTCGATGGCCCGGCGCAGCCGCGTGCCCGCCGCGCCTTCCCCGACATGGTCGAGCATCATTGCCGCGGCCAGGAGCTGGGCCGACGGGTTGGCGATGCCCTGCCCCGCGATGTCGGGCGCCGAACCGTGCACCGCCTCAAAGATCGCGGCCCCGGTGCCGATGTTCGCTCCGGGCGACAGGCCCAGCCCGCCGATCAGCCCCGACGCCTCGTCGGAAAGGATATCGCCGAACATGTTGGTCGTCACGATCACGTCGAACTGCTCCGGCCTGATCACCAGCTGCATCGCGGTGTTGTCCACGATCATGTCGTCACAGGCGATGACCCCCTTGTACTCCTTGGCCACCATGCGGCCGGTCTCGAGGAACAGGGCGGAGGTCGCCTTGAGGATGTTCGCCTTGTGGACGATCGTCACCGTTTTTCGGTCGTTCTTTTTGGCGTACTCGAAGGCGTAGCGGCAGACGCGCATGCAGCCTTCGCGCGTCATCACCGACATCGATTGCGCCACGGCCTTGGGGTCCTTGCCCACCCGAAAGGTGTGGTCGAGGCCGACGTAGAGCCCCTCGGTGTTCTCGCGGATGATCACGAGGTCCACGTTCTCGAACCGTCCGCCCGGCACGATCGTCTTGGTGGGCCGGACGTTGGCGTAGAGGTCGAACTCCTGCCGCAGCGCGACGTTCACCGAGCGGTAGCCCCCACCCACCGGCGTGGTGAGCGGTCCTTTGAGACACAGATGCGTGCGGCGAATGCTGTCGAGGGTGGCGATGGGAAGCGGCGAACCCGCCTTCTCCACCGCCGCCATGCCGCCGTACTGCTCGTCCCAATCGAACGTCGTCCCCAGCGCGTCCAGCACCTCGAGCGTGGCCGCCGTGATCTCGGGCCCGATGCCGTCGCCCGGGATGAGCGTCGCGTGCCGCGTCACGGCAGGCCCGGCGTCAGCGCCTTGACCGCGCGGGTCAGCGCGGTCCAGGGGTCGTCTCCTTCACCGCGCGCCACCGTCCGCCAGCCGATCCGGCCGAGCCGCACGTCCACCAGCACGAGACTCAGCTCGGCGGTCGCGGCCGGGCGGCGGTCCATCAGCGCAGGCGGCGGCTGCACGGTCTTCCGGTACACGAGCGCCGCGGGGATCAGGGCGTAGCGCCCGCCGGCGATCGCCTCCAGGGTGCGCAGCTGGCTGCGCAGCGGGTCGGGCACGACCTCGATGTTCTCCGCCCGCAGCAGCGCGGTGCCCATCTGGTCGGGGTCGGTGGCCACGCTCGGCGCCCGGCGGGCGGCGCGGCGCAGCTCCTCCGGCAACACCCACGTCACCTCGGGCGTGCGGGTCTTGATCAGCGTGCCGATGATGCTGTCGGCTTTGAGAAGGCTCGCGCGGCGGTCGGCCAGCTGCGCCTCCCAATGCAGCGAGTCCTCGGCGGCGACCAGCGTCAGCGGGAAGATGCTCACCTGCTGGCCGGCGATTCCCGCCGTCGGCAGGGGCAGGGTGGGCTTGGGGGTGGGCGTCTGTCCCGCGGGCGGGTGCCCGCAGGCGGCGGCCAGGGCGACCACGCACCACGCACCACGCACTAAGTTTTTGTCTTTCAAAGGATTAGTCACGGCGCGGAAATATCGCCGCCGCCCCGGGGCTTTTCAAGAAGCGAGCGTTAAGCCGCCGTCCACCACGATCACCTGTCCCGTGATGTGGCGCGCGGCCTCGCTGCACAGAAACACGATCACGCGCGCGACATCTTCGGGCTCGGCCACCCGCCCCAGAACCGATTCCCGCTCGGCCCGCTCCAGCACCTCGCGCGGCAGCTTGGTGAGCAGCTCCGTCTTGACGAACCCCGGAGCGATGGCGTTGACGTTGATGTTGGACGACCCCAGATCGACCGCCGCCGCCCGGGTGAGCCCGATGAGCGCCGCCTTGCTCGCGGCGTAGTTGGCGATGCCGAAGCCGGGGCGGAACGCCTGGTGGCTCGCCACGTTGACGATCTTGCCGTAGCGCTGGGCCCGCATCGGGCCGGCGGTCGCCTGGATGCAGTTGAACGCCCCCGTGACGTTGGTTTCCATCACTTCCCGCCAGGCGTCTTGGGAGAGCCGCCACAGCGCGCCGTCGTGGGTGACGCCGGCGTTGTTGATGAGGCAGTGGATGCCGCCGAGCTTCTCGCGCACCTGCGTGACGAAGTGCTCCACGTCGTCGCGGCGGCGCACGTCGCAGCGCGCCGAGTACACGGGGACGCCGAGCGCTTTGATGGCGGTTTCGGTGAGGAGCGCTTGGGCGGAGACGTCGCGGTCGGGCAGATCGAGGTAGTTGAACGCGATGGCCGCGCCGCGCTGCGCGAACTCGAGGCAGGCCGCGCGTCCCAGCCCGGTGGCGCCGCCGGTCACGAGCGCCACGCGTCCCGAGAGATTCTCGCCGGCCCGTTGGGGATCGGGCCGTTCCTGTGTCACGGCCGCCCCCGCCGCGCGTGGGGGGGGGGCGGCCGGCGCCTCCCGTGCAGTCAGCGACCACGAGTACGGTGCCAAGCGAATCGAACCTATTGCCGGATTTGAACATCGGCAAGGCGCGCCGTAACTTCCCCCGCATGCGACGACTCGCCTCCCTGCTGACCTGGGGCGGGGTTTCCGCCCTCGGCGCGGCGGCTTTCGGGGTCCTGGCGCTGCGGCGCGGGGAGACCATCAGCGCGGCCTGGCTGCTCATCGCCGCCGTCTGCACCTACGCCGTCGCCTACCGCTTCTACTCCAAGTTCCTCGCCGCCCGTGTGTTCGGCCTCGACGACCGCCGCGCCACGCCGGCCGAGCGGTTGGCCGACGGCCGCGACTTCGTCCCGACCAATAAGTGGGTCCTCTACGGGCATCACTTCGCCGCGATCGCCGGGGCGGGCCCGCTCGTTGGGCCGGTGCTGGCGGCGCAGTTCGGGTTCCTCCCCGGCACGCTGTGGCTCGTGATCGGCGTCGTGGTGGCGGGCGCGGTGCAGGACTTCACGATCCTGTTCTGCTCGCTGCGGCGGAACGGCAAGTCGCTCGGCCAGATGGCCAAGGAGGAGATCAACCCGGCGGCGGGCCTGACGGCGATGCTGGCGGTGCTGTTCATCATGATCATCCTGCTGGCGGTGCTGGGGCTGATCGTGGTGAACGCGCTCAAGGCCTCGCCGTGGGGGCTGTTCACCATCGCCTGCACTATCCCGATCGCGCTGCTGATGGGGTGGTGGATGAAGTCGTGGCGGCCGGGGCGCGTCGGGGAAGCATCGGTGGTCGGGGCGGTGCTGCTGCTCGCGGCGCTGGTGGGCGGCGGCTACGTGGCGGGGCATCCGGGCCTCGCCCGGGCGTTCAGCCACTCCGGCGTGACGCTCACCTGGATGATGGTGGGCTACGGATTCATCGCCTCGGTCCTGCCGGTGTGGATGCTGCTCGCCCCGCGCGACTACCTCTCCACCTTCCTCAAGATCTCCACCATTCTGCTGCTCGCGGTCGCGATTCTGATCATCCTGCCGCCGCTCAAGATGCCGGCGCTGACTCCGTTCGCGACGCTGGGGGAAGGACCGGTGTTCGCGGGGAAGCTGTTCCCGTTCGCGTTCATCACCATCGCGTGCGGCGCGATCTCCGGCTTCCACGCCCTCGTCTCCTCCGGCACCACGCCCAAGATGATCGCCCGGGAGTCGGACGCGCGGTTCATCGGCTACGGCGGGATGCTGATGGAGTCGTTCGTGGGCGTGATGGCGATGATCGCGGCCTGCACCCTCGACCCCGGCGTGTACTTCGCCATGAACACGACGCCCGCCGCCCTGCAACAGGCCTCCCACGCGCTGCAGGCGGCCGGGTTCGTGGTCAGCCCGGACAGCCTCCAGGCGCTCGCGGCGAGCGTGGGGGAGCAGACGCTGGTGGCGCGCGCCGGCGGCGCACCGTCCCTCGCCGTCGGCATGGCGCACATCTTCTCCGGGCTCACCAGCGCCGTCGGGGGGGGGGGCAAGACGTTCACGGCGCTGTGGTACCACTTCGCCATCATGTTCGAGGCGCTGTTCATCCTGACCACGATCGACGCGGGGACGCGGGTGGGCCGGTTCATGTTGCAGGAGATCGCCGGCCACGTCTGGCCCAAGTTCGGGGAGACGTCGTGGTATCCGAGCGTGGTGGCGGCGAGCGCGGTGATCACCGCGGGCTGGGGGTATTTCCTGTATCAGGGGGTGGTGGATCCGCTGGGTGGGATCAACTCGCTGTGGCCGCTGTTCGGGATCTCCAACCAGCTGCTCGCGGCGGTAGCGCTGTGCGTGGGCACGACGATTCTCATCAAGATGGGCAAGGCCCGCTTCGCCTGGGTCACCCTCGCGCCGCTCGCCTGGCTCGTCACCATCACGATGACCGCCGGGGGGCAGAAGGTGTTCTCGGCCGACCCCCGGCTCGGCTTCCTTGCCCACGCGGCCTCGCTCGCCGGGTCGGCCGACCCGAACGCCGGGCGGCTCGTCTTCAACGACCGCCTCAACACCTTCGTCGCGCTGCTGTTCATGGCCGTCGTCGGGCTGCTCATCATCGTCTCGATCCGCGAGTGGTGGCTGGTGCTGTCCAAGCGCAAGCCGGCGACGACCAAGGAATCCCCCTTCGTGGAACGGGCCTATGCGACCGGCGACTGACGCCGGGCGCTGGATGAGGATCCGCCGCGTGTTGCGGCGTATCTTCGGCGCGCCAGACTACGAGGCCTACCTCGAGCACTGCCGCAGCGCCGGCCATCCGCCCCGCCTCAGCGAGCGGGAATACGTGGAGCAGTTCTTCGAGTCCAAAGGGAAAGGGGTGCGATGCTGCTGACGCGGGGTCGTCCTTAACACACGTCTCATCTTGGTTTCACCCTCGCTTCACCCGCCCGGTGCCAATCTCGACCGTGGATTCAAATTTTGAACCCTGAGTAGGGGAAAAACCGGGCACGCCGATCGGAGCACCACAATGACCGAGGCGAGTCAGGCGACGCGTTCCCCCCGCATACGGGAGAAGCGGCGCCGGCGGCAGGAGGAGATTCTCCACGCGGCGCTGCGCGCGTTCCGCGACAAGGGCTACCACGCGACGACGCTCGACGACATCGCGGCCCGGCTCGGCATCCGCAAGACCGCGCTGTACCACTATTTCCGGGACAAGGAAGCGATCCTCCACGCCTGCCACCGGGAGTCGCTCGCCGAGGTCGGCGGGCTGCTCGAGGAGGCGCGGCGGCGCCACACGAGCGCGGCCGAGCGGCTGGCGTTCGTCATCCGCGAGCACGTGCGGGTGATGACGGACACGCTCGAAGGCTCCCCGCTGGCGTTCGAAGTCAGCGCCCTGAGCCCCGCGCACCAGGCCGAGATCATCGCGGCCCGGGACCGCTACGAGCGGGGGCTGCGCGACCTCATCGTCCGGGGCGTCGCGGACGGCGAGTTTCGTTCGGTCGATCCCAAGACGGCGGCCTTCGCGATCTTCGGGGCCATCAACTGGATCGCCCGCTGGTATCGTCCCGAGGGCTCGCTCCATGCCGCCGAGCTCGGCGCCGAGTTCGCGGACCACCTCGTCGGCGGGCTCGCCCGCCACTGACCCCCCCCCTCCCCCCCCCCCCATGACCACCAGACTGTTCGAGAGCCGTCCCGCCGAGTCGTTCACCTTCCGGGAAGTGCTGTACACGAAATCCGGCGGAGTGGCGCGCATCACGATCAACCGTCCCCAACACTACAACGCCTATTCCACGCCGGCGCTCGAAGAGTTGGCCGCGGCGTTCCGGGACGCGAGCTTCGACGACGCGGTCGGGGTGATCGTGCTCACCGGCGCCGGCGACCGCGCCTTCTGCACCGGTGGCGACGTCAAGGAATACGCCGACGCCTACGTCCCCACGCCGCGGGACTACTGGAAGTACATGGCGCTGTTCCGCTCCTACATCGAGAGCATCCTGAACACCGGCAAGCCGGTCGTCGCCCGGATCAACGGCATGGCGGTGGGCGGCGGCAACGAGAGCCAGCTCGCGTGTGATCTGACGGTCATGGCCCAACACGCCTACCTCAAGCAGGTGGGCACGCACGTCGGCTCCGTCGCCTGCGGCGGGGCGACGCAATGGCTGCCGCTCGTGGTGGGGGACAAGCGGGCGCGACAGATCCTGTACCTCAACGAGCCGGTGCCGGCGGCGCAGGCGCTCAGCTGGGGGCTGGTGAACTGGGTCGTGCCCACGGTGCGCCGGGGCGACGCCTGGGTCGAGGACGCTGGGCCGGACGACGTCCGCCGGGCGCAAAAAGGTGTGGACGGGTTCCGCATCGACCTGTCGCGGCTCGACGCCTTCGTGGACGACCTCGCCCGCCGCCTGCTCGCGTCTTTCCCTGAGTGCGCCCGCTACACCAAGCAGCAAACCAACGTCCTGAAGGATTTCGTCTGGCACAGCACGGTGCGGCACGCGCAGGACTGGCTCGCGCTCCACTACGCGTGCTGGGAGCCCGTGGAGGGCATGCAGGCGTTCGTCGAGAAGCGCGCGCCCCGCTTCGCGCTGCTGCGCGAGCGCGCCGCGCAGGGAGCGTCCGCCGAAGCGCCGTGGGGGGCGCCGGTCGGCGTCTGCGCGCGCTGCGGCGCGGCCAATCTCCCGTCCGATCATCGGTTCTGCGGCGCATGCGGCGCACCGCGCTCGTAACCGGCGCCGGGCGCGGCATCGGCCGCGCCATCGTCGAGCTCCTGGCCACCGACGCCTGGGTGGCGGGGCTCGATCTGACGTTTCCCGAAGGGGCGGGCGCCGCGAGCCTCGTCCAGGAAGTGGATGTCGGGGATTCGGCGGGCGTGGCCGCGGTGGTCGCCCGGGTGCTCGCCGAGCGCGGCGGCCTGGACTGGGTGGTGTGTGCCG
Organism: Gemmatimonadota bacterium; assembly: GCA_041477065.1. GTDB lineage: Bacteria > Gemmatimonadota > Gemmatimonadetes > Gemmatimonadales > GWC2-71-9 > 13-1-40CM-70-15. The sequence continues at coordinate 45,074 of JBGOUQ010000027.1, forward strand.
CCGGAATCACCCGAGATCGGATGAGCTGGAACATGTCCGACGCCGACTGGGACGAAGTGCTGACCGTGAACCTCACGGGGGCGTTCAACGTCGCGCGTGCGGCGGCCCCCGCGCTGCGCGATTCGCCCCACGGCCGCCTCGTGCTGATCAGCTCGATCAACGGCCTGCGCGGCGGCTTCGGCCAGGCCAACTATGCCGCGGCCAAGGCCGGCCTCGTGGGCCTTGGCCGTTCGCTCGCGCTCGAGCTCGCGCGAGACGGGGTGACCGTGAACGTGGTGGCCCCGGGATTCATCGACACCGCCATGACGCAGATCCTCCCGGAGCGCGTGCGCGCGCGCGCCCTCGCCCGTACGCCGCTCGGCCGCATCGGACAGGCCGCGGAGGTGGCCGCCGCCGTCCAGTTTCTGTGTACCGACGCCGCGGGGTTCATCACGGGCAGCATCCTCCCCGTGGATGGCGGCCAACTGCTCGGCGGAGCGACCCTATGACCCCCCCCCCCACCCCCCCGCGCGTGGTCTGCACCAGCGGCGCGGGCGTCGGCCGGCTGA
>JBGOUQ010000028.1:0-44968 GCA_041477065.1 Gemmatimonadota bacterium
CAGCCTGTTCTCGGCGCCCAACCGGAACAACTCGCGCCGGCTCACGCCGTCCGCCGCGGCCGGACTGACATTCATTTCAAGCCACCGCTTGATGAATTTCCAGCACAACTCGTAGGTGAATTCGAAGTGCTGGATGACGCCCGACTTGATCAGGTTTTGAATCACCTCGTCCAGCGTCCCCATGAACGCCGTGTCCGCGCTCTTCAGCAGCACGCCGTTCAACGCGGAGACGGCCTTTTTCAGGCTAGCCAGTTCGAGCGGCATGCCACGCCCCCATTTCGACGGCCGATCGGCGCCGCGGCCCGGGTCGTTGCGGTCATCAGCGGTTGGCTCCGCGGTGAGGACTCGAACCTACGACCCGCCGGTTAACAGCCGGCTGCTCTACCAACTGAGCTACTCGGGAAGGACGGCGCGGAATATGGCCACGGTCGCGCCAGACTTCAACCGCGCGGCAGCTCCTGATGGCTGATGGCTGAGGGCTGGCGGCCCCGTGGCAGCTCCGCGACGACCATGCCTGCCAGAATGAGGCCGCCCCCCAGCCACTGGGTGAGTGACAGGCGCTCGCCGAGCCAAACCCAGGACGCTCCGGCGGCGAAGACGGCCTCGAGACAGAAGATGAGGGCGGCGCGGGCCGAGGACATGTGGCGTTGGGCCTGCATCTGCCACCGCAGGGCGAGCGCGGTCGCGAACAGCGCGGTGTAGAGGAGCCCGGCGGCGAACGTGACGCTCCAGCGCATGTGGGCGTCCTCCAGCAGCCACGCGCCCAGCGCGGCGATCACGGCGGTGCCGACGGTCTGCATCCACACCAGGCGGCCCGGGTCGTGGCGCCGGGACAGCTCGGCCACGGCCACGATCTGGCCCCCGAACAGCCCAGCGGTACCGAGGGTCCATAGGTCCCCGCGATTCAGGCCGCCTGCGTCCGGCGCGGTCAGGAAGTACATGCCGCCGGCGGCGATGACCAGCGCGCCGAGCGCCGTCCAGCGCGGCCGCTCGCGGAGCACCAGGAAGGCGACGACCGGGGCGAGCACCGACGAGATCCCGACGATAAACGCCGAGCGGGCGGGCGTCGTGTAGACGAGGCCGACCACCTGGGCGGCGAAGCCGCCGCCGAGGATCAGGCCGAGGAGGGTGCCGGCGGCGACCTCGCGGCGCGTGAACGGCGCGGCGAACGACGTAAACGGCGTGAGCGCCAGGGCGGCGATCGCGAAGCGCAGAGAGAGAAACGCGAGCGGCGTGCTCGAGTCGAGCGCCGCTTTCACCACCGGAAAGCTCACTCCCCAGATCAGCGTCGCGCCGATCAGCGTCAGGTCGGCCCGACGGCGGGTCAGAGGAGCTCCCGGAGGTAGCGCCCCGTGATCGAGCCGGGATGGCGGGCGAGATCTTCCGGTGTGCCCTGGGCGACGATGCGGCCGCCTGCCTCGCCAGCGCCGGGCCCCAGGTCAACGACCCAATCGGCGCGCTTGATGAGGTCGAGGTGGTGCTCGATCACGACCACGGTGTGGCCGGCGTCGACCAGGCGGTCGAGGACGCGGCACAAAGTGCGTACGTCGTCGAGGTGAAGGCCGGTCGTCGGCTCGTCGAGGATGTAGAGGTTGCGGCGGCCGCTGCGGCCGCGTCCGCCGGCCTGGCCCAGCTCGCGGGCGATCTTGAGGCGTTGCGCCTCCCCGCCCGAAAGCGTGGTGGCCGGCTGCCCGAGGCGGAGGTAGCCGAGGCCGACTTGCTGGAGGTACCACAGCGCCCGCGCGAGCCGGGGCTGGCGGTGAAAACGCCGGATCGCCGCGTCCACCGTCCACTGCAGCACGTCGTGGATCGATCGACCGTCCAGCTTCACGTCCAGCACCTCGCGCTTGAAGCGGCGGCCGCCGCAGTGGTCGCAAGGCACGAACACGTTGGCGAGGAAGACCATCTCGATCAGCAAGTGTCCCGCCCCCTCGCAGGCCTCACATCGTCCGCCGGCGACGTTGAAGGAGAAGGTGCTAGGCGTGTACCGCCGCTCCCGCGCCAGCGGCAGGGCGGCGAACAGCGCCCGCAGCTCGTCGAACGCCTTCACATAGGTGATGGGGTTGGAGCGCGGGGTGCGACCGATCGGCGATTGATCGATGAGCACCACGTCGGCGAGGGCTTCCCACCCCTCGAGCCCGGCCACCGCGCCCACCGTCTCCCCGAGGTGCTCCTTGGCGCTGTGGGCGCCGCGCAGGCGCCGCTCCAGCTGCCGGTAGAGGACGTCGTGGACCAGGGTGGACTTGCCCGACCCCGACACGCCGGTCACGGTCGTCAGGGCGCCGAGGGGAATCCGCGCGTCCACGCCCGCCAGATTGTGGAGGCGAGCGCCGCGGATCGACAGCCAGCGCGGCCCGGCCGGTCGGCGCGCCGAGGGCACCGCGATGCGCTTCTCCCCGGAGAGGTACTGGCCGGTGAGAGTGCCGGCCTCGAGCACGCCGGCGGCCGGCCCCTGGTAGACGAGGTGCCCGCCGGCCTCCCCGCTGCCCGGACCGAGCTCGACCATGTAGTCGGCGGCGCGCATGGCGGCGGGGTCGTGCTCGACCACCACCACGGTGTTGCCGGAGTCGGCGAGGCGGCGCAGCAGGCCCAGCAGCCGGTCGGTATCGCTCGGGTGCAGCCCGATCGACGGCTCGTCGAGGACGTACAGGGTATCGACCAGATGCGAGCCGAGCGCGTTGGAGAGCGCGATGCGCTGCGCCTCGCCGCCCGACAGCGTACGGGTCAGGCGGTCCAGGCTGAGGTAGCCCAGCCCCACGTCGTTGACGAAACCGATGCGGGCGGCCAGCTCGCCGAGGATGTGCTCGGCGACCCGGCGCTGAAACGGCCCCAGCTCGAGTCCGCAGAGCCAGTCCCGGAGGTCGGCCGCCGTGAGCGCGGCGGCGGCCGCGATGGTCCGGCCGCCGAGGCGGACCGAGAGCGCTTCGGGTTGGAGCCTGGCACCCCGACAGGCGGGGCAGAGCTTCGCCAGCTGGTATTGTCGCAGGAACACGCGGATGTACTGCTTGTAGCGCTTCTCCTCGAGCCGCTGGAGAAACGGGAACACGCCGACGAAGCGGCCGCCCATGCCGTGCAGCAGGAAGTGCCGCTGCTTCTCCGCGAGGTCGCGCCAGGGCGCATCGAAGGGAATACCCTTCGCCCGAGCCGTCTCCCGCAGCACGCGGCGGCGCCCCTCGTACCGCGGCTTGGTCCACGGATCGAGGGCACCCTGCTCGAGGGAGCGCCCGGGGTCGGGCACGATGAGGGACTCGTCGTACTCGAGCACCGCCCCGAACCCGTTGCAGCCCGGGCATGCACCGCGCGGGTTGTTGAACGAGAAGAGCGACGGCGTCAGGGTCGGCGCCGGCGTGGCGCAGGCGGAGCACGTGGGGTGCTCCGAAAAACGCCGCTGCGTTCCGTCGCTGACCACCAGCGCGACGCCCTCACCTTCGTTGAAGGCGGTGGCGATCCCCTCGGCAAGGCGTCCACGGTTGGCGTCGATGGCGGCCAGCCGGTCCACCACGACGAGCACGTCCGCCGCGTCGCGCACCCGCCGGTCGGCCTCGGGGTCGTCGAGACGCAGCAGCGCACCGTCCAGCTGCGCCCGGACGAAGCCCGCCGCGCGCAGCTGCGCGGCGATGGCGACCTCAGGACGGTGGGCACTGGCGGGCAGGGGGAAGGTCACCAGCAGGGCGTCTCCGCCCGCCTCTTCCACCGCCGGCGCGGCGAGCAACGCATCCACCACGTCCTGCACAGTGTCGGCCTTCACCACCGCCCCGCAGCTGCGGCAATAGGGCGTGCCCACTCGGGCCCAGAGCAGGCGCAGGTAATCGTAGATCTCCGTCGCCGTCCCGACGGTCGAGCGGCTGGAAGTGGTGGGGTTCTTCTGCTCGATCGCCACCGCCGGGGAGAGCCCCTCCAGCGCGTCCAAGTCCGGCTTGGGCATCCGCTCGAGGAACTGCTTGGCATAGGTCGAGAGCGACTCGATGTAGCGCCGCTGCCCTTCGGCGTAGAGGGTGTCGAACGCCAGGGAGCTCTTGCCGGAGCCGGACGGGCCGGTGACGACCGTGAGCGCGCGCCGGGGGATCTCGACCGTGATGCCCTTGAGGTTGTGCTGACGCACGTTGCGCAGGACGACGCGGTCGGGAGGTGCACGCATAACCCATAAACATAACAGGTGTCGCGTGCCGCAACCGCTGGTGCGTCCGGCACCTGGCACCTGGCACCGGACACCCGTACTTTGGCCACCCATGGCCCTCGCCCTGACACCGCGACTGCTGCGCCGCGGGCTGGAGCTGTTCGCCCTCATCTCCCTGATCGGCGTGGTCGGCCTGGTCTTCTACGGAGACAACTTCCACGCCTTCGCGTCCGCGCTACTCAACGTCCATTGGCGCTGGATGGCGGTGGGTCTGGTCTTGGCCTCGATGGACTGGTTCGGTGGGGGAACGCGACTCTGGGTGGTGGCGCGACACGTCCACCCCGGCGTACGCTGGAGGGACATGGTGGTCTCCGGCGGGATGAGCGCGTGGGGCGCCTACTTGACGCCGTTCCAGAGCGGTGCCGGCCCGATGATGATGTGGACGATGAAACGCGCCGGGGTGAGCCTCCCCGAAGCGATGACGTCCACGTTCATGACCTTCGTCGCGACGGTCGCGTTTTTCGCCATCGCCGGGCCGCTCGCCATCGTGTTCGGTGCGGGCCGCTCCCTGCAGGCGCACGGCGTGGCGCTGGGCGTCAGCCTGTATGACCTGTTCCGGGCGAGCCTCGCCATCTTCGGGGTGCTGGGCGTCCTGATGCTGGTGGCGATGGTGTTCCCCCGGGCCGTGCGCGATTTCGTGCACCGGCTCGCCACCCGGCTGGAGAGACGGAGCGAGCGGATCGCGGCGCAGATGGAGCAGCTCCGGGCGGGGATCGACCGCGGCCACGAATGCATGGTGGCGTTCGCGAGCCCGAAGGGTTGGCTGGCCTTGCTGTGGGCGTTGGTGCTGTCGGGGCCGTCGCACGCCAACAAGCTGCTCGCGGGCTATGTGGCGTTGCGCGCCCTCGGGATTCCGGCCGGATTCGTGGATATCCTGCTGGTGCAGACGTTCATCACGTTCCTGTTGTACTTCGCGCCGACGCCCGGTGCCTCCGGACTGGCCGAGCTGCTCGCGGCGGCGGTGATGTCGATCTACGTGCCGCGCACGCTGCTGCCGAGCTACACCTTGCTCTGGCGCTTCATCAACAGCTACGCGACGGTGGCGTTCGGCTCGTATCTGTTCTGGCGGTGGCTGCGCCAGGGGCTGATCGGTTTGGAGGAATCGGTGACGGCGCCCACACCCGCGCGGTGAGCGGCGCCCGTAACCTGTGTTTCCTTGCGCGGTTACAGCCCCGGCCGTAACTTCTGGCTCGGCCCATCCGGTGGGAGACCCACGTCATGTCCCTGCTTGAACTCGGCGGGAATCGATTCACCATCCCGGCGGGCGAGGTGTACCTGGGAAGCGATCCCAGCTGCGCCATCCCGCTGACCGGCACCGGTTTGCTGCCGCATCACGCCGTCCTGCAAGGGTTGCCGGACGGCCAAGTCGTCATCCGAAAGGCGGCCCCGGACGCCGATGTGATGATCAACGGCGTCCGCCTGGGTGCCGAGCCGACCCCCCTGCTGCATGGGGACAAGGTCCAGGTGGCCGGCATCGAGCTCACCTTTGTGGACGAGCGCCGCAGCGGCAGTACACAGTACATCTCGGCGATGCGGTCGCCCGAAGGGGCGGCACAACTCCGGGCAGCAGGGTCGGCGGCAGCCGGCAAGGCCACGACCAACACCGGCGGCCGGGTGGTGTGCCTCACCGACGGCCGCGAATACACCATCACCGGTACCTCCCTGGTGTTCGGGCGGGAAGCCGGATGCGACGTGGTCGTGCCAGGGAAGGACGTCTCGCGGCGCCACGCGGAGATTGTCGCGTCCCCCAAGGGCTATCTGCTGGTGGACTCCAGCACCAACGGGACGTTCGTCAACGACGAGCAAGTCCAGGGTCAGCGCGTCCTGTCCCGGGGCGACGTGCTGCGAATCGGCGAAGAGCAGTTCCGCTTCTACGCCGACCTGGCTCCCGCGGCACCGCCACCTCCCCCTGCCCCCCCTCCCCCCCCTCTTCCTCCCCCGCAGCCTGAGCCGCCGCCGGCCCCCGCGCTCCGCACCACGGCGCCGTCCGTCGGGCCGCCCGGACCGGGTGAGAAGCTCGGTAACACCGCTTTCCGCACGCCCGCCGTGCCGCCGCCCGGGCGCGCCTCTCAGGGAAGTGGAGGTGAAGCGCTCGCCTATTTCGTCGTCCGGAGCGGCACGCTGAAGGGTCAGCGGCTCTCGATCAAGACGCCGATCGTCAACATCGGGCGCGCCGACTATAACGACGTCAACATTCCGGAGGAGTCGGTTTCGACCTCGCACGCGAAGCTGCAGCGGCGGGAGGGCGTCTGGGTGCTGGTGGACCTCGAGTCGACCAACGGCACGTTCGTGGACGGCGAAAGACTGAAGGGAGAAACGCCGCTGGCGCCGGGGGCACTCGTGCGCTTCGGCGACGTGCAGGTGGTGTTTCAGCCGACGGATGCCGACGACGCCATGGGAGTCGCCAAGGGGGGTGGCACGAAGGTGATGGAGGCGATGAAGGCCGCCGTCGTTCCCCCCACCGCAGCCAGCCCAGCGGTCGCGAAACCCGCGCCGGCCGCCAAGCCCGCGCCGGCCGCCAAGCCCGCGCCGAGCGCCAAGCCCTCGGCAGGCGCCAAGCCCGCAGCCTCCAAGCCGGCCGCCAAGCGAGCACCGAAGCGGCCCACGGCCGGCGGAGGGACGCCGCCGGCGCCGCAGCAGAAAAAGGGCAAGGGATGCGGTGCCAGCGCCGCCATGCTCGTGCTCACCTTCGCGGCACTCGCGTACTGGGTCCTGGTCTAGCGGAACGCGCGTGCACATTACCTGCGCCGGTCGCACCGATGTCGGGATCATCCGCTCCGGGAATGAGGACAGCTACATCATCGTCCCCGACCGCGGAATTTTCGTGGTCGCCGACGGGATGGGCGGCCACGCGGCCGGTGAAGTGGCGAGCGAGATGGCGGTGCGTTTCGTGTCTCGGGAGCTGGGGTCGCTCAAGGGGCTGGGCGACGATCAGGTCGCCGAGCGGATGCGGCTGTCGATCCGGAACGCCAATGGCGCCATCTTCCAGCGCACCCTCACGGAGCACGACAAGCGGGGCATGGGCACCACGGTCACGGCGCTGGTGCTCTACGACACGCGGTTCCTCATCGGGCAGGTGGGCGACAGCCGGTGCTACCTGCTGCGCGACGGCAAGCTCACCCAGGTCACCAAAGACCATTCCTACGTACAAGAGCAGGTAGACGCCGGCTACCTCACGCCGGAGCAGGCCCGCTCCCATCCCTACAGCAACGTCATCACGCGATGCGTGGGGGCGAACAGCGACGTAATGCCGGACGTCTACGTCGGGGCGGTGAAGCCGGAGGACCTGTTCCTGCTCGCCTCCGACGGGCTCACCGGGATGCTCGAGGACTATCAGCTCGCCGAGATTCTGTCACCGGATCGGATGCCGCAGGAGCAGGTGGACGCGCTCGTGGAGGAAGCGAATCGCCACGGCGGGCTCGACAACATCACCGCCATCCTCGTGCACATCGACTCGCTGGACGACCTGCCGGTGGCCGACACGACGGCCGCCATACCGGCGGCGCCGAAGAAGCGCTAGAGCCGGGCTTCGACTTCCTCCCGCGACGCGCACACGAGCTCGATCACGGCGTCGGCTTTCACCGTCGCCGGTCGAAGGGTGAACACCCGCAGCCGTCGCGCCGAGCGGTCCAGCTCGGCGGCGACCGAAGGTAGGCCCAGGTGGTGCACGGCCTCGCGGCCGGCCAGCTGCACCACGGTCCCGTCCCGGCGCACCAACGGAAGATCGAGCCCCAGCATGCCCGGCTTGTCGGGAAAGTCGAGGAACAGCTCGCCAGGCGCCAGTCCCGCCTCGCGCGCCAGACGGTCCTCCACGCGCTCGACCAGATCGGGATCGCCGGCCGGCCAGTCCGCTGTATCGGCGGGCAGATCGGTCGCGGAGAGGTCGAGGGCCCGTTTGGCGAGTCGCCGCTCTCGCAGAGCGCGGGCGAGATCGCCGCGGCCGGCGTCACGACCCTCGAGGTCGTGGATCAGCCCGTCGTCGGTGGCCACGGCGACGTCCTCGATCCGCAGGCGGCCGTCGGCCAGGGCGCGCCGCACCAACCGTTTGAACATCACCGTCGCGCTGCGGACCGCGTGGTGCCAGTACACGTTGCGGTACATCTGGTACTTGGCGAACAGCAGCGACTCCAGCGCGGCCAGCCCCTTCTCGTGAACCGCCACCGTGGGCCGGCCGTCGGGGCCCACCGCGAGCGTCAGCGAGGCGAGCAGGCGGTCCACGTCGATCACGCCGTAGGGCACACCGCACATCCAGGCGTCGCGGGACAGGTAGTCGAGCTTGTCCACGTCGAGCGATCCCGAGATGAGACCGGCGAGCGGTTCGCGCGCCCGGCCGCGGATCAGGTCGAGCAACCCCGCGGCGGGCACGCCGAGTCGCTCCAGCGCCTCGGCCAGCGCCCCACTTGCCAGGTGGCGCTCCGCCAGACCTTCGTGCCCCGGCAGCCCGGCCTCCTCCAAAGCGTGGGAGAAGGGATAGTGGCCGATGTCGTGGAGCAGGGCGGCGAGCCGGATCCGCAGGGCGTCGCCGGGATCGGTACGCCCGCCGCTTTCCTCCAGCTGGGTGAGGGCGCGGCGGGCGAGGTGATAGGTGCCGAGGGCGTGCTCGAACCGGGTGTGCGTCGCCCCGGGGTAGACGAGGAAAGCGTGTCCCAGCTGCCGCACGTAGCGCAGGCGCTGGACCGCGGGGGTGTCCACGACGGCCAGCGCCTCGCTGTCCAGCCGGATGTTGTTCCAGAGAGGGTCGCGAACGACCTCGAACCGGCTCACGGCCGCGGGCCGGCCTCCCGGACCGCGGGATGGACTCGGTCCTGGAACTGCAGGAAGTTCTGCCGAAACAGCCCGGCGAGCTTGAGGGCCATGGCATCGTAGCCGGCCGGGTCGGTCCAGGTCGCGCGCGGTTGGAGGACTTCGTCGGGCACGCCCGGCACGTGGGCGGGGACGTCCAGGCCGAAGACCGGCTCGCGCACGGTGGCCGCCCGGTCGAGCCGGCCGGCGAGCGCGGCGCGCACCATCGCCCGCGTGTGGCTGAGGCGCATGCGGCGGCCGACGCCGAAGCGCCCGCCGGTCCATCCGGTGTTCACCAGCCAGCACTGGACGCCGTGCATGGCGATCTTCGCGCCGAGCATCTCGGCGTAAGCGTGAGGATGCAGGGGCAGGAACGGCGCCCCGAAGCAGGCCGAGAAGGTCTCCTTGGGCTCGGTGACGCCGCGCTCCGTGCCGGCGACCTTGGCGGTGTACCCGGAGAGAAAATGGTACATCGCCTGAGCGGGGGTGAGGCGCGCGATCGGGGGCATGACGCCGAAGGCGTCGCACGTGAGGAAGACGATGTGCGACGGGTGCCCCGCCATGCCGCCGGCGATGTGGTTGGGGATGAAGTGGATGGGGTAGGAGGCCCGCGTGTTCTCCGTGATGCTGTCGTCCTCGAGGTCGATCTCCCGTGTACAGGGGTCGACGACGACGTTCTCGAGGACGGTGCCGAACATCCGGGTCGTCGCGTAGATCTCCGGCTCGCCCTCGCGGGAGAGGCGGATGACCTTGGCGTAGCAGCCGCCCTCGAAGTTGAAGACGCCGTGATCGCTCCAGCCATGCTCGTCGTCGCCGATGAGCCTGCGCTCCCGGTCTGCCGAGAGCGTCGTCTTGCCGGTGCCCGAGAGCCCGAAGAACAGGGCCACGTCGCCGGCCTCACCCACGTTGGCCGAGCAGTGCATCGAGAGCACGCCCTGGCGTGGCAGGAGGTAGTTGAGAATGGTGAAGATGGACTTCTTGAGCTCCCCCGCGTAGCGCGTCCCCCCGATGAGGATGGTCTTCTTCGCCAGGTTGACCACGATGAAAGTCCCGGACTTGGTGCCGTGCACGGCGGGATCGGCGTGGAACTCCGGCGCGTGGAGCACGTGGAAGCCGGGGGTGAAGTCCACGAGCTCTTCGAGTCTTGGGCGCAGGAACATGTTGTGGACGAACAGCGCCTGCCACGCGTTGGGCGTGATGAAGCGGACCGGCAGGCGGAACGCCGGATCGGCGCCGGCGTACAGGTCGCGCACGAACAGCTCCTGGGCATTCAGGTAGCGCCGCACGTCTTGGTGCAGCCGGTCGAAGTGGTGGGGCTCGAGCGGCTGGTTGACTTTGCCCCACCAGATGTGGTCGCTGCTGCCGGCCTCGCGCACCAGGAATTTGTCTCCGGGGCTGCGGCCGGTGTGGGGTGTCGTCACGGCGCAGAATGGGCCGTGGTCGGCGACCACGCCCTCCCCGCGCCGAATCGCGTGCTCGTAGAACCCCGGCGGGGTCAGGTTCCAGTGCACGGCGGCTTCGGGCGTGAGGCCCGACAGCTCCAGGCCGGCCCCTTTCACGTCAGCACCCATGGCGTCGTCCTTCATCACGCATCACGCGGGCCGGGCGTGGCGGCCATGCTCCAGGGCGTCCACGGCGGCGATGACCGCGATGTTCACGATGTCGTTCACTTCCGACCCGCGCTGCAAGAGATGCACGGGCTGTGCCATGCCCACCAGGATCGGGCCGATGGCCTGGGCGCCGCCGATGCGGTCCAGCAGCTTGTAGGCGATGTTGGCCGCGTCCAAGCTTGGGAAAATCAACACGTTAGCAGCGCTGCGCAGGCGGGCGAAGGGGTACGTCCGGGTCAGGATCCGCTCCACGACCGCGGTGTCCGCCTGCATCTCGCCGTCCACCTGCAGCGCCGGCTCGCGCTCCTGCAACAGCGCCACGGCGTGCCGGACCTTCTCGGCGGCCGGGTGCTTCACGGAGCCGAAGTTCGAGAAGGACAGCATCGCCACGCGCGGCTCGATGCCGAGTCGCGACACGAACTGCGCCGTGGCCGAGGCGATCTCGGCCAGCGTCTCGGCATCCGGGTCGATGTTCACCGTGCAGTCGGCGAAGAAGAACGTCTGCTGCGCGAACACCAGCATGTAGATGCCGCTCACGTGACGCCGGCCGGGCTCGGCGCCGATCACTTCGAGCGCGGGGCGGATAGCGTCCGGATAGTACATCTCGGCTCCGGCGACCAGGGCGTCGGCGCGTCCCGCGCGCAGCATCAGCAGACCGTGATACATCGGGTCCTTTACCCGCGTGCGCGCCTCGCGCAGGGTGATCCCGCGGCGCTGGCGCAGTGTCCAGAGCTGCTGGGCCAACGACTCACCGTCCACCGACAGCGTCGGTGTGGCGAGCTCCAGCTCCTCGAGCGTGAGGCCGGCGTCGTCGGCCTGCCGGCGAATCGCGTCGGGATCGCCGAGCAGAATGGGATGCGCGATGCCTTCGTCCTCGAGGATGCGGGCGGCGCGGATGACGCGCGGGTCCTCTCCCTCCGGGAAGACGATGCGCTGAGGCTCCTGTTGGGCCCGGGTGATCAAGCCGCGCATGACCTCGCGGGCGCGACCGAGCCGCGCCTCGAGCTGGGCGCGGTACTCCTCGACGTCGATCGCGTGGCCGGCCACCCCCGAGCCGACGGCAGCCCAGGCGACCGCCGGCGCCACCCACAGGAGGACCCGTGGGTCGAAGGGTTTGGGGATCAGGTACTCGGGGCCGAACCGCAGCCGCTCGATCCCGTAGGCCCGCATCACCGAATCGGGCACCTCTTCGCGCGCGAGCGCCGCGAGGGCGCGCGTCGCCGCCATCTCCATCTCCTCGTTGATCTTCTTGGCGCGCACGTCGAGGGCGCCACGGAAGATGAACGGGAAGCCGAGGACGTTGTTCACCTGGTTGGGATAGTCGGACCGCCCCGTGGCGATGACGGCGTCGGACCGGGCGGCACGGGCCTCCTCGGGCATGATCTCCGGGGTCGGGTTGGCGAGCGCGAAAATGATGGGCCGACGCGCCATGGGCTTCAGCATCTCGCCCGTCACGATGCCGGCGACCGAGAGGCCGACGAACACGTCCGCATCCCGCAGTGCTTCGGGCAGCGTGCGCAGCTTCGTCTTGAGGGCGAAGCGCCCCTTGTATCGATCGAGGCCCTCGCGCTCGTCATGGATGACGCCGTGGTGGTCGCACATCGTGATGTGCTCGCGCTTCACCCCCAGGCGCACGTAGTGCTCGGCCGTGGCGAGCGCCGCCGCACCCGCGCCCGCGAACACGACGCGCACCTTGGCGACGTTCTTGCCCGTCACTTCCAAGGCGTTCAGCAGCGCCGCGCCCGAGATGATGGCGGTGCCGTGCTGGTCGTCGTGGAAGACCGGAATCGACAACGTCTGCCGCAGCGTTTCTTCGATGCCGAAGCAGTCGGGCGAGCGGATGTCTTCAAGGTTGATCCCGCCCACGGTGGGCTCGAGCAGCTGGCAGAAGCGGATCACGTCCGCCGGGTCCTCCGAGCCCACCTCGAGGTCGAAGACGTCGATGTCGGCGAAGGCTTTGAAGAGGATGCCCTTGCCTTCCATCACGGGCTTGCCCGCCAGGGCGCCGATGTTCCCGAGCCCCAGGACGGCGGTGCCGTTGCTGACCACCGCGACCAGGTTGCCCTTCGCGGTATAGCGATATGCGTCCTCCGGGCGCTTGGCGATTTCCAGACACGGCTCGGCGACGCCGGGCGTGTAGGCCAGGGAGAGGTCACGCTGGTCCTTGAAGGGCTTGGTCGGGGAGACCTGGATCTTCCCAGGACGACCCTGCGAGTGATAGTCGAGGGCGTCCTGGCGCCGGTTGGACATCGAGGGCACAAGTCCTTCTTTGGGAAGGGGTTATGCTAGGTGACGGGGGGAGGGATGTCAAGGACAATCCGCTCTTGCACCTTTACACTCGCGGAGCGTACCATGTGGCCCTGGTGTCCAGAAACTCTCGTCTCGTCCGCGCTTGCCTCCTCTTCGCCGCCATCCTGCAGCTCACGCTGCCAGGGGCGGCGGCGTGGGCGGACGCGCGGCTCGACGCCGGGCCGGCCGGCACATCCCACGTCGAAGACCATTCGACGGGGGCGTGTCCCCGGATGCACCCCGCCGACTGCGCGCTGCACCGGTTCCTGTCGGCGCCCCTCGCCGTGGGAACGCCCGCCGCAGTACGGCTGGGCGCCACGCCGCAACGCACGGCGGTTACCCCCGGTCGCGGTCTTCCCGCGGCGGCGCTGCAGGGTCGTCTCCCGGACTGGCGCGCGCCTCCCCAGCTCTCCTGAGTGACGGCGCCGCGATTCCCGCGGCGACCGCATCCATCGTCCACATCGGCTCCCACACGATCCCCACGGGGATGGTGTGCGCTCGCCAATGCGACCAGGAGAACAATCATGCGTGTCACTTTCTTGCGCGGCGCCATCTCGGCGTTTGCGCTGCTGACATTGTTGGTCGGCGGGGTCCGGCGCGGAGCGGCGGCCCCACGAAGCGGCCTCGATCCTCGAGCGGTGTCCGGCCGGGTGAGCGACGCCGCCGGCAAACCATTGGGCCAGGCCACCGTTCGCATCGTGGAGATCAAGCGATCCACCAGAACGGGCGACGACGGGCGGTACACCATCCCGCAGGTGCCGCCCGGGACGTACACGATGGTGTTCACGATCATCGGCTACCGGCCGCAGGTGCGGCGGGTGACGGTGGGCAACGCGGACGTGAGCCTGGATGCCACCCTCCAGGCGTCGGCGATCGAGCTGTCCGCCCTGCAGGTCTCGGCCTCCGCCGAGGCGACGAGCGCCATGAACTCACCCCAGCCGGTCAGCGTCACGAACAACGACGACATCATCAAAGCCAGCGTCACCAGTCTGGGGGCGGCGCTCGAGAACATCGCCGGCGTCCGCAACAACAGCAGCGGCGAGTCGACGGGGAAACCGGTCATCCGCGGGCTCACGAACACCCGTGTGCTCGTGGTGGACGACGGCCAGCGGCTGGAGCACAATGAGTGGGGCGACGACCACTTTGCCAGCGTGGAGCCGGCCGCCGCGTCCCGGATCGAGGTCATCCGTGGTCCGGCCAGCGTGCTGTACGGGTCGGGCGCGCTCGGCGGCGTGGTCAATATCATCGCGCCGGATTTGCCCGATGGGATCGGCCGGGCGCCGTTCGCGCAAGGCCGTGTGTCGGGCGGGTTCGCCTCCGGCAACACGCAACCGGACGGCTCGCTCACGGTCGCGGGAGCGAGCGGCGGCTTGGGGTTCCGCCTCTCCGGGACGGGACGCACCGCCAAGGACGTCCACACGCCGACCTACGTGCTGTGGAACAGCGGATACCACAATGTCGGCGGCAGCGGCACCCTGGGGTACCAGGGTCCCTGGGGCTCCCTCACGGGCCGCTTCACGCTGCGGCGCGACCGGCTCCAACTGACGGACTCGGATTCGACCGCCACGGGCTACGCCCGGACCGATGACGACCGGGGCCACGTCGACCTTACGTTGCCGGTCGGAGCGTCACGGCTGGAGTGGAACGCCGGGTACGAGAACAACCGGCGGTCGGAGTTCGGGGACCCGATGGCGACGGCCGCCGCGTTCGGCATGCGGCAGAAGGTGTACACGACGGAAGCGCGCCTGCATCATTCCTTGGGCTCATTGAGCGGCGTCGTGGGAGCGTCGGCCGACTACAGCACCGATGACAATTTTGGTGAAGAGCACCTCATGCCCAATTCGAACACCGGCGGTGCCGGTATCTACGGCTACGAGCAGACGGATGTCGGCCGCTGGAACATCTCGTTCGGCGCGCGCTACGACCGCCGGCACCTCAGCGCGGTGGGGGACACCCTCCTGGGAAACACCGCCGCCAGCCTCTCGTGGAATTCGGTGACCGGCAATGTCGGCCTGCTCTACCACGTGTCGGAGCCGGTCGCCCTGGTGCTGAATGTGGGACGGGGATTCCGCGCCCCGTCGGGCTTCGATCTCTTCGCGAACGGTTTGCACGAGGCGACGTCGACGTTCGAGCGCGGCAGTCCCAATCTGAAGACGGAAACCTCGCTCAACACGGACCTGAGGGTGCGCATCCAGGGGTCGTCGGCGGTAGCCGAGATCGGCGCCTTCGTCAACAAGATCCAGGACTTCATTTACACGGTCCCTACGGGCACGGTCGATTCCGCCAGCGGCTTCGAGATTTACGATGTGACGCAAGGCGATGCAGTGCTCACCGGCTTCGAGGGGTCGTTGCAGTACCACCCGACCGAGTACCTCCACCTCCAAGGCACGGCGGACTATGTGCGCGGGAAGAACACGTCGACTCACGATCCCCTGCCTTCGATGCCGCCGTTCCGCGCGACCTACCTGGCGCGGCTCGAAGGCCACCGGATCGGCGCCCTGTCGAGCCCGTACTTCTCTGTCGGTGGAGAAACCAACGCGCGGCAGACCCACCTCAACCCGGCGGAGGTGCTGTTTTTCGCCGGTGCGTTCGGCGGCGCCGGGTACCAGCCGGCGGCGTACACCCTCCTCAATCTGGGTGCCGGCTTTTCGCTACCGTCGAACAGCGGGCGGACCGTGCAGGTGGACATCGAGTTGCGGAACGCGCTGAACAAGGACTGGTCGGACTTCCTGAGCCATCTCAAGACCAACGCGCCCAACCCGGGAATGGGGCGGAGCCTGATGGTGCGGGTCACGGCGGATTTCTAACCCCGCGCCGTCACGAGTGGGACGCCCCGCAGCGTGCAGGTGCGGGTGAACATCGGGATGTAAAGCAGCTCACACATGGACGGCCGGTCGGGCAGACGCTGTGCCCGACCGGCCTCCGTGAGAAGGTCAGGGCGGGAGAAACTGCCGCGCCGGCGGGTACATCGCTCCGAGCAACCGGAACAGCTGCTGTTACCCGTCCATCTTGCCCGACGGTGAGATCGCGAAGTCGGCATTCGGCAAGAGCCCATTCTGCACGTGCGCCTGAAGCGTCAGGATTCCGCCCGAGCTGTGGTCGCTCAAGTCGAGCCATCCGATGGGAGCCAAGGGCACGATCGGCCGCCCGGAGCCGTCCACGGCATCGAGCTCGAACCTCACGCCGTCGGTCGGACCGCTCGTGTCGGGGGTGAGGTGGTAGAACCCGGATGCGTTGTCGTACACAAAGAGGTGACGCAGCAGGGAATCGGGGAACGCGCCGTTGATGCCCAGCCACGGCGGCGGCGCTAGTGGAGCCAGGGAAGCGAGTCCGTCCGCACACGTTGCTGGAGTGACCTCGGACCGCGCGGGCGAAGGGGAAGGGGGAGTAACGACCCGCAATCAACGGACCAAAGGCTGCCAGGCTCTGCATCGCCGGCGTTCCGAACGCCCCCTCCATGGTGCGGACTGCGGCGGAGACCCCGGCGGGATCGGCCAGCGCGGGTGGTGGCGGCGGCGCGGTGCTCGACCGGCATCCACCCACCACCAACACCCAGCCCACGATGAGTGGAAGGTGGGGAGCGGTGGGTTGGCGTCGCATCAGCGGCGCGGCGGCGGCGCGACTGTCGGTGCGGTGTGGTAGAGCACCTCGATCGTGCGCCGGTCGCCGTCGCCCGGGGCGCTCACCCAGGGCGTGAAGTTCATGATCAGCAGGCTGTCGGACGCTTCCTGAAACAACCCCAGGGTGTGGCCCAGCTCGTGGACCACCGTGCGGCGCATGCAGGCGGCCAGCTGCGCCGGAGTGGCGGGGCTCGCCAAGACCACGAGATAGGTGTGGAACGGCCCCGCGAGGGCGTCGCCCAACACCGAGAAGTCCGGAATCGTCGAGCCGCCGCACGCCCGAACCGGCGGACCCTCGTCGGGCGGGACGTCGGTGGGCACGCTGTCGGCCCAGACGACGATGACGTCGGCCTGGGTCGAGTCGCTCACCAGCACACCGCGGAACTCTCCGTAGAGGAACTGGCGCTGCCACAGGTCGATCGCGCGCTGCACGTCGGCGCGCATGGCGCCGCGCGGGTCGGCAAAGAAGCGCACCGGCAGGCGGTCCGCTGGCCAGCGGAAGATGTCACCCGACAGGTCGAAGCCGTAGGTGGCGGTGTGGTTGGGCGGCAAGGTGGGCTCGTGGCAGGCGAGTCCCAGCGCTGCGACGGCGAGGAGCATGCGTTTCATGGCGGGGTCGACCCTCCCCCTCCACGCAGGCGGTAACTGAGGGCGAGGGCGAACCGGTGCACGACGCGGGAGTTGATGAACCCTTCGCTGCGCAACGCTGGCGTGAGGAAGCCGTGGAGGTCGTAGCGCGCTTCGAGGGCGAGGCCGTGGCGTGCGGCGACGGGGGGGCTGTACTCGAGCGCCGCCCCGCCGACGGGAACCACCGGGCCGCCACCGTCGCGGAAGATGCCGAGCCGGTCCGCCGGGAGGTAGGCGAGCAGGCCGGCGCCCACCGTGGCGGTGAATCCGTGCCGCAGCTGGCGCCGCAACCCGACGGTCACGGCGAGGGTGGTCGCGTGGGCGATCGGGACAACCGTGCCGTCGCGATCGTGGCGGCTGACGCCGCCATACGAGAGATCGAGCGATGCGGCCGCGGTCCACGGCGCTTGCAAGGGAAGGACGGCGCCGAAGGTGAGCGTCGGCGCGATCCCGGCGCGTACGTCGAACGGGGTGACGATGGAGTCGTGCACGAGGGTGGTCGTGTAGCGGGCGCCCAGCGAGACGGTGAGCGACGCCTGGGCGGGCAGGTGGGCGGGCGGCATCGCGGCCAGCAGCGCCAGCAGTGCGCCCAGCGCCATCCGTCCGGCCGTCAACCTTCCGCGCTCCCGAGCCCGAGCTTTCGCACCGCCAAGGCGACGAGCAGCAGCACTCCGTACATGCATACGATGAGCGGTCCCGTGGGGAGGTCCTTGGTATAGGATACCCACAGTCCCAGCAGGGAAGCGAGCGCGCCGGTGCTCCAGGCGATCACCGCGAGGCGGCGCTTGTTCCCGGTAAAGAGGTTGGCGATCACCGCCGGGACGACGAGGAAGCTGAAGACCATGAGGACGCCGGCGAGCGGGACCGCCAGCGTGATGACGACGCCGAAGGACAAGTAGAACAAGAAATCCCACCAACGGATCTTCCAGCCCGCCCGCTCGGCCTCGTCCTCGTGGAAGGAGATGGTAAGGAATCGGCGGCGGAGCGCGAACTGGAACACACCGAGACCGGCGTAGACCACGGCGAGCTTGACGATCTGGGGCCAGGTGACCCAGAGGAGGCTGCCGACGAGCGTTTTTTCCACGGCTTCACCGCCGCCGGGGACCTTGTTGGCCACGAGGACGGCCGCGGCCGATGCCACGACGTACACAATGCCGATGAACGCTTCCTGCGGGACCCGGCCTTTCCGAGCTCCTCCCGAGGAGCGGGTGAGGGCGAAGAGCAGCGCGCCGAGGGCGGTGGCCAGCAGGGCGAAGAGGTAGGCCGTGGGCGAATCGGGGTCGACGTGGATCAGCAGCGCCGAAAGACTGCCGAGGGCCGCCATCTGGGCGAGCGAGAGGTCGACGAAAATGACCTCGCGGGCGATGACGTGCAGGCCGAGATAGGACAGCATGGCGACGAGCACCATGCAGGCCACGAACGGCGGCAGCATCAGCTGGAAACCGCTCACGTTCCCTCCGCGGGGTTACTGGGCCGCGGGGCTGCCCGCGCCGAAGGCGCGGCCCAGCTCCGTGATCCACAGGTTCATGAGGTCGAAGTAGGTATGTATGTCGGTCGCCCCTTCGGTGTTGGAGGGCACGATCACGGCCTTGGCGCCGGTGCGGTGCGCGACGTCGAGCACCTGGTCGCGGTCGTAGTAGTTGGTCGAGAGCAGCACCTGAATGTGCTTCTCCTGCATGGCCGTGATGATCTCCTGCACGTGGCGCGGGGTGGGCGGGATCCCCGGCTTCGGCTCGATGTAGTCGAAACACGTCACCTGGAACTCGCGCGAGAAGTAGTCCCATTCCTTGTGATAGCAGGCGACGACTTTGCCGCGGAACGGCATGGCCTGCTTGAGCCAGCCGCCGAGCCGCGTGATCAGCGGCGCGCCCTGGTATTGCCGCTGGTTCAGGAAATCGAAGAGCTTGCCCTGTCGGTCGAGGTCGGCCAGCGTCGCTCCGCCGAGCAGTTTCACCAGCTCGTCTCCGAACAGCGCCCGGTAGATACGGTCTTCGAAGTCCTGCTCCCGCCCGGTGAAAAACGCCGCGTTTTCCGGAGAGACGCGCTTCAGCCCGGTGAGGATGTTCCGCGCGATGATGGCCGCGTTGAGCGGGTCGGTCCAGATGTGCGGGTTGCCGTAGACGTGGATGTCCCCCTGGGTGCGCGAGAAGCTCGTCGGCACGTCGAGCAGATTGATGCCCGCGTAGGCCGCCACGTACCCGGCCCCGCCCTCCGTCACTTTGGCGTTGTTCGCCTTGTCGAGCAGGGCGGGGACCCAGAGCTCGAGGTCCAGTCCCGTCGTCACGAACAGGTCGGCGTCGGCCAGCGTCGGGACGAAGCTGGGTTTCGGCTGGACGTAGTGCGGATTCTCATTGCCGACGGCGATCGACCGCACGGTGCCGCGGTCGCCCACGATTTCCCGGGCGATGGACGCATAGGACGTGAGCGAGGTCACCACCTTGACCGGTCGCGCCGCGGGCGCGGACGGTGTTTGCAAGGCGAGTAGCAGCGGGAAGAATCGCAGCATATCAGTAGGTCTCATGTTTGTGGGGGCCGATTGCCCAGACCGCTTGAAAAGCGAGCTGGTGAGTCGCCGAGGCGGTGGAAATCTTCTGCCACTGGTATTGGGCGCGCAGGAACACCCACTCGCTCTGCCACATCGTCAGCGAGGGAGTGAGCTGCTGCATGCGTGAGCCCGTGCTGGGATCCTCGACCGAGTCGTAGCGCAGGCCGGCGATCCAGCGCTGGCCCATCTTGTAGGTGGAGCCGACGTACCCGCCCCAGCGTGTGGGCCCGACGCCCGCGACCTGCCGCTTCAGGGCGAGCAGCTCGCCCCGCAGCGTCCACTCCCGGTACAGCGCACGGGCCGGGGGGCGCCACGTGAGCCGGAAGTCGAGCCCACCCACCGTGGTCTTCAGCGCGGTATCCGGGTTCGTGCCGTACAGCACCGTGCCGCCCAGCTGCATATACGTGGACGAGGTGAGCTGCCAGAAGTTGAGCAGGTGGGCGAGGTAACTCGGCCGGCGGCCGCCTGCGAATAGACCGTCGTCACTTGCGCTCCGGGTCACCTGAGCGGCGAGCTCGTGCGTGCCCAGCCCTCCGAAGGCGCGGTACAGCGAAATACCGGTGCCGCTCAGCCCGTCGTCGCCGAGGTAGCGACGCAGGACCAGCGGGTACTCGGTCTCGGGAACGGCATGAAGGTGCCAGCGGTTCAGCTCGCCGAACTGTTGACGGAACTTGCCGATGTCGAAGCGGATGTGTCCCGGCAGCCCCGTCCAGTAGGCGTAGCCTTCCTCCACGCTCACCGCGCCGTTCTCGAGGCTGATGAAAATCTTGGTCGACGAATAGGGGTCGAGCGCGGACTGGAAGCCGACCTCGAATTCGCGCGGATCGAAGTTGTCCCGCTGCACGCCGGGCGCCGTGCCGTACGCGCGCACGTCACCGGTGACGCTGATCTCGGGGTTCAGCTGCGCCTGGTTGCGCTCGCGGCCGACAAACTGCGTCGGCAGAGCGGTGTCGGCGCGCTGGCCGGTGTCGCGGCCGGCGGCGGATGCCGCTGCGGCGCGGAGCGCGGCAAGGTCGTCACCCGGCGGCGGCATCGTATCCTTGGGGACCGCGGCGGGCGCGGCGGCAGGCTGCGTCGGCAGCCGGGCGAGGATCGCGAGCACGCTGTCGAGCCGCGCACGGAGCGCGCGGATCTGCGCGGCCAGGGAATCCAGCTGGCGCTGATTGGCCGCGGGGCGTTGCGCCGTCGCGGCGACCGGCGCGGCGAGGCACGCCAGCGCGATCAGCAAGACTTGCAGTCGTCGATTCATGAGCCCGTCATTCTCCCGTCCTGTTCGTGGGCGCTGCCACCCCCGCGTGGGGCGGTTTGGGGTGGGGGGCAGCCGAGACGCCGGGGCGCAGGGTGCGCCCGGCGGATCAGGAAGCGACGGGTGGAGCTCGGGCTGGGGCGGTGAGATGACCGGCGGAGCGAATCGTGGGCGACGCCGCGGAGATACAGCGAAGCACCGCCGTGATGCCCGCCGGCGGTGGGGACGCCGCCGCGGTCGGCTGCACGCGCAGGCCGGCGTACTGGCACAGTGCGCAGCGGGCGGCATCGTGGAGCACCGCACAGCTCGCCGTGTCGCGGGCCTCGAAGGCGGCGGGTGCGCTCGTGCGCTCGGCCGCGTGCGCGAGCGCGACCGCTCCCCCGCCCAGCGCCTGGAGCCCCAGGAGCACGGCGGCGAGCGGCAGCGTGAGCCGGCGGCGCATGATCTGCAGCACGAGCATCCCCCTACGGTACGCGGCGAAGCGGTTCGGCGCTGGCCCGCGCATAGGCGCGCAGCCGGCGCAGCATCCGACGGTCGTGACGGACGGGATCGTCCCGCTTCGGCGTCTCGATAATCTTAATCACCCGGACGAGGCGCGGGTCCCCCATGATGCGCCGGAACGCCTCGGCGCCGATGGTGCCATCCGCGATCCACTCGTGGCGATCGAGGTGTGAGCCCGCCGGCGCCTTGGAATCGTTGAGGTGCAAGCACTTGAGGTGCTCGAGCCCCACCTCCCGGTCGAACCGGTCCCACACCCCCCCCACGTCGCCGGCCACGTCATACCCCGCGGCGTGCAAATGGGCCGTGTCCAGGCAGAAGCCCACGCGCGCCTGTATGGCAATGGGCATCGCCGCGCGCAGCGCCCGCAGCTCTTCGAAGGACGCGCCCAACGCGGTGCCGGCGCCCGCCGTGCCCTCGATGAGGACGCTCACGTCTCCGGGAACCTCGGCGAGACAGGCGGCGTAGGCGCGCGCGTTGCGCTCGAGCCCGGCCGCCCGGACGTCGATGAAATTGCCGGGGTGGCTCACCACCCACGGAATGCCGAGCGCGCGGCACCGCCGAAGCTCGCCCACGAACGATCTCATGCTGCGCTCCCACAAGCGCGGGTCCGGGGACGCCAGGTTGATCAGGTAGCTGTCGTGCGCCACGACCGCTCGGATGCCGGCCGGGTTCAGGGCCGCGCGGAACGCCTTGATCTGCGCCTCGGTGATCGCGGGCTCGCGCCACTGGTTCGGCGTTTTGGTGAAGACCTGGATGGCGCGCGCGCCGATCGCACCGCCGCGGCCCGGCGCGGCCGCCACGCCACCCTGCGTCGAGACGTGCGCGCCCAGCAGGTCTTCGGGCACCGCCGTCCTCACGGCGGCGATTCCGTGAAGGCGAGCCGCGAGATCAGGGGAACGAAGCGCACCGCGCCGCCCCGCTGCTCCTCGAAGCCGCGGGCCGTCCTCCGGAGAATGACCAGCTCCTGGGCCGCGAGGTCACCGACCGGCACGACGAGGCGTCCGCCCGGAACCAGCTGGTCGGCGAGTGGGGCGGGCACCTGGGGTACCGCCGCGGTGACGAGGATCCCGTCGTACGGGGCGTGCGCGGCCCAGCCTTCCGCGCCGTCTCCCAGGTGCGTGTGGATATTGGCGAGGCCCAGACGGCGGAACCGCTCTTCGGCTTCCACCAACAGGTCGGGGAGCCGCTCGACGCTGTAGATGGTGCCGGCCAGCCGCGCGAGGACGGCCGTCTGGTAGCCGCTCCCGGTGCCGATCTCGAGGATGCGGTCGGTGCGGCGTGGGGCGAGCCATGCGGTCATCAGGGCGACGACGTACGGCTGGGAAATGGTCTGGCCGTCGCCGATGGGGAGCGGGGCGTCGTCGTAGGCGTCGCGGGCGCGGGAGGGCGGAACGAACCACTCGCGGGGCACCCAAGCGAGGGCAGCGAGCACGCGCCGGTCATGCAGGCCGCGGGCGGCGAGCTGCGACGCCACCATGCGGCGCCGCCGTCTCCGCGTCTCAGGCGCCGGACGCGTCATGATGTGCGCCCCGTGCTTGCCGGGCCATGGCTTGAACTATACCTTGCCACCCGCCCGAACGCCCGAGCCCCGCGTGCCGTCCCAGAGTCGTCCCCGTCTGCTGCTCCTCGGCAATCCCGCCGCCCGTCCCGACGGGCTGGAGCGCGCGCTCGTGCGCGGCGGTTTCGAGGTGACCGAGACACCCGCGGCCGTCAAGGGCGCTCCGCCTCCCGATCTGATCATCCTGTGTGTGGGAACGGCCGACGCCGGGGTGGGGACGCAGGTGCGCGAGATCGCGCGCGCGGGGGCTTACGCCGGAGTGCCGATCTTCGCGCTGCTGGACGGCGCCAGCCCTGAGGCCATGGGCGAAGCACTGGCGGCAGGCGCACGCGACGTGATGCGCCGCCCCGTGGACTTCACCGAGCTGCAGGCGCGGATCGACGCGGACGTGCGGCTGCGGGGCGAGCTGCGCGAAGCGCGGGAAGCGCTGCGCGCCCGCGACCTGCTGTTCGACATCTTCCAGGAGGTGTCGGCGGCGCTGCGCGCCGACGAGATCTTCCAGACGCTGGTGCGGCGCGTGGGCCAGGCGTTCGGGCTGACGCATTGCTCGTTCGTGCTGACGGCGCCGGGCGAGGAGCAGGGGCGGGTGGTGGCTGTCTACGAGAACCCCTCCATTCGCGACCTCCGCGTGCAGCTCGAGCGCTACCCGGAAATCCAGGAAGCCCTGCGGACCGAGCGGCCGGTGGTGATCCACGACGTGCACGAGCATCCGCTGTTCGAGTCGATCCGCAAACGGTGGGTGCACCAGCAGCTCGACGTCAACGTGCAGTCCGCGGTCGCGATCCCGGTGTTCGTGCAGGGCCGGGCGGCTGGGGTGTTCTTCCTCCGGACGGTGCAGGGCGATCCGCAGCTGCGGCCCCAGGATGTCGCCTTCGCCAACACCATCGCCCAGGCCGCCGCCCGCGTGCTGGAAAATGAGGAGCGCCGCGCCGCGATCTACCGCCGCCAGATCAGCGCGGGGGTGACGGACCCGCTCACCGGCTGCGCCAGCCTCGACGCCCTGGACCGGCGGGTGCGGGACGAGTTCGAGCGCGGCCGCCGCTACCAGCTCCGCTTCGCGCTGGTGGTGCTGGACATCGAGCGGTTGCGGGACCTGAACGCTCGGTTGGGCCAGGCCGCGGGCGACCGGGTACTGAGCGAGATTGGCGCGATGCTGCAGCGCGAGATCCGCGCCCCCGACTTCGTGGCGCGCTACGGCGGCGACGAATTCGCCCTCATCCTGCCGGAAACCGACGGGCCCGGGGCTCGGCAGTTCGTGGAGCGGCTGCGGAATGCACTCACACGCCGCAGCTTCCCCGATCTCAACCCGGCGGAGCTGCCGCAGCTCTCCGCCGGCGTTGTCGCCTATCCACACGCCGAGGTGCTGCGGCCCGAGGACCTGTTCACGCTGGCCGAAGGGGCGCTTGCGAAAGGGAAGACCGAAGCGGACCGGATCGGCGTCGCCGAAACCGGAGGGGGAGGGGGAGGGGGAGGGGGGGGAGGCCGCGCCTAGTCGAGCGTTTTGCGGAACCGCCGCACTGCGAGGACGATCAAGCCCACCGCGAAGCCCGCCAGCACGAGCAGCTCCCGCCACCACGCCTCCACCCCGGTGCCCTTCAGCAGGATGCCCCGCAGGACCTTCAAGAAGTGCGTCAGCGGCAGGGCGAGCCCCAGCCACTGGAAGAACTCGGGCATCGCCTGGCGGGGGAACATGAACCCCGACAGCAGGATGCTCGGCATGAGCAGGAAGAAGCTGAGCTGCATCGCCTGCTGCTGCGTCCGCACCAGCGTCGAGACGAACAGCCCGAGGCTCAGGTTCGTCACCACGAACACCAGGCTGACCCCGTACAGCAGCCAGAGGCTGCCGGTGAGCGGCACGTCGAAGACGAAGCGGCCGAGCGCCAGGACGGCGGTCATCTGCACCAGCCCCACGCCCACGTACGGCGCGATCTTGCCGAGCATGAGCTCGGTCTTGGTGATCGGCGTGACGATGAGCTGCTCGAGTGTGCCGCGCTCCCGCTCGCGGACGATCGCCATCGCGGTGATCAGCACCATGGTCATCGTGAGGATAACCCCGACCAGGCCGGGGACGATGTAGTTCGGGCTGCGCAGGCCGGGGTTGTAGCGCGGCCGCACGCGCGTCTCGACGGGGAGCGTCGTGCGGCCCGCGGCCCGGGTGAGCACCTCGAGGTTGCGCATCTGGGCGACCCCCGCGGCCGCGGCGAGGGCGGACTGGGAGGAGAGCGGATCGGACGCATCCACGATCACTTGAATCGTGGCCGTTGTGCCGCGCCCGATGTTGCGCGCGTAGTCCTGGGGGATCACGATGGCGGCCTGGGCGTCGCCGCGCGCGACGGCCGCATCCAGCGTCGGCCGGTCGTCCACGTATCCGACGATGCGGAAGTTGCCCGTGTTCTCGAGCGCGCGGGTGATGTCCCGGCTCGCGGGGGTCCGGGACTCGTCCAGCACCACGGTGGGGATGTGGCGCACGTCGGTCTGAATCGCGTATCCGAAGAGCAGCAGCTGGATCACCGGGATGCCGATCATGATGGCGAGGGTGATCGGATCCCGGCGCATCTGGATGAATTCCTTGCGGAACATCGGCCAGAAGTGCGGCATCATCGCTCGTCGCGCTCCTGGAGAATGATGAAGGCGTCCTCGAGCGTCCGGCCCCCGCCCCCCACCTGTGCCGCCACCTCGGCCGGAGTGCCCAGCGCGATCAGATGCCCGCCGCTCAGCATCGCGAGCCGCCCGCAGCGCTCGGCTTCGTCCATGTAGTGCGTAGTGAGCAGGACCGTTGTGCCGCCGTGGGCCAGGTTGTTGATTGCCCGCCAGAAATTGCGCCGGGCGGCGGGGTCGACGCCCGCCGTGGGCTCGTCGAGGAACAGTACGGCGGGGCGGTGCAGCAGGGCGCAGCCGAGCGCGAGGCGCTGCTTCCAGCCGCCGGAGAGCTCGCCGGCCAGCTGCCCGAGGCGGGCTCCGATGCCGAGGAAGGCGACCACTTCCGCGGTCCGCGCGCGCGCGGCGCTGCCGCGCAAGCCGTAGATCCCGCCATAGAACGCGAGGTTCTCGGCCACGGTGAGGTCGTCGTACAACCCGAACCGCTGGGACATGTAGCCGATCCGGAGCTTGACCTGCTCGGGCGCTGTGGTGATCTCGACCCCCGCCACGCTCGCTGTGCCGGCCGAGGGCGCGAGCAGGCCGCACAGCATGCGGATGGTGGTTGTCTTGCCGGAGCCGTTGGGGCCGAGCAGGCCGAAGACTTCGCCCTGGTCGATGCGCAGGGTGAGATCCCGGACTGCGGTGAGGCTGCCGAAGCGCCGAGTGAGCCCGCGGATCTCGACCGCGACCGCGGTCACGGCAGGAGCGGGATCTCGATCGTGACCGGCATTCCGGCTTTGAGCCGGCCGCCGGCGTCGTCCACGCTCAGTTTGATGCCGAAGACGAGATCGGCGCGCTCGCGCTCGGTCAGGGCGGCGCGCGGGGTGAACTCGGCGCGCGACGCGATGTCGCTGATCCGTCCGGCAAAGGTGGAATCGGGGTAGCCGTCCACCCGCACCCGCACCGCCTGGCCGAGCTTCACGCGGGCGAGGACCGCCTCGCCGATATAGGCGCGGATCCAGGGCCGGCGCACGACACCGAGGGAGACGACCGGGGCGCCGGCGGCGACCGCCTCTCCCGGCTCGGCGTAGCGCACGAGCACGACGCCGTCGTCCGGTGCGAGTACGATGAGCTGGTCGGCGATCGCCTCCATCGCGGCGAGCGCGGCCTGCGCGGCGTATGAGTCCCGGACCGCGGCGCGCACCGCCTGCAGCCGGGCGGCGGCAGCCGCCGCGACGCTCTGGAGGTTGTCGAACTGTTGGGGGGCGACGACGCCGCTCGCCCGTAGCGGGGCCGCCCGGGTCACGTCGTTCGCGGCGCGCTGGCTGTCGGCGAGGGCGGCACCGACCTCGGCGGTGCGCGCGGCGGCCGCGGCCGCCTGTGCGCGCCGCTGCCGGATCAACGCGTCCAGGCCGGGCTGCTCGAGCACCGCCACGGTATCTCCAGTGCGCACCGTGTCGCCCTCGTCCTTGAGCAGCCGGACCAGGCGCCCCGACGTCAGCGGGGCAAGGTGGATTTCACGTATTTCGACGGTGCCGGCGACCTGGAGCACGTTCGCTTGGCCCCGACAGCCGGGCAACACCAGAACTGCGTCGAGGAGAAGCGTCAAGGAGAAACGTCGAGGGAGGGCGTACAGACGACTCTCCTCGACGCTTCTCCTCGACGTCGTACCTCGACGCCTCATCGTCTTTTCAGCCAGTTCAGCGGATCCAGCGCGATCTGGCTCGCCCCGCGGATCTCGAAGTGGAGGTGAGGCCCCTCGGGAGTGGTGGCCCCGCCGACGTGACCGATCACCTGGCCGCGCAGGACGCGCTCCCCTTTGGCCACCGCTGCATCGTCGAGGGTGCAGTAGAGCGTGTAGTACCCGCCCCCGTGGTCCACGATGACCGTCAGGAGGTAGGTGCCCAGCGGCTGGACCAGCACCACGGTGCCGGTCGCCACCGCTTTGACCGGCGTGCCGACCGCGGCCGCGATGCCGATCCCGTGCCAGACGATGGTCGTGGTGTTGGGTCCCGGGGCGGGGCCGAACTTGTACACGAGCCGGCCGTCCACGGGCCAGTCGAGCGTGCCCAGGCTGCTCTCGGTGATCGTGGCGGGCCCGGCCGCCGCGCCGCGCGCCAACGCCTCGCGGCGCACGCGCTCCAGCCCCGCGATGACGTCGTTCAGCCGACGCTCTTCCTGCGTGTTCTCGCTGAGGCGCCGCTCGGCCGCGCGCACGCTGCGCTTGGTGGCCGCGAGGTTCGTTTCATGCTGGCGGGCGAGGTCGACGTACCGCTGCAGCTCGCCCGCGCGCTCACCCTTGCGGCGCGCCAGCGCATCGCGGGCGTCCACCAGCGACTGCCGCTCCCGCGCGATGCGGTTCTTGAGCTTGGTCATGTCGTTGGTGAGCAGCCGATCCTGGCGGCTCACCAAGTAGAGGTACTTGTAGCGCGACAGCAGGTCGCCGAAGCTCTCGGCGGCGAGGAGCACCTGGTAGGCGTACAAGGGCCCGCGCTTGGCGATGTCGACCACCCGGCGCTCCAGCACGGCGCGCTTCTCGGCCAGGGCGTCCTGGGCCAGGATCAAGTCCACGGTCATCTGGTCGATCTGGAGGCCGATTCCGCCGATCTGGCGGTCCAGCTCGTTCACGATGCGGTTGGTGGCGTCGCGCTGGTGCTCGAGATTGCTCAGCTCGTCGGCGATCGAGTGAGCCTGGGTGCGCAGCCGCTCCAGCTCCTGCTCCACCTGCGAGCGCTCGCGTTTGATGTCCTCGAGGCGGCGCTGGTTGTCGCGCATCTGCTGCTCGAACGTCGGACGCTGGGCAACTGCCGGGGAACACCAAACAGCGTCCAACAAGAGCGTCCAACAGAGACGTCGAACGAAGGCGTGACCACGACGCTTCACACGCGTCTCAAATGCCTCCCCACGCTCAGCAGGCTTCCCATCAACCCGATCAGCGTTCCGAACACTACGATCGCGAGCGCTTGCACGTGGGAGAAGAACAGCACGCGGACGAGGAACCGGTCGATGAGGCTGTAGGCGGCGTAGGAGAGCGCGACCGCCACCAGGCCGCCGAGCAGTCCCTTCATCGCGCCCTGGAGCAGGAAGGGCAGGCGAATGAAGCCGTCGGTGGCGCCCACGAGACGCATGATGGCGATCTCGCGGCTGCGCTGCAGCACGGCCATGCGGATGGTGGTGCCGATGATGATGATGGCGACGCCGGCGAACGCCGCGCCGACCACGATCCCCACCGCCGCGGCGAGCCGCCGCAGGCGGTCGAGCTTCTCCACCCAGTCGCGTCCGAAGCGCACGTCGTCCACGAAACCGAAGTCGCGGAGCATGTCGGCGATGGCGTTCACGTGCGCGGCGTCACGGAAGCCGGGCTTCAGCTTCACCTCGATCGAGGCCGGCAGCGGGTTGTGCTCCAGCTCGCGCAGCACGTCGCGGAACTCCACCAGCTCCGCCTTGGCGCGCGCCAGGGCCGCCTCTTCGGAGACGTAGGTCGCGCCGGACACCCCGGGGAAGGCTTCGATGTCCTTGAGCGTGAGGGTGATCGCCTCGGCGGGTGTGCCCGGCAGCACGTAGGCGACGATCTCCACGCGCTCGGCGACCGTGCGCAGCGCGCCCTGCAGATTCACCGCGACCAGCCCGAACAGGCCGAGCACGAACAGCGAGAACGCGATGGTGGTGACCGACAGCGCCGACAGCAACGGCGCGCGGCGGAAGGCGAGCAGCGCTTCGCGGAGCGTGAGGTTCATGGGGCCGGCGCCGTTTCCCCGCGCGGCTCGTCCACGGCCGAGTCGAACACCAGGGCCCCTTCCTGCAGCTCGATCACGCGGTAGGGGGCCTGCCGCACGAGGTCCAGGTCGTGGGTGGCCATGGCGACGGCCGTTCCGCTCGCGTTGATGTCGCGCAGCAGCTGGAACACGCCGCGCGTGGCGCGCTCGTCGAGGTTACCGGTCGGCTCGTCGGCGAGCAGCACGGTCGGCTCGTTGACCAGGGCGCGGGCGATCGCCACGCGCTGCTGCTCGCCGCCGGAGAGCTCGCGCGGGTAAGCCTGCGC
This sequence comes from Gemmatimonadota bacterium, assembly GCA_041477065.1. Classification (GTDB taxonomy): domain Bacteria; phylum Gemmatimonadota; class Gemmatimonadetes; order Gemmatimonadales; family GWC2-71-9; genus 13-1-40CM-70-15. Next base: position 29,578 of record JBGOUQ010000028.1, read on the forward strand.
TTTGGCGGCGAGGCCCACCTGCGTGAGCACCCGCATGACGCGCGCGGAGATCCCGCTGCGGCGTGCGCCTGTCACTTCGAGGGCGAACGCCACGTTCTCCTCGGCAGTCCGGTCCTCGAGCAGGCGGAAGTCCTGAAACACGATGCCGAGCCGGCGGCGCAGCATCGGGATGTCGCGCTGCCGCAATTCGGCGACGTTGAAGCCGGAGACCCGCACCTCGCCGCCGGTCGGCCGCTCGTCGGCGTAGATCAGCTTCAAGACGGTCGACTTGCCGGCACCGGAATGGCCGGTGAGGAAGGCGAACTCGCCCTTCGCGATGTGGAAGGAGACGTCCTTGAGGGCGAGGCCTCCCTTGGGGAAAGCCTTGAAGACGCTGGTGAATTTGATCACTTACAGCTGCGCCAGGGCCTGGGCGATATCCGCGATGAGGTCGTCGGCGTCCTCCAGACCGAGGGAAAATCTCAGGAAGCCGTCGGGAATGCCAGCCCGCTCACGCTCCTCGGGCGAGAGGCCGGCGTGCGACGTGAAGCGCGGCTCGGACACCAGCGTCTCGACGCCGCCGAGGCTCGGCGCGTGGGCGGCGATCTTGAGGGCCCGCAGGAACCGCTCGGCGGCGCGTCCCCCGCCCTTGAGCTCGAGGCCGAGCATCCCCCCGAACCCGTCGAGGATCCGCTTGGCCGTCTCGTGGTCGGGGTGCGACGGCAGCCCGGGGTAGTGAACGCGGGCGATCGCCTTCTGTTTGCTGCACCACTCCGCCACGGTGAGCCCCGTGGCATTCTGACGCTCCAGACGCACCGCCAGCGTGCGCATCCCGCGATCGATCAGCCAGGCGGCCATCGGATCGATGGATTGCCCCCACACGTGCATCAGCTTGCGCACTTCTTCGATCACCGGCTCGCTGCCGGCGACGGCGCCCGCGATTACGTCGGTGTGGCCGTTCAGGTACTTGGTGGCGCTGTGGATCACGAGGTCGGCGCCGTGCTCGATCGGCCGGTAGTTGACCGGGGAGGCGAAGGTGGAGTCGACCAGCAGCGCCAGGCCTTCGGTCTTGCATAGCAGGGCGATCGGCTCGACATCGATCACCCGGAGCAGGGGGTTGGTGGGCGTTTCCACGAACACCGCGCGCGTCGTCTTCTTCATCGCCTGTTTCCAGGAGCGCGACTGCAGCGGGTTCACGAAACTCACTTCGATCCCCAACCGGCCGAACTCCTGCGCGAACAGCCGATGCACCCCGCCGTAGATCCACTCGCTCGAGAGGAGATGGTCGCCGGGCCGAAGCACGGCCAGGTGGGCGAGCGCGGTGGCGCCCATGCCGCTCGATGTGAACAGCGCGGCCTCGGCCCCCTCGAGCAGCGCCAGCCGCTTGCCGATGGCGAGCTGGTTCGGATTGTTACCGTAGCGGGTGTAGATCACCTCGCCGGTCGAGCCGACGGGATTGGTGAACGTGCTGCTCTGGTAGATGGGGGGAACGATGGGGGTCCAATCGGGGCGGACTTCCGGGTCGCCGTGGATGGCGCGGGTGGAGACTCCGAGGCGGCGGCGGCTCACGCGGCCGTCAGCGCCAGCACGCCGCCGGGCGTGCGGGCCGCCAGCCGGCGCGACACCAGCTCGTCGAAGAGGCGCTCGGCCGGCTCTTGCAGCCCGAGCGCGCCCAGCGTGCCGTCGGGGCGCTCGATCACCACCGCGAGCCCGTGCCCCAGCAACACCGGCTCGATCGCTTCGCGATGTCCGTCGGTGAGGCCCCGGAGGAGCAGCACTTTCACTTCGCCGAGCAGCTTGGCGATGATCTCGTCGGCGCAGGAGTAGTCGATGCACCCGACACCGGAGAAATCCATCCGCGCCACCGCCGCCTCCGCCCCGAGCATCGCCCGCTCGATCGATTGCCGGACGGCGCGACCCGTCGGCCGGGTCACCAGGTCGGCGTAATAGCCCGGGACCGACTGCTGCAGCACGGCATGCACGTCGATATGCTGAATCACTTCCGCGACCCCTGTTCCGGGATGATCAGCAGCACCTGCGAGCCTGGGAAAGCGGCGAGCCCATCCTTGAGCGGCACGTCGTCGTCCCACGAGGGAACGATGCTGATGCGGGCGGTTCCGCTGCGGATGGAGATCTTCCCATCCCAACGGCTGATGTAGTTCCGGATCCCCTTCAGCCCCTGGCCCCGCCCGGGATCCCGGAACCGGCTCACGCCTTGGATCAGCGCCGCCTCCAGTGCCGCGGCGTCTCCCCAGCGCTCGCCGAACCGCTTGGCCTGCGTCGGCTCCAACGAATGGCGGAACCCCACGCCGGCGTCCGCGACCGCGATCACCACCACTCGCTTGGCGAGCCGGCGGCGCCAATGATAACTCTGCACCGCGACCCAGCCGCCCGTGCCGGCGTGTTCTACAATATTCTGGCACGCCTCCGAAAGCGCCATAGCGAAGCCCATCGTCGCTTTCGGATCGATGCCGAGCTCCGAGGTCAGGATCGCCGTCGCCCGCATCTGGATGTGACTCACCACCTCGTGCACGTCCTCGGCGGCCCGCACCGGCGTGACGGGGAGCAACACGTCGCTGTCGGTCGGCGTCTTCATCTTCGGCACCCGTCCGTGGATCTCGAACAGCTCGCCGGCCTCCCGGAAGAACCCCGCCCGAGCCCAATAGCTCAGCACCTCAGGGTTTGTGGGCGCGGTGAGCAACGGCCGCTCACCCCCCCCTCCCAGCGCGCCCGCCGCCTGGCCGGCGGCGAGCAGGCCCACCAGTCCGTACGGGGAGGCCCATTCGGCCGCATGCGCGTCGAACAGCAGCCGCTCGCCCCCAGAGGCGGCTTGTGCGTAGGCACCCGCGAACTGGTCGAAGGAGCGGTCGTCGAAGTTGGCCGGCACGTCTACCAGCCGCGTCATACGCTCGCCAACCTCCCGAGCAGATGGTCGCGCAGGCCGGTCGCCCCGCGGTAGCCGACGTTCCGGGCCGCCAGACGGCAGCCCTCCCGCACCGCTTTCTCGAGCGGCGCGCCCCGCTGCAACATGGCCGTGACGGTCGCGCCGAAGACGTCGCCGCAGCCGGTGGGATCCCCGCCATCGGGCGCCAGCCCGCCTCCGTCCGCCGGTGTGGCGGCGACTCGGGAGGTGCGCACCGGGCTGCCCGTGAAATACACAGCGCCGCGAACCCCCAAGGTCACACACAGCGCCGTGCAGCCCCCGGCCAGGGCGCTCGCGGCGACCGCCAGCGGGTCCTCACCCAGCTGCCGCATCTCTTCTTCATTCAGCTGGACGTAGTCGAAACAGTCGAACCAGGCGGGCGCCAGGGGCAGGGGCCGGAGTACGCGAGTGCCGTCGGGCTCTTTGCCGAGAAAGAGGCTGTGGAGGTCGGCGTACAGGAATCGGGGGAATCCGCGCCGCAGCAGCTGGGCCGTGTCGAGCGACAGCTCGAAGCCGGAGATGAAGTTCACGTACAGCGCGTCGAGATCCCGCACCATGGGACCCAGCTCCGGCCAGGTCCATGGAGGGACGCCGCCGCGCATCTGCTCGCACCGCCGCTCCGTCGTCTGATAGTGGAGGGTGACGCGGTTGTTGGGCTCGGGAACCTCGATGAAGCGGGTGCCGGGCGCCAGGTGCCGGAGGGTGCCAAGGAAGGCGTTGGCTCGTGGAGCCAGATCCCTCCCCACCTTGATCAACGGCACGATCTGCCAGTCCTCGGAGAGGGTGGCGTCCAGGGCGGCCAGGGAGTACGCGATGCCGCCCCACTCCTCTACGGCCCCCTGGGAGGGATCCCGGCCGTGGATCGTGTCCCAGACCATCGAGCCGAGGACGCCCAGCCGCTTCACACGGTTCCCCAGGTCCGGCGAATGAACACGGCCGCCGCCCCAACCACGCCGGCCGTCCCGGTGAGCTCCCCGGGCAGGATGCGGCACACGTCCACCGCCGGCTTGAAGGCGCGGCGCTTGACTTCGCTTCGCAACGGCAGGAACAGCTTGTCGCCGGCCAAGGTGACGCCGCCGCAGATGACCACGACCTGCGGGTTGAAGATGTTGATGATGTTGGCGACGCCGGCGCCGAGGAACTTCGCGGTGTCCCGGACCACTTCGAGGGCGTAGGCGTCGCCGTCGTGGGCCGCCTCGTAGACGACTTGGGCCGTGATCTTCGTCAGATCGCCGCCCACGTACTCCGGCAGGCCGGTCTCGGCGCCCGCTTCGATGCCCTCGACCGCGCGAGCGGCGATCGCGGGGCCGGACGCGTACGCCTCGAGGCAGCCGTAGTTCCCGCACTTGCAGCGCCGGCCGTTCGAATCGATGGTCATGTGTCCGATCTCGCCGGCGATGTCGGAGGCGCCGTGATAGATGGCGCCGTTCAGGATGATGCCGCCCCCGATTCCGGTTCCGATGGTGAGGCCCACGACGTGGTCGGTGCCGCGCGCCGCGCCGCGCCACCACTCGCCGAAGATGGCGCAGTTGGCGTCGTTGTCGAGCGTGGCCGGCAAGCCGAGGGCGGCCGAAACCCGGTCGCGCAGCGGCATGTTGGTCCATCCGAGGTTCGGCGTGAGCAGCACGACGCCGGACTTGGTGTCGAGCGGGCCGGGCGAGCCGATCCCCACGCCGGCGACCGGCCGGTTGGCGACCTGGGCCATCGACGCCCGGGTCAGGCGGACGATCCGCGCGATCACGGCGTCCGGCCCCTGCTCGGGAAACGTCGGCTCGGAGACGAGGCCCAGGACTTCGGAGCCGTCTTCGGCGACGGTTCCCACGACGATGTTGGTCCCGCCGACGTCAATCCCGACGATGTAGCGCACCGGTCTCCTCGATGGCCAGGAGCACGCGCTCCACGGTCAAGTCGTTCATGCAGCGGTGATGCCCCAACGGACACGCCGGAGGGCCGTGCCGTGAGCAGGGCCGGCAGGGCAGTCCCTCCACACCAAGCGCCACGTCGCGCGGCCCGCGCGGCGCGAATCCGAACGACGGCAGCGTCGGCCCGAAGAGCGCCACCGTCGGCGTTCCCACTGCCTGGGCGAAGTGCAGCGGTGCGGAGTCGTTGGTCACGAGCACGGCGGCCTTCGCGATCAGCGCCGCCGATTCGCGTAGCGACAGACGTCCGCACGCGTTGACCACCCGGCCGCCCGCGCGAGTCACCGCCGCCCCGATCTTCTCCCCCAGGCCGGCGTCGCCGGGTCCGCCGATGAGCACGACGCCCCAGCGCTCGGCCAGGCGCAGGGCCAGCGCGCCGGAGTGCGGCCAGCACTTGCTGCCCCAGATCGACCCCGGGGCAAGGACCACAAACGGTCCACCCCCGAGGCGGGACTCCTGCAGCAGATGCGCCGCGGCCGCGTGGTCCGCGAGCGTCAGCCCCAGCGTCGGAGGCGTCTGATGCTTCGGCTTGACGTCGGCGAGCGCAAGGAGTCGGTCGATCTCGTGACCCTCGGCGGGCCGCCGGCGTACGCCGGTGTACAGCAGCGGCCAGCCGTCGTGGAAGCCGATGCGCCGCGGAATCCCAGCGAGGCGGGCCAGCAGGGCCGTGCGCAGGGAGCGATGGGGAAGATAGGCGAGGTCGTAGTCTTCCGCCCGCAGCCGCCGCGCCTGCCGGCGCAGCCCTCTCCAGCCCCGGTCGGCGCCCTGTTTGTCGTAGGGAACCACGCGACGGACGGCGGGGTGGGTCTCCAGCAGCGGCGCGGCGGCCGGCGTGGTCACGACGTCCACGGGTCCGTGCCGCTCGGCGAGCGCCGTCAGCAGCGGCGTGGTGAGGACGACGTCGCCCAGAAATGCGGTCTGGATGACGAGGCTACTCAACCTGGAGCACCGCCAGGAAGGCCTCCTGCGGAATCTCCACCGTCCCCACTTGCTTCATCCGCTTCTTGCCTTCCTTCTGCTTCTCCAGAAGCTTGCGCTTGCGCGTGACGTCGCCGCCATAACACTTGGCGGTCACGTTCTTGCGCAGCGGCCGGATCGTCTCGCGCGCGATCACTTTCGTGCCGATGGCGGCTTGGATCACGACCTCGAACAGCTGCCGCGGGATCAGCTCGCGCAGCTTCTCGGCGATCTTCTTGCCCCATTCGTACGCCTTGTCGCGGTGGATGATGACGCTAAAGGCGTCCACCGGCTCGCTGTTGAGCAGCATGTCGAGCTTCACCAGCTCCGAAGGCCGGTAAGCGAGAAACTCGTAGTCCAGCGAGGCGTAGCCGCGCGAAATGGTCTTCAGCTTGTCGTAAAAGTCGAGAATGATCTCGGCGAGCGGGAACTCCCAGCTGAACTCGACGCGCGCGGTGTCCACGTAGTGCATCCCGAGGTAGACGCCGCGTCGCTCTTGGCCCAGATTCATCATCGCGCCGATGTAGTCGGCCGGCGCGAGCACGCGCGCCTTCACGTACGGCTCTTCGATCCGGTCCAGGGTCGATCCGTGCGGCATCAGGCTGGGGTTTTCCACCAGGAGCATCGTGCCGTCCGTGCGGTAGACGTGGTACTCCACGCTCGGCACAGTGCTGATCAGGTCGAGGTCGAATTCCCGCTCCAGCCGCTCGCGCACGATCTCCATGTGCAGCAGGCCGAGGAAGCCGCAGCGAAACCCGAAGCCGAGCGCCACCGACGTCTCCGGCTCGTAGTGCAGGGAGCCGTCGTTGAGCTGGAGCTTCTCCAGCGCGTCACGCAGGTCCTCGTACTGCTCGGGGTTCGTCGGGTAGAGCCCGGCGAACACCATAGACTGGAGGTCGCGGTAGCCGGGGAGCAGCGGGACCTCGCGATGCTCGGCGTCGAGGACGGTGTCGCCTGAGCGCGTATCCTGCACGCCGCGGACGTTGGCGACCACGTACCCGACCTCGCCCGCCGCGAGCTGCTCCGCCGGCTTGTGGCCGAGCTGCAGGTAGCCGACCTCGTCCACGTCGTACACGTCGTCTTTGTGGGCGCCGAAGGCGATCTTCATCCCCGGCTGCACCACGCCGTCCATCACCCGGACGCTGGGAATCGCGCCGCGGTACCGGTCGTAGTAGGAGTCGAAGATCAGGGCACGCAGCGGCGCGTCCAGGGTGCCGCGCGGCGGAGGGACGCGGCCGACCACGGCCTCGAGCAGCTCGGGCACCCCTGTGCCCTCCTTCGCCGAGATCCGCAGGATCTCCGCCGCCGGGGTCCCGATGAGCTCGTGGATCTCTTGAGCGCGCTTGTCGGGCTCGGCCCCGGGAAGGTCGATCTTGTTGAGGACCGGGATGATTTCGAGCCCGGCATCGAGGGCGAGGAACAGGTTCGAGAGCGTCTGCGCCTGGACGCCCTGGGACGCGTCCACCACCAGGATGGCCCCTTCGCAGGCGGCGAGGGAGCGGGACACCTCATAGGTGAAGTCGACGTGGCCCGGCGTGTCGATGAGATTCAGCTCGTAGAGCTGGCCGTTCCTGGCGTGATAGGCCATGCGCACGGCGTTGAGCTTGATCGTGATGCCCCGCTCGCGCTCCAGATCCATCGTGTCGAGCACCTGCTCGCGCATCAGGCGCTTGTCGAGCGTGCCCGTCAGCTCGATGAGCCGGTCGGCGAGGGTCGATTTGCCGTGGTCGATGTGGGCCACGATGCAGAAGTTGCGGATGTGGTCTTGGCGCATTGAGAAGTCAATATAGCCGTCAGCCGCCAGCCTTCAGCCATCAGTTCGAGCACGGCAGGCTGACGGCTGATGGCGGTCGGCTTACATTCACCGGTACCCATCCTCCATGACATCCATCACCGGTTGGTTCGACCCCGCCCCCCCCCCCAAGGGCGGCGCTCTCCGCCTCGCGGCGCACAGCTATTTGCCCGCCGGCGGCGACCAGGCCGTGCGCCTTCCAGGGCTGCGGCGTGGAGATCTCCTCACGCTCGAGCAGGGTCGGGTGACGAGCGTGAACGGCCTGCCGCCCGGCGGGGCGGACGGGCGGCCGGAGTTCGCGACCCTCGGCGCCGTGCATCCCAGCCGCCCGCTGGTGCTCGAGACGGCGCAGGCATCGAGTCCCCGCACGGCGGAGACGCAGCGCGTCGTGGACCTGGTCTGCCCGTTCGGCTTCGGCCAGCGCGCCCTCATCGTGTCGCCGCCCAAAGCGGGCAAGACGGTGATGCTGCAAGCCGTCGCCGAGGGCGTCGCGACCAACTACCCCGCGGCGACTCTGCTCATCCTGCTCGTGGACGAGCGGCCCGAGGAAGTGAGCGAGATGATAGACTGGGGGCGCGGCGAAGTGATCGCCTCGAGCTTCGACCTGTCGCACGAGCGGCACGTCGCGGTGGCCGACATGGTCTTCGAGCACGCTAGGCGCCAAGTGGAGCTCGGCCGGGACGTGGTGATCGTGCTCGACTCGATCACGCGACTGGCACGCTCGCACAACACGGCGGGCAAGAGCAGCGGGCGGACGATGTCGGGCGGGCTGGACGCCAACGCCCTCGCCAAGCCCAAGGGGCTATTCGGGGCGGCGCGCGCGGTGCCGGGCGGCGGATCGCTCACGGTGATCGCCACCGCGCTGATCGAGACAGAGAGCCGGATGGACGACGTGATCTTCGAGGAGTTCAAGGGCACGGGCAACGCCGAGCTGCGGCTGACCCGTGCGCTCGCCGACCGGCGGATCTACCCGGCGGTGGACGTGGCCGCGAGCGGCACGCGGCGCGAGGAGCTGCTCGCCCAGCCGGCCGTCGTGGAGGCGAAGCAGAAGCTCCGGCGCAGCCTGGTGGGGATGCCGCCGGAGCAGGCGATGCAAGCGCTGCTGCAGCAGATCAAACGGACCAAGACCAACGCGGAGCTGCTCGCCGCCCTCAAGTAACCGGGTGGCGCAGGATCGTCTTCAGGCGGTGCGCCGGCACCCGGCGCGGGTCCGACAGGTAGATCTCGTGGTGCTTCCCCCGAAGGCGGCGGCCCCGCGCCCGAGTGAAGTCCGCCATCCGCTGGATGCTCTCGTGCTCGGCATCGTAGGGCCCGACGTGGAGCAGCTGCACGCAGCGTCCTTCTTTCAACACGCTCAGCTTCACTTGCCGCACCAGGGGGTCCTTCCCGCGGTCGAGCAACGTGCTGACCGCGGCGCGGCGGTCTCTCTCTCCGATGAACGGCGGCACGCGGATGAGCAGCTGCCACCGCCAGCGTGACGTCGGCTCGTCGATCAGCAAGCGGCCGCGGCGCTGGCCCCACCACAGCCCCTCGAGCTTCGACACTGCGTAGTCCCGCCCCGACGACTTGCGGGCCATCTTGATCGTGAACGCCATCGCGTAGAGCGCCCCGACGGCCCGGCCGAAGTCGGGCTGGTCCGGGCCGCCCCGGCCCGCAATGGTGAGGTACCTCGCCGGCCGTACCACCACCACCACCGGAGTCCGAGGAGCAGTGTACTCGGACTTGAACGTCTTGTAGAGGTCGAGTCTCATGAGGATAGCCGTCAGCCGTCAGCACTGACGGCTGATGGCTCCGGTTCAGTTCGCTCCCTGCACGATCCGCTTGTAGCTGTCGGGATTCCACTTCGGCCGCTCCGCCGCGTTCGCGATGTCGAGCCCGAGGTAGAACACGAGCTTGATGATCCGCGACTCCTTCTCCCCGTCGATCTTCGAGACTTCGTCCGAGACCTGATGGTAGTCGGGGTGCGTGCCGTTGAAGAAGAAGAGGATCGGCACGCCCTTGCGGGCGAAGTTGTAGTGATCGGAGCGGAAATAGAACTGCTCCTGCGGCCAGATGTCGTCGATCGGCTTCATGTTGAGCTCGGGGTGCGCCGCACCGACGCGGTTCAACGTGGCTCCCAGGTCGGAGTGCTCCTTGCCGATCACCGCGATGGTGTCCTTCCAGTTCCGGCCCACCATGTCGGTGTTCAGGTCCGCCACGATGTCGGCGAGGGCCACCGTGGGATGGTCGGCGTAGTACGAGCTGCCCCACAGCCCCCGCTCTTCACCGCTCACCGTCATGAACACGAGCGAGCGCTTGGGCCGCGGGGTGAGCTGCGAGAACGCCTCCGCCGCTTCGATCACCGCCGTCGAGCCGGACGCGTCGTCGTCGGCACCGTTGCAGATCGAGTCCGCCCCCCGCGCCTGGCAGCCTTCACCGGAACCGGGCGTCCCCACGTGGTCCATGTGGCCCGTGAAGAAGACGTACTGGTGCTTCAGCACGGGGTCGGACCCTTCCAGGATGCCGATCACGTTGGGGGCGGAGGCGGGCGCTCCCGCGGCCTCCGGCACGTCGAAGCGCACCGTCACGCCCTCCAGACGCCGCGCGGTCCACCCCGAGGCGCCGCGAACCGCGGCGGGATCGATGCCGAGCAGCGCTGCCGCCTGCGCGTCCCGGATCTCGAGTACTCCCGGCAACGTTGCGGTGTCAGCGGGCTGCTGCCCGGGGAGGGAGTACGTGGTCTGGTAGTCTCGGGCCAGCCGGTTCTGCCACTGCGCGTCGGGGCGGTTGGAGATGAAGAGCGCCCCGATCGCCCCGGCCCGTAGGGTCTGCTGCACCCACGCGATATTGAGATTCACGCCTTCGGGCGTGGCCGTGACCACCTGCGCGACCCAGGCCCCTTTGACGTCCACACCGGCGAGCGGGTTGGCACTATCCGGGGCTCCCGCGAAGAGCACGACGTTCCCGCTGAGCGGGTGGTGTGGCAGCGGGGCGACCCGCAAGACATACACGTCCGCGCCGGGCTTCAAGGTCGCGCTCGTTCGACCGACGATCTGGACCGTGCTGCGCGCGGTGTCGATGCGGCTCGGTCGGATGTCGTAGCGTTGGATGTAGCGGCCGCTGTCGCCGGCGGGCTTGAGGCCGAACCGGCGGAACTCGGCGGCGACGTAGCGGGCGACCTGTTCGAGCTGCGGGCTCGGGGTCGCGCGGCCGAGCATCGAGTCGTCCGACAGGATGCCGATCCGCTTGAGGACGTCGGCCGGGGTGATGGAGTTGACGGCCCGTTGCACCGAGGCCGGCGATTGCGCCGCCAACAGCCCCGGGAGCAGCGCCGGGAGCGCGAAACGGAGGAGCTTGGACACGAGGAGTCCTAGGGTTGAAGGAGTGACGGCACAGGGGCAAGAAACTAACGCGCCCGGCCGTGTGGGACTACGGCCGGGCGCGCGTGGGGGTTACAGGTTGGTCAGGGCCGGCGCCGCCGGGGCTCTGCGGGCTTGCCCTTGTCCTTGGGCGGCGGCGGCGGGTCCCGCCGGGGCTCGGCCCGCGGCGGGGCGACAGCCGGTGGAGGCTGGCGCCGCGGCTCGGCCCTGGGCTGCGGACGAGGTTGCTCCCTCGGCGGCGCGATCTGCGGACGAGGCTGCTCCCTCGGCGGCGCGATCTGCGGCCTTGCGTCACCGGGGCGGTCGGGGTGATCCGGCCGGTCGGGCCGGTCGCGCCTGCCGTGGTCGTCCGGGCGGTCAGGCCTATCCGGCTGGGGCTGCTGCGGCTGCTCGGGCCGGCCCCGGCGTCCGCGATCTTGACCGTCGTCCGTCGGCCGGGTCGGGCGCTCGCGCGGCGGGAGGGACGGGGGCGTAGGAACCGTCACGCCGCCCGGGTCGCGGCCGCCAACGCGGCGACGGGTATCGTCGTTCACAGGCCGCTCGCGGACCCGCGTCACGAACCTGTCGTCCCCCGCGCCGTCACGGTCCTTGAAGACGAACCGGGGCTCGGGCCGGAATGGGCGCGTGAAGACCGCGCGACGCCCACCGTAGCGATAGGGGTAGTAGTAAGGATCGTCGTACACGACGACGCGGAACCGCACGCACGTGTACGTATAGGGGTTCCAGCTCGGCCACGTGGCGAAGGTGTGGCAGTCGTAGCACAGGAACCGCGGATAGTCGTAATGCTGCTGCACGTAATACGGAATGATGTCGTAGTCCCAGTCGGTGTAGTCGGCCGGCACGATGCGCTGGGCGAGGTCGGTGAGGGCGACGTAGGGGTCGCCGCGCACGCGGCCGTCGGCGATGCCGCGGTAGTCCCAGTGGTCACCACTCTCGATCGCGTCGTATACGAACGGATCGGGGGCCGCCACGGCGAAGAGGTAGCCGACGCCGGGGTAGTCGTCGATCTGGAACAGGTCGCGGGAGGCGTAGCCTTGCACTTCGAACTCGCGGTCGCCGCGCACAAAGTTGTCTTCCCACGGCTCGCGCGGGAACAGCACGCGCACGCGCCCGTCGGTGTCGACGCGGAACAGCGTGACGTAGGCGTCCTGGTCGGCGCGAAGGAAGACCCGCACCCCCTGGCCGCGGCTGTAGGGATCGTCGCCCCGGGTGGTCCAAACTTCGACACGGGGACGGGAATTACTGGGTGCCGGGTGCCGGGTGTCAGACACCGGCATCAAGGCCAGACCAAACAGCGCGATGTGAGCGAACATATGACCTCCTGCCGGGGTTCTAAGGCAGGGAGCATGCCAGGGGAGTGGTTCCTGTATCCTATTCTAGCGCAGCCACTTAGCTTCTATGACCCCGGGTGCTTCCCTCGGTCCCTGTCCACTGTTCCGGACGTTTGTCCTTTCGCTAGCTTCCCCCACCCATGACTCCCGCGACTCGCCTGGACCTGCTCGATCCCTCCGAAGTCGCCCGGCTGGGGGGCATCGAGATCGTGGCCGAGGGGGTGGTGGAGGGGTTCCTCTCGGGGTTGCATCGCTCGCCGTTCCGGGGATTCTCCGTCGAATTCACCGAGCACCGCGCCTACCAGCCCGGGGACGAGCCGCGCTACCTCGACTGGCGCATCCTGGCGCGGACCGACCGGCTGTTCGTGAAGCAATTCGAGGAAGAGACCAACCTGCGCGCGATGATTCTGGTGGACGCGAGCCGATCGATGGCGTGGCGCGGCACGCCGACCGGGCTCACCAAGCGCGCCTACGCCGACCGGCTCGCGGCGTCGCTGGCGCTGATCCTGCTGCGGCAGCGGGATGCCACCGGTCTCGTGACGTTCGACGACGCGGTGCGCCAGGTGGTCCCGGCGCGCGTGAAGGCGGGGCAGTGGTCGCGCCTGGTACGCGGGCTGCTCGCCACGCCAGACGGACGCGGCACCGCCGCCCACGACGCCCTGCGCCACATCACGTCGCTGCTCGCCCGGCGCGGGCTGGTGGTGTTCATTTCCGACCTGTTGTTCGACCGCGCGCTCGCGCTCACCGCCCTGCGCTACCTGCGCCATCGTGGCCACCAGGTGATCGTGTTTCACCTGATGGACCCGGCCGAGGTCGAGCTGGCCGGCCCGCCGGAGGTGCGCTTTCGCGATCCCGAATCGCCGGCGAGCGTCGTGGTGCGGCCGCGCGAGCTGGCGCGCGACTACCGGGAGACGGTGCGGCGCGAGATCGCGGCGTGGCGCTCGGCGTGCCGCCGCCACGGCATCGCCTACCACCACGTGACGACCGACTTGCCGTTCGGCATGGCGCTGCGCCTCCTCGCGTGAGCTTCCTTCACCCACTGGCGTTGGTGGGACTCGCCGCCGCCGCCATCCCGGCGTTGCTCCACCTGCTGCACCGCCGCACCCCGCCCGAGCTCGACTTTCCCCCGGTGCGATACCTCAGCGACGCCGAACGGCGCAGCGCGCGGCGGCTGCGGCTCCGCCACCTGCTGCTGCTCCTGCTGCGCACCGCGCTGATCGTGGTGGTCGTCCTCGCCGCAGCCCGACCCCTCGTGCCCACGCGGGGCGCAGGGGGGGGGGGAGGGGGGGGGGGCGTGCATGCGCCGACGGCGCTCGTCGTCGTCCTCGACAACTCCTCATCGGCCGGTGTCGTGGTGGACGGCCGGCCGGTACTCGACCGTCTGAAGGGATCGGCGCGGGGCGCGCTGGGGCGCGCGTCGGCCGCCGACCACCTGTGGCTCGTCCTCGCCGACGGCGTGGCGCGCGCCGGCACGCGTGAGACCTTGATCGCCGCGATCGATAGCGCCGGGACCGATCCGCGACGCCTCGACTTGGTCGCCGTCGTGGCGCGCGCCGCGCGACTGGTGGACGCCGAGCCGCTCGGTGCGCGCGAGGTGTACGTCGCCAGCGACTTGCAGCGCACCGCGCTCGGCGCCGGCACGGCTGACGTCCCCCGGGGTGTCCACGTCCTGGCGCTCGCGGGGGCCGTTGGAGCGCCACCCAACCGCGGGATCGCTTCGGCGACGGCCGGCGACGGCGCCGTGACGCTCACCGTAGCGGGGACGCCGGGCACCGCCGCGGCGCCGGTCACGGTACGGGTCCGACCGGCGGGAAGTCCGCTGGGGCGCAACCGCGAAGTGGGCCGCGCCCTTGCCGCACCGGGGGCCGCGCTCTCGCTGCCGCTGCCGCCGGTGCTTCCAGGCTGGTGGGTGGGAGAGGCAGAGCTCGCGGCCGACGAGCTGCGCGCCGACGACCGGCGGCCGTTCGTGTGGCGGGTGGCTCCGCCGGCGCGCGTGAGCGACGGAATGGACGTCGGAGCGTTCCTCACCGCCGCCCTCGCCGTGCTTCGAGACGGCGGGCGAGTGGGGGCTGGGACGGATGTCACCTTCGGAGAACGGCCGGTGACGGGTCGAGGGGCGAGCGTCGTCGTCCCGCCGGCGGACCCGGCGCTGCTCGGCCAGGCGAACCGTGCACTCGCCGCCCGCGGGGTGGCGTGGCGCTTCGGTGCTCCAGGCACGCCGGGCCCGCTCGCCTCGGCCGCTCTGCCGACGCTCGCAGGGGTGCCGGTGACCCGCCGCTACCGCCTCGAGCCTTCGGCGGGCCCCGACAGCGCCAACGTGCTCGCGACGGTGAACGGCGAGCCATGGCTGCTGCGGGCTGGGGCGGTCGTGCTGATCGGCAGCCGGCTCGACACGGCGTGGACCGCGCTCCCGGCGGCGAGCGCCTTCGTGCCCTTTGTGGACGCCCTGGCGAACCGCGTGGCGCGGGGCGAGGCGGCCGTCGCCGCGGCCGAAGGCGCGCCGCGAGTCGAATTCGCCGTGCACGGCGCGTCCGACACCGCTGGCGCGACCGTCTATGGTCTCGACCCGCGGGAGTCCGATCTGACGCCGGCCAGCGCCGCGCTGGCGCGCCGGGCGCTGGGCGGGAGCGCGGACGTTCTGGACGACGCCGATTTCGTCGCGGCGGCGTTCGCCGGCACGCGCCGCGCCGATGCGAGCGGCATGTTGCTCGCGCTCGCGCTCCTCCTCGCCGCCATTGAGCTGGGCGTCGCCACGCGGACGCATTGATGGCGCTCGACTTCCTGCTTGATCGTTTCGACGAGCTGCCCGCGACGGCGGCGCTGGCGGAGCGCCTCCCGCCCCCCGGCTCCCGCGTTTCCCTCGATGGGCTCCCGGGGTCCAGCCCGGCGGTGCTGCTCGCCGCCCTGGCCCGCCGGTTTCCGCAACGGGTGTTCGCCGTGATCGCGCCCACACCGGCCGATGCCGAGCGTTGGCTGGCCGACGTGCGGATGCTGCTCGACGACCAGGAGAGGGGCGGAGGGGGCGCGGGGGGGGGGGGGGGGGGGGCGCGTTAAACCCCGCCCGAGGGCCTGGGGGGGGCGGAGCCCCAAATCGAGATAGCGGGGTAGCGCAAACAGACAAAGGAACCCCG
>JBGOUQ010000029.1:0-44344 GCA_041477065.1 Gemmatimonadota bacterium
AGGCGGGAGTGAATCTGTCCGTTGGACTCTCAGGCGGGCGCGCCTGGGTGGTTACCCCGTTCGCCGAAGGACGGTGGCTGATCTTCAGTCGGTACACGTCCTTTAGCGTACTGACGGGGATGCAAGTCGGTCTCTAGTTCTCCCCCCTCCCCCCCCCCCCCCCGCGGCTCCTCCTACCGCTCGATGCGGCGCGTCCTCTACCCGAGCACTCACCCCGTGCGGCCGCGCGCGCGCTGGGCGATGAGCTGCTCCAAATGTCCCCAGATCTCGGGCCTGATGCTGTCCACCAGCTCCTCGTTCTTCTTGCCGAGCATCAGCGCGATCGCGCTCGTGTCGAGGCCGGCGATGCGGCACTCTTCGATCACGGTGGTGAAGTGCATCCGGGCCTCCCGGATCATCCGACCGAACAGTGCCGCCTTGTCTTCGCGCACGCCCAACGCCAGGGCGAGCAGATAGAGGTCCCGGGCGCCATCGAGGCGGTCCGCTAAGTATTCCCGGGCCCCCTGCGGCCCCTCACCTTTGCTCTTGCCCTTGTCGCCGGCCATTGCCGTCCCCCCGTTCCACGATGGTACTACGCGTAGGTCAACTGGTCCTGGACCTTTCGGATGCCTGGGGTGGCCCACGCCGCCCGCACCGCCTCATCCCGTTCCGCCCATGAGTGCACGGTGCCACGGAGCGTGACGCTGTCACCGTCCGCGGTGTCCACACTGATTCGCCGGGCATCAGCCTCCGCACTCCGCGTCAGCGCTGCCATGATGTGTTGCTTCACGTCGATCGTTTTCCCCGGTGAGGGGGCGACGGCGATCAGATCGTGAACGCCCTTGACCCCGACGAGGTAGCGAACGGTCCCATGGGCGGCCAACCGCTGATACTGCCAATCCACGGTCCCTTCGAGCGTGACCCATCCGTCGCGCACCGAGGTCTTGATCTTGGTATGGGGCACCTCCACGTCCCAGCTCAGCGCGTCGGCCACCGCCGTGGCGAGGTCGGCGTCGCTGCGGGCGTGCATGTCGGGCAGGGACACATCCATGTGCTCCACGAGGACGCTGACCCCACTCACGCGCTCGGCGTCATGGTGGGCCGCGACCTTCGCGGCATACGTCGGCACGGATCCACTCAGCGTGACCACCCCGCCTTTCGCCGAGACGGTGATTGCCTTCGCGTCCACCCTCGGATCGAACGCCAGTGCCTCCCTGACGTCCCGCTCGAGGTCCTTATCGCCTTTCGACTGCCACATACGCCAGCTCCTTTCCGCAGGCCTGCACGCCGAGATCATCATGAATCGGAACACTCGCGTGCTCCCAACAACTATGCCTCGGCGGGGATGAAGAACACCCTAACCCGGGATGAGAGATCCGGCGTACTTCGCTGCTCGCAGATCTGCCGCTAGTTCTCTCCCCCCCCTCCCCCACCCTGCGGCTTCTCCAACCGCTCGATCAGGCGCGTCGCCGCCTGCTTGGTGTCGGCGTGCGTGATGCCGCCCACCGCTCCCTTGAGCCGCGCCACCGCGACGTCGTGATTGATGCGCGCCAGGGTGAACCGGAACGCCTCGAGCCCCCAGCGGCGCACGGCGGCGCGGTCGTCGTTCAGGTGCGCGGTGAGCACGTCGAGGGCGTGCGTGCTGCCGCGCGCGCCGAGCGAGGCGAGGACGTGCGACGGGAACCGCCCCACGCCGAGTAACCCCTCCACCGGCCCGATGAACGACGTGTCGTTGCGCTGGGCGATCATGCCGAACGCCGCGTTCTGGATCGCCTCCTGATACGACCGCTTGGTGAGCCCCGCCGCGATGACGTCGCGCGCGTGTGCCGAGTCGGCGCGCACCAGGGCGCGCAACGCCGCCGCCTGCACGTCGTAGCTCGAGTCGTGCTGCGACGCCCCCTGCGCCAGCGTGACGGCGCGCGGACCGCCCAGGGCGCCGAGCGCCTCCACCGCGGCGCTGCGGACCGCCGCGCTGGTGTCCTGGAGCGCCGCCTCGACGGCCGGCAGCGCCGCCGCCGCCGGAAATCCCCCCAGCGCCTCCACCGCCTGCTGGCGGGTGAGGAAGTAGTCGGCGTGCGCCGCCGCATCGGCGAGTGCCGCAGCAGCCGCAGCATCGGTGGGGCGATGCGCCAGCTGTCCGATCACCCACTGCCGGTTCCACAGGTCGGCGTCGCGCCGCAGCTGGGTCGCAAGCCACGCCGTCGGCTGCTCGAAAGTGAGGCTCTTCAGGAGATAGTTGCCGTCGTCGAACACCACCATCGTCGGCGCCGTCTTGACGCCGGGAATGACGATCGTCTGCTCGCGCGCGTTCAGCTCGACGCGCTGGGTCACGTCCGCGGCTGCCGTGCCGACGCGAATCGTGATCGGCATCCGGAACGCCAGCGGCACGGTGTGCTTGAGGCCGGTCGAGTCCGCTTTGATGCTGTCCTGCTGGGTCTGCTTGACGGTGAGGGTGAGCGTCGTCTTCGCCGTGTCGTAGACCGCGGCGACGTCGAGCTGGGGGTAGCCGGCCTGGTACACCCACTCATCCCAGAACCAGTCGAGGTTCTCCCCCGTCGCCTCGAGCACCGCCTGGCGCAGGTCGTCCGACGTCGCGGTACCGAGCGCGTGGCGGGTCAGGTAGGTGTGGATCGACGCCCAGAAGCGCTCCGGCCCCAGGTAATGCTTCAGCATCTGGAGCACCAGCGCGCCCTTGGGATAGATGTTGTTCGAGCCGAGCGAAGCGAGCGGCATCTGCTGCCGCTGGTCGATCTGGAGGTACTGCCGGTACTCGTCGGCGTAGTAGTCCTGCTCCCCATGGGCGCCGAGCCGCGCCGCCCAATACTGCCCCGGCATGAACTCGGCGAAGCCCTCGTTGAGCCACATGTTGGCCCAGTTCACCGTCGTGACGTAGTCCCCGAACCATTGATGCGACAGCTCGTGCGGGATCAGGATGTACTGATACCAGGGGCGGTCGGCGTAGGCGCGCGAGTCGGGGAGCCAGTCCACCAGCGTCGTGGCGCTGACGTTCTCCATCCCGCCGAAGAAGTCGGCCACTGTCGTCTGGGCGTACTTGACCCACGGGTACTTGATGCCGGTGAGTCGCGAGTACACGTCGATCATGTCGGGCGTCACGTGGAACAGCCGCCACGCCTTGCTGCTGTCCTCGTGGTAGACGTAGTAGTCGACCGGGACCGTGCCCCAGGTGTCGTGGATCAGGGCGAGCGGCGCGACGATGAGCGAGACGAGGTAGGTCGCCGACGGCGAGTCCTGGCGCCAAGTCATCGTCCGCGTGCCGGCCGAGACGGTGTTGGAGACGAGCCGGCCGTTGGAGACGGCGAGGTTGGCGGCCGGCACGCTCGCCACGACCTCCCAGGACATCTTGTCGTTGGGGAAGTCGTAGGTCGGGAACCAGTAGTGATTGTTGTGGTCTTCGCCCTGGCTCCAGATCTGCTGCGGCCGGTGCGGCAGGCCGTCGGGAGTGATATAGGTGAGGCCCTCACCGCTCTGGACCTTGCCGTGGTAGGCGATGGTGAAGACGAGCGTGTCGCCGAAGGCGACGGGTCGTGCCGGGAAGACGACCAGGGTGTCCCCGTGGCGGGACGCGCGCAGCGTCGCGCCGCGGCGGTCGGTCACGGCGGTGTTCGCAAGCAGCGCACCCTCATCGAGAATCACCGAGTCGAGCCCCTGGCGCAGCGCGACGAGGGTCGTGGTGACGCTGCCCTCGAAGGAGGTCGAATCCCAGTTGAATGCCGACACGACGATCCGCTGGTGGATCAGGTCGTAGTCGTGGGACCGGGTGTACTGGTCGTTCGCCATCCGCGCCGCGTTGGACTGGGCGAGTGCTGGAGCGGCAACGAGATACAGGGACGTGACGATCCGGGCGAGGCGCATCGGGAGACCTCGTAGAGGAAAAGAGTCGACGGCGGGATGCGGGGAAGCTACGCAGGCGGGCGCCAGTTGTCAGCCTCCTGACAGGTACGCGGACTACATTGGGATCGACCCTCTCCTCCTCATGAGGCCTCCATGACACACACCAGAATCACGATGCTCGCTGTATTCGCACTTGTCGGCTTGGGCGCGGGGACCGCGGCTGCCCAGGAACGCCGCCTCAAGAAGTCCGACCTTCCCGCCGCCGTGCAGCGGGCTGCCGACGCGCAGAGCGCCGGGGCGACGGTCCGCGGCTATTCCAGCGAGACCGAAAACGGCAAGCTCATCTATGAAGTCCAACTGACCGTCGCCGGCCATTCGAAGGACGTCAGCATCGCCGCCGACGGCACCGTGCTGGAGGTCGAGGAGCAGGTGGTGTTCGACTCGCTCCCCGCCGCGGTCCGCGACGGGCTCAAGGCGAAGGCGGGCACGGGCACGATCACGCGCGTCGAGTCCCTCACCAAGGGTGGCCGACTGGTGGCCTACGAGGCCCAGGTGCGCACCGGCACCAAGCGCTCGGAGATCCAGGTCGGCCCCGACGGCAAGCCGCTGGCGCATGAAGAGTAGCGCGCTGGCGCTCACGCTGTTGTCGAGCTGCGCGGCGGGTATCGCCGCCGCGCAGTCGCTCGAGACGGAGACCGCGCGGCTGCTCCCGGCGCGCTGGTGGAAGATCGGCAACGCGTTCGAGCTCCAGACGTCGGCCGAGGGGCGGGAGGCGGCGCTCCCCTTTGCGATCGAGTACGGTCTCGGCAACAATCTGGAGCTGCTGGTCGAGCCGGTGCCCTACACGGCCATCCGGCACAAGGTTGGTCGTCGCGCGACCGGATTCGGGGACGTCGAGGCGACTCTCACCTACCGCTACCGCCAAGAGAGCCGGTCCGTGCCGGCTCTGGCCGCGGCCTTCGAGGTGAAATTCCCGACGGCGCGAGATAGCCTCATCGGAAGCCGGCAGACCGACTACGCTGGGTACTTGATCGCCAGCAAGCGGTTCGGCCGGCTCGACGCGCATGCCAATCTCGCCTACACCGTGGTCGGCAAGCCGGCCGGCGTGCGGTTGAACAACATCTTCAACTTCGCGCTTGCCGGCGTGTATCGGGTCGATGGGCGGCTCGATGTCTTCGCGGAGGTGCTGGCCGCTACGGCGGCCATCCCCGGGGGCGAGTCGGGGAGCGGCAGCGCCGTCGTGCCGGAAGCGGCGGGGGGTGAGCTGGTGGGGACGCTCGGCGCGGGACGGCACATCGGATCGGGCCTGCTGCTCTACTTCGCGGTGAGCTACGACAACAACAGCGCGGTGCTGTTTCGGCCCGGCCTGACGTTGCGGTTCCGGTAGCCTCAGCGCGTGAGCGGCCCAACCGGGCGGCCTCTTGCCGAGCAGGCGATCAGGAGGACGAGGCGCCGCTCCCGGGTCTCTTCCTTCTTGGCGCTCACCACCCAGAAGCTCGCCGTGCGGCGATACCACGGGGCCTGGGCCTGGAAGTAGCTCCACGCGTCGGGCTCCGCCTTGAGCCGCCGGGCGAAGGCGGGGGGGAGCGTGATCGCGCGCCGCTGCTCGAAGCTGTAGAGGCCCGACCGCTTGCGATCGCGCGCCGCGAACACGCGCAGGCCCGCGGCGCGCATCAGGCCCTGCCGCTTGAGCGCGGCGACGCGCTTCAGGTTCACAGCGCTCCAGATGCTGCCGGGCCGCCGCGGGGTGAAGCGGATGGTGTAGCTGCTATCGCCGAGGCTACGCCGCACCCCGTCGATCCAGCCGTAGCAGAGCGCCTGATCGACCGACTCAGGCCAGGTAATGCACGGCCTGCCGGTCCCCCGCTTGTGGAAGCCGACGAGCAGCTCGGCGGCGGTCGCGTGGTGGCGCGCCAGCCAGCGGCGCCAGTCGATTGGCGTGGCGAAGAAAACGGGCTTCACGGAAAGGCCGGCTCAGATCGGCTTGAACAGCTCCGCCAGCTCGAGCACGAACGGCTGCGCGGCTTCCGCGGGCTCCCACAGCAACCGCTCCCGCTCCACCACCGGGAACCGCGCGGTCGGAACCCACGCCTCCACGGCCTGGGCGTCGCCGTCCACCAGCCAGTAGAGCGGAACGCCGGCCTCCTGGTACCAGCGCCGCTTGGTGAACCGGTCGGCCCGCGCCGAGGAGGGACTCAACACCTCGACCGCCAGCAGCAGGTGGCGGATCCCCGTCCACTGGAGGGTGCGGACCTGGTCGAGCGGCGCCACGAACACGTCCGGCTGCACCAGGGTGTCCGGCGCCCACGAGATGTCGGCTGGAGAGGTAAGCGCGTGACCGACGGGCTCCCGAATCAGGTAGGCGCGCAGAGCCACGAACAGCCGACCCACAAGCTCTTGATGAGACAGTCGCGGTGCCGGGGTCACCAGCAGCTCCCCGTGCACCACCTCGTAGCGCTTGCCGTCCTCGGGAAGCGCGCGGACCATCTCGGCCGTGTAGTAGGTGGGGGCGGACATGTTCATAAGATGCGCTACCGCGCCGCCACCACCAGCGCTTTGGTCAGCGTGATGTGTACGTGCGCTCCGGCGGGCAACACGATGTCGGAGTCCTTGTCGTGCGCCGCCACGCCGGCCCCGGCCGCCGCGCCCACGATGCCGCCGATGATCGTCCCCTTCTTGTTGCCGCCGATCACGCGGCCCAGGATGCCGCCCGCGACAGCGCCGACGCCCACTTTGGCGGCGTCACCCGCCGTCACGCCCCGCCCCTGCCGCACGGTCTCGAGCGAGTCGATCCGCGCCTCCACGTCGTAGCTCTTGCCGTTGATGGTGATGCTCGACACGGCCAGGGTCAGCGTCCCCGGCGTACGCGGATTGGGTGCGGGCTTCACGTCCAGGATCGTGCCGCGTACTTCCGACCCCGAAGGGATCGGGCCGCCCGTACTCCCCCGGTCCACCACGACGCGCGCTGTAAATGCATCCCCGGGATGGTTGTGGCGCGAGCTGATCGTGTCGGTGACGGCGAAGTCGACGGCAGTCCCGGCAGCGATGGTGCGGGTGGTCGGCGCTGGAGGCGTCGGTGGCGGCGTGGCGGGCCGCTTGGTGGGAGCGTTAGCCGCCGGCCGGGCAGCGGGCGCCTTGGTCGGCGCGGGGACGTCCTTCATCGCCGCCGAGGAATCGCTCGGCGCGAGGGTGAGGTTGCGCGCGGTCGAATCCGCGGGCTGGTTGCTCGCCTGCTCGCCTTTGGCGCAGGCACCGAGCAGCGTGGCGACGGCCAGCGCGGCAGCCATCCGGAGCGATGTCGAACGGGTCATGGGATGCCTCCCGGAAAAGTGCGGAATCAGCCTACAAGCGGCTCTTCAAAAACTCCGGCGTCAGGCCCTGCAGCCAGCTCGCCAGCAAGGTGAACCGGTCGCTGACGAGCAGGATACCAAGAAGAATAAGCAGGGTTCCCGCGACGCGGTCCACCCACACGATGTAGGGCCGGAACTTCTGGAACCACGCGAGAAAGCGGTCGAGCGCGAGGGCCGTGAGCAAGAACGGGATGGCGAGGCCGAGGGCATAGACGGCGAGCAACCCCGCGCCCTCCCCGACGCTGCCGCGCGCGGCGGCGAGGGTGAGGATCGCCCCGAGGATCGGCCCGACGCACGGCGTCCACGCGGCCCCGAAGGTGACCCCGACGACGGCCGAGCCCAGGTAGCCCAGGGGCTTGCGGGCGAGCTCGATCTTGCGCTCCCGCATCAGGAAGGCGGGCCGCAGCACGCCCAGGAGATAGAGCCCGAACAGGATCATCAGCACGCCGCCCGCGCGGGCCAGCCAGACCTGGGAGCGTCCGGCGAGGTTCCCCAGCGCCGAGGCGGTGGCGCCCAGCAGCACGAAGATCAGGGAGAAGCCGGCGATGAACCACAGCGCGTGCAGCACCGCGGTGCCGCGGCGCCGCTCGATCTCCTCGGCGGACAGACCGGTGAGGAACCCGACGTAACTCGGGACCAGCGGCAGCACGCACGGCGACAGGAAGCTCAGCAGGCCGGCCACGAAGGCCAGGGACAGCGAGACGCCGCCGCTACCCACAGAACGCCACCGCCGACACGACGGTGGTCCAGCGCCCGTCGTCGCTGCATTCGGCTGACGACGTCACGTTCATCGTGCGCACGATGTCCCCCGACAGCAGCCACTGCTCCCGGCGCGAATCCCACGCCTGCTCGGGGTCGAACGGCACGCCCAGCACCGTCGCGAGCATCGAGGCCGCGAGGTCCTCAGCGTACTCGCCAGCGGTCAGCTCGGTCTGGCCGTAGCTGTGGTGCTCGGAGATGTAGCCGTGGTGGGTCAGCTCGGCCGGCATCGCCAACCCGATCGAGGCGGCCACCAGCCGGCTCGGCTCGTTGGTGGAGGACTCGGCCACCACCGCGAACAGCACCTGACCCGGCCGCAGGAAGCTGAGCCCCTCCTCGCGGTCTACCAGCTCGCAGTGGGGCGGGAAGATGGAGCTCACCCGGACAAGGTTGAAGGCGGCCAGATGGGCGTCCCGTAGCGCCATCTCGAAGCTCGTCAGTTTTTCCCGATGGCGCCCCACACCCTTCGTGAGGAACGCCTTCGTGGGGATGAACATCTTCGCGTCAATCAACTCCGTCACCTCGTGCGCGTGAGGGGGTTGGACTGCTGGCACTCCCGGCAGAGCCCGAACACCTCCAGGCGGTGGTGGTGGGGCCGGAACGCCACCTCCTCCGCCAGCAGCCCGATCATCCGCTCCAACCGGTCGTTGGAGAACTCGATCACCTTGCCGCACGAGGAGCAGACGCAGTGCTCGTGCGTCTGGCCCGGCGGCACCGCCTCGTAGCGCTTGAAGCCCTCGCCGAAGTCCCGCTCGGCCACGAGGCCGCTCTGCACCAGCAGGTCCAGCGTCCGATACACCGTCGCCGTCCCCACCGTCTTTCCCCGTTCCACGCGGCGCGCCACGTCCTCGGCCGACAGATGGTCCCCGGCGAAGAACACCACCTCCGCCACCGCCAGCCGCTGCCGGGTCGCCGGGAAGTTGTGGTCGCTCAGATGGCGGCGGAACGCCTCGAGCAGCGTGCGGCCGTCAACCTTCATACCACACCGCCGGCCCGTACGCCACCGGCGGCTCCGCCTCGCTCCCCCCCATCCGCTCGGTGGTGGACTGCATCACCCGCTCCAGAACCTCCGCCGGCGAGAGCGCCACCTCCTCTACCGCCACCTTCGCCTGCCCGCGCTCCTTCCCCCGCACCACCAGCATGTATTTCGCCGTATAGACCCGCAGCCGGCCTCCGGCTTCGAGCGGGCGGCGCGTGACCACGGCCGTCCCCCACTCCCGCCCCTCGCGCTTGATCGGCGCAAACAGGTAGATGGTCTCCACCTCGGCCGGCGGCATCTGCGCCGCCACCGCGGCCGCCAGCTTCTCCCAGCCGGGCCGGTTGCCCGGCCCCGGCGCTAGCGGGCCAGGGAGGCCGGCGTCCGTGCCTGCTCCCATCGCTCCACGTAGAACCGCAGGACGTGCATGAAGTCCTGCGCGTTGGTGACGACTCCGTAGGCCTGGTGGGTGCCCCGGTCCCGCAGCTTGTTCACCACGAACTCCGTCTGGTCCACGCATACGGTGGTGAGCGGCCGGACGCCGTCGGGCGTCACCGCGTCCACGAACGCCGGAAGCATGTTCCCCACCGCGATCGCGTGCAGCGCCGTCGCCACGAACACCGCGAACGTCGCCTGGGCGGTGATCTCCCGCATCGCGTCCTGCGCCGCCAGGGTATCGGTGATCACCTCAGGCAGGGGGCCGTCGTCGCGGATCGAGCCCGCCAGCACGTAGGGGATCTTGTGCTTCACCATCGCGTGCATGATGCCGCCCTGCACCAGCCCCCGCTCGACCGCCCGCGCGATCGACCCCGCGCCCCGGATGGTGTTGATGGCGCGCATGTGCAGGGCGTGGCCGCCCTCCACCCCTTCGCCGCTGCTCGACATGCCGAGGGTGGTCCCGAAGATCGCGGCCTCGAGGTCGTGGACGGCCACGGCGTTCCCGCCCAGCAGCGCGCCGACGTAGCCGTTCTCGATGAACCAGATCATGTCCTCGCGGGCGCGCGCGTGCACCAGCGCCGGTCCGATCACCCACACGATCTTGCCGCCGTGCTCCTTCTCTTCACCCAGCAGCTCGGCCAGCACCGCGTAGTCCACCGGCCGCTCGCGCGAGACTTCGGTCTGCATGAAGCGGAACTCGTTGGCGCTGTGGCGGCCGCCGAGGAACCCCTCGGTGTGGACGATGATGCCCTCGCTGCCGTCCTCGGCCTCGCCCATCGCGACGCGCGTGCCCTTCTTGAGCTTGCGGGGCTCGGTGGTCACGAGATCGCCCGTCGGCCCGAGCACGATCACGCAGTCCATGCGCGGCAGACGCGGCCGGCGCCACGCGCCGCCCACCTTCAGGTAGGTCGGCAGGTTGCCGGTCGAAAAAAAGCCGTCGGGAAGGACCCCGTCGGCGGGTGCGGGCTCGAAGCGCGCTTCGGGCGCATGCGACAGCGGCGGCGCATCGAAGTTGGGGGGGCGGTACTGGAACCGCGGTCGATTCACAGGGAGGTGAAAATACCTGCGGCGCCGGGAGTTACGCAACCGGTTCGGGAATGCGGAGTGCGGAATGCGGAGTGCGGAATGAACCGCCCGAGCTATTCCGCATTCCGCATTCCGCATTCATAGGAGCGACACCGGGTCGCGGTCCACCGTGACTCCCTCCATGCCCCGGCCGAGGGCGCGCCAGGCCCGCATTACCCGACCCAGGGCGCGCGGCTCGGCGGCTTTCACCAACGCGTGCCAGCGCCACCGGCCTTGCAGCCGCGCGATCGGGCAGGGAGCCGGCCCCAGCACCGTCAAGGCGCCCGCCAGGTGCTCCGCGTTCGCCCGGCGCAGCCAGGCCGCCACCCGCTCCGCGGCAGCCTGCGCGGCGGCTTCTTCCGGCGCCGAGGCGATGAACCGGGCGAGCCCCACGGAAGGCGGGTAGGCCGGGTTGGGCGCGGTCCGCAGGGGCAGCTCCGCGGCCGCGAACGCTTCCACCGAGTGCGCCGCGGCGGCCCGGATGGCGTGGTGGTCGGGCGCGCGGGTCTGGACGAACACCGCTCCCCCCAACGGCCCCCGTCCCGCCCTGCCCGCCACCTGCGCCACGAGCTGGAAGGTCCGCTCCCCGGCGCGGAAGTCGGGAAAGTGGAGCGAGGTGTCGGCGTCCACCACGCCCACGACCGTCACGTTGGGGAAATCGAGCCCCTTGGCGATCATCTGGGTGCCGAGCAGGACGTCCACCTCGTGCCGCGCCACGCGCTCCAGGATGCGGTGGTGGGCCCACTTGGTGCTGGTGGTGTCGAGGTCCATGCGGGCGATCCGCGCCGCGGGAAAGCGGAGCCCGAGGAAGTGCTCGAGCTGCTGCGTGCCGAGGCCGCGCATGCGCTGCACCTCGTGGCCGCACGCACGGCACTGCGTGGGGACCGGCTCCTCGTGGCCGCAGTAGTGGCAGCGCAGCGCCGCCGGGGTCTGGTGCACCGTGAGCGCGATGGCGCAGCGTGGGCAGTCCCGCACGTCGCCGCAGTGGGGGCATTGCAGGTAGGTGGCGAAGCCGCGCCGGTTGAGCAGCAGGATCACCTGCTCGCGCCGGCCGAGGGCGGCCTGCACCGCCGCGTCGAGCGGCTCCGACCAGGGGATCGCCTTGGCCTCGGCGACGCGCGGCGCGCTGCGCAGGTCGATCACCGCCACCGGCGGCAGCGGCCGCGCACCGATCCGCTGCGGCAGCGCGAAGGTGCGGGCCCGGCCCGTGGCCGCGAGGTGCAGCGTCTCGAGCGACGGCGTGGCGCTGCCGAGGATCACGCGCGCGCCCTCGAGGCGGCCCCGGACCAGCGCGACGTCGCGCGCGTGGTAGCGCGGCGTCGTGCCCTGCTTGTAGCTGGGCTCGTGCTCCTCGTCCACCACGATGGCGCCGAGCCGCTGCACCGGCGCGAACACGGCGGAGCGCGGCCCCACCGCCACGCGCCGCTCGCCGCGCCGCAGCGCCCGCCAAGCGTCCGCCCGCTCGGCATCGGAGAGCCCCGAGTGGAGCACCGCCACCTGATCGCCGAACACGCCGCGCACGCGGGCCACGGTCTGCGGGGTGAGCGCGATCTCGGGAACGAGCAGGATCGCGCCCTGTCCCGCCGCGACGACGCCGCGCAGCACGTCCAGATAGACGAGGGTCTTGCCGGATCCGGTCACGCCGTGGATCAGCGCCGGCATCTCGAGGGGCGTCGCGGCGATCGCGTCCACCACGCGGCGCTGGTCGGGCGTCAGCTCGGGCGGCGGCGGGGTGGCGAGGCCGGCGAATGGGTCGCGCGGGTGGGCGACCTGGGCGTAGCGGGCGAGCCCTTGCGCCACGAGCCCGTCGAGCACCGCGCGGGACAGCGTGAGCTGCTCGATCAGATGGCGCACCGGGGCGGAGCCGCCGAGCGCCTCCAGCGCCTCATAGGCCACCCGGCGCTTGGGCGCACGCGCGAACGCCCGATCCCGCTCCAACAACGACGGCAGCGCCGCCTCATCCACCAGGGCGAGCACTCGCTCCGCCCCTTCGGCGGGCCCTGCGGGGCGTCCCGCGCCCCACAGCGCGCCGGGGAGCAGCGCCCGCACCGCAAGGCCAAGCGGCGCGCTATAGTAGCGGCTGATCCACTCGGCCAGCTCGAGCAGGGGAGCGGACAGGGAGGGCTCCGCGTCCGGCGCCGCGGCGATCGACTTCGCCGTCCGGCCAACTGGGGCTGGCACGTCCACCGCCCGCACGACGCCCACCACCCGGCGCCGTTGCACCGGCACGACCACCCGCGCGCCGGGCACGACGCGCGCGGCGAGGCCGTCGGGAATCAGGTAGCGGTAAGGACGCGAGACCGGGACGGGAAGGAGGACGTCGGCGAACCGTCCGGATTCACTCATCGCCGCCGGACGCCCAGCCCCGGCTCGGTCGGCAGGCGGATCTGGCCGCCGTCGATCGTCGCGCCCACGAAGGGGTCGTCCACGGTCAGCGCCGCGCCGTCCAGGTCCGCGGCGTCCACGAGCGGGGTGAAGTGCGCGGCGGGGGTGATGCCGAGGGAGGTTTCGATCATGCAGCCCACCATCACGAGCATGCCGTGGGCGCGTGCAGTCGCGATCATCCGCAGCGCCTCCCGCAACGATCCGCACTTGGCGAGCTTGATGTTGATGCCGTCCGCGGCGGCGGCCACGCGGGGAATGTCGCTCGCCACGATGCAGCTCTCATCCACCACCACCGGCAGGTCGTGCTTGGTGGCGTGGCGCCGCACCGCGGCGAGGCCCTCGAGGTCCTCAGGGGGAAGCGGCTGCTCCAGGAATTCGACGCCGTAGTCCTTCAGCACGGGGATCATCTCGATGGCGCGCGGCACCGTCCACCCGGCGTTGGCATCCACGCGGATGGTCTTGTCGGTGGCCCCGCGGATGGTCTTGAGAATCTCTTCATCCCGGTCGGTGCCGAGCTTGATTTTGAGGATCGGGTACTGGGCGGCCTCCTGGACCTTGCGGCGCATCATCTCGACGGTGTCGATCCCGATCGTGAAGGAGGACATCGGCGCCTTGCGCGGGTCGAGCCCCCACAGGCGCCACAGCGGCTGGCCCAGGCGCTTGCCCACAAGGTCGTGCAGGGCGGCCGAGAGGGCGGAGCGGGCGGCGCCGTTGCGCGGCACCACCTGCGCGAATCGCGCCTCCGCCGCCTCCAGGTCGAACGGATCGACGGGCAGGTGGAGCGCGAGCTTCTGCAAGCTCGCGACCACCGTCTCGTAGGTCTCGCCATAATAGGAGGACGGGTCCGCTTCCCCCCATCCTTCCACGCCGTCCTCGTCCACCAGTCGGACCCAGCAGCGCCGATAGCCGTTCGTGGACCCGCGCGCGATCGCGAACGGATGGCGGGTGGTGATCGTGCACTCCTCGAGCACGAGCCTCAGAGCCATTGGTTCTTCTTGAGCCACCCCACGATGACCACGGCGGCGGCGAGCATGATCCCCAGGGCCCAGAGGAACCCCCAGGGGTGATGAATGAGCGGCATGAACGTGAAGTTCATCCCGAAGATCCCGCCGAGCACCACCAGCGGCAGCGCGATCGTCGCGACGACCGACAGCTGCTTCATCACCCGGTTCATCCGGTTGGACGTCTGCGACAGGTACGTCTCGAGCACGCCGGCGAGCAGGTCCCGCGTGGTGTCCACGGATTCCATGATGCGGATCGTGTGGTCGTAGACGTCCCGGTAGTAGAGCTGGGTCTCGTGCCGGATGTAGGGACAGGGCCGGTTGGTGAGGGTGTTCAGGACCTCGCGCAGCGGCCCGATGTGGCGGCGCGTCGCGAACGCGGCGCGCTTGGCTCTGAAAATCTCGTGGATCAGCCCCTCGTCGAATTGCTTGAAGAGGCGCTCCTCCAGCCCGTCCACCAGCATGTTCAGCTGCTCGACCAGCGGGAAGTAAGCGTCCACCGCCTGATCGATCACGTTGTGCATGACCATCTCGACGCCCCGGCCCAGCAGGTCGGGGCTGCGCACCAGCCGCTCGCGGACGGAGTCGCAGCTCCGCGACGTGATCGCGTGCACCGTAACCAGGAAATTCTTGCCGAGGAAGAAGTAGGTGTTGAATGTCTCGAGGTCGAAGGGATCGACGGTCTGCGAATCGAGCCGCACCCCCGCCATGACGACGAAGATGTAGCGGTCGTACTCCTCGAGCTTCACCCGGGAGCCTGGGGAGAGGGTGTCCTCGACGGCCAGCGGGTGGAACTCGAACACCTTCTCGAGCAGCGCGTGCTGGTGCATGTTCGCGCCGTCGATGTCCACCCACAACGCGCCCTCACCCGACTGGACGATCTCGCGCAGCCGCGCGGGCGGCAGATCGTGCTCGAGCGTCCCGTCGGCGCCGCGGTAGAGGCTCGTGGGCCAGTGGCGGGACGCCTGCGGTGCCGGTGGGGCAGCGGTGACAGTCACAACTGAAGTATCCGACCGCCCGCGCACTCAGGCAAGCGCGCCGACCACGGCGCGCACGCCCGCGGCGAGGAGGTCGAGCCGGTAGCCGCCTTCCAGCAGGGCGGCCACCGGCGCGGGCGCGACCCGCTCCCGCAGCACCGTGGTCCAGTGCGAGAAGTCCGCCGGCTCCAGCGTGAAGCCGCCCAGCGGATCGCCGGCGAGCGAATCGCAGCCGACGGAAATGAGGAGCAGGTCGGGGCGCCAGCCGCCCCCCGCCCCCCCCCCACCCCCTCGCGCGCCATCCGTCAGCGCCGTGTCCACCGCGGCCAGCAGATCGCGCACGTACACGCCGCGCGGCAGGCCCGGCGGCCGCGGCACGTTGAACACGTTTCCCGCTCCGCGCTCCTCGGCCGCGCCGGTGCCGGGATACCAGGGGTATTGGTGCATCGAGACGAAGCGCACGGCGGGATCGGCTTCTACGATGGCCTGCGTGCCGTTGCCATGGTGCACGTCCCAGTCCACGATCAGCACCCGGTCGCAGCCGTGTCGCTGGGCGTGACGGGCTGCCACGGCCACGTTATTGAGAAAGCAGAACCCCATCGCGTGGTCGGCCAGGGCATGGTGGCCGGGGGGCCGCGTCGCGCCGAAGGCGGTCGTGCCCGCACCACCCCCCCCCAGTACCGCGTCCACCGCGCCGATCGCCACGCCGGCCGAGGCGAGCGCGGCTTCCCAGCTGCGCGGGCCCAGCTGCGTATCGGCGTCGAGCGCGCCACCGCCGCGGGCGCCCAGGGCCTCCAGCGCGTCCAGATAGGCGGCAGGGTGGACCAGCTCCAGGGCGGCGCGAGCGGCCGGCACCGCTTCGGTCCAGGTGAGCAGCGGCATCAGGTCGGGGGCGCGCAGCGCCTCGAGCACGGCGGTGATCCGTTCGGGGCGCTCCGGGTGCCCCGCGCCGGCCTGGTGCAGCCGGCAGGCGGGGTGCCAGACGACGGTGGTCGTCATTCCGGTCGCTGAGGAGGAACGGGGGTGGGGGGCGAGGTGAGGCGATGCTGCTGGAGCAGATCTCTTAGCGACACGGCCGCGTCGTGCATCTCCCGCCGCGCGGCGTCCAGGTCCGCCAGCGCGCGCCGGTAGCGCTGCCACGCGAGCACGACCACCACCGCCAGCACCGCGCAGGCACCTGCCACCCACAGCAGCACCGGCCGATGCAACTCGACGCCCCCGTACGCGAGCAGGAGGGCGTCGAGCAGCAGGAACCCGACGGCGACCGTCGGCAGCGCCCGGCTGGGCCGCTTCATCGCACCGGCTGGCGCCGCCGGGGCAAGATAATGAAGGGGGCGTTCGGGACCGCCCCCAGCGCCTCGAGCGTCATGCCCTCGTCGAGCACCGCGGCACCGCGGAACTTCACGATGTAGTCATCGACCGGGACAGGCCGCTTCAGCGCCTGCTCCAGCGCCCGGCGTTTCAGCGCCACCACCGTCGTGCCCGGCTCGACCGCCAGGTACACCTGGTCCCAGACGTCCGTCACCATCACCCGCACGGCGAAGCGATCGGTGCCGGTGAGCGCGGACCCGGTCACGCGACTTCCACTCCCGCTTCGAGCGGCAGCGTCGAGAGGAACCGGTCCACCGCCTGATCGAACATCAAGGTGGAGGCCCGGACGCGGGTGGTCCCCGCCTCGGCGGCGGTGGCGTTGAAGACGATCTCCTCCCCGCCCTGCCCGCGCAGCACTACGAACTGCGGTCCTTCCTTCTCCACGAAGGCGGCCGCATTCGGCACACGCTCGGCGAAAAACCGCTTGGCGCGCGCCAGCACCTCGGCGGGCGGGAGGGCCACCAGCGCGGTGTGGATCACGGCAGCCGCAGCACGGCGAGGCCGGTCGACTGCAGCGGCACCGCCGCGTGCGCGACGTCGGCCTTCGTGGAGAGGTCGATCACGTCCACCGCCCCAGGGTCCACGCCCTTGCTCTCCTGAGAGACGAAGGCAAAGCGGTTGTCCGGCGAGTAGGCGATGCCGTGCGGGAACGGCTTGCTCGTGGGGATCCGGGCCGCCTCGGTCAGCGCCGTGGCATCGACCAGCGAAACGCTCTGGTCCTTCTTGTTCGTCACGATCACCCACCGGCCGTCGGGTGAGGGCTCCACGTTGTAGGCGCCGGCCCCGGTCGCGATCTGCTTGACGAGCTCCAGGGTGGCCGCGTCCAGCACCTGGAGCACATTGCTGTGGTTGCAGGCGACGTAGATCCGGCGGTCGTCGGGCGAGACCGACACGAAGGTCGGCGAGCACCCGGCGGCCATCCCCCCCCCAATCCCCGTCTTGTGGCGCCGGGTGATCGCCAGGGTCTGCCGGTCGATCTCGAGCAGCTCGTCGGAGTTCATGCAGCTCACGTACACCGTCGTCCCCGCGTGATTCACCTTCACGCCGTGCGGCATGTCGCAGGCGGCGATGGTGGTGAGCGGCACCATCCGAGGGGTGTAAATGACCGAGACGACGTTGGTGCGGGGGTGATCCCCGTAGAAGTCCGAGTTGGCCACGAACGCCAGGTCACCGTCGGGCGTCACGCTGATGGTGGTCGGGAACATCTCCACCGCTGCCCGGCCCAGCAGCGTGTCGCCGGCGACCGCCATTTTCCAGAGGCTGCCGGACGGGGTCCCCCCCCCATGCGCGATGGTCACGTAGTAGTACTTGCCGTCCGGCGCAACCGTGACGTTGTGAGGCCCGTCGATTTCGGCGGGCATGATCCCGACGGGGACCGCCTTGAGCGTCGTGAGGGCACGCCCGTCCCAGGTGAGCTGGGTGACGATGTCCCCCGACTCGCTGGCGACGTAGATCCGGCAATCCGGGGCGGACGGCAGCGGCGAAAAGGTCTGCGTCGCGGCCAGGCTACCGATCGTCGCGGCGAGCAGAGACAGGGGGGAGGGGCGCATGGGAAGAAAAAGATATCCTAGTGCGTACGCGGGCGCCGTGCCCCCCCTCGGGCGCGCGCGGTTGGCGCGGTGGTCCCCCCCACTCCCCGCAGCAGCGGATCGTCCAGCGTCGCCAGCGGCTTGAGCTCGAGAATCGTCAGGTCGAAGTAGGGCTTCCCATCCCAGGTGATCACGATTCGCTGCGGCCACCGCGCGCCGGCGGCGTCCACCTGACCGGACAATGCCACCTGTTGCCGCCGCCGCGTGTGGGACTGCGGGTCCGTGACCGAATCGGTGAGCGTCGTCAGGGTGCCGAGGGTATCGAACGCGATATCCACATCGGGCCGGCCCGCATGTGAGACCCGGATCCGCTTGTGACCGAGCGCGTCGTCGGCCAACGGCGCCAGCCGGTAAGCCGATCCCCGCAGCGGCACCAGGCGCATCAGGTGATAGAGGTAGAACTGGTCGCGCTCGTGCGCGATCAGCTCCGGCGCGAGCGGCGCGAGCTTCTTATTGACCCGCGTCCACCCCCGCGGCCCGGCGATGATCAAGCTGCGCGCCGTCGCGGCCGGCTGGCCATCGACCGTCGTGGTGACGATGGCGCTGTCGGGGAGCTGCAGCCGCCACAGCCCTGTGATGCGCAGCGGGGCCTGTCCCTCGACCGCCAGCTCGGCCCGGCCGCGCCACTCCAGCGCGCGCAGCGCGCCCAGCCGCTCGGCGCCGCCGGCCGCGGCAATGGCCCGATCGAGCAGCACCCCAGGCGGATCCCGGCGCGGCCCGAGGTGCGCTCCGATGCCCGTCACCGCCCCGTCGAGGCGCGTGAGAGGGCGGAACAGGTACCACATCCGCTTCGACCAGAAGCTCACGTACGGCTTCCCGTCCCCCACCCAGACCTGTGTGTGCGTGAGGCGATAGGCCGTGTAGGCGGCGAGGTACAGGAAGGCCGCGACCGCGGCGAGCGTCAGCGTGCGTTTCATCGACGATTCACCCGGCGCGGCGCGCGGCCAGCAGGGCCCGCAACCGCTCCTCGACCTGGGAATTGGGCACCGCTACCGCGCCCGCGTCGCGCGCGGCCCGCAGTGCGTCGGCGTCCACGTGCGCGCCGAACGCCAACACCGACCCCCCGCGGCCGGCCGCCGCGCGCACGCGGTCCAGCGCTCCCGGGGCGTCCAGCTCCACCACCACAAGATCGCACGCCGCCTCGTCCCGCGTCACCTCGGCACCCCCGCCCGTCACGACGGCGGCGAGCTTGGACCGGAACACGAGGTCGGTGGTAGCGAGATAGACGCGCTCAGCCATCCACGGGCTCCACCGCGGCGCTGGCCTGCGTGAGCCGCGGCCGCTTCCAGATGTCGAGCAGCGACGCGCGGCGCGGCAGGACCAGCACGGCGTCGCCGGGCGGCGGCTCGGCCAGGCCGGTCAGGATCAGAAAGGCCGGCCTGCTGGCCTCCCGCGGCACGGCCACGCGGTAGCGCCGCCCATGCCACAGGATCTGCCGCGCACCGGGCACCGCACCCGGCGCCGCTTCGATAAAGACGTCGTCGTCCACCTTGTAGATCCCGTCCGCGATCCGCTCCCCGGACCGGTAGAACGCCGGGTCGAACGGCTCGCCCTCGTGGCGGGCGAAGTTCTCCTCGGCGGCCCAGTCGAAGGCCTCGAGCGCCGCCTGATTGGCGCGCCATTCCAGGTGGTGCCGGAGCTCGTGGCTGAGCGTGTCCCACGCCTCGCGCCGCCAGTCGAAATCGCCGAGGCGCGCCAGCGCGGCGAACGAGCCATGGTAGAGGACGACGCGGGACTGGAGGTCCGCCCCGGTGCCGCTCCATTCCAGGGGGATGCACTCGCCGAGGGTGTACACGTCGGCGCGGACCGGATGGGGCACATTTTTCGGGCTCACTTCCACCACCACCACGCCCGCGCGATACTCCGCGGGCACCTCGCGCGTCAGGCGCTCGACGAGCGCGCGAAAGTCCTCGAAGGTCACCCCGCGAGCTTCCCGGTGAGATACTCGACCAGGGCGGCCGCCGCAACACGCTCCTGCTTCAGCGTGTCCCGATCCCGGACCGTCACCGTCTGGTCCTCGGTCGACTGGCCGTCCACCGTGATTCCGAACGGGGTGCCAGCCTCGTCCTGGCGGCGGTAGCGCCGGCCGATCGAGCCGCCGTCGTCGTAGAACACGTTGAAGTGCTTGCGCAGCGTGTCGTAGAGGCTCCGCGCCAGCTCGGGCATGCCGTCCTTGTTCACCAGCGGGAAGACGGCCGCCTTGAGCGGCGCGAGCGACGGCTTGAAGCGCAGCACCACGCGCTTCTCCTCCCCGACGTCCTCCTCGGCGTAGGCGTCGCACAACACCGTCAAGGCGGTCCGATCGGCGCCCGCCGAGGTCTCGATGACGTAGGGGAGGTAGCGCTCGTTCGTGGCGGGGTCCAGGTACTCGAGCTTCTTGCCAGAGAACTGCTGGTGGCGTGAAAGATCGAAGTCCGTCCGGTTGTGGATGCCCTCGAATTCATGCCAGCCGAAGGGGAACTCGTACTCGATATCGTAGGCGTCCTTGGCGTAGTGAGCCAGCTCGTCCTTGGTGTGTTGATGGAAGCGCAGCTTCTCGGGCCGGATCCCCAGCGCGACGAGCCACTGCATCCGTTCGGCCTTCCAGAACTCGAACCACTCGACGTCGGTGCCCGGCTTGACGAAGAATTGCATCTCCATCTGCTCGAATTCGCGAGTCCGGAAGATGAAATTCCCCGGGGTGATCTCGTTGCGGAATGCCTTGCCGATCTGGGCGATCCCAAAGGGGATCTTCTGCCGCGAGGATTGCAAGACATTGAGATAGTTGACGTAGATCCCCTGGGCCGTCTCGGGACGCATGTAGATCTGCGCCGCCTGCTCCTCCACGGGCCCCATGAAGGTCTTGAACATCAAGTTGAACTGGCGCGGGGCCGTGAGCGAGCCCCGGGTGCCGCAGGCGGGACACTGCGCGTCCGGCTGGCCCGGCGTCCCTTTGATCCGCGGGTCGTCGGCGCGGAAGCGGTTCTTGCAGTGTTTGCAGTCGACCAGCGGGTCCGTGAATCCGGCTACGTGCCCCGACGCCTCCCACACCTTGGGGTGCATCAGGATCGCCGCGTCGAGGCCTTCGATGTCCTCGCGCTCATGGACCATCGAGCGCCACCAGCGCTCCTTGATGTTCTTTTTCAGCTCGACGCCGAGGGGGCCGTAGTCCCACACCGAGCCGAGGCCACCGTAGATCTCCGAGGATTGGAATACGAAGCCGCGCCGCTTGGCGAGCGACACGAGCTTGTCCATCACGTTGTCGGCAGGAGGCATAGGAAGGCGGAAGTTAGAGACGGGCTAGGCCGCAGGCAACCCGAGCGCCTCGCGCGCGGCTCGCTCGCCCAGACGCTCCACTCCGGCCAGATCGAGTGTCTCCCCATCGGCGCCACAGACCGCGTGGGCGCCGATCAGGTCGCTGGCGTGTCCCGCGACGACCGCGACCTTCTTCTTGGCCGCCTGCGCCCGGCGTAGCACTTCTCCGGCCGCCTTGCCGGCGAGCGACGTGCGGTCGAAGGTGCCTTCCCCCGTGATCACCAGATCCGCCTTGGCCAGCGCTGCGTCGAACCCGACGCGCTCGAGCACCCACGGCGCGCCGGGCACGAGGCCCGCTTTGGCGAAGAACACGAGCCCCGCGCCCAGCCCGCCCGCCGCTCCACCACCGGGCAGGGTCGCCAGGTCCGGCCGGCCGTGCTGTGCCCACATCGCGGTGAGGCGCTCGAGCCCAGCGCCCAACAGATTCACCTGTTCCGGCGTGGCGCCCTTCTGGGGACCGAAGACCGCCGCGGCGCCGCTTTCGCCGACCAGCGTCGTCGTCACGTCGGTGAGCGCCAGGACCTTCGCCTCGAGCCGCCACCCGCCGCTCAACACGGCCAGGTCGACCAGGGAGCCGCCGCCCTCCGGCAGCGGCGTCCCTTCCCGGTCTTGAAACGTCCATCCCAGCCCTCGGGCCGCGCCGGTCCCGCCGTCCACCGTCGCCGAGCCGCCGAGTCCCACGATCACGGTCCGGGCGCCGCGATCCACCGCCTCGAAGATCAGCTCGCCCACTCCGCGGGTCGTGGTGCGCAGCGGGTCGCGCTGCCTGGGCGAGAGCAGGGCGAGCCCGCAGGCGCTCGCGCTCTCGATGATCGCGTTCTCTCCGTCGAGCCACCCCAGCTCGGCGCTCACCGGGGTGCCAAGCGGGCCGGTGACGGACACGCGTTCGCGCAGCGCGCTGGGAGGCAGCACCGCGTCGAGCAGGCCGTCACCGCCGTCCGCCGTCGGGCAGGCGAGCACAACAGCCTCGGGCAGCGCGCGCCGCACACCGGCAACGATCGCCTCGGCGACTTGGCGGGGGCTGAAGGTGCCCTTGAAGGCGGCGGGAGCGACGAGGATGATCGGGGGCATGAGCTAACTTGTGATGCGCACTGAGACTACACCAGTTTTGCCGATTCATACTGGCAGTTTGCACAAAAAACTGCATTCTGCAATAGAAAGCCGTCGAACTGTGAACTCATACTTCTTTGATGTGACGCGTCTTACATCCAGGCATCGTTTTTGCTAGATGATCGAGGCGGAGCATCTCTGTTCAAGGGCAAACCGTCGGTGACGGCGGGGCGCAAAGCCTGGGGTCTCAGTGCATCGAGATAGCCCGGCTGCCAGAGTTCGCGGCGCGCCCCAACCCGAGAAGCTGTTCGCTTCGTTCACATCGGGTTCTAGGGCGCACGGTGTCGAACGGGCGATCACCCCCCAAGCGCAAGCTTGGGGGGTTTCTCGTTTCGGCCCCTAAGAGACCTCGATGATCTGCTCGCGCCGCGACCCCACCGACACGTAGCGGATCGGCGCGTGCGCCAGGTCCTGCAGCCGGTCGAGGTAGGCGCGGGCGGCGGGGGGCAGGTCGGCCAGGCGCCGCACCGCCGCCACCGACTTCTGCCAGCCGGGAAGCGTTTCGTAGACCGGCTCGACGCGGTCGATCCGCTCCACGTCGGCCGGCATGCTGTCGAGCGTCTCGCCGTCCAGCCGGTAGCCCACGGCGACCGGGATCTCGGCGAAGGTGTCCAGCACGTCGAGCTTGGTCACGGCGAGTCCGGTGAGCCCGTTGACACGCACCGCGTAGCGCACGACCACGGCGTCGAACCAGCCGCAGCGCCGTGGCCGGCCGGTGGTGGCGCCGAACTCGTCCCCCAGCTCGCGCAGCCGCTCGGCCACCGGCGGCTCTGCCTCCGTCGGCAGCGGGCCGTTGCCCACGCGGGTCGTATACGCCTTCACCACCCCCAACACGGCGTCGATCGCCGTGGGGCCGATGCCGACCCCCACCGCCGCGCCCCCCGCCGTGGTGTTCGACGACGTGACGTACGGATAGGTCCCGTGGTCCACGTCGAGCAGCGCCCCCTGCGCGCCCTCGAGCAGCACCGACTCCCCGCGCTCCAGCGCCTCGTACACCACGCGACCGGAGTCCACCGCGAGCGGCAACAGCCGCGGCGCGAGCCGCGCGAGTAGCCGCCGGTGCTCCTCCGCGTCGGCGCGCTCGGAGCCGCCCAGCAGGCCCAGGATCTCGTTGGCGGCGCTCACGCGGGCGGTGACGAGCTCCTGGGCCCGTTCCAGGTTGCGCAGATCTCCCACGCGCAGGCCGCGGCGGCCGTACTTGTCCTCGTACGTGGGTCCGATCCCCCGCCCGGTCGTGCCGATCTTGTCCCGCTGCTCGCGGGCGCGATCGAGCAGCTTGTGGCATGGCAGCGTGAGGTGCGCCCGGTCGGAGACGAAGATCTTGTGCGGGGTCCGCACCCCCTGTGCGGCCAGGGCATCCAGCTCGGTGAAGAACGTCTCGGGATCGAGGACGACGCCGTTACCCACGATGCAGACGGCCCCCTGGAGAATCCCGGAGGGAATCTGGTGCAGCACGAACTCCCCGGCGCTGGTATGCACGGTGTGCCCGGCGTTGGCCCCGCCCTGATAGCGCACCACGAGGTCGGCGCGCTCGGCCAGCACGTCGACGATCTTGCCTTTGCCCTCGTCACCCCACTGGGCGCCGACGACCACCACACAGTGCGTTTTCGGTCCGAACATCGGCTCCTCGACGCGCGACTCAATAAAAATGCCCCGACGGCGCGGGGCGTGATTGGAGCATCCTCTGAGGAAAGCTAGGGACCGGTCAGCCCGGAGACAAGGCGGCGGCCAGCGCCCGCGCCACGGCGCGGCTCCCGTCCAGCGTCAGCCGGTCGGCGGTGTCCAGCGGCGTGTGCACGCGCCGCGCGGTGCGCCAGTCCCCGCGCAGCACCGTGATGCATTCGCGCGCTGCGGCGGCGAGCTCGAGACCGTCCACCAGCGCCGGCAGGAAGCGCGCGGGGCGGGTCCCCAGGGCCGTCGCGACCGCCGCCCCCACCGGTCCCGCGCGGTGGCGCAGCACCCGGGTCGCGCCCCGGTCATCAATGCCGTCGAGATTCACCACCGCCGTATCGGCCAGCAGGTGGGCGCGGTCGCGCACGAGCGCGCGGGCGCCCTCCAAGCCGAACTCCTCGGCGTCCGGAAACAAGATCCCGACCGGTGCCGCCGGCGGGAGCGCATCCACGGTGGCCAGGACGGTCACCAACGCCGACGCATTGTCCACCGCCCCGGCCGAATCGTTGCGTACCCGACAGCGCGCCAGCAGCAGGGCGCCCACGATGCCCGGGAACACGGGGAGCAACCAAGCCGGGTGCCAGCCGTACTCGAGACGCAACGCGGCCAATGCGAGCAGGCCGAGGCACCCCACGGCGCACAGCGCCACCGCCACCAGACGGCTGGCCATCGAGAGCGGCTGGCCTTTGGAGTCGTAGTGTGCGGCGAGCCACACGGTGACGCGTGTCCGGGGTCGCACCGCGATCAAGTTCACCGCCGGGACGGGTGGGATCGGAAGAGGCAGCCCGCGCCGGGCCGCAAGCGCGAGCCACGCCAGCACGGCCAGGAGCGCCGGGGCATACACGGCCAGCCAGCGCCCGCCGGTCGGCACCCGGGCGAGCAGGACGGCGCCGAAGATGCCGGCCCCCAGGACCGCGCCCCAGAGCTGCGCGCCGACCACGCGCGCCGGGCTGGCGGCGAAGGCGTGCTCCATGACCACGAACCCGCGGGCGGTGAGCTCGCGGGTCAGGGCGGCGCGGGTGCGGGCGTTGGCGGGCGATCCGGTGAGTCGCGGGACGGCGAGCTCGGTAAGGAGGGCGTGGTAGTCGGTCACGCCGCGAGCAGTCGGCCGATCCGCTCCCGGTCACCGGCCGCGAGGGGCGTGAGCGGCGCCCGAACCGGCCCGCCGTACAGGCCCGCGGCATCCATCGCCGCCTTCACGCCCGCGGGGCCGAACTTCCCGACGATCTCCTTGTCGAGCGGTGTGAGCCGTTCCTGCAGCGCGCCGGCGCGCACGCGGTCGCCGGCCCGGAACGCGGCCAGGAGGTCGGCGCAGAGCCGGGGGGCGAAGCAGGCGGCCGCGAGGACGCCGCCTTGGCATCCCAGCTCGAGCGCGGCGTAGAGCAGCGACGCCGAGCCGACGAACAGCGTCCACTGCGGCGCGGCGTCCCGGTAGGCGGCGAGGTTCTTCGCATCCCCGGAGGAGTCCTTGGCGCCGGCGATGTTCGGGTGGGCGGCGAGCTGCTGCAGCAGGCCGGCGGCGAGCGGCAGGTGGGTGTATTTCGGAATGTTGTAGACGAAGACCGGCACCGGGCTCGCGTCGGCGACGGCGCGGAAGTGGTCCACGAGGCTCGCCGGCGAGTGCAACAGCCCGAAGTACCCGGGCGGCCGCACCAGCACCCCATCAGCGCCCTCTTCGGCCGCCGCGCGCGTGAGCGCGACCGTCTCCCGCGTGGATTCGGCGCCGGTCCCCGCGAACAGCGCCGGGCCGTCCGCCACCACCTCCCGCACCCACGCCGTCATCCGCCGCTGCTCCTCGGCATCGAGCAGCGGGGCCTCGCCCGTCGAGCCGGCGATCAGCACGCCGTCCAGCCCCTCCGCCAGCAGGCGGGTGGCATTGCTACGCAGGTGGACCGGGGCCACGTCCCCCGTCGCGGTGTCGAACGGCGTCGTAATGGGGGCGAGGACGCCGCCGAAGC
This sequence comes from Gemmatimonadota bacterium, assembly GCA_041477065.1. Taxonomy (GTDB): domain Bacteria; phylum Gemmatimonadota; class Gemmatimonadetes; order Gemmatimonadales; family GWC2-71-9; genus 13-1-40CM-70-15. Next base: position 25,776 of record JBGOUQ010000029.1, read on the forward strand.
GCCGCCCGGTCACGGCTCCGGGAGCATGCTCGAGAGGTCGTCGGTGAAGCCGGCCGGCTTTTCCGCCGGGGGGGCGGAGGACGGAGCGGTGGCCTCGGGCTTCGCGGCGACCCGCGAGCGGCGGCGCAGCGTGCGCATCTGCAGCTCGAAGTCGGCCGGGTTGGACGAGGACGCCAGCGCGGTCTCGTAGGTCACGACGTCGTCGCTCACGAGCTCCATCAGGTGTTGGTCGAACGTCTGCATCCCGTACTGCTCGCGGGACTCGCGGATGTAGTCGTGCAGCTCGGGAGCGCGGCCGGGGTCCTTTACCATGTCGCGCGCCGTGCCGGTGCAGATCAGGATCTCGAGCGCCGCGATTCTGCCCTTCCCGTCCGCGCGCGGCAACAGTCGCTGCGACACGACGCCCTGCAGCGCCTCCGAAAGGCGCAGGCGCGCGATCTCCTGCTCCTCCGGCGGGAACATCGAGACGACGCGGCTCACGGTAGTGACGGCGTCGGGGGTGTGCAGCGTCGAAATGAGGAGGTGGCCGGTCTCGGCCGCCTTCATGGCGGTGTCGATCGTCTCGGCATCGCGCATCTCGCCGATCAGGACCACGTCCGGGTCCTGGCGCAGCGCCGCGCGCAGGCCCATGCGGAAGTCGTCGGTGTCCACGCCGATCTCCCGCTGGGTGACCGAGCAGTTGACGTCCCGGTGCAAGAATTCGATCGGGTTTTCCAGCGTCAGAATGTGCTTGTGCTGCGTCTGGTTGATGTGGTTGATGATCGCCGCCATCGTCGAGCTCTTGCCCGAGCCCGTCACCCCCGTGACGAGGATCATCCCCCGCTCCGCCGAGGCCACCTGGCCGAGGACGGCGGGGAGCTTGAGGCTCTCGAACGAAGGCACGTCGAACGGAATCACGCGCATCACGATCATGAACGACGAACGCTGCCGTAGGATGTTCACCCGGAAGCGCCCGATGCCCGGCATCCCCCAGGAGCAGTCGTAGTCGCGCACCTTCTCGATGCGGGCCCGGTCCTCGTCGTTGGGGATCAGCCGCAGGGCGATGGCCTTGGTCTGCTCGGGCGTGAGGCGCTGCTTCGTCAGCGGCACCAGCTTGCCGTCGATGCGCGCGCGGAACACGTCGCCCGCCTTGATGTGCAGGTCCGACGCGCCGCGATCGACCGCCGCCTTGATGATCTTTTCCATTCAATACCCGGCTTCCAGGTCCACCACGTTGAGGAGAGGCGCCCCTGCAAGATAGCGCTTGATGTTCTCCACGATCAGCCCCATTTCCCGCTCCCAGAAGCGCGTGGACACCGCGCTGACATGGGGGCTCACGAGGACTCGCGGGTGCCCCCAGAACGGATGGCCGGACGGCAGGGGCTCGACGCGGAAGACGTCCAGCGCCGCCCCGCGCAGCCGCCCGGACTCGAGCAGCCCGAGTAAGGCCTCTTCGTCGAGGAGGGAGCCGCGCGAGACGTTCACGACGACCGCGTCCCGGGGCAGCCGCTCCAGGACCGCGCGCCCGACGGCGCCGGCCGTCTGAGCCGTGTGGGGCGCGGCGATCACGAAGCCGTCGCTTTCGGCGGCGAGCCGGGGCAGCTCCTCCAGACCGCCGACCCAGCCCACTCCCACCGGGCCGCCCCGCTCGGGCCGGCGGCGCACGCCCGCCACCGTCATGCCGAGCGCCAGGGCGCGGCGCGCTACCGCGGTCCCGATCCCCCCGAGGCCGAAAATGCCGAGGCGCAGGTCGCGGAGCTCGCGCAGCGGCACCCGGAGGTCGGCGAATTCGTCCTTGGTCCAGACTCCGAGGTGCTGGGCCTCTTGCATGCGGTCCAGCCCCCGGGCGAAGTAGGCGAGCGCCGCCACCACCCAATCGGCCATGGGCTCGGCGTGCACGCCGGCCGAGTTGGTGAAGGTGACCGCGCGCCCGGCGAAGTGCGGCACACTGGCGCCGACGCCGGCGGTCCCGGTGTGGGCCCAGCGCAGGGTGTCGTGGGCGGCTTCGAGGACGCCCGGCGGCACGCCGTACCCCAGGTAGATCTCGGCGCCGCGCGCGGCGGCTGCGGACTCCGGGGATCCCGAGCCGCCGTCGCTGTCGGAGGGAGCGGGAGCGTCGACGGCGACGACCTCCCAACCGGGGGCGAGCGCGCGCCGGATGGCGTGGACGGCATCTTCGGGGACACGCCACACGGCGCGGGGCGATTGCAGGTCGACCACCAGCCGGCGCGTCACTCGCCCGTCGAGACCGTCCGCACGCTCGGGTGGTGGAGCAGCGCGATCATGACCTGATCGTGGAGCCGCTTGGGGCCCCGCAGGTCGTACTCGATCACCAGGTCCACGTTTTCGCGGCGGCTCGACTGGCCGGCGATCTGGACGCCCGTGCGCCGGATGACGGTCTCCAGCTCCTCGAGCGGCAAGCCATCGGGGCGGGCGTGGATCGTGATGTGGCTCTTCGAGGACTGCCGCTCGACGAAGATCTCGATCCGTCCCAGACCCTGGAGCACGATCAGCACCATCAGCGTCGAGAGCAGCGCCTCGGGATAGTGCCCGGCGCCGAGGGCGACCCCGATGGCCGCGACGACCCAGATGGTCGCCGCGCTGGTCAGCCCGACCACGGCGCCGCGGGCGTGGAGGATGGTGCCGGCCCCGATGAACCCCACGCCGGTGACGATCTGGCCGGCCACGCGGGACGCGTCGGCGCTGCCGTGCACCAGCCCGATGGAGAGCTGCGTGTAGAGGGCCGATCCGATGCAGATGAGGATGTTGGTGCGCAGGCCCGCCGGCTTGCCGCCAAGCTCGCGCTCGAGGCCAATCGCGCCGCCGAGCAGCGTGGCGAGGCCCAGCTGAAGCAGCAGCTCGAGCCGGAACACCTCGACGATCTTGTCCACGAACTCGTTCATCACGCCTCCGCGGGGAGGAAGCCCATCCGGTGCCGCACCTCCTGCATGGTGCGCCGCGCGAGGGCGCGGGCTTTGGCCGCTCCCGCCGCGAGCACGTCGCGCACGCGGCGCGGCTCGGCGCGCAGGGCCGCGGCGCGCTCGCGCATGGGGGTGAGGGTGGCTATCATATTGTCCGCCAGCACCCGCTTGCAGTCGAGGCACCCCCACCCGGCGGTCCGGCACTTGTGCGCCACCTCCGCCTGCACCGTGGGGGAAGAGAATCCCTGGTGTATGGTAAAGATGTTGCAGATGTCGGGGTTGCCGGGGTCCTTGCGGGTCTTGCGGGCGGGATCGGTCGCCGCCGGCCGCAGCTTCTCCCAAATCGTCTCGGGCGGCTCGAACAGGCCGATGGTGTTCCCCAGGCTCTTGGACATTTTGGCCTGACCGTCGAGCCCCAGCACCCGCCGCGCCGTGGAGAGCTGCGCCTGCGGCTCCGGAAAGAAATCGGCGCCGAAGCGGGCGTTCCAGCGGCGCGCGATCTCGCGCATCAGCTCGAGATGCTGCAGCTGATCCTCGCCGACGGGGACGAGCGTCGCCTTATAAAGCAGCACGTCGGCCGCCTGCAGCACCGGGTAGTTCAGCAGCCCGGCCGGAACGCTCTCCAGGCGCTGGGTCTTGTCCTTGAACTGGGTTTGGCGCTCGAGCTCGCCGAGCGGCGTCACCGTGGTGAGCAGCCAGTTGAGCTCGGTGTGCTCGGGTACGTGGGATTGCACGAACACGGTGCTCTGCGCCGGGTCGAGGCCCACCGCCACCAGGCCGAGCGCCATTTCTTCGGTTCGCCCCGCGAGGCCGGCCGCGTCGTAGGGCTGGGTGATGGCGTGGAGGTCGACCACTGAGAAGAGACACTCGTGCAGGCTCTGGAGCTTCACCCAGTTCTGCACCGCACCCACGTAGTTCCCGATGTGCAGCTCGCCGGAGGGCTGGATGCCGCTGAAGACGCGCGCCATAGGGCCCTCAACCTATGGCCGGGGGTGAGACGCCGCAAGGTGCGTGATCTCAAAGACTTAGTCGATGTCGCCCGGGAGGCGGCGGCCCTCGCTGCGGGCGCGATCCGCGGCGCAGAGACGCCCGCGCCGGAGGCCTGGACCGAAAAGTCGCGGCACGATTTCGTCACCGAGGTGGATCGTCGGGCTGAAGCCCTGATCGCCGATACGCTCACGACTCGCGCGCCCGGCTCGCGGGTGATCGGTGAGGAGCTGACGCCCGCGGCTGCGGGCGACGCCGACGTGGTGTGGATCGTCGATCCGCTGGACGGGACGACCAACTTCCTGCACCGCTACCCGCAGTACGCGGTGTCCATCGGGTGTGTGGTGGAGGGCGTACCGTGCGCCGGCGTGATCCACGACGTGGCGCGCGACGTGGTGTACTGGGGCGCGACCGGACACGGCGCGTGGGCCGGCGCGCGGCGGCTCGCCGTGTCGGGCGAGACCGAGCCGCGCCGGGCGCTGCTCGGCACCGGGTTTCCGTTCAAGCACCTGGACGCCCTGGAGCGTTATCTCGGGCAGTTCCGCCGGGTCATGCAGGCGACGAGCGGGGTCCGCCGCGCGGGGTCGGCGGCGCTCGACCTGGCGGACGTCGCGGCCGGCCACTTCGACGCGTTCTGGGAGCTGGCCCTCGCGCCATGGGACGTGGCGGCGGGAGTGGTATTGGTGCGGGAAGCGGGGGGCGTCGTGACGACGCTCGAGGGCAGTGCCGAGGTGTTGGGGCACGGCTCGATCGTGGCGGGCAATCCCGCCCTGCACCGCTGGCTCATCGACCTCTTGAGGACCGCCTGATGCCGTCACCACTGGTGGAATGTGTTCCCAACTTCTCGGAGGGCCGCGACCCTGCCGTGCTCGACGCCCTGCGCGCGGCCATCGTCGCGGTGCCGGGGGTGAAGCTGCTCGACGTGCAGGCCGACGCCTCCCATCATCGCTCGGTGTTCACCTTGGTCGCGCCGCCGGCGGCGGCCGCCGAGGCGGCGTTCCGGGCGATGCAGGTCGCGACGGCGCGGATCGACCTCACCAAGCATCAGGGCGAGCACCCCCGCATGGGAGCCACCGACGTAGTGCCGTTCGTGCCGGTGCGCGACGTCACCATGGACGACTGCGTCGCCCTCGCCGCCCAGCTCGCTGAGCGGGTGGGGCGCGAGCTCGCCATTCCGGTGTACCTCTACGCCCGGGCCGCCCGGCGGCCGGAGCGCGAGCGGCTCCCCGACATTCGGAAAGGCGAATTCGAGGGACTCCGCGGCCGCATCGGCGCCGACCCGGCAGCCGACCCCGATGCCGGACCCAAACGCATCCACCCCACCGCCGGCGCCACGGCGATCGGTGCGCGCCCTTTCCTCGTCGCGTTCAACATCTACCTCGACACGCCGGACGTCGCGGTCGCCAAGGCGATCGCCAAGAAGATCCGCGCGTCGAGCGGCGGGCTCCCCGCCGTCCAGGCGAGCGGGTTCGAGGTCGCGGGCCGGGCGCAGGTCTCGATGAACCTGCTCGACATCGACGTCACGTCACCCGCGGCGGCCGTCGCCGCGGTGGAAGCGGAGGCGCGCGGGCGCGGCGTCGGCATCGTCCGAAGCGAGGTGGTAGGCCTGATCCCCGAGCGCGCCATCCTCGGCGCGGGCGCGGCGGCGCTGAAGCTCCCCGACGCGGCCGACCACCTGCTCGAGGCCAAGATCGCCGCCGCGGAGGGGCCGACGCTCGACGGCTGGCTGGAGGATCTGGCGGGCTCCGCCCCGGTCCCGGGGGGCGGCAGCGCGGCGGCCCTGGCGGGGGCGCTCGCGGGAGCGTTGGTCGCGATGGTCGCGCGCCTCACGCTCGGGCGCAAAGCGTATGCCGGCGTGGAGCCGAGGGTCCGGGAGATTCTGTCGGAGGCGGACTCGTTGCGGGCCAAGCTGCGCCAGCTCGTGGACGACGACGCGGCCGCCTATGCCAAGGTGAGCGAGGCCTACAAACTTCCCAAGGACGATCCCGACCGCGGCCGGACGATCGACGCTGCGCTGATCGGCGCAGCGCAGACGCCGCTCGCGATGACGCGGGGTGCGGTGCGGTTGATAGCCCTGGCGAAGGAAATCGGCGAGATCGGCAACAAGAACGCGCGTAGCGACGCTGCGGTGGCCGCCGCGCTGGGGCACGCGGCGCTGGTGGGGGCGGTCGAAAACGTGCGGGTGAACGTGGCGGCGCTCTCGGACCCGGCGCCGGGACGACCCCTGCTGGCGGAAGCGGAGCGGCTGGGACTCGGCTAGGCAGCCACGGTCAGGATCCGGGGCGGCTCACCATCCGCCCCGATCGCCACCGTGTGCTCGAAGTGCGCCGAGAGCGAGCCGTCCATCGTCACGACGGTCCATTTGTCGTCGAGGGTGCGGATCTCGTGGCCGCCCACGTTCACCATCGGCTCGATCGCGATGGTCATCCCCGTCGCGAGGCGCGGCCCGCGCTTGGGCTTCCCGAAGTTCGGCACCTGCGGCTCTTCGTGGAAACTCGCGCCGATGCCGTGCCCTACCAGCTCCCGCACCACCGAGAAGCCGGCCGCCTCGGCAACCAACTGGACCGCGTGACCCACGTCCCCCACGTGGTTCCCCGCGCGGGCCTCGGCCACACCGGCCTGGAGCGCCTCCTGGGTGACCCGCAGCAGGCGCCGCGCCTCGGCGCTCACCTCACCCACCGGAAACGTCGCGGCCGAATCGGCATGCAGGCCCTCGAGCCACACGCCGACGTCCACGCTCAACAGGTCGCCGGCGGCGAGGATCCGCTTGGGCGAGGGGATGCCGTGGACGATTTCTTCGTTGATGGAGGTGCAGAGCGTGGCGGGAAAGTCGTACAGTCCCTTGAACGACGGCTTGGCGCCTGGGTGGCTGCGGATGAAGTCCTCGGCGATGCGGTCCAGCTCGGCGGTGGAGATCCCGGGTCGCACGTGGCGCCCGACCAGGGCGAGGGTCGCCGCGACGATGCGCCCCGCGGCCGCCATCGTCTCGATCTCCCGGGGTGACTTGATCGTGATCATCGCCCGATGATCCGCTTGATCTCCTCCGCGATCTGCTCCACAGTGCCCGTACCGGGCACCCGGTGCACGATGCCGCGCTGGGCGTAGTAGGCGATGAGGGGAGCGGTATCGCGCTGGTAGACTTGGAGACGCTCCGCGATGGCCTCGGGGGTGTCGTCGGAGCGGCCTTCGGTCGCGGCCCGGGCCCGCATCCGCCGGACCAGCTCTTCTTCGCTCACGTCGAGCAACAGGACGTGATTGAGCCGCTGCATCCGCTCGGCGAGGGTCTTGTCGACCAGCTCCGCCTGGACCGCGGTGCGCGGGAAGCCGTCGAGGACCGCGCCGTCCTTGGCCTCCGGGCGCGCCAGCTCGTCCTTGATCAGCCCCAGGATCACGGCGTCCGGCACCAGCTTGCCGACGTCCATGAACTTCTTGGCTTCCTTGCCCAGCGGGCTGCCCGCCTTCACCGCCGCGCGGAGGATGTCGCCGGTCGTGATCTTCGGCAGCCCGAGTCGCGCGGCGAGCTGCTTGCCCTGGGTGCCCTTGCCGGAGCCCGGCGCGCCGAGGATGAGGATGAACACCGGAAGCGGCGGGTTATTGGGTCCGGCCGCGGAACTTGACGCGGCCTTCCTTCATGAAGCCGTCGTAGTTGCGCAGCAGCAGGTGTTGCTGCACCTGCTGCACGGTGTCGAGTGCGACGCCCACCACGATGAGCAGCGCGGTGCCGCCGAAGCCGAACGGCATGTTCAGCATGTTGCTCACGACGATCGGCAGAATGGCCACGAAGGTGAGGAACAGCGCCCCGGGCAGGGTGATCCGCGACAGCACATCGTCGATGTAGTCGGCGGTGGCGGCGCCCGGCTTCACCCCGGGAATGAACCCGCCCTGCTTCTTCAGGTTCTCCGCCAGGTCCACCGGGTTGAAGATGATGGACGTGTAGAAGTAGGCGAAGAACACGATGAGCACGCCCATCGTGAGGAGGTAGACGGGGGACGTATAGTTGAAGTAGCTGGAAAAGTCCTTCAGCCACTGCACGTTGCTGAACTGCGCGAGCGTGCCGGGCACGATGATGAGCGACTGCGCGAAGATGATCGGCATCACGCCCGAGGAGTTGATGCGCAGCGGGATGAACGTCTTCTGGCCTTCGCGGATACGGCCGCGCCCCATCACCTTGCGCGGGATCTGGATCGGGATGCGGCGCGCCGCCACCGTCACGGCCACCGTGCCCGCGATGACCGCGACCATCACCGCGAGCACCACCAGGAGCTTGGCGATCGAAAGGTCGCTGCCGCTGGTCTGCAGCGATTCGATGGTGCGCAGCGCTTCCGGCCAGATCCGCTCGACGATGGAAAAGAAGATCAGCAGGCTCGCGCCGTTGCCGATGCCCCGCTCCGTGATCTGCTCGCCCAGCCACATGACGAAGATGCCGCCGGTCGTGAGCGTCAGCACCGTGGTCAGCCGGAACGCCAGGCCGGCCGCGCCGACCGCCCCGGGGATCTGGGTCTCGGTGAACAGCGCGTACCCGTACGCCTGGAAGAGGCAGAGCACCACGGTGAGATAGCGGGTCCACTGCGTGAGCTTTTTCCGCCCCTCTTCGTCGCGCTGCATCTTCTCGATGGTCGGGAATACCGGCCCCGCCAGCTGGAAGACGATACTTGCCGAGATGTAGGGCATGATGCCCAGCGCGAACACCGTCGCGCGGCCGAAGCCGCCGCCCGCGAAGAGGTCGTACAGGCTGAACAGCGTCCCCTTGCCGGCGGTCTGCATGTAGTCGGCGATCGCCTGGACGTTCACGCCCGGCGTGGCGATGTGGGCCCCGACGCGGTAGATGACCAGGCAGAGCAAGGTGAAGAGGAGCTTTTCCTTCAGCTCCGGCACCTTGAACAGATTGGGGATCCGCGGAGCGGTCACGCGCTCACCCTTCGATGGTTCCCCCCGCCTGCTCGATCTTCGCGCGGGCGGAGGTGGACACCGCGACGCCCTTCACCACGAACTTGCGCTGCAGCTCGCCCATCCCCAGCAGCTTGATGGGATGGTCGGGGCGCCGGACCAGTCCCGCGCCGAACAGCGTTTCCGGCGTCACTTCGGCGCCGTCGGCGAGCAGCCCCAGGTGCCGCACGTTCACGACCTGGGCCGGCTGCTTGAACGGGTTGGTGAAGCCGCGCTTGGGGATGCGCCGGATCAGCGGCATCTGCCCGCCCTCGAACCCCGGGCGGGTCGATCCGCCGCTGCGCGCCGTCTGCCCCTTGCCGCCGCGGCCCGCGGTTTTGCCGATGCCGGAGCCGGGTCCGCGCCCCTTGCGAATGCGCGCGCGGTGCGAGCCGCGGGGGGGCTTTAGGTCGTGGAGCGACAGCTTCGGCGGGGGGGCCGCCGCCGCCTTCGGCTTGCTCCGTTTGCTCTTGGTCTTCGCCGTGGCCATCGATTACTTCCCTTCCTTCACAGGCGTCACGTCGATCAGGTGGCGCACCTGGTAGAGCATGCCCCGGATCGCCGGGTGGTCCTTCTGGACCACCTCATCCTGATGGTGCTTGAGCCCGAGGGCCTCGAGCGTGCGCCGCAGGGCCGCCGAGTGGCCGCTCCCCGAGCGCACCTGGCGGATACGGAGCCGCCCTTTGCCGACGGGCGGCAGGATCGGATCGCGGCCGCTCTTGCGTTTGCGGTATTTCCGCGTGGGGGGCTTACGCGCCATGCGTCGGCCCTCCCTGCCGGGGCTTGTACTGGATCATCTCCACGTCGATACCCCGCTCCTTGGCCACCCGGCGCGGCGTGGTGAGCCGCTTCAACCCGTCCATCGTGGCCCGCACCATGTTGTGCGGGTTGGTCGAGCCGAGGCTCTTGGTGAGGATGTCGCGCACGCCGGCGCATTCGAGCACCGCCCGCACCGGGCCACCGGCGATCACGCCGGTTCCCGAGGCGGCGGGCTTGAGCAGCACGCGCCCCGCGCCGTGGTCGCCCACGATCTCGTGCGGGATGGTGCCGCCGGTCAGCGGCACGTCCACCATGCGCCGCCGGGCGGCTTCCACCGCCTTGCGCACCGCCTCGCTCACCTCGTTCGCCTTCCCGGTGGCCACCCCGACGTTGCCCTTGCCGTCACCGACGGCCACGAGCGCGTTGAAGCTGAAGCGCCGGCCGCCCTTGACCACCTTGGCCACACGGTTGATGGCGATGACGTTTTCGACATAGCCGTCGCCCTCGCCGCGGCCCCCGCGGTCGTCCCGCCGGTCGCCGCCGCGCCCACCGCGCCCGCCGCCCGGTCCCCCACCCCGGCCACCGCGCCCGCCCCGCCCGCCCCGCCCCCGGCCGCCGCCGCCTCCACCTCCGCCACCACCACCAGGGCCAGTGCCCGCACCGCCGCCGGGACCCGCCGGGGGCTGCTCCGGGGGGGGGGGGGCGGGGGTGGAGGAGGCGTGGGGCGTTCCGGCCGGCGTCTCTGCGGCCGGCGTCTCGGCCGCCGGCGTTTCCGGTGCCGTCTGTGCTTGATCGCTCGCCATCAGAACTCCAATCCGCCTTTGCGGGCGCCGTCGGCCACCGCCTTCACGCGCCCGTGGTACTGGTACCCGCCGCGGTCGAAGACGACCCGCGCGATTCCCTTGGCCTTCGCCTTGGTGGCGATGAGCTGCCCCAGGCCGAAGCTCTTGCCCGTCTTGCCCTTGCCCTCGGGGCTCAACCCCTCGCTGCGATCGGAGGCGCCGATCAGGGTCACGCCGCGCGTGTCGTCGACCAGCTGGGCGTAGATGTGCTTGGAGGACCGGAACACCACCAGCCGCGGCCGTTCCGGCGTCCCCACGACCTTCTTGCGGACCCGGAGGTGGCGGCGGTAGCGCCGGTGCGCCTGCGTCTTGATCTTGTGAATGGAGCGCATGGATTACTTGGCCGCCTGGGCGGTCTTGCCGGCCTTCCGGCGGACCTGCTCGCCCACGTAGCGGATCCCCTTCCCCTTGTAGGGCTCGGGCGGCCGCACATTGCGCAGCTCGGCCGCGACCTGCCCGACCAGTTCCTTGTCGACGCCTTCAATCTTCACGAGGACGTTGTTGTCCACCGTGATCTTGATGCCCTTCGGCGCGTGGTAGGGCACGACGTGGGAGAAGCCCACCGTCAGCTGCACGCCGAACGGCTTCACTTCCGCCTTGTAGCCGACGCCCTGGATCTCCAGCGCCTTCGCGAAGCCCTTGGTGACGCCGTCCACCATATTGGCGCACAGCGTCCGCGTGAGCCCATGGAGCGCCTTGTGTCGGTTCTCATCCGAAGGCCGGCGCACGACGATCGTGTCGTTCTCCACCGCGACCGCGAGCTCGGGGTGCACGGTGCGGACGAGCTCCCCCTTGGGGCCTTTCACCGTCACGGTCTGGCCCTGCACCGTGGCGGTGACTCCCTTGGGGATCGGAACAGGCTTCCTGCCGATGCGCGACATGGCCCCCCCCTCCTACCAGATCACCGCGAGCAGCTCGCCGCCGATGCGGGCGGTGCGGGCGTCGCGGTCGGACATCACGCCCTGCGGCGTGCTGAGAATCGCCATGCCCAGTCCGTTCTTGACGCGCGGGATTTCGCGCGCCTTCACGTAGCGGCGCAGGCCGGGTGCGGAAACCCGCTTCAGCTCGCGGATGACGGGGGCGTCGTTGTGATACTTGAGGTAGAGCCGCAGCAGGCCGTGGCGGCCATCGTCCAGGACCTTGTAGTCCTGGATGTAATGGTTGTCGCGGAGGATGCGCGCGATCTCGACCTTCAGCTTGGACACCGGCATGTCGGCGCGGCGGTGCCCGGCGAGGCAGGCGTTCCGCACACGGGTCAGCATGTCGGCCACGGGATCAGTCATGCTCATCTCGTCGGTCCTTTACCAGCTGGCTTTGCGCACGCCGGGAATCTCCCCGCGCAGCGCGAGCTCACGGAAACAGATGCGGCACAGCTTGAACTTGCGCAGTGTGCCCCGGCTGCGACCACAGCGCTGGCAGCGATAGTAGCCGCGCACCTTGAACTTGGGCTTCCGTTTGACCTTCTCGATCCAGCACTTCTTCGCCATGCGATGATCTCCTAGGCCGCGACGGGGGCTTCGCCCCGGAAGGGCATACCCAGTTCCCGGAGCAGCGCCAGGGCCGCGTCGTCGCGGCCGGCGCTGGTCACGAACGTGATGTCCATCCCGTGGATCTTCTCGACTTTGTCGTAGTCGATCTCCGGGAAAATCATCTGCTCCTTCAGCCCGAGGGTGTAGTTCCCGCGTCCGTCGAAGCTCTTGGTCGGCAGACCGCGGAAGTCACGCATGCGCGGCACCGCGACCGAGATGAAGCGGTCGAGGAACTCGTACATGCGCGCCCCGCGCAGCGTCACGGAGCACCCGATCGGCACGCCCTGCCGCAGGTTGAAGTTCGCGATCGACTTCTTGGCCTTCGTCACCAACGCCTTCTGGCCGGTGATCTGGCCCAGCTCGGCGACCGCCGCCTCGAGCCCTTTCGGGTTCTTGAGGGCGTCGCCCATGCCGACGTTGAGCACGATCTTCACCAGCTTGGGAATCTCGTGCACGTTGGCGAAGCCGAACTCCTGCTGCAGCTTCGGCCGCACGCGCTGCTGGTAGTACTCGAACAGCCGCGCGGGCGGGGCCGGCTCGGCCGGGACCGCCGGTGCGGCGGCCGCTTCCGGCGCACCTTTCCCCGGCTTCGGCTGCTTCTTGGCTTTCTTTTCTTCCTTGGTCTCGGCCATCGCTACCTCACCCGCGGGATCGGCTGACCGGACTTGACCGCGATCCGCTCAAACGTCCCATCCGTGTCCCGGCGGCGCCGTACGCGCGTCGGCTCCCCCGACTTGGGGTCCAGCAGCATCACGTTCGAGGCCGCGATCGGGGCCGGGAACTCGATGATCCCGCTCTCCCCGCCCGGCGTCGTGGCGCGCTTGTGCTTCTTCACGACGTTCACCCCCTCGACCACTATCCGGAACCGCTTGGGGTAGACGTGGAGGATCTTGCCTTCCTTGCCCCGGTGCTCGCCCCGGATCACGCGCACCGTATCGCCCTTGGCCACGTGCAGCTTGTGGCGCACGGGCTCCATTCCCCGGACCTTGCGGCTCTTCTTGTAGACCAGCGGCTTCATCTCAGATGACCTCCGGCGCCAGCGACACGATCTTCATGAACTTCTTTTCGCGCAGCTCGCGCCCCACGGGGCCGAAGATGCGGGTGGCCCGCGGCTCGCCCTGATCGTCGATGAGCACGGCGGCGTTCTCGTCGAACCGGATGTAGGAGCCGTCCTTGCGCCGCGTCTCCTTGGCCGTCCGCACGATCACCGCCTTGACCACCTCGCCCTTCTTGATCTGGCCGGTGGGGATGGCGTCCTTGATCGTGACCACGACGATGTCCCCCAGCCCCGCGTAGCGGCGCTTGGACCCGCCGAGCACGCGGATCACGAGCGCTTTGCGCGCGCCCGAGTTGTCCGCGATCTTGAGTATCGATTCCTGCTGGACCACAGTCGCCTCCCCGCCTTACTTCGCGCGCTCGACGATGTCGACCACCCGCCAGCGCTTCGTCTTGGACAGGGGCCGCGTCTCCTCGATCCGGACCGTGTCCCCGGCCTTCGCCCCGAGCTCGTCGTGCGCGGCGACCGTCTTGGTCCGGACCAGCTGCTTGCCGTACAGGCTGTGCGCGAACCGCCGGGTCAGCGACACCGTGACGGTCTTCTGCATCTTGTCGCTCACCACGACGCCCGTGCGGGCCTTGCGGGTGCCCCTCATGCCGGTTGCCTCTCGCGCAGAATGGTGCGGATCCGGGCGATCTCGCGCCGGATCGTGCGGAACTGCAGCGGATTCTCGACCGCTTCCGTCCCGGAGCGGAACCGCAGCCGGAAGCGCTCCTCCGTCAGCAGCGCCAGCTTCTGCTCCAGCTCGTCCGTCTTCAGCTGCCGCAGGTCGTCGGCCTTCTGCGTCGCCATCTTACCGCTCCTCGCGCTTCACGAACTTGGACTTCACGGGCAGCTTCGCGGCCGCGAGCGCCAACGCCGCGCGGGCCAGGTGCTCCTCGATTCCTTCGACCTCGAACATGATCCGGCCCGGCTTCACCACCGCGACCCACCCCTCCGGATTACCTTTCCCCTTCCCCATCCGCGTTTCGGCCGGCTTCTTGGTGATCGGCTTGTCCGGAAACAGCCGGATCCAGACCTTGCCGCCGCGCTTCATCTCGCGCGTCAGCGCGACGCGCGCCGCCTCGATCTGCCGGTTGGTGATCCACCCCGGATCCAGCGACATCAACCCGTAGTGGCCGAACGCGACGGTGTTGCCGCGCGTGGCCCGCCCGGAGGTGCGGCCCTTGAACCGCTTCCGAAACTTGACGCGCTTGGGTGCCAGCATCGCTCAGACCCCGGTCGAGTACGTGCGGCCGTGCAGATCCTCGGTCCGCTCGCCCTTGAAGATCCAGACCTTCACGCCGATGGTGCCGTACGTCGTCTTCGCGGTGGAGGTCGCGTAGTCGATGTCCGCGCGCAGCGTGTGCAGCGGCACGCGTCCTTCGTGGTAGCCCTCGGTGCGGGCGATTTCCGCCCCGCCCAGGCGCCCGGCACAGCGGATCTTGATCCCCTGGGCGCCCATCCGCATGGCGCTCTGCACCGCCCGCTTCATCGCGCGGCGGAAGGAGATCCGCTGCGTCAGCTGGTGGACCACGCTGTCGCCGACGAGCTGCGCTTCCAGCTCGGGCCGCTTGATCTCCTCGACGTTGATCCCCACCTCTTTGCCGGTGAGCTGGGCCAGCTCGTCGCGCAGCTTGTCCACCTCGGCCCCGCGCTTGCCGATCACGACGCCGGGTCGCCCGGTGTGCACCGTCACCGTCACCTTGCCGGGCTTGCGCTCGACGTGCACATCGGCGATCGCGGCGTGGCTGAGGCGCGTCCGCAGGTACTTCCGGATCAGCTCGTCTTCCTTGAGCAGCTCCGGGAAGTCGCGGCGCGCGTAGTAGCGTGACCGCCACTGCTTGACGATCCCCAGCCGGAAGCCGTAGGGATGAGTTTTCTGGCCCACTTACGTGCTCGCTTTCTTGGACCGCTTGGCGGCGGTCTTGGTCTTTTGCTTCGGCGCCATCACCGCACCCTTGGGCTTCGCCTTCGCCTCAGCCTTCGTGGCGGGCGCGGCCGCGGTGGACGCCTTGGGCGGGGGCGGTGCGTCCGCCGCCACCCGGATCTCCACGTGGCTCGTCCGCTTCTTGATCGGCGTGCCCCGTCCCATCGCCGCCATCGTGAAGCGCTTGAGCGTCGGCCCCTCGTTCACCACCGCGTACCGCACGCGCAGCTGGTCGACGTCGAGCGGCTGGTTCTGCCGCTGCGCCGCCTGCTCGGCGTTCGCGACGGCGGACTTGAGCACCTTATGGATCTGCTTGGCCGCCAGCTTCTTGGAGAAGCGCAGGATGGCGTACGCCTCCGGAACCGCGCGGCCCCGGATGAGATCCACCACGAGGCGCATCTTCCGCGCCGACTGGCGCACCGTGCGCTGAATCGCTCGGGCTTCCATCGGTTACTCCGGGGCCGCCGGCGGCGTCTCGGCCTCCTTTTCGGCCGCCGAGCCCTTGGCGCTGTGCCCGCGGAACAGCCGCGTGGCCGCGAATTCCCCCAGCTTGTGGCCGACCATGTTCTCGGTCACGTACACCGGGATGAACTTGTTCCCGTTGTGCACCGCCAGGGTGTGGCCCACGAACTCCGGGGTGATCGTGCTGCGCCGAGACCAGGTCTTGAACACCTTCTTCTCGTTGCGCTCGTTCAAGGCCTGGATCTTCTTGAGCAGCGGGCCCTCGACGTACGGACCCTTCTTGACGCTGCGTCCCATTATTGCGTCGCCTTCCCGCGCTTGCGGCCGCGCACGATGAGTTTCGTCGACGGTTTCTTCTTGTGCCGGGTCTTCTTCCCCTCGACCTTGCCCCACGGCGAGGTGGGGGGCCGGCCGCCCGACGTCTTGCCCTCGCCGCCGCCGAGCGGGTGGTCGACGGGGTTCATGGCCACGCCGCGGACTCGGGGCCGGCGGCCGAGCCACCGGGTCTTGCCCGCCTTGCCGACCGAGAGCAGCTCGTGCTCCGCGTTGCCGACCTCACCCACGGTGGCCAGGCACTCGCCCCGCACCATGCGCATCTCGGTGGAGCGCAGGCGCAGCGTCACGTAGTTGCCTTCTTTGGCCACCACCTGTACGCCGGTGCCCGCCGAGCGGCACAGCTGGCCGCCGCGGCCGATCTTCAGCTCGACGTTGTGCACGGTGGTGCCGAGCGGCACCTCGAACAGCGGCATCGCGTTCCCGACTCGGATGTCCGAGCCCGGCCCCGACACCACGGTGTCGCCGACGCCCAGGCCTTTGGGGGCCAGGATGTAGCGCTTCTCGCCGTCGGCGTAGTGCAGCAGCGCGATCAGGGCGGTGCGGTTCGGGTCGTACTCGATGGACGCCACGCGTCCCGGGATGCCGAACTTCTCCCGGCGGAAATCGACCCGCCGGTACTGGCGCTTGTGCCCGCCGCCCTGGTGGCGGGTGGTGATGTGGCCCTTGTTGTTGCGGCCGCCCGTGCGCCGCAGCGGCTCGAGCAACGACTTCTCGGGCGTCGCCTTCGTGACCTCGGCGAAGTCGGAGACCGAGCGGAACCGCGTCGCCGGCGTCATCGGCTTGAACTGTCGGATGCCCATATCAGCCCTCGAACACCTGGATCGCGTCGCCCGTCTTGAGTGTCACGATGGCCTTCTTCCACGAGGACCGCACGCCGGCGGTCTTGCCGTACGTGCGGCGTCGCGCGCGCACCACGAGGGTGCGGACGTCGGTCACCGTGACTTTGAAGAGCGACTCGATCGCCGCCTTGATCTGCGGCTTGCTCGCGTCCGAATGCACTCGGAACGCGTACTCCTTGCGCGCCTGGTAGGCCGCCGAGGACTTCTCGGTGACCACCGGCCCGACGATCAGCTCATGCAGGTCAGGCATCGGTCCCCCCTTCCTCTCCCTCTTCCGCCGCTGGCGCGCCCACGAGGGCGGTCGTCTCGACGAGCACCGCGTCGGCCCACAGGATTTCGTAGGCGGTGGCGTCGGTGAACCGCATCACGTGGACCCCCGGGAGGTTGCGGCCCGAGAGGTACACGTGGTGCGCCTGCGGCTCCTGGCCGGCCGTCAGCACGAGCACCTTCTGCTCGGCGAGCCCGAGCTTGCCCAACAGCTCCAGCAGCGTCTTGGTCTTCGGCTTGTCGTAGGCCAGCGGGTCCACCACGAACACGGCCTGCTCGCGCGCCCGGGCGTTCAGGGCCGACTTCTTGGCGAGCTGGCGGACCTTCTTCGGAATCCCCAGGCGGTAGGACCGGGGGTGGGGCCCGAACACGATGCCGCCGTGCCGCCACTGGGGCGCGCGGGTCGAGCCTTGGCGCGCCCGGCCCGTGCCCTTCTGCCGCCACGGCTTCTGGTTGCCGCCCGAGACGAAGCTCCGAGTCTTGGTCTGGTGCGTGCCCTGGCGCTGGTTCGAGAGATAGGTGACCACGGCGCGGTGCAGCACCGCCTCGTTCACCGTGCCGTCGAACAGCGCCTCCGGCAGCGCCAGCGCCTTCTTCTTGGCGCCGGCCGCGGAATAGTGCGGGGCCTCAATCATGGCGGCTCCGGCCTCCCTGCTTGCGGACGGTGACCAGCCCGTTGCGGGGGCCCGGCACCGCGCCGCGCACGAACAGGAGATTGCGCTCGGCGTCCACCCTGACCACGATCAGCCCGAGCTCGGTGAAGTGCCGCGCCCCCATGTGGCCCGGCATCCGCTTGCCCTTGATGATCCGCGACGGGTCGGTTCCCGGCGCGATCGAGCCGGGCTTGCGGTGCCGGGTGTTCCCGTGCGTCTCCGGACCGCCGTGGAAGTGGTAGCGGTGCACGACGCCCTGGAAGCCGCGGCCCTTGGTGACGCCGCTGATCTTCACCCGGTCGCCCGGGGTGAAGATCCCCACCGTCACCGCCTCGCCCGCCTTGGGCGCGTCCCCCGACAGCACGAAGCTCTCGAGCACGCGGGGCGTGGTCTCGAGGCCGGCCTTCTTGGCGTGGCCGGCGAGCGCTTTCGGCGCGCGCTTGGGCTTCTTGGCCCCGAAGCCGAGCTGCACCTGGGTCTCCGTCACCTGCACCACAGGGCACGGGCCGGCCTCGATGATCGTGACGGGCACGTGCGTGCCGACGTCGTTGAAGACGCGCGTCATACCGAGTTTCCTGCCGATCAGTCCGTTCATAGGGCTACTCGACCTTGATCTCCACGTCCACGCCCGCCGGCAGATCCAGCTTCGTCAGTGCATCCACCGTCTGCGAACGCGAGTCCAGGATGTCGATGAGCCGCTTGTGCGTCTTCAGCTCGAACTGCTCGCGGCTCTTCTTGTCGATGTGCGGGCTCCGCAGCACCGTCCACAGCTGCCGCTTGGTGGGCAGTGGGATGGGTCCGGAGACCTGGGCGCCGGTCTTTTCGGCCGTGCGCACGATGTCGGCCGCCGCCTGATCGATCAGGGCGTGGTCGAAGGCTTTGAGACGGATGCGGATCTTGCCTGCCATAGCGGCCTCTATTTCAGGATCTTGGTGACCACGCCGGCCCCGACGGTGCGGCCACCTTCGCGAATCGCGAAGCGCAGCCCCTCCTCCATCGCAATCGGCGTGATCAGCTCGATCGTCATCTTCGTGTTGTCCCCCGGCATCACCATCTCCACCCCCGCCGGCAGCTCCACCGCCCCCGTCACATCCGTCGTCCGG
>JBGOUQ010000030.1:0-42183 GCA_041477065.1 Gemmatimonadota bacterium
GCGCGGGCGGCGGGCGGGGCCCCGCCCGCCCGCGCGCCGCGGGCGGCCCGGCGCCGGGCGCCGCCCGGCCCGCCCCCCCCCGCCGCCGCGCGCCCGCAGCATCGGTCATCGGGCGGGATAAGCTGTGCATTTGAGTTCGCCCGCGCAACGCGGTGCGGGCGCGAACTCCGGCCTAGGAGGTCACGCCCGGCCGTCGCCTTCCTCTGTATAGACGATCATCGCTCCGATGACACGATCCTGCTCATCGCGCAGCACGATCAACCGGCCGGCGAACTCCCGGACAGCTCCACAGCCGGCCCAATGGGACTCGCGGATCGTCCCGGGGACGATGAGGTCCAGCGAGCGGCCGACCGCCTCGGCCTCGGCGTAGCCGAACAGCTCCTTCGCTCCGCGGCTCCACCTTCGGATCACGCCCGTGGCGTCGCCGCCAGCGAGAAGCCCGAGTTGCCCACGTTGGCCATCGAGAACTCACCGGATTCTCGCCTGGATGTTCTCGCTGACGCTCTTGGGACAGTCGCATGAGGCCCAATTCGCTGTCACAGTCACCTTCGAGGATCAGTGATGTCTCGGATCCGGCGGAGCCGCGCGCCATTCGCACTGCGCGGCGCCGGCGGCTCGGCAGGTGGTATGCAGCATGGCGCCTTCGAAGCCGACCAACAGCCGCAGCAGCTCGGCGAACGCGGCGCCGTAGAGACCGCAGGCGGCTCCGTCGGGGGTGGCGTTGACCGCCAGCGCTTCGCTCACCCGGGCCACCGGCACCTGGTGCTCGCGGCGCAGATCGCCCCCCAGCACTGCGCGCGCCGCGCGCCGGGCCACGGGATAGCCGAGGGAGGCGGGGGCCATGCGTGCGGCCAGCCGGGAGGGCGCGAACAGCCGCCGCACCGCGCGTCGCGCCGCGCGCCGGCCCGCGTCGGCGAACACCAGGTCCGCGTCCGGGCGCCGCCCGACGAGCCGCAGCAGCGCCTCGACGTGGGCGGGATCGACTCTCCCGTCCCGGCGTACCAGCGCCTCGTATTGTGCGAGCTGCATGGCGACGGTGCTGGAGAGGCCGAACCGCTTGACCAGAAGTTCGTCGGCGAACTCGGCGAGGCCGTCCTCGACCGGCGTGTCGAGATTGCGGACCGCCTCCAACACGGCGAGCGGCAGGATGCTGTGGACCACGGCGCGCGAAACCTAGCACCCCATTGCGGAACCCGGGAGGCCGCGTCAGCCTTCAGGATCGATGGCCACCTCGTCCCCTGCCCCCACCCCCGTCGACCAGAAGCGCGCCAGCTTCGAGCAGGAAGCGCTGGTGCACCTCGACACCCTCTACCGCGTGGCCCTGCGGCTGTCCGGCAACCCCGCCGACGCGGACGACTTGGTCCAGGAAACGATGCTCAAGGCCTACCGCTCCTGGGACCAGTACCAGAAGGGCACCAATGCGAAGGGGTGGCTGCTCACGATCTTGCGCAACTCCTTTATTAATGAATACCGGCGCCGCAGCCGGCACCCCGAAACCGTGGATGTGGACACCATTGAGCCGTTCGCGGTGTTTGGAGATGTACAGGACGAGGACCCCCAGGGCACGTTCTTCGACCGGATCGTGGACGACGAGGTGCTCCGCGCCATCGACCAACTCCCGGAAGTCTTCCGAGAGACACTGGTCTTGAGCGACGTCGAGGGGTTGAACTACCAGGAGATCGCCAAGATGCTCGACGTGCCGGTGGGGACCGTGAAGTCACGCCTGTTCCGCGCGCGGCAGGCGCTGCAGGCCAAGCTCTACGACTACGCCGTGAGCATGGGCTACATCAAAGGAAACCGGCCATGAACTGCCGGGAGTGCGAAGACCAGCTCTACGAGTTCCTCGACAAGGAGCTGACGCCGGAGGCGGAGCGGGAGATCCGGCAGCACCTGGCGGAGTGCCACCCCTGTGGTGAGCACTTCGACTTCGAGGGTGTGTTCCTGCAATTCCTGCGGACCCGGTGCCGAGCCCAGGGCGCCCCGCCGGAGCTGAAGCACCGGCTGCTGCGCGAGCTGTTCGGCGAGTGAGGTGGCTGACCCGGGGCGGCCTCGGGGCGGCCCTCCTCGTCGGCGCGTCGATTGGATGGGGCTTGGGATGGCGGGGGCTGCTGTTGCTCCTCGCCTTTTTCGTTTCCGGCAGTCTCCTCACCCAGCTCTCCGGCGGCGGCGGCGGCCAGCGGACCGCTCGGCAGGTTCTGGCGAATGGCGGCGTCGCCGCGGCCGGAGCGCTGCTGGGATCCTGGCCCGTGGCGGCGGCGGCGCTGGCTGCCGCCACTGCGGACACCTGGGCGACCGAGATCGGCTCCTTTTCGCCCTGGCCGCCGCGCATGATCACGACCTGGGCCCGCGTGTCCGCCGGAACGTCGGGGGGTATCACGCTGCTGGGAACGCTCGGCGGGGTGACGGGGGCAGCAACGATGGCGTCGCTCGCTTGGGTGCTCCGGCCCGGGAGCATGTCGCCGGGGTTCGTCCCCGTGGCGAGTGCAGGCCTGGCCGGAATGCTGGTGGACTCCTTGCTCGGAGCGAGCGCCCAGGGGCTGTTCGAGTGCCCCTCCTGCGCGGCGCGCACCGAGCTGGGCGACAGTCTGTGTCACGAACCGGTCGTCCTCATCAAGGGTCGTCGATGGCTCGACAACGACGGCGTGAATCTGGCCGCGACGCTGGCCGGGGCGGCAGTCGCCCTGAGCTGGACGCTGCTCTGAAGAACTCATGAGACGCTTCGATGCGGTGGTGGTCGGCGCCGGACCCGCGGGGTCCGCTACGGCGTTGTTGCTCGCCCGCGCCGGCGCCGACGTGTTACTGCTCGACCGGGCGCGCTTCCCTCGCGACAAGCCATGCTCGGAGTACTTGAGCCCCGAGACCACTCGGCTGCTGGAGCGCCTCGGGGCCGACGTGCTGGCCGAGGTGGAAGGCGCGGCGCACGCGAAACTCTATGGAATGAAGGTTGTGGCCCCCGACGGACGGGAGATGTACGGCAGCTTCACCGGGCAGCACGGCTGGGCGAGCCCCCGCCCGTACGGGTTCGCGCTGCCGCGCACGCGGTTCGATGCCATCCTGCGCGGGGCGGCGGAGCGGGCTGGAGCCGTGGTGCGAGAGGAGACGGCGGTCGAGGATCTCCTGTACGATCGCGGTGCGGTGGGCGGTGTGGTCGCGAGGACGGGACTCGGGAATCGCGAGACTTACCGCAGCCGGGTGGTGGTCGGGGCGGACGGCCTCCGGTCCGTGGTGGCCCGTCGGCTCGGGCTGCGACGGGACTCGCCCCCTCGGCGGATCGCGTTCAGCGCGCACGTCGCCGGCGCGGCGGAGGTCGGGGCGTACGGCGAGATGCACATCAGCCGGCTCGGCTACGTTGGCCTCGGGCCGATCGGCGACGGCGTGACGACGGTCGCGCTGGTGCTGCCGCGGCGGGCGCTGCTGACCCCACATCCGCGACGTGACTACCGCACCGCCTTTCTCAACGAGCTCGAGCGCTTCCCGAAGCTGCGGGGACGGTTCACTCGCGCGCGGCTGGTGCGCGAAGTGCTCGTCACCGGCCCGTTCGCGCAGTGGTCACGGCGATCACTGGCGGACGGCGGGGGCGCCATGCTGGTGGGTGACGCGGCGGACTTTTTCGATCCCTTCACCGGCCAGGGGATCTACAGCGCGCTGCGCGGCGCCGAGCTGGCGGCCGACGCCCTGCTCGCGGCCCTCGCGGTGGAACCGGGCAGCGGTCCCCTGCCCCGGGAGGCGCTCGCCCCGTACGCGCGGGCCCGGCGCCGGGCGTTCGCCGGCAAGTGGGTGCTCGAGCGGCTGATCGGCTTCGGAGTGGGATGGCCTGCGCTCGCCACGCGGGTGATCGATCGCCTGGCGCGGCACCCCGATCTCGGGGATCTTGTGGTCGGGGCGACCGGCAACTTCGTGCCGGCCCGCGCGGTGCTCGCCCCTCGTACCCTCGCCCGTCTCCTCTGGTGAGCGATTCCGGCGTCGATCCGGCCATGTTCCGCCAACTGCTCGGCCGGTTCGCGACCGGCGTCAGCGTCGTGACTACCCGCGGGCCCGACGGCCGTCCCATCGGGATGACGGCGAGCTCGGTGGCGTCGGTGTCGCTCGACCCACCGCTGCTGTTGGTGTGCGTGGACCGGGGCCACGAGATGCACGACGCCCTGCACGTCGCGCGTGAGTTCGTCGTGAACGTCCTCGCCTCCCACCAGGAAGCCATCTCGCGCCGGTTCGCCGACACCGAGAAGGAGCGCTTCTCGGGCATCGGCTACCGGGAGAACGAGCGGGGACTGCCGCTGCTGGAGGGGGCGCTCGCCCACATCGAGTGCGTCAAGCAGTCGGCGGTGCCGGGCGGCGACCATACCGTGTTTCTGGGCCTCATCACGGGCGGGGCGGTCACGGACCGTCGCCCCCTCCTTTATTACCGTGGCGGCTACGCCGACCTGGTGGGCGGCTGATGCTCGGCACCGAGCTCCTGGACGACCGGCACGCCGACCCTGCCCTGGTACGGGCCGAGCTGCGGGACATCGCGCGGCTCAACGCGTTGTTCGGAGGGACGCGCGCGGTGGTGCGGGCCCTGGAGGAAGTCTTCGCAACAGCGGGGACGAGGGCGACCCGGTGGACGTTGCTGGACGTCGGCACGGGCGCCGGGGACATCCCGCGGGCGGCGCGGCAGGCGGCGCGGCGCTACGGCATCGAGCTGGTGTTGTTGGGCGTCGAGCGCATTCCCACCGCGGCGCGGGTCGCCACCGCGGCGGGGATCGCGACGATCCTGGCCGACGGCGGCGCCCTCCCGCTTGCGCCGCGCTCGGTTGATATCGTGATCGCGAGCCAGGTGCTGCACCACCTCCCACGGGACGTATGCGTGCGCTGGATCGCCGCGCTCGATCGGATCGCCCGACGGGCGGTGGTGCTCGCGGACCTGCGCCGCTCGCGGCTCGCCATGGCCGGCGTGTGGGCGGTGTCGTTCCCCCTGGCCCTGCAGGGAGCGACGCGGAGAGACGCCGTGCTCTCGCTGCGGCGCGGGTACACGCGCGCGGAGTTCGACAGCATGCTGCGGGACGCGGGGGTGGCGGCGCGTGCGCGGTATGCGCCGATCGCCAGGGTCGTGGCCGCGTGGGTGCCACAGGAGCGATCGGCCATAAACCATCAGCCGTCAGTACTGATGGCTGACGGCTGACAGCTCCAGATCCGCGTGCGCACCGTTGACCGTATCTCTATCAATGCCCGGATCGATCGGGTGTTCGAGGTTGCTCGGGACGTTGAGCGGTGGCCGTCGATACTGCCGCACTATCGCTGGGTCCGGTTTCTCGCGGCTCGCGCCGACGGACGCGGCGGCACGGTGGAGATGGCGGCGTGGCGGCCGTTCGGGCCGCTGCGCTGGCCAACGTGGTGGATATCGGAGATGACGATCGACCCTGCCCGGCCCGAGATCCGCTACCGCCATGTCCGGGGTATCACGAGCGGCATGGACGTCGTGTGGCGGCTCACGCCTGCGGAGAGCAGCGCCGTGGGAGCGGAGAAGGTGGATGTGGAGCTGGTGCACGCCTGGGGTGGGCCGGCCTGGCCGCTCATCGGGCGCGCGGCCGCCGCTGTGGTGATCGGGCCGGTGTTCGTGCACGGGATTGCCGCGCGCACGCTGGCGGGCCTCAAACGGTTCGCGGAGGGTGGACAGTGATAAACGGACGGCGGCGCGTGGTGATCACCGGCGTGGGCGTCGTGACCCCCATCGGCACGGCGGCGGGCGGGTTGTGGGACGGCCTGCTGTCGCGCCGCTCGGCCGTACGGACGCTGACGCGGTTCGACCCCACGCCGTTCCGTAGTCATATCGCCGCGGAGATTCCCGACTTCCGGCCGCAGGACCACCTCGAGGCCAAGCGGGTCAAGCGGCTCGACCGCTTCTCGCAGCTCGCCGTGACCAGCGCCAGACTGGCCCTGGCGGACGCCGAGCTGCAACCGGCGCGGGAGGATCCCGACCGCGTTGGGGCGATGATGGGCTCGGCGCTGGGCGGGGTGGCGTTCGCCGAGGAGCAGGTGCCGAAGTTCCTCCGGGAGGGACCACGCGGGCTCGACGCCTCGCTCGCCCTCGCCGTCTTCCCGGGAGCCGCGAGCTGCAACATCGCGATCGAGTTCGGCTTCACCGGCCCCAACGCCACCAACGCGATGAGCTGCGCGTCGGGGACGATGGCGGTGGGGGAGGCGTTCCACGTGGTACGCGACGGGCGCGCCGACGTGATGCTGGCCGGCGGCGCCGAGGCGCCTCTCGCCCCGCTCACGTTCGCCGCCTTCAGCAACATCCGCGCGATGAGCACGCGCAACGACGACCCGGCGACGGCCTCCCGGCCGTTCGACGCGGAGCGGGACGGCTTCGTGATGGGCGAGGGGGCAGCGGTACTCGTGTTGGAGGAACGGGGACGGGCGGTCGCGCGCGGGGCGAGGATCTACGCCGAGCTGATGGGCCACGCCTACACCAACGACGCCTATCACATGACCGCGCCGCGCCCCGACGGACGCCAGGCGGCGCGCGCCATGCGGCTCGCCCTGGAGGACGCCGGCGTCGCCCCTGGGGAGGTGGGCTACCTGAACGCCCACGGCTCCTCCACTCCGCTCAACGACAGCACGGAGACATCGGCCATCAAGCAGGTCTTCGGCGAGCACGCCTACCGCTTGGCGGTGAGCGGCACGAAGGGCTATTACGGCCACGCTCTCGGGGCAAGCGGGGCGATCGAGGCCGCGATTTGCGCCCTGGCGCTGGCCCGCGGTTGGCTCCCCCCTACAATCAACCTGCAACAGGCCGATCCAGCCTGCGACCTCGACTGCCTGCCCGGGGACGGCCGTGCCGCGAGCCCGGAGGTGGCCGTTTCCAACTCCTTCGGGTTCGGCGGAATCAACGCGACGCTGGTGTTGCGGCGCGCGTAGGGACGCGGGTAGATTGGCGCCGCCTTCACTTCCACCGAGGATGCATTCGTGAATGCCAAGACCCTCCGGCCCCTCGCGGCCGAGCTGATCGGGACCGCGCTATTCGTCTTTGTGGGCGCGGGCAGCATCGCCGCGGGCGCGGCGGCCGCCGCGACCGGCGCCACGAACACCCTGATGGTCGCGCTGGCCCACGGCGTGGGGATGGCGATCATCGTTTCGGCGACGATGAACATCTCCGGCGGCCACATCAACCCGGCGGTGACGTTCGGGCTGTTCATCGCGGGCAAAGTGGACGGCCGGACGCTCGGCCAATACTGGGCGGCTCAGCTGATCGGCGCCGTGATCGGCGCCGCCGCGCTGAAGGGCCTGCTGCCCTGGGGCGCCGTGCACGCCACCGCCGCCGGCACGCCGATGCTGTCGGCGACGACGACGTTCGCCCAGGGCGTCATGATCGAGGCGGCGCTGACCTTCTTCCTGGTGAGCGCGGTGTTCGGCACGGCCGTCTCATCCGAGGCTCCCAAGATCGGCGGATTCGGGATCGGCCTGGCGATCTTCGTGGGCGTGCTGGTCGGGGGAGTGTTCACCGGGGCCGCGATGAACCCCGCGCGAGCCTTCGGCCCCGCGCTGATCGCGATGCAGTGGAACGCGCATGCGGTGTACTGGCTCGGGCCGTTGGTGGGCGCGGCGCTGGCTGGTCTGGTCTGGAAGCTCATCTTGCTGCCGAAAGACCCGACAAACATCTGAAGGCGTCAAGGAAGAACGACGAATTTCCTCGACGGTTTACAGTTGTTCGGCGATTGTCGGTGCGAAGTACGAGAGGATGATATCCGCCCCGGCGCGGCGGATCGCGTAGAGCGTCTCCCACATGGCGCGCGGCTCGTCCACCATCCCCCGCTGGGCCGCCGCCTTGATCATCGCGTACTCCCCGCTCACCTGATACGCCGCCAGGGGCGAGCCGAACTCGTCCTTGGCGCGGCGGATGAGGTCGAGACACGGCAGCGCGGGCTTCACCATGACGATGTCCGCCCCCTCCGCCACGTCGAGCCGGATTTCCTTCATCGCTTCATCGCCGTTCGTCCCTTGCATCTGGTAACTCTGGCGGTCTCCCAACTGCGGCGCTGAGCCCGCGGCGTCTCGGAACGGACCGTAGAACGCCGACGCCATCTTGGCCGCGTACGACATGATCGGCAGGTGCGCGAAGCCGGCCGCGTCGAGCGCCTTCCGGATCCCCGCGACGCGGCCGTCCATCATGTCGCTGGGTGCGACGAGATCCACTCCGGCCCGCGCCTGTGCGACCGCGACCTTGCCGAGCAGGTAGACCGACGTGTCGTTGTCGACCTGGCCGTCCTGCACCACGCCGCAGTGCCCGTGGTCGGTGTACTCGCACAGGCACACGTCCCCGATCACGAGCAGGCCGGGCGCGGCGCGCTTCACCGCGCGGATCGCCTGCTGCACGATCCCCTCGTTGTCGTACGCCTCGGATCCGGTGCCGTCCTTCGCGGCGGGCAGGCCGAACAGGATGATGCCGCCCAGGTCGAGGCTCGCGGCCCGCTCCGCGTCCCTCACCAGCTCGTCCACCGATGTCTGGAACACCCCGGGCAACGACGCGACTTCGGTGCGGACACCGGCGCCGTGGCCGACGAACAGCGGCCACACCAGCTGCGAGGGGACGAGGTGCGTCTCCTGCACCAGCCGGCGTAGCGCGGGCGTGCGCCGCAGCCGGCGCATCCGGACGATCGGGAACTGGCTCATCGCGCGAGTAACTCTAGCGCGCCCTGCGACTCAAGCAAGCGGGCGACGGCTTCGCCCGCCGCGGCCGGACGGTCCGGGTCGATGGCCGTGGAGGCCGTGAGCTGCACGGTTCCATCCGGGGCCAGCACGCGCCCGTACAGCCGCCCGGCCTCGACGTAGGCGGCCACGGCCGCCTGACACCCGCCGCCAAGCGTGGCGAGCAGGGCGCGTTCGGCCGCGACCGCCCGCGCGCTGGGCGCGTGGTCCAGCGGCCGCAGCGCCTGCTCCACCGCGCGGTCTCCGGCACGGAGCTCGAGTCCCAACGCCCCCTGCCCCGGTGCCGGCATCACTTCCAGCGGGTCGAGCTTCGCGGCGATCGCGTCGGCGAGCCCCAACCGGCTGACGCCCGCGTACGCGAGCAACGCCGCATCGAGCGTGTCACCCGTCTTCACTTTGGTCACGCGGGTGGGAACATTCCCACGCAGGGGGACGATCTCAAGGTCGGGACGCAGGTAGGCGACCTGGGCGACGCGCCGCAGACTCGAGGTCCCGAGTCGGGCGCGCGGCGGCAGATCCGACAAGGCGGTCACGCCGGCCGTCCGCGCGATCAGGACCTCGGCGGGGTCGGCCCGCTCGGGCACCGCCCCCAGCGCGAGGCCCGGCGGCAGGGTGGTCGGAAGGTCCTTCATCGAATGCACCGCGACATCGATCCGGCCGGCGAGCAGGGCATCCTCGAGTTCCTTGGTGAAGAACGCTTTTCCTTCCATCTGCTGAAAGGGACGGTCCACTTCGGCGTCCCCACGAGTCCGGATGACCAGGATCTCGACGGCGGTGCCGAGCGCGGCCAGGCGGCCTTGCACCCACTCCGCCTGCCACAACGCCAAGCGGCTGCCCCGCGTGCCGAGCCTCATGCGAAGTGTCTCACCAGCGCGTTCACCAGCCCGGTCGTGGTATGCTCCGCGGCCTCGATCGCCACGACGATGCCGTAACTGCGCGCGGTCTCCGCCGTGATCGGGCCGATGACTGCGGTGCTGAATCGTCCCGAGCGCACCGCCGCGTCGCCGACCGCCGTCACGAAGTGATGGACGGTCGATGACGAGGTGAACGTAATGACGTCGATCCGGCCGCCCAGGATCTCCGCCGCCAGAGCCGTGCCGTCTCCGAGGGCCGGCGTGGTCCGGTACACGGGGACGACATCGACCACGGCTCCCAGCGCCCGCAATCCTTCGGCCAGCGTGTCGCGGGCGGTGGCAGCTTGCGGCAGCAGCACCCGGGCTCCCACGAGGTCACTCGCCTCGTGCGCCGCGATGGCCGCGACGAGGGACTCCGCCACGTAGTCGTCGGGAAGCACCACGACCGAAATCCCCTGCCGGGTGAGGGCGTCGGCCGTCGCCGGCCCGATCGCCGCGACGCTGGTGCGCCGGAAGACCCGCGGGGAGTGACCCCAGGCCGGCAGCTGGTCGCATACCACCTGTACCGTGTTCTGACTAGTGAAGACGATCCAGCGGTAGCGCGGGAGGTCGGCGAGGGCGCGGCGCAGGGGCTCCAGGTCGGCGACCGGCTCGATGCGGATCATGGGGGTGGGGACGACTTCGGCGCCGAGGGCCTCCAAGGCGCGCACCAGGTCGCCCGCCTGCTCGCGCGCGCGGGTGACGACGATGCGTCGCCCGCCCAGAGGGGGAGGGGTAGGAGGGGCAACGCGAGACGATCCGGCCTGCGGTGTCATGCGTGGTTGCAATCTCACCGGCCGCAAAACCATTATCAAGCAATGTGGAGATCGTTCCGCGCCGCGCTCGCCCGGCTCGCCGTACGTCGCGCGTCCGCCTGCCAGGGGCACGCCCCGCGCCGCGCCGTGTGGTGGCTGCGGCGCGCCTGCTCGGTCTCGCCGACGTTCGCCGAGCCATACCCCGCGCTCGTCGCGCTGTGTCGCACGCTCGATGACCGCGTCGGGGCGTTCACGGCAGGGCAGGAGGCGGCGCTGCGGTTCCCCGGGAATCCGGACGCCTGGATGCTGCTCGGCGACGCATGCCTGATGGTGTTCAAGCAGAAGGACGCACTTCACGCTTACGAGCAGGTGCTGGTGTTGGAGGAGCGGGCCGACGCCGCGATGGCGGCGGGGGAGCTGTACCGCAGAGCGGGGCTGCCGGCCGAGGCGGCGGCGCGATTCGCGCGCGCCTACGCGGCCGGAGGTGGGGCCGACGCGATCTGGCAGAACGCCCAGGCGCTATTCCAGGCCGGCGACCACACCGCCGCGGACGAAGCGCTCGCCCTGTGGGCGACCCAAGTTCCCGACGGAATGGCGCAGCTTACCGCGGCGCGGGCGCGTCTCAGGAGCGCGGCGTCCGACCCCGGCGCCAAAGGGTGATGGTGTAGAACAGCAGGATCACGGCTGCGATGGTGTAGGCCGCGACCATGTAGGCGCCGTTGGGCGGCACAGTCTCAGGCATGCGTTCCTCCCCCTTCTCCGCGGTCGCCGATGCCGTAGCGCTGCATCACGAACCCGACGTACAACAGGGTGAACACCCCGACCGAGAAGAGCAGCGTCGCCAGCATGACGCCGGGCAGCGACGGCGCGCTCGGTTTCAGCACGATCGGCATCGGGTGCAGGGTGCGGAACAGATAGACGCTGAGATGAATGAAGGGGAGCAGCACCAGGCCGCAGATACCGAGCACCGCCGAGTAGCGCGCCCGCAGCCCCACGTCGGTGACCGCCCCGCGCAGCAGCAGGTACCCGAGGAACAGGAAAAAGAGGAAGAGGGTCAAGGTGAGCCGGGCGTCCCATGTCCACCAGGTGCCCCAGATCGGCTTCGCCCAAATGGGGCCCGTGGTGAGCATGACGAGCGAGAAGGCGGTGCCGACCTCGGCGCTGGCCGCGGCGAAGCGATCGTAGCGGGCGTCCTTGACCAGTAGATAGAGGATGCTGGCGACGCCGACGAGGCCCATCGCGAGCATCGCCGACCACGCGGCCGGGACGTGCACGTAGAAGATCTTCTGGGCCGGGCCCTGGTGCAGCTCGACCGGGGTGAAGACGAGGGCACGGACGTACACGCCCGCGAGCAGGGCCAGGCCGACCAGGGTCACCCACCGACCGCGCTGCACGAGGCTCATTGGTCCACCGTGGCGGGAAAGAGGAGTGTGGCGAGCGTCACGAACACGATGTCGTAGGCCGCGAGCAACTTCAAGGCCCCGGCGACTTCGCTCAAGGGGCGCGCCGCGAACAGCTGGCCCGTCGCCTGCACCGCCCATACGAGGGGGGGGATGAGGAACGGCAGCAGCAGCACCGGCAGCATGAGCTCGGCGAACCGTGTCCGGATCACCATGGCGCTGAAGAGCGTGCCCACCGCGATGAACCCCACCGTGGCCAGGGCGATCACCCCCACGAGCGGTCCCACGATGCGCTGGAGGGGGACGTCGAAGAACAGCGCGAACAGCAGCAGACCGATCGTCTCCACCGTGGCGACGAACACCAGGTTCGCGGCGAGCTTGCCCAGGTAGAGGCTGAACCGGCTGATCGGCGCGAGCAGCAGTCCGTCGAGCGCGGAGTTCTCGAGCTCGAGCTGGAACGCGCGGTTCAGCGCCAGCATCCCCGCGAAGCTGAAGGTGACCCACAGGATGCTGGGGGCGATGGTGAGCGTCGGGATGGCGGTCGGGTCGCGACCGAAGTTGAAGACCACGAGCACCAGCGCCGTGAATACCGCCGCCGACATGATCGCGGTGCGCGTGCGGAACTCGAGCACCAGGTCTTTGCGGGCGATCGCCCAGGCGTGTCGGAATAGATCAGCCATCGGCCACGGCCCGGCGGTAGGCCTCGGCGATCTCGGCCGGCCCGCGCGCGCCGCGCGCCGCCAGCGCCACGAACCGGCCGCGGTGCTGGAAGGCGATCTCGGTCGCGAGCTCGACGCCTTCTTCGACGTTGTGGGTCGCGATCACGACGGCCCGCCCGCCCCGCGCCAGCTCGGCGAGCAGCCGGCGGAACTCGCCCGCGGCCGCCAGGTCGAGTCCGGTGAACGGCTCGTCGAGGAGCAGCACGGCCGGCTCGTGCACCAGGGCCCGAGCGATGGCGGCCCGCTGCAACAGGCCGCGGGACAACGCGGCGACGGGCTGGGCCGCCCGGTCGCCGATGCCGAGCCGGCGCAACAGCTCGTCGGCACGAGGGCCACGGTCCGCCGCCGGCACCCCGTACAGCGACGCCCAGAACAGCAGGTTCTCCCGCACCGTGAGATTCGCGTACAGGTGCGACTGGTGGCCGATCCAGCCGATCGCCCGGCGACCGCCGTCGACGTGCGCGTGCCCCGCCTGCGGCCGGATCAATCCCGCGAGCACCTTCAGGAGTGTGGTCTTGCCGGCCCCGTTGGGGCCGAAGACAGCGAGGGTGCGACCCGGCTCGAGTCGGAAGGAGATGCCGTC
This sequence comes from Gemmatimonadota bacterium, assembly GCA_041477065.1. Lineage (GTDB taxonomy): Bacteria > Gemmatimonadota > Gemmatimonadetes > Gemmatimonadales > GWC2-71-9 > 13-1-40CM-70-15. The sequence continues at coordinate 13,036 of JBGOUQ010000030.1, forward strand.
GAGGGCGCGAACCGAGCCGAAGGCGTGCGTCAGGCACTCAGCCGACAGCATCGATGCGCGCGCCCAGCTCGTTGAGTTCGAACGGCTTCACCAGATAACCGCTGTGCCCGAGGTCCAACACGCTCATCAGCGGTTCCATACTGACGTACGCGGTGGTGACGAGTACGGGCATGTCGGGGTGGCTCTGGCGGATCTTCTGCAGCAGGGCGATGCCGTCGGTGTCGGGCAATCGCAGGTCGAGGACCATCACGTCGGGGTGGAATCCCTGCAGCCGCTGGAGCGCTTCGGCGCCGGTGCTCGCGAACGCCATCTCGTAGCGGGCGTCGAAGTAGCGCTCGTAGGACATCTGGAGCGCTTTCTCATCTTCGACAAACAACACCCTGCGCAGCGAAGCCTGGGCCGACATAGGTGGGACCAATATAGCCTAGGCGTCTCCATGCTCCAGTTCGAACAAGTCGTCCAGCTTGGTCAGCACCAGGAGGAAGCGCAGCTCCTCGTTGGCCCCGCGTAGGCACACACTCTGGCGACGCTCTGCGGCCTTGCGCTGAATCAGCATCAGCGCGCCGAGCCCGGCGCTGTCCACGTGCCGCGTGGACGAGAGGTCGATGACCAGGCGCCCCGCGCCCTCGGCGAGCTGCTCCAGCAGCTCCGTCGCGGCACGGCGAAAGGCCGTCCGCGTGTCGAGACTCAGCGCTTCGGGTGCAGCCAGCACCTTTTCCATCTGTCGCGTAGACATCAGGATCGACCCCTCCAAGTGGCGCTCCATTCGGGACGCCCTTCCCAACGCCACTTTGGTGCCATATAACTAAGCTCAACCAAATCAAGCGGTTGTCAAAAGCGGGTGACGACCCTCACGACCGCCCCTGCCGCAGGCCGAAGGGAGCGGGGCAAAACGCGACAGGCACGACAAACCCAAACGACCACAACAGTCCAATCATGCCCCACGATCGCATCGAGACTTTGCTCGACGAGCAGCGCAGCTTCCCGCCCCCGGAGCACTTCCGCGCGGGCGCCCACGTGAAGGACGCCTCCGTCTACGAGCGGGCGCGGCGGGATCGCGAGGGCTACTGGGCGGAGTGGGCGCGGCAGCTCGAGTGGAGCCGCCCCTGGGACCGCGTGCTCGAGTGGAAGGCTCCGCACGCCAAGTGGTTCGTCGGGGGCAAGCTGAACGCCAGCGTGAACTGTCTCGACCGCCACGTCCGCGCCGGCCGTGGGGACAAGGTCGCGCTGATCTGGGAAGGGGAGCCGGGTGAGGTGCGGCGGCTCACCTACCGCGAGCTGCACATGGAGGTGAACAAGTTCGCCAACGTGCTGAAGAGTCTGGGGATCGCGCGGGGCGATCGCGTCGCGATCTACCTACCGATGGTGCCCGAGGTGGCGGTGGCGATGCTGGCGTGCGCGCGCATCGGCGCCGTGCACACGGTGGTGTTCGGCGGCTTCTCGGCGGAATCGCTGCGCGATCGAATCAACGACGCCGCCGCCAAAGTCGTGATCACGGCCGACGGCGGTTACCGCCGCGGCGCCGTCGTTCCGCTCAAGCAGAACGCGGACGAGGCGATCGATGGCACGCCCACCATCACCCACGCCGTGGTGTTGAAGCGCACCGGACACGATGTTCCGATGAAAGCGGGCCGCGATCACTGGTGGGCGGATCTGATGGCCCGCGCCGCGCCCGAATGCCCGCCCGAAGCGATGGACGCCGAGGACCCGCTCTACATCCTCTACACGTCCGGCACCACCGGCAAGCCGAAGGGCATCCTCCACACCACCGGCGGCTACCTCACCCACGTCTACGCCACGACCAAGTGGGTGTTCGACCTGAAGGACACCGACGTTTTCTGGTGCACCGCGGACGTCGGCTGGGTGACGGGGCACTCCTACGTCGTGTACGGGCCGCTCGCGCTCGGCGTGACGGAGCTGATGTACGAAGGCGCGCCTGACCATCCGGGCAAGGACCGCTTCTGGGCGATCTGCGCGCGCCACGGCGTGACGGTGTTCTACACCGCGCCCACGGCAATCCGGGCGTTCATGAAGTGGGGGACCGCGCTGCCGGCGAAGCACGACCTCTCCCGGCTCCGCCTCCTCGGCACGGTGGGGGAGCCGATCAACCCGGAGGCGTGGATGTGGTACCACCACAATATCGGCCACGAGCGCTGTCCCATCGTCGACACCTGGTGGCAGACGGAGACGGGCGGGATCATGATCACGCCCCTGCCCGGCGTCACCACCACGAAGCCCGGCTCGGGCACCATCCCCTTCCCCGGCATCGAGGCGAAGCTGCTCGACGGCGCGGGGAAGGAGGTGGAGGTAGGCGGCGGTTATCTTGCGATCACGAGCCCCTGGCCGGGGATGCTGCGCACCATCTGGGGCGACGACGAGCGCTACCGCCAGGTGTATTGGAGCCGCTGGCCCAACACCTACTTCCCGGGCGACGGCGCCAAGCGGGACGACGACGGCTACTACTGGATCCTGGGCCGGGTGGACGACGTGCTCAACGTCGCCGGCCACCGGATCGGTACGATGGAGGTGGAGAGCGCACTGGTGGACCATCCCGCGGTCGCGGAGGCCGCCGTCGTCGGCCGCGCCCACGAGCTCAAGGGCCAGGCGCTGGCCGCGTTCGTGACTCTCAAGGAAGGCAAGACGGCGAGCGACAGTTTGCGCGAAGAGTTGAAGAGCCACGTGGCCAAGAAGATCGGCGCGCTGGCTCGACCCGACGACATCCTGTTCTCCGCCGACCTACCCAAGACCCGCAGCGGCAAGATCATGCGACGGCTCCTGAAGGACATCGCGGAGGGGCGGGCGTTGGGGGACACGACGACGCTGGCGGATCCGGCAGTGGTGCAGCGGCTGAAGGATCAGTACGAGGAGAAGGAGAGCTGACGGGGAGGTCGGACGCTACAGCTCGACCTGGGCTCCGACTTCGAACACCTGGTTCGCCGGGATCTTGAAGAAGACGGTCGCCCGCTGCGCGTTGCGCGACATGAACGCGAACAGCCGCTCGCGCCACTCGGCCATCCCGGGTCGCTCGGAAGCGACGAGGATCTCGCGGCCGAGGAAGAACGTCGTTCCCTCCATCCGAATCTCGAGTGATTTCGCCCGGCAGGCCGCCAGGACGTCCTCGATGTCGGGGTCGTCCGTGAATCCGTAGCGCGCCACCACGCCGTGAAACCCCTTCCCGAGGCGCTTCATGGTCACCCGCTCCGAGGGCGGGACGTGGGGGACATCGAGCGTCACCACGTTCAGGAACACGATCTTCTCGTGCAGCACCTTGTTGTGGGCCAAATTGTGCACGAGCGCGGGTGGCGTGCCGTCGGCGCTGCCGTACATGAAGACGGCCGTGCCGGGCACGCGGATCGGCGGCTCGGCCGCCAGATCGGCGAGCAGCATCTTGAGCGGCACCGTCTTTTCCAACATGCGCTTGGCCAGGATCTCGCGGCCGCGCTTCCACGTCGTCATGAGCAGGAAGACCGCGGCCGCGATCACCAACGGGACCCAGCCGCCGTTGCGGATCTTGAGCGCGTTGGCTCCCAGGAAGAGCACGTCAAGCCAGAGAAACAGGCCGGCGACGCTCGCGGCCCGCAGGCGGCTCCAGCCCCACACTTCCCGGCTCATCACGTAGAACATGAGCGTCGTGATGAGCATCAGGGTCGACAAGGCCACGCCGTACGCGCCGGCGATATGGCTCGAGGTCTGGAAGCCGAGCACCAGCACGCACGTGAGGATCATCAGGCCCCAGTTCACCGCCGGCACGTAGATCTGGCCGATCTCGCGGGAGGAGGTGTGCTCGATCGTGAGGCGCGGGCTGTAGCCGAGCAGCACCGCCTGGCGGGTGAGGGAGAAGGCGCCGGAGATCACGGCCTGCGAGGCGATGATCGTCGCCGCGGTGGCGAGGGCGATCAACGGGTAGAGCGCCCATGTCGGCGCGAGGTGGTAGAACGGATTCTGCGCGGCCGCGGGATCGCGTAGCAGCAATGCGCCCTGCCCGAAGTAGTTGAGCATCAGCGAGGGCAGCGGGACACTGAACCACGCCAGCTGAATCGCGCGATGGCCGAAGTGACCGAGGTCCGCGTACAACGCCTCCCCGCCCGTCACTACCAGGAACACCGCGCCCAACACGATGAAGCCCCGCCCCACGTTCTCGGCGAAGAAGCGCCCGGCGAAATGGGGAGAGACCGCCGCCAGGACGGCGGGCTGTCGCACAATCGCGGTCAAACCGAGGACGCCGATGACGACGAACCAGACGAGCATGACGGGGCCGAACAGCGCCCCGATGCGCGCGGTCCCATGGCTCTGCAGCAGAAACAGCCCGACGAGGATGGCGAGGGTCACCGGGATCACCCACGTGGCCAGCGCCGGCGTCGCGATCTCGAGCCCCTCGACGGCGCTCAGCACCGAAATCGCCGGGGTGAGGGCGCCGTCGGCATACAGCAGCGCGGACCCAATGATCCCGAGCACGATCATGACGCGGCGCGGCGAAAGCCCGCGGGCAACCCGGCTGCCGTTGACCAGCGCCATCAGGGCGAGCACGCCCCCTTCGCCTTTGTTGTCGGCGCGGATGATGACGACGTGGTACTTGATCGTGACGACGATGACGAGCGACCAGAACACGAGCGAGAGCACGCCGAGCACGTTCACCGGGTTGACCGGGATTCCGTGGGGCCCTCCGAACGCCTCGCGGATGGCGTACAGCGGGCTCGTACCGATGTCGCCGTACACGATGCCCACCGCCGCGAGGGCGAGGGTGGCGAGGTAGCGGCCTCGGGGGGGGGGGGGGGGGGGCGCCGGAGCCGAAGGCGGGGCCCCCGGGGGCGCCGTTGGGGTCATGCCGCCGGGCCCCGGCGGAAGGTGCCGCGGAGCGCCACCGCCCAGATCGTCGTGATGATCGCGGCCGATGCGACGCACCAGCGGCAGATCGCGTGGATGACGAACAGCTCGACGTAGGTGAGGTAGAGCGTGAACAGCAGTCCGCCGGTGGCGAGGGCGGCGAGCACGCGCGTCGCACCGGGCCGGGCCGCGAAGCGCGGCTGCAGACCGAGGAGCGCCACCGCGAAGATCAGGGCATATCCCACCACGCCGTAGAACGCGACGGGGATGCCGAACAACACGGCCCAGCGGCTGGTTTGGACCGTCTCACAGCCGCCCGTGCCGCACTTGAGCTCGCCGATCGCGCCGATCTTGTACAGCCACAGGTACGACGCGACGAAGCAGCCGATCAGCGCCAGCAGCGCGATCGCCTGACGGTGCCGCATCTCAGCGTTTCTTCTTGGCCGCGATGACGCTGTCGACGACCTGCCGGAACCGGTCCGAGCTGATGTTGTGCGTATCCGGCCAGGGGCTGCCGTTCACAAAGAACGTCGGCGTGCCGTTGACCCCCCGGGTCACGCCCTCTTCGTGGCTCGCCTCGATGCGGCCGGCGTAGCGGGTGCCGGCCATGCAGGCGTCGTACTTGTCCCGGTCCACGCCGACCCCGACGGCCAGCGACCGGAAGGCGCCCGACGGATCCCGCGCCTGCCGGCCCCATTCGCTCTGCGTGAGGAAGAGCGTGTCCGCCATCGGCCAGAACTTGCCCTGCTCCCCGGCGCACTGCGCCGCGAGGGCCGAGAGGCGCGACCAGGGGAACCCCAGGGGGAAATCCCGCAGTCGCCACCGCACCCTCCCGGTGGCGATCAGTTGCTGCTTGATGACCGGGAACTGCAATACCGCGAACTCCCCGCAGTGTCCGCATTGGTAGTCCGCGTACTCGACGATTTCAATGGGCGCCGAGTCGCTCCCGAGGGTGTAGCCAGTGAAACCGTCCGAAGCCGCGGCCGGAACGGGCGAAGCGCCCGCCGCCGGAGCCGCCGCCCCTTTTTCCCGCGACGCCCACCACAACCAAACGCCGCCCGCAACCACTACCGCAGCCAGGAGCAGGTAGAATCGCTTCATCCGGTCGGTTCCCCCCGCCAAGTTTCCTCGTCGTCCCCGGGATCGTCGAACTCCAGCTCGCGGAAGCGGCGCTCGGCTTCTTCCACGATCCGCCGGCTCTCGGCGATCTCCGGGGTGTCGTACGTCTGGCGCACTTCGTAGTGAAACAGCTCGCTGCGGACGTTGCCCAGCAGCTTCTGCAGCTCGGGAGCCGCGTCAAGCAATCGTCCCACGCGGTCCAACTCCTGGATGCGCTCGACCAGGGCGCGCAGCAGCGCCACCAGCCGCTCGGCACGCTCCGGACCGTAGGTTTCGTCGCTCATGGCACCCGGATGATAATACCCGGTTTGCCTTTCGGGGGCTTCACCTATTAGATTGCCGCCGCCGATTCCCCGCGCCCCAGCCCACGAGAGGAGCCGCCCCGCATGGCCAAGAAACGTAGCGAGCCCCGCAAAACGCAGACCTCCACCACCTTTGAGCAGGCACGCGACGAGCTGTTTTCCCATATCCTCCGCTGCGGCGTCCTCGAAGCCAACCCCGAGCACCAGAAAGAGTGGTTCGACGACACCATGCTCTATCTGGCCGACCGGTACGAGGATCTGAGCGAGGACGAGATCGGACAGCTGCGGGTACTGGGCGAGCGTTACTGCCAGCCGGTCGTCGCGCGCCAAGCGACCGTCGCCGCGAACGCCTGAGCAGGTCGACCGCTCCGGCCGCTCAGGGCCACCACGCCGGCACGCGGCGCCACCGCACCCCCGCCGCCATCCGTACTCCCCCACCGAGCCCCAGCTCGGCGTACACGCCCCGCGCGTGCCACACAGCCGTCTCCACACCGACCACCGCCGTGAGGTAGGCCCCGCCGTGACGGCGCACCGCCTCGGCGACCGCGAGTCCCAGCCCGGCGTAGTACCCCACCGCCGTCCGGGCCGGGGGAAGTAGGAGGAACTGGGCCCGAAGCTCGACCCGCATCGCTGCGGCCCCGCCCTGCTCGCCTCCGGCCGCCGCCAATGCGATGCGGCTCTGGCCCACGCGCCGTGCCAGGCCCGCCTCTGCACCCCAGAAATCCGCGCGCGCCAGCACCCCCACGGCGCCCAGCGCGGTTTCGCCCACCACCACACTCTGGCCGCCCGCAGCCCCCGGTACGCCAATGGCGGCCAGCAGCCCCATCAACCAGGTCGCGCTACGCGAGGGTGACGTCGTAGGTGATCGGGATGTCGGCGGCGAGGGAGGCGACCACGGAGCAGTACTTCAGGAGCGAAAGATCGATGGCGCGTCGCGCCTTGGTCTCGTCGACGCCGTCGCCGCGCACGGTGAAGCGGAAGTGAATCGCCGTGTAGCGCCGCGGCTCCTCCTCGCGGCGCGCACCCTCTACCACGACCTCGAGCGCGCGCAGCGCGATCCGCTGCTTCTGGAGGATCAGCACCACGTCGGCGGCGGTGCACGTACCCGCCGCGAGCAGCAGCAGCTCGATCGGCGAGGCGGCCACCTTGCTGTTGCCGTCCACCACGATCGGCGGGCGACCCGTCGGGCCGCCCTCGAAGACCAGCCCCTCGCGCCACTGCATGGCGGCTGACGCCGTGCGGGCCATTTCAGTTCCCCCGTCGCGTAGTCAGACCGATATACACCCGGTGCCGGCGCATCGCGTCCATGCCGTGGTACTCCAGGAGCCAGTTGAAGGTGGACTTGTAGTGCAGCTCGAAGCCGAAGACGAGGTTGACCCACAGCGCCGGACACGCCGGATCCGCTCCGCAGTTCTCGTGGCCCGCGAGCGAGAGCCCGGTGCCGATGTAGGGAATGGCGACCTGGTCGTCGTCGGTGAAGCGGTACAGCGCCTCCGCGCTCCCGATGTAGGTGTTGCCGCCGTTGAAGACGCCGATCTCCCCCGAGGGGCGCAGGCGCACACGAGCCGTGAAGAGGTCCCCGAGATCGAGCACGGTGCCCACCACGAGCTGGCCGCTGCCCTTCAAGTCCACGCCGCCGCGTACGCCGAAGCCGAACAGGCCGATGCGGGTGCCCGTTGGGGCGCCGCTCACGCGCGGCGGCTTGAATTCCTGGCCCGACAGGGGCGGGGGGGCGGGGGCCGCTAGCAGCGCCGCTCCCAGCGCGATCCACAGCGTACGCATCACTGCTCCTTGTGAGCTGGCTGCGCGGTGACCCGCGCGGCCGCCCGACCGTAGTCCCAGATCGCGTAGCACGCTACCGCCGCGGTGGCCCAGGCGAGCGGTCGCACCAGCGGCGACTGGGCGATGAACGCGACCAGGGTGAGCACCTGTCCGACCGTCACGGCCTTCCCCCCGGCCCGGGCCGGCAGCGCGACCGGGCGTCGCAGCAGCCAGGTACCGACGAAACCGAGGGCCGCGACGATGTCCCGGAGCAATACCCCGGCGACCTCCGCGGGGTGCAGCAGCCCGCCGCGCGCCACAGTGAGGAACGCCGACGCCATGAACAGCTTGTCGGCGACGGGATCGAGCAACGCTCCGAGCCGCGACGAGCCGAAGCGTCGCGCCAGCATTCCATCGAAGAAATCCGAGGCCGCGGCGACGCCGACGATCCCGAGCTGCCAGGCGGGCCGGTGAACGAACGGAAACAGGACGGCGAGCGGAACCCGAAGGGCGGTAAGTACATCGGCCGCCGTCACCCACGGTTTCACTTGCTCCCCCCCCCCCTGCCGGGTACTTTCCCCGCGTGGATCTCAATCTGCTGAAGCAGGCGGCGATCTTCCAAGACCTGGACGACGGCGAGCTCGCCCGCATCTCGGAGGTCTGCCGCGAGCAGAAGTTCACCGTCGGGCAATACGTCTTCAAAGAAGGCGAGCCCGGCAACCGGCTGTTCATCATCTCCGCCGGCGAGGTTCGGATCTCGCGCACCATCCCCGGCTCCGGGGAAGAGGCGCTGGCCGTCCTCAAGCCCGGAGCCTGCTTCGGCGAGATGTCCATCTTCGACCGGTCCGAGCGGTCCACCGACGCGATCGCGAATGTGTCCTGCACCCTCATCACCATCTCGCGGTCCGACTTCGAGCTGCTGATGGATTTCAACCGCGACATCGCGTACAAGGTGCTCTGGTCGGTCGTCCGCCTGCTTTCGGCCCGGCTCCGGGTCACAAACGACAATCTGCGGTCGTTCCTCGCCATGTCCATGTTCTAGGGGACGATGGCCGTCGCTGCGCTAACCTAAGTGGTTTTGCACTGAATGCCACACGTGGCACCTTCGTCGCACCCCTGATCCCCGACACGCCCCCCTAACGTCTCGTGAACTTCGAGCACGTCTTCGCCGATCTGCGCGGCATTCCGGCCGGCCGCCTCGAGCCCCAGGCCCTCTCCGGGCTGCTGCTGTCCGCCGCCAACGCGGCCGGTTTGAATCCCGCCGGGCCGCCCATGGTGCAGGCGGGGCCGCTGGGGGTCGCCGCGGTGCTGGCCTGCCACGGTGGGCACGTGGCCTTGCACGCCGTGCCCGACGAGGGGCTGTGTTTCGCCGACGTCGCCGGCGCCGGCGCGGCGCACCCGCAGCGCGGGCTCGACGTCGTCATCAAGCGCCTCGGCGCGCGGGAGGTGCGCAGCGACGCGCGCCGCCGCGGGCTCGTCACCTCACCCACCGAACTGGAGCGGCCATGAATCGACTCACTCCGTACGCGGCCCTCATGCTGCGTCTCGCGGTCGGCGGCGTGTTCCTGCACCACGGCCTGCAGAAGCTCCACATGGGCATCCCCGGGGTGTCCGGGTTCCTCCACGGGGCGGGCATTCCGTTCGCCACGCCGGCGGCGGTGTACCTGACCACCGTCGAAACCCTGGGCGCGGCATGCGTGCTGCTCGGCATTCTCACGCAGCCGGTGGCGGTGCTGATGGCGGTCAACATGGTGGTCGCGATGCTCACGGTGGTCCTGCCGCGCGGCGGCGTGCCCGAGGTGGAAGGGCTGCTGCTCGCCGGCTCGCTGGCCCTCGTCGCGCTGGGGGATGGGCCGCTGTCGGTGGGGATCTACTTCAAGAAAAACCAGTAACGGCGTCGAACGAAAACGTCGAACAAGAGCGTGCGGTCCGTCGATTCGATTTGGACGTCCCTGTTCGACGCCCTTGGGTCGACTCTCTCCGGGTAACGCCGCCTGTTAGTGGAGGATTCGGAGCAGCCCCGCGTCCGCGCTGCCCCGGAGAAAGCTCTCCGCGTCCGTAGTGGGAATCGCGACGCCGGTCTGCCGCCGACCCCGCTGGGCGCTGGCCGCCATGTACTCTTCGATCGACCCGGCGGCCCACCCTGCGGCGGCGTCCTTCATCTGCCGCACGATCTCCTCCCAGGTCCCGATGTAGGTCATCCCGGACGGCGTCGCCACCCGGTGCAGGTCGCCGGGCCCGCCGGTGCGGTTCTTCATGCCCTGAAGCTCGGTGAGCAAGGTGCCGAACAGCTCCAGCTGGCGCGGATCGCGCACCTGCCCATCCGGCCCCATCGCTTCGATTTCCGCCAGAAACAGGTCGTCGGGGCCCGACTCGCCCGCCAGCTCGTCCAGCCGGCGGTGCCAGGGAACGAGCTCGGGGTCGTCCTCGGGCAGCCGGTACACGCTGCGTTTCAGCTCGACGAGGCGCCAGATCGCCAGGCCGTCGAAGTGCTCGTCGGGCTCGGTGCGCTCGAGGTGGAACAGCGCCGCCTCGTACTCGCCGCGGTCGTAGAGGAGGTTGGCCAGGTAAATGCGGGCCTCACCGTTGGCGGGGTCCAGCTCGAGCGCGCGCCGCAGCCAGTGCAGGGCGCCGCCCTCGTCCCCGAGGCGGTGGCTCGCGTAGCCCACGCAGGCCGCGGCGTCGGCGGAATCGGGGTGTGCGGTGATCGCCACCTCGAAAAAACGCCGCGCCTGGTCGAGCACGCCCTCCCGAAACAGGGCCCGGCCGATCTGCAGCATCAGGTCGTGGTCGTCGCGAAACCCGAGCGCGAGGATCCGGTCGAAGCTCCCGACGGCCCCGGTGCGCTCACCGAACTTGAGCAGCACCTCGCCCAGTCCCGCGAGGGCGTCCTCGTGGTCGGGGTCGAGGGCGACCGCCTCCTCGAAGGCACGCCGCGCCCACGCGTACTCCTCGCGCGCCAGGCGGGCATAGCCCATCCCGACGTGCAGCTCGACGGCGTGGGGGTAGAGCCCCAGGCCCTCGCGCAGGGTATCGATGGCGTCGTCGTATTGACCTTCGTTGTACAGCTGATGTGCGCGTTCGTCGTATTCGTCGGAGCTGAGGAACGGTTCCGACATCGAACGGGACCCCCCGGGAAGGTTGCGCTATGATAAGAAACTACGGACGGTTACACAAGCGCGCGGCGCCGCGTATCTTGACCGTCGATGACCGCCACCATCGCGCCGCTCGCGGGCGGCTCCGTCACCTCGCCCCAGGGATTCACCGCCGGCGCGGCGCACGCCGGGCTCAAGGCCGACGGGGCGTACGACGTCGCACTCCTGGTGAGCGCAACCAGCTGCGCCACCGCCGGCGTCTTCACCCGCAACACCGTCCGGGCCGCTCCGGTCCTTTACGACCAGGATCTCCTGAGTGAGCGGCCCGGGCGCATCCGCGCGGTGGCGATGAACGCCCGCGTCGCCAATGCCTGCACGGGCGCAGACGGCCTCGCCGCCGCCCGCGCCATGGCACAGGCGGCCGAGCAGGCGGCCGCCCTGCCCCCGCGCACCGCCCTCGTGCTCTCCACCGGCGTAATCGGCGTCCCGCTCCCCGTGGACCGGGTCGCCGCCGGGCTGCGCGAGGCGGCCGGGCGGCTTTCCGCCGAAGGCGGCTCCGACGCTGCCCGGGCCATCATGACCACCGACACTCGACCCAAGCTTTGCGCGGTGCGCGTCGACACGCCCGCCGGGTCGATCACCGTGGGCGGCATCGCCAAAGGCGCCGGGATGATCCACCCCGACCTGGCCACCCTCCTCGGCGTGCTGACCACCGACGCGGCGGCGGACGCCGCCACCCTCGCCCCCCTGCTGCGCCGGGTGGCGGACCGGACCTTCAACGCGATTTCCGTGGACGGGGACACCAGTACGAACGACACCGTGCTGCTGCTGGCCAACGGCGCCTCCGGGATCGACCCGTTCCGCGATGGTGCACTGGCCCGCGTGTTCGAGGAGGGCGTGCTGCACGTCGCCCGCACCTTGGCGCTCGCGATCGTCGAGGACGGCGAGGGCGCCACCAAAGTAGTGGAGATTCAGGTGACCGGTGCGCCGACCGAGGGAGCGGCCCGCGAGGTGGGTCGCGCGATCGCGCGCTCGACCCTCGTGAAGACCGCGATCTACGGCGCGGACCCGAACTGGGGGCGGGTGCTGGCCGCGGCCGGGGCGTCCGGCGTCGCCTTGAATCCCGACAAGCTGAGCCTCGCGGCGGCTGCGGACGGCGACCCCGCCTGGATCACGCTCGCGACCGGGGGCGCCACCGCCCATCCCGACCCGGTGCGCGCTCGCGAAATCTTCCTGCAAAAACGACTCCGCCTCCGCCTGGACCTGGGACTGGGCCGGGCGGAGGCGGTCGTGTGGACGTGCGACTTGAGTCCGGATTACGTGCGAATCAACGCCGACTACACGTCCTAGGGATGGGTCGGGTCGGCCACCGGCCGGCGCGCGCGGGTGAGGGCCGCGCGGGGCGGCGTGGGTGACGCCGGCACGTCGGGCAGCCGGCGCCGCACGGCGGTGAGGGCGGCTTCATGGACTTGGCCGCGCTGCAGCTCGCGCACCGCGGCGGTCGCCACGTCGAGCAACCGCACGCCCCGCAGCCCCTGCCGCACGGCGTCCACCACCAGGTCCACCGCCGCGTCCTGGGCGAACCCGTGGCCCACCATGTCCGCGACGGCGTGCAGGGCCGGACCCGTCGGCTCACCGGGAAGGGCCGCGACCAGGCGCTGCACCTGCGGCGCCGGAAGCCCGCGCACCAGCGCGGCGGATACGGCGACGACCTCGCCTGGAGCGACCGGCAGGGTCGCGCCGCTGCGGAGCAGCAGCGTGCGGGCCTCGCGCAGCTGGGTCGCGACCTGCGCGACGGCGACGACGATCTGCTCGGGGGACGCCCGCTTGGCCCCCCCCTCCAGCGCCTTCCGCACGAGCGGATCGGTCGGAAGCCCGTCCGCCGCCGCCGCGCGCACCATCGAGTCGACCGGCGCGACCGCGGCCGCCGGCACACGGCCGGCCAGCCGGCCGCGCACCGATTGCGCAGCGAGGCCCCCGACCGCGACCACCGCGAGCAACATCAGGATCGGTTTCACCGCACCGCCGCCGGGCGCACGATGATCACCGCGTTCTGGCGGCCGAACCCGTCGTCCGCATAACGGCCCGCCAGCGGATCGGGCACCCACCGCTCCCCGTCCACGACGAACATGTACTCGTGCTCCCCGGCGGGCAGCACGACCTCCGTTTGCCATACGCCGTCGCGGTCGTCGTCTTGGAGGGGAATGGCGCCCGGGCGCCAATCGGTGAAGGAGCCGACGACCTCCACGGAGCGCGCGTCGGGAAAGCGACCCACGAACTGCGCGATGCCTTCCTGCGCCGACAACAGCTGCTCCGCGCGGCCGGCCGGGCCGGCTGAGGGAAGCAGCGCGACGGCGGCGACCAGGACGGCGAGCGCGAGGGTCCAGACAGGGCGCAGGCTGATGGTGATGGGGTGCCGCTCGGTGAACCAGCGCGCCAATCGAACCAGCCGCCCATGGTGCGGACGGCGGATCTCGGCGAAGACCCGTGCGGCCACGGTGCCACGGATCGTTTCCCGACGCAGCACGTCCCCCACGGCCTCGAGCCGCGACAGCGCAGGCCGCAGCTCGGCCGGGAGCGCCTCGCGCGGCAGCTCGCCGTCCAGCACTTGGTGGATCCGGGGATCGATCGTGTTCATTGGTACTCCTTCAACGCCTCCAGCAGCGCCTCCCGCGCGCGATGCACGCGCATTTTCAGCGTCGGGATTCTGGCGCCCGTCACCGCGGCCATCTCGTCGTAGCTCATGCCTTCGACGTGCTTCAGCACGAAGGCCTCCCGCTTTTCAGGGGAGAGGGTCGCGAGCGCCTGCCCCACCAGTGCCAGCTGCTCGTCCCGCTCCAGGGTCGCTTCGTTGTCCGTCGGGTCGGCGGGCGGCGTCACGTCATCGAGCGACACGTCTCCCAGCGGACGGCGGGCCAGGTGACTCTTGCACCGGTTCGCGACGATCCGGTACACCCAGGTCCTGAACCGGGCCGGCTCGCGACAACTCGCCAGGTGGCGGTAGGCCCGCACCAAGCCCTCAGCCACGGCGTCGGCCGCCGCGTCCGCGCTACCGAGGATCCGAGTGGAGAAGCGGAGCAGTCCGGGCTCGTAGCGCGCGATGAGAAGGCCGAACGCCTCGACGTCGCCGCCAAGCACTCGCGCCACCACAGCGGCGTCCGGCGCGTCCTCCGGTCCCTGCAGGTATGACCTGAGTCTTGGGGGTGCGGTCACGCTAGCGGCGCCGATCGGACTCCGTCAGTCGCACTTTGAGACGGTGCTAGCGGGGTGACAACGTGAGGGCATCGCGCGCCACGGCCAGATAGGTGGCCGCCCGGAGCCCTTCGCCGCCCACCGCCCCGGCGAAGGCCTCGAGCGCGGCCTCGGCACGGCGGCGGTAGTGCGCGTCCCCCGTGGCGACCGCCAACTGGAGGAAGACGCGGGCCGCCCACGGGTTGGCGCCCGGGAGCAGCTCGTCGAACACCGGTTTCGTGCGGTCGGCGAGTGCGGCGGCGGAGGGATCGACGGTCGCAGCGTCGAAGTAGCCGCCTTCCGGATCGGCGAAGTCGCGGTCGAGCACCACGGCGAGGTTCTCGGCAATCTCGAGGTAGCGGGGCCGGCCGGCGACGGCGTACGCCGCGAGACACGCCGCCGCTACCTGCACCTGATCTTGCAGCAGGCCGTGGACGGCACTCCCGCCCGTCGTCGCGTGGCGAACGCCGAGACCCTTGGCGTACACGCGGCGCAGCAGGCTGTCGAGGGCAGCGACGGCGCGACGCTCGGCGAGCGAGTCGCCGATCGCCCCGGCCGCCTCGAGCAGCGAGCCGATCACGTAGGCCTGCCGGTCCGAAAACAACGGCCGATCCTCCGCCCCGGCGGCGTCGAGGCCGCGCACGAGCGCGCGCACCTCGTACGCCGCGGCGTCGCGGTAGCGCGGTTCGGCGGTGAGCACCCACGCTACGGCGAGGTCGCGGGCCAGGCCGGCGCGGACGAGGGCCGGTGGGTCATCGAGCGCGGCGTCGGCCGCCACGGCCCCGGAGTCGAGCATCACATCCAGCACCGCCCGGGCGACCGTGAGCGAGGCGGAGTCGCCGGTTCGGGCAAACTCCCCGAGCAACAAACCCACGGCTTGCGTGTGGGAGAAACCGCCCAGGCCCTGCTTCGCCTGCACCAGCACCGCCAGGGCCGCGCGTACGTTGCCGATTTCCAGCCGGAGCGCCTGCGGCTGGAGGACGCCGTGGGCGATGCCCGACTTGCCCAGCGCCAGCTGCCGCACCAGCGCTGCATGCTGGACGATGAACCCGCGCTGCTCCCGATAGCTGCGCGCAATCTCCGGGAGGATCTGCTTCAGGCCGCGCCCCGTGACCGGGTCGTCCGGAGGGAAGTACGTGCCGCCGAAGAAGGCGGCCCCGTCCGGCGTGAGAAACACGGTGAGCGGATAGCCGTGCAGTCCCGCCAGCGCCTGGACGGCGCCCTGGTAGCGCTCGGCCACGTCAGGACGCTCGTCCCGATCCACTCTCACCGGCACGAAGAGGGAATCGATCAGCGCGCCGAGGGACGGGTCCGCGTAGACCTCGCGGTCCATCTCCGTGCACCACCGGCAGTCCTCCGCCCCGACGTACAACAGGACCGGTCGATCCAGCCGGCCGGCGAGCGCGAACGCCTCACGCCCCCACGGCTGCCAGCTCACCGGTTGCCGGGCGGCGCGCGCCAGATACCGCGTGGTCGACTGCGCCATCCGGTTCGTGAGCGGACCACGCTCCGAGACGCAGGCGATGGCGAGGAAGGAGATGGGGAGGACTGGCCAGGTTCGCATCGATGTCGCCGACAAGATACCCTGCCGGACGGCCCCCCGTTCCCCCACGCCCGCCGGCTAGCGGTGGACCACGATGCCGAGCGTCAGGCTGGCCGTTGGGTAGGTCTCCCGGTCGACCGCGATGCGGCGGTAGGTGAAATCCAGCCGCACCCCGGCACACTCGCCCCACTTGGTCACGATGCCGCCCCCGACATTGTAGCCCAGGAGAAAGCCCGCCCCCCCCTCCCCGCTCAGGCCGAACAGCGTGCTGCCTCCGCCCCGTACGGCCAACGACAGCCCGGTGGCGAGGCGCTGATCGTATCCGAGGTCGAAATCGGCGATGCCGAACAGTATGCCGTTGGCGATCGCCTCCGGCAGCGTTGCGAAGGCGAAATCGGCGTGCACGGTGTTGGCCTGAAGACTGCCGACGCGGAACCCGAGCTGGATGGTCGCCGCGCTGCCATCGCCGTCCCCCAGCACGAAAGGCCCCGTCTCCACCGAGACGGCGGTCTGTGCCGCCGCGGCGATCGGCGTTACGACGAGAATCAGGAAGAACACGATGCTCCTCATAGACGCCTCCGTTACGGTGTCCGACGGGAGGCTACCGAGGGGGGCTCAAGGAACTCTCAAGCGGTGGGAGAGCCGGGGGCGCGGGGGGGGGTGTTATGATGGGGGTATGAGCGCCACCACTATCACCCCCAAGGCCAACGGCCCGCTGATCGTGGAAGGCCCGGTGCGGATCCTTCGACCGGACGGGTCGGAGATCCCCGTGCCCCCCCGCAAGGACGGGTCACCCGCGCAAGTCGTTGTCCTGTGCCGTTGTGGCGGGTCGGCCACGAAGCCGTTCTGTGACGGCTCGCACAAGCGGAACGGCTTTACGGACGCCCCCGCTCCCACGAGTTGAGCAGGCCGTATTATGTTGGAGGCCGATTCGGGGTGGCCCGGGAAGGCGCCCCGCCCCTGCCCCACACTGGAGGAGCGACATGGCAAAGGCCGGAAAAGCCCCGATGGCGCCGGACGAAGGCTACTGCGTGAAGTGCAAGGCGAAACGCAAGATCTCCAACGCGCAGCAGGTGAAGATGGCGAACGGCCGCCCGGCCTTGAAGGGCGTCTGCCCGGTCTGCGGGACGGGGATGTTCAAGATCCTGCCGCCACAGAAGTAAGTCGTCGACTTTTCGGACAAACGGACCCCCGGTCAACCGACCGGGGGTTCTTGTCTTACGGGCGGCTCACGCGGCGGCTGCCGTTTCCCTGGTAGGCGTAGCGGAAGGTGATGCAGGCGGTCCCCGCATCGACGCAGTAGTAGGCGAGCACTTCGAGCTTGGCGTAGCGACCGGCGGCGGTGCGGACCCCGTAGACGTGGTGCTTCGAGGTGAGGAGGTGGCTGAGCATGCTGTACTGGTACCACTTGCCGACGGCGGGGTTGGCGGTGTCGCTGCCTCCCACCGCATTCGCGCGATAGCCGTCGGCAGGGAGCTCGCGCACCGAGTCGAACGGCACGGCTCCCAGGTCCACGATCCCTGACCCCGCCCCCAGTCCCGCGATCAGATGAAAGCGTTGAAAGGCGATGTCCCACCCACCGGCGGGGATCGGCTCGACCGCGGAGTTGCGGGCGAAGTCGAAGGCGCGCCAGCGGTCGGTAGCCGAGGCATCGAGCGTGTAAGTCGTGGGGCCGACGAGTGAGTCCCCGATCGGTGTCGGCTGCGCCAGGGACAGCCGATACGGCGGAAATTCCGGCTTGGTGAACGAGCCGATCAGGAGCGCCGCGACGATCAGGAGGAACGCGGCGCCCAAGACGAGCACGAGGATCGGCGGGCGAGCGGAGCCTCGCCCGGGTCTCACTGCTCGGCCATGAACGGGTAGGGGAAGTCCCGGGCCGGCGTGAAGGTCTCCTTGACCGTCCGCGGCGACACCCACCGCAGCAGGTTGACGAGCGAGCCGGCCTTGTCGTTGGTGCCGCTGGCGCGCGCGCCCCCGAAGGGCTGCTGGCCGACGACGGCGCCGGTGGGTTTGTCGTTCACGTAGAAGTTCCCGGCCGCGTACCGCAGCGCCGCATGCGCCTCGGCCACGGCGCGGCGGTCTTGCGCGAACACCGCGCCCGTGAGCGCGTAAGGTGAAGTGCGGTCCACCAGCTGGAGGGTCTCCGTCCACTGCTTCGCCGGGTAGACGAAGAGCGACAGAACAGGCCCGAAGATCTCCTCACACATCGTGCGGTAGGCCGGATCCTGCACCTGGAGCAGGGTTGGCTGGATGAAGTAGCCGTTCGCGTCGTTGCAGCCACCCCCGGAGAGCACCGTGACCTTCTTGTCGGCCTTGGCCGCGTCGATATAGCTCTTGATCTTGTCGAACGCCTTCCGGTCGATCACCGCCCCCATGAAGTTCCGGAAGTCAGCGGGATCGCCGACCTTGATGGCCTGCAGCATTCCCAGGACGCGATCGCGCACCGCGGGCCACAGGGTATCCGGCACGTAGGCGCGGGAGGCGGCGCTGCACTTCTGGCCCTGGTACTCGTAGGCGCCGCGCACGATCGCCGTCGCGAGCGCATCGGCGTCGGCGCTCGGGTGGGCGAGGATGAAGTCCTTGCCCCCCGTTTCCCCCACGAGCCGTGGGTAGTCCGCGTACCCGGTCAGGTTCGCGGCCACCCGCTGCCACAGCGACTGGAACACTTCGGTCGAGCCGGTGAAGTGGATGCCGCCGAGGTGTCGGTCGGCGAGCAGGCGCTCACTGATCTGCGCCGAGGGGCCTGGCAGGAAGTTCACCACGCCCGGAGGCAGGCCGGCCGCCTCGAGCACCTTCAGCAGCTGGTAGTTGGAATACGCCGCGGTGGCGGCCGGCTTCCACACCACGGTGCACCCCATGATCGCGGGCGCGGTCGGCAGGTTGCCGCCGATCGAAGTGAAATTGAACGGCGTCACCGCGTAGACGAACCCCTCGAGGGGGCGGTGGTCCAGCATGTTCCAGGCGCCGCTCCCCGCGGGGGACAGCGGCTGCTCGGCGAGGATGCGCTCGGCGTAATGCGCGTTGAATCGCCAGAAATCCACCAGCTCGCACGCCGCGTCGATTTCCGCCTGGTGCGCGGTCTTGGACTGGCCCAGCATCGTGGCCGCGTTGACGGCCGGGCGGAATCGGGTCGCGAGCAGATCGGCGGCCTTCAGGAACACCGCGGCCCGGCGCTCGAACGGCCAAGCGGACCATTCGCGCCACGCCTCGCGCGCCGCCGCGACCGCGGCGTCCATCTCCGCCGGGCCCGCCTGATGCACGGTCGCCAGCGCGTGGCGGTGGTCGTGGGGCATCGTTACGGTGATGGTCTTGCCGGTGCGGATTTCCCGGCCTCCGATGACGATGGGGATCTCGATGGGTTGGCCCGACATCTCTTTGAGGGCCCGCTTCAGCTCGGCGCGCTCGGGGGTGCCGGGAGCGTAGGAGAGGACCGGCTCGTTGACGGGAGTCGGGATCTTGGGCGTCGCGTTCATGCGGTGAAACCTACAGCCGGCAGCGGTCAGCTGTCAGCTATCAGCGGTCAGACGGATAGCTGACCGCTGGCGGCTGATGGCTCTCGGGAACCGCCTGGTGTTACTTGAGGAGATGCCCATCGACCCCAACACCCGCATCGGCCACGTCCATCTGACGGTGTCGGATCTAGACCGCGCCCTCGCGTTTTACCGCGACGTCCTCGGCTTCGAGGTCACGACGCGCTTCGGGACCGATGCCGCGTTCCTCTCGGCGGGCGGCTATCATCACCATTTGGGGCTCAACACGTGGGCGGGCCGTGGCGCGCCGCCGCCGGCGCCGGGGACCACCGGGCTGTATCACTTCGCCGTGCTGCTCCCCGATCGGGGGGCCCTTGCCGCCACGGTGCGGCGCGTGATTGACGCGGGGATTTCCCTCGAAGGGGCGGCCGACCACGGCGTGAGCGAGGCGGTCTACTTGCGCGACCCCGACGGCAACGGCGTGGAGCTGTATCGCGACCGCCCAGAGCACGAGTGGCCGCGTGGACCTGACGGGAAGCTCGTCATGTACACGCGGCCACTCGACCTCGCGGCGCTGCTAGTGGCTGCCGACTAACTCCGGCGACACCTTCGCCGCCACGATCGGCTGCACGGGCAGCCGCTTGTCCCAGCGCGCCAACATCCCCGGCAGGTTCGCCAGCTCGAAGGCCGAGACCGCCATCACGGTGGAGGCCTGCATCAGATCCCAGGAGATCGCCTTATCGTAGGTGTCCGACTGGGAGTGATGGGTGTGGTTGTAGCCCCGAGTGATCTGGTTGAAGTTGAACCCCGGCACGCCGTAGGGAATGAAGGACAGGTGGTCGGTGCCGCCCTTTTCGTTGTCGGTGATGGTATCGGCGTGCAGGGCGCGCACCGGCGCGAGCAGGCGACGCCACAACGCGTAGGTCTCCAGATGCCCCTGCAGCGCCTGCCCCGTGACCGCGCCGACGCCGTTGTCCAGCACGATCACCGCCTGGATCGAGTCCGCGTCCGCGGCATGCGCCTCGGCGTACTTGCGCGAGCCCATGAGGCCTTGCTCTTCGCCCGTGAAGAGAATGAAGCGGATCGTGCGCTTGGGCTTCAGTCCCGATTGGGCGATGATGCGCGCGGCCTCGAGCGTCGCCATCGAGCCGGTGCCGTTGTCGCTCGCGCCCGTACCGAGGTCCCACGAATCGAGGTGGGCGCCCACGATCACGACCTCTCCCGGGTGCTCGGTGCCACGGATCTCCGCGACCGTGTTCCACTGCGGGACCGAGTCCTTCATGGTCAGCGTGTTCTGAACGTTCGCCTCGAGCCGCGGCGTGGTCCCCGCCTGGAGCAGCCGGTCGAACAAGGTGTACTCCTCGTGCGCGACGACGAGCTGCGGGAGCGGCAGGACCCGCGTCGGAGAACCACTCATGTTGAGCAGGTCCTGCTCCTTGCCGCCGTCGAGCAGGATCCCCAGGGCGCCCGCGTTCTTTAGAAGGAAGGGCTGGTCTGTGTTGAACTGCATGATGCGCGCGCGCGTCGCGGAATCGAGCCGCTGCCCGCCGCCGCCGAAGAAGCCGCGGAAGGCCGCCCGCATCCGCTCCGTGTCGGCCGCGGCCATCGGCGGCCCGTCGTTGTTCCACACGAAGGACGGCCCGCGCAGCATCACCCAGGCGCCCTTCACTTTGAGCTTGTTCGCTTCGAGGCTCTCGGGCGTGCTGGCGTCGATGCGCACCACCGGCCCGCTCACCGTTTTGCCGTTGGTGCCGGGCGCCCACGCCCAGCTCGCGGCCGCCACGTCGTGGGCCCGCGGCGCGGTCATCCGCATCCATATGGACCCCCGCTGCCAGGCGCCGCCGAAGTTCCACTGCTCGAGGTGCGCCTCGAGGCCGTATTCCTTGAATTTCCCCATCGTCCAATCGTTGGCCGCGCGCGCGGCGGGCGAGCCGGTCAGCCGCGGGCCGATCACGTCGGACAAGTACTGCAGGTTCGGCATCACTTGCGAGCGGGTCATGCCCTGGTCGAGCAGCACGCCGACGCCCGTCGTGTCCACGCGCTGATCCTGGGCGCGGACGGGGGTGGGCGAGACGGCGGTGAGCAAAAGCACCGCGGAGGCGGCGAGCGAGATGCGACAGTTCATGCGGAAGGTCCTCGAAAGGTGTCCCTGATTGTACGCGACGGCGCGGCGGTTCGTTAGATCGGGCCCGGCGCCGGCTCACCCAGCTCGGGGGAGCGAACCCCACGCTGGGCCGGCGTGGGCAGGGTTACGATAAACGCCGCCCCCGCCCCGGACGCGGAGACGACGCGCACCGTGCCGGCGAACTCCTTTTCGGCCACGGTGCGTACGATGGCGAGGCCCGTCCCGGTGCCCTCGACTTTGGTCGTGAAGCCGGGCTCGAAGATCCGCTGGTGCAGATGTGATGGGATCCCCGGCCCCTCGTCGCGGACGCTGAGGACCGAAGCATCGCCTTCCTGCGTCAGCTCCACCCGCACCGGTGTTCGCCGTGCCGCCGAGGCGTCGGCGGCGTTGCGGATGAGGTTGAGCAGGAGCTCGTACAGGAGGCTGGGGTCCCCCACCACGTACGTCGATTCGAGTGCGGTCGTGAGCTCGAGCGTGACCCCGCGCTGGGCGAGGAGCCGGCGTTCGAGCTCGACGCAGGAGCGCACCGCGCGCACGAGGTCGAACCGAGTCCGGCCCCGTTGGATGCCGCGAGCCCGGTCGCTCACCGCCCGCAGGAAGTCGAGCGCGCGGTCGATCGCCTCGCCGACATCGGCGAGCTCCCCGAGAAGCTCGAGCCGCCGATCGGCGCCGAGGTCGGCCATCTTGCCCACGGACTCGACGATGAGCTGGAGACCGGCGCGCGCGGCGGTGAGGGGATTGCGGGCCTCGTGGGCAATGACGCCGGGCAGCAGCACCAGGTCCCGTTGGGGATCGAGGTCCCCAGCCCCTCGGAAAGGGGAGAGGGACGGCGGGGACCACGTCGCGGGCTCGCGGCGGTCAACGAGGCCGACGCACAACCCGGCCAGCTCGAGGGTCAGCCGCTCGGGGCTGCGGCGCTCCCGCCCGCCGGGGGGCGGCGCCGGCGGTTGCGTGCGCACGGGGGCGATGAGCCAAGGCCCGTCGTCGCCCAGGCGGGTGCCGACCCAGCGGCTTCCGAGCTGGATGGGGACGCCCCACAGCCTGAGCGTGGCGTCCAGGTCCACCTTGGTGTCGTGGTGCCGGGGGTGGGGATTGCTCGAGACCTGCGGAACCAAGGACGGCTCGGGGGAGACTTCGTACAACGTCACCGTGCGGCCGCCGAGCGCGATGCTGGCCTGCCGCAGGATCTCCCCTGCCTGCTCCTGGAACCCCTCCGGTGCGCCCACTCCACCCTCCCCTGCCGCACGGCCCGCCGCCGACGCGGGCCTCCGCCGCGTCGCGTGACTCCTTCATCTGATGGGCGCGCTGAACCTTGCGGAACCACGCGCCAACCGTCAAGTACCATGAAGGCGTCCCTAACAAGATACGCTTTCCCCCTGTCCTTCTCTGCAAGCGAGGTGAGCTATGCGCGTGCGTCGTCAGCTTCGGGTGGTCGCGGTTTGGGGTGCCCTGGTGGGCGTGGCGTGCGGGAGCAAGGGCGGCGGTGGGACGACGCCCGGCCCCACCCCGACCGTCATCGCCAAAGTGAGCGGTGACAGCCAGGTCGCCGCCGCCGGCGCTGTGCTATCGCCGTACACCGTGGTGGTGAAGGACGCGAGCGGGAACCCGGTCGCGAACGTGACCGTGACGTGGGCTGCGGCCGCGGGCGGTGGAGCGATCGCCGCGTCGAGCGTGACCGATGCCAGCGGCGTCGCCACCGCGACCCGGACCCTGGGAGCCGGCGCCGGGACTCAGACAGCGACCGCCACGCGCAACGGCTTGACCGGCTCACCCATCACCTTCACCGCCTTCGCGCAGATCCAGGGCGCCACTTCGCTCCAGGCCAACGGCGGAGGCGGGGCCGGCCAGACCGACACCGTCCTCTCGACCCTCGCGACGCCCATGTCGGTCATCGCCCGCAACTATCAGAACGTGCCGGTCGCGGGTGTGATCGTGAGCTGGTCGGGCGCCGGCGGCACCCCCAGCCAGACGCTCGACACGACGGACGGGGCCGGCCTCTCGTCGGTGAACTTCACATTCGGCCAGACGGCGGGCGCCGCGGCGGTCATCGCGACTGTCACCGGTTTGGTCGGCTCCCCGGTAAACCTCGCGCTGACCGCGACCGCTGCAAACGCCACCAACCTGACGCGGAACAGCGGCAACGCCCAAGCGGGGGTGATCAACACCGCGCTTGCCAATCCTCACACCGTCCGCGTGGGCGACGGACACGGGAACGGCAAGCCCGGAGTCACCGTGACGTGGGCCGTGGGCGACGGCGGCGGATCGGTGTCCTCGACCGCGCCGGTCACCGACGCGGCCGGGATCGCCTCCGTCACGCGGACGCTCGGGCCGAGCGCGGGCACCCACACCGACACGGCGAAGGTCAATGGACTCGCGGGCTCCCCGGTCGTGTTTTCCGCGACCGTAACTTCGGCGCCGCTCACCGCCAACATCCCGGTCGGTCCGGGTATCTCCTTCGGACCCCCTTCCAGCGTCACCATCGCCGCCGGCGGCTCGGTGACGTTCACATGGGCCCCGGCGTCGGCGAGCCACAGTATCCAGTGGCTCACCGCGCCGACGACCTTGCCCGCGGATTCGCCGATCCTGACGACCGGGACGTTCACGCCTCCGGCCGGCACGTTCAACACGCCGGGGACGTACACCTTCCAATGCGGCGTACACGGGTCGTTGATGAATGGATCGATCACCGTGGTCCCGTGATCGGACGCGCCGGGGGAGTCGAGCGCCGCGCTCGCTCCCCCGCGCACCCCTCCCCACCGTATTTCATTGGTAGTAGCGTTACCGTCCCCTAGAGTCAGGATCCATCGCCCATGCCCGTCACCGCCCTACTGGCCGCCGCGCTCGTGCTCCAGACCCAGCAGCCCGCCCCAGCGCCTCCCCCGATCCGCGGCTTCCCCGCATCTCAGGTCGCCGATCAGGTCCGCCGCGAGCAGCTCGCCCGAGCGGTGCCGGCGCGGGACACACTGCGCGCGCAGCTGCGGCTGCTGAGCGCGGTGCCGCACGAAGCGGGCACCGAGCGCTCGCGCCACGTCGCCGAGCTGATCCTGGCGCGGTTCCGCGCGTTCGGGCTGGACGCGAAGATCGAACAGTTCGAGGCGCTGATGCCGCGCCCGGTGAGCCGCACCCTCGAGCTGCTGGCGCCGGAGCGCTACACCGCCGCGCTACAGGAGCCCACCCTCGCAGAGGACCCCACCTCGGGTCAGCAAGACCAGCAGCTGCCGACCTTCAACGCCTATTCTCCGGACGGCGACGTGACGGGGGAGCTGGTCTACGTGAACTACGGCGTGCCTGCCGACTATCGCGTGCTGGACAGCCTGGGGATCAGCGTACGGGGGAAGATCGTCATCGCGCGCTACGGTCAGTCCTGGCGCGGGATCAAGCCCAAAGTGGCGGCGGAGAACGGGGCCATCGGATGCATCATCTACTCGGACCCGCGCGACGACGGGTACTTCGTGGGCGACGTCTACCCCAAAGGCCCGATGCGCTCTTCGCAAGGCGTGCAGCGCGGCAGTGTCATGGACATGCCCACCTATCCCGGCGACCCGTTGTCGCCGGGATGGGGGGCGGTGCCCGGAGCGAGACGCCTGGCGCTCGCGGAGGCGAGGACGCTCGAGGCGATCCCCGTCCTGCCGATCTCCTATGGCGACGCACTGCCGTTGCTGCGGAACCTGGGCGGCCCGGTGGCTCCTGAAGCATGGCGTGGCGCGCTGGGAATCACCTATCACGTCGGCGGCGGGCCGGCGCGCGTGCACCTCGCGCTGAAGTTCGACTGGCAGACGCGGCCGTTGTACGACGTGATCGCGACGATCCGCGGCGCCACGGACCCCGACCAGTGGGTGGTGTATGGCAACCACCACGACGCCTGGGTCAACGGCGCGAACGACCCGATCTCCGGCCAGGTGGCGTTGGGTGAGACGGCGCGCGCGCTCGGCGCGCTGCTCAAGACCGGCTGGCGCCCGGCGCGGACGATCGTCCTGGCGGCGTGGGACGGAGAGGAGTGGGGGTTGCTGGGCTCGACGGAGTGGGCCGAGGCGCACGCCGACGAGCTGCGCGCCAAAGGCGTCGCCTATTACAACTCGGATACCAACGCGAGCGGCTGGCTGGGCGCCTCGGGGTCGCACTCGCTCGAGGTGTTCCTGTCCCAGGTCGCGCGAGACGTGACCGACCCGAAGAGCGGCAAGAGCGTGCTCGATGCGCTGCTCGCTCACCAGCGGCTGCGCCACGTGCGCGACACGACCGTCGACACCGTCTTCACCCTGGGCGCGCTCGGATCCGGCTCCGACTACACCGCCTTTCTCGACCACCTGGGTCTTCCCTCGGCCAACGTCGCGTACGGCGGGGGGACCGAGGACGGCATCTACCACTCGATCTACGACAGCTACTCGTTCTACGAGCGCTTTCTCGACACGTCCTTCGCGTATGGCGTGGCGGAAGCGCAGACGATGGCGACGGCGGTGCTCCGGATGGCGGACGCGCCGCTGCTGCCGTACGAGTTCGGCGCCGTCGTCCACACCTACCGCGGCTACGCGGACCAGATCGCCAAGCTGGCGAAAGGCAACGACACCACGAAGGGGCTCGATCTGTCGGCCGTGCGCGCCGCCCTGGCGCGACTCGATACGGCCGCGGCCGCTTACGAGGCCGCGGCGGCACGGTTGGGCGGCGCGACGCTCACCCCGGCCCGCCGCCGGGCGCTGCGCGACGTGAACACCGTGCTCGCGAAGAGCGAGCAGGCCCTCGCCGACACGGTGGGCCTGCCGCGGCGGCCGTGGTTCGCGCACCTGATCTATGCTCCCGGGTTCTACACGGGGTACGGCGTGAAGACGATGCCCGGGATTCGCGAGGCGGTGGAGCAGCGCCGCCCCACGGAGGCGCAGGCCGAGACGGCCCGAGTCGCGCAGGCGCTCGACCGGCTGGGCGACGTGGTGCGCCGCGCGAGCGTCGCACTGGACGCGGCCCTGCGGTGAGCGCGGCGGGTTGACACGCTCCCCGGCGGCGGATACCGTCCGGCACCCTTCAACCCGAACACAGGCCAGCGACCCATGACCACGCCTCCGATGCCGCCGCGCACGTCGGTCGGCCGCTCTTCGTTCGCCGTCGCGATGAAGGACTACACCTTCATCCGCCCCGGGATCGCAGTGTCGATCAGCGCCGCGACGCTCGTCGCCGCACTGATCATCGGGATCATCCTGATCCGACTGCTCGGTCACGCATCGGCCACGGTGGAGCTCGGCGCCCGCACGGTGCAGACGCTGCACCGCTACAACGCCGGGGTGGAGGTCTGGCGCCAGATGGCGACCAGCACCGACCCCGCCTACAAGCGGCCCGAAGTGATCGCGCAGCGCGACAGCATTCGCACCGAGCTCCAGAACCAGCTGTCGCGCCTCGCCGCGACGATGACGGATTCCTCGGATCAGGAGCTGGTGCGCTCGGTCCTGGGCGGGCTCGCGACGACCGATGTCGGCGTCGGCACGCAGGCGCGGCAGGCGATGATCGTGCTGCTGGCCCACCAGGACAACCGGATGTTCGAGGCGGCGGCGGCGTCCCAGCGGGCCGTGCTGCTCTCCGCCGTGCTGCTCGGCCTCACCGTCCTGGCGGCGGGGACGCTCGTCGTGCCGATGGCCTGGCTCTACATCCGCTTCAAGCGGGGCGCGACGATCGAGGTGAAGGTGTGACGGCGAGCGCGATTGGCGCGGCGTCCGACGCCCGACCCCTGGGGTCCACCGGCGCCGCGGCGCTCCCCTGGCACGTCGCAGCGGTGCTCGTCGCGGCGACGAGCGCCGTGGTCGGCGTGATCTGGGACATCTCCTGGCATCGCACCATCGGGCGAGACACGTTCTGGACCCCGGCGCACATGGCGATTTACGCAAGCGGCGTGATCGCCGGGCTCAGCTGCGGCTGGCTCGTACTGAAGACCACGTTCGCGGGCACCGACACCGAGCGCGCGGCGGCCGTGCGCTTCTGGGGTTTCCGCGGCCCCCTTGGCGCCTGGCTGTGCATTTGGGGCGCGCTCGCGATGATCGTCTCCGCCCCCTTCGACAACTGGTGGCACAACGCGTACGGGCTGGACGTGAAGGTGCTCTCGCCCCCGCACCTGATCCTGGCGCTCGGCTTCACCGGCATCGAGCTCGGCGCGGTGCTGATGGTGACGGCGCTCCAGAATCGGGCGCGGCCCGACGCGCGGCGCACCTACAGCCTGCTCCTCGCCTACGGCTTCGGCATCCTTCTGCTCAACAAGGCGATCATGGGGTTCGAGCAAATCGGCTTCCCCCATGACGCCCACAACGGCCTGTACTACATGGTCTCGGCCGCCGTCTTCCCGCTGCTGCTCGTCGCCGGGGCGCGCGCCTCCACGCTGCGCTGGCCCGCCACCACCGCCGCCGCCGTCTACATGGGGATCACCCTGCTGTTGGTCTGGGTGCTGCCGCTCTTCCCCGCGACGCCGAAACTCGCTCCGGTGTACCGCCCCCTCACCCACATGGTCCCCCCGCCCTTCCCCTTGCTCCTAGTGGTCCCGGCCGTCGTGATCGACGTGTTGATGCGACGGATCGGACCGGGACGGGACTGGCTGCTGGCCGCGCTCGCGGGGGTCGCGTTCCTCGGTGCGTTTTTCGTCACGGAGTGGTTCGCCACGCCGTTCCTGATCTCGCGCGCCTCGGAGACCTTCCTGTTCGGCGCCAACCGCTGGAACTACAACAGCCTCCCCGGCGATTTCGAGAACCGATTCTGGAACATCCGCAGCGACCCCGTCACGCCGGTGAAGCTCGCCATCGCGGTCGTCCTCGCCTTTGCGTCGACCCGGATCGGCCTCTGGTGCGGGAACGGTCTCGCCCGGGTCAAGCGGTGAGCCGGGCCGGCCGCCTCGCCGCCCTCGCGGCGGCGACGCTCGTGGCCTCCGCGCACGTCGGCAGTCCCGACACCTACTTCGAAGGCCCCGCCGGCCCCTATTCCGTCCGCGTGATCGTCCGCTCGCCCGGCGTGGTTCCGGGACTGGCGCAGATCACCGTCCGCCTGCTGAACGGAGCCCGCGCGCGCACTGTCACGGTCCTTCCCGTGTACTGGAACCCGCGGACCGCGGCGCCCCCCCCGCCCGACACCGCGCAGATCGTGTCGGGCGACTCTTCGGTGTACGGCGCCGCGCTCTGGCTCATGACGGGCGGCTCCTACAGCGTGCAGGTCACCGTCACCGGCGCCGCGGGGACCGGGACCGCCATCGTCCCCGTGCAGGCCGTCGCCACCCGGCGGCTCGAGCTGCAGAAACCGGTGGCCATCGGCCTCGCGGCGTTCGGCGCGTTCCTGTTCGTCGGAGTCCTCACCATCATCGGCGCGGCGGTGCGGGAATCGGTGCTCCCGCCGGGCGAGACGCCGGACCGGAGGCGCGTCGGGCGCGCACGCCTCGCCGCCGGGGCCGGCGGCCTGTTGCTCGCGGGCGTCATGTTCGGGGGGCGCACGTGGTGGAACGCGGTGGATCGGGATTTCACCCGGCAGATTTACCACCCGCTCGCATCCGCGGCGGCGGTGCGGAGCGACGCGGGACGGTCTATGCTGCGCTTCAGTATCGTCGATTCCACCTGGCGCGCGCATCAAGTAACCCCGCTGATACCCGAACACGGCCACCTGGAACACCTCTTCGTGGACGCCGAGGGGGGGGGGCGGGGGGGGGGGAGGGGCCCAAAAACAC
>JBGOUQ010000031.1:0-33678 GCA_041477065.1 Gemmatimonadota bacterium
CCGGCGGATGCGACGGGCCCTGCGGGAGCTGGTCATCGTCGGGCTGCCGACCTCGCAGGCCTTCCACCTCCGGGTGATGGACGATCCCGATTTTCGGCGCGGTGATGTCGACATCACCTATCTCGATCGCGTGGGGGCGCGTGCGGGCCGACGGGGATGACCATGCGGGCCGCCTCTCACCCTGGGGCCAGCAGGCGCGCCGTGAAGGGCTGCGCGAATGAGCGACGCCGTCACCATCACGGGGATCGCCGCTGGCGGGGACGGCGTCGGACGGCTGCCTGATGGGCGCGCCGTCTTCGTGCCGCGCACGGCGCCGGGAGAGCGTGTGCGGTTGCGCGGCGACGGTGGCGGGGGGGGGGGGGAGAGCGGGGGAGGACTGAAGCTCCACAAGAACTTCGCGCGGGGTGAGGTCGGCGAGATCGTGGAGGCCGCGGCCGCGCGCGTGACGGCCCCCTGCCCGCACTACGGCCAGGATCGCTGTGGCGGCTGTCAGCTGCAACACCTCACCTACGACGCCCAGCTCGCTGCCAAGCGCACCATCGTTGGAGACGCCCTGCGGCGGATCGGCAAGCTCGATGTGCCGGACCCCGAGATCGTCGAGGCCGTCGAAGAGTGGCGGTATCGAGCGAAGATCACGATGGCGGTCAAGGGCGCGGGGGGGGGGGGGGGGCGCTCGGATGGTCGAACGGTCGGACTGCACCCCAACGACCGGCCGGGGGACGTCTTCGCGCTTACGGACTGTCACATCGCTGACTTTCGATTGATGGCGCTGTGGCGCGACGTGAAGCCGCACCTCGATCTGCTGCCACCCCGCCTCAGCCGGCTCACGCTGCGGCTCGACCGCGAGGGACGGCGACACGTGATTGCGGAGTCGGCGGGGGAGCCGTGGCAGACCGCGGAACGGCTACGCGCCGCCGTGCCGGACGGCGCTGCGGTCGTCTGCTGGTGGCAGCCGGTCGATGGAGCCGAGGCAGCAAGGGCGCGGGTCGTGGCGGGTCCCAGTGCGGGATTCCCGGCGACGGCGTTCGAGCAGGTGAATCCGGAGATGGAAGCGCTGGCTCGGCGGTGGGCGGTGGACCAGTTGGGCGACGTACGCGGCCGGACGGTCTGGGACCTGTACGGTGGGATCGGCGACACGGCGGCGTTGCTCGCTGACCGGGGTGCGGACGTGGTGACCGTGGATGCCGATGAGACGGCGATCGCCTGGGCCCGGCGGCGGGGTTTGCCGGCCTCGGCGCGCTGCGTCGCGGGACGGGCGGAGGACGTGCTCGCGACCTTGCCGCCGGCACACGCCGTCGTGGTCAATCCGCCGCGGGGCGGGCTCCACTGGGACGTCGTGTTGCGGTTCACCGGCGACCCGGTGGCGCGGCTCGTGTACATGTCGTGCGACCCGGCCACGCTGGCGCGTGATCTGCACCGCCTGAGCGTGAACTACCGGGTGGCAGCGGTCAAGGCGTTCGACCTGTTTCCGCAGACGGCGCATGTGGAGAGCGTCGTCGTCCTGGAGGCGGCTTGAAGTACTTCGTCACCATCGCGGGTCGCCAGTTCGAAGTGGTGGTGGAAGGCGGCACCGTTGTCGTAGACGGCACCGCCTTCGAGGCCCACCTCGCCGCGGTGCCGGGGACGCCGTTGCACCATCTGCTGCTCGCGGGGGAGTCCTGGACGGTGGCGGCGCAGCCGCTCGAGGGATCGGTGCCGCTGCGGCTGGTGCTGGGGGCAGTGGGAGAGCGGTTCGAGGTCGAGGCGGTGGATGAGCGCACGCGCCAGATCCAGGACCTCACGGGGACGCGGCGGAGTCCGGCCGGGGGCGGTGTGATCCGCGCGCCGATGCCGGGTCTCGTGGTGCGAATCGAGGTGG
The DNA here is from genome assembly GCA_041477065.1 of Gemmatimonadota bacterium. Lineage (GTDB taxonomy): Bacteria > Gemmatimonadota > Gemmatimonadetes > Gemmatimonadales > GWC2-71-9 > 13-1-40CM-70-15. Next base: position 1,859 of record JBGOUQ010000031.1, read on the forward strand.
AAGCCGGGCGGCGGGTGGAGACGGGTGCGGCGTTGGTGGTCGTGGAGGCGATGAAGATGGAGAATGAGCTTCGTGCACTCCGGGGGGGCATCGTAGCCACCGTGCATGTGGCGGTCGGTCAAGCGGTCGAAAAAGGGGCGCCGCTCGTGACGATGGAAAACGTGGAACCCTCTGGTTGACAGGCCCTTACGGGCCTGGTAAGATTCCAGTCTGTCAATTTTTCGAGCCATGAGGGAATGAAGACGTACATCCTGAAGCCGCAGGACATCGAGCGCCGCTGGTTCCTCGTCGACGCCGCCGGGCAGCCGCTCGGCCGTCTGGCGAGCCGGGTCGCGCAGGTGCTCCGCGGCAAGCACAAGCCGACCTTCACCCCGCACGTCAACGGCGGGGATTGTGTCATTGTGGTGAACGCCGAGCAGGTGCAGCTCTCAGGCCGCAAGCTCGAGCAGAAGCGCTACTTCCGGCACACCGGATACATGGGGCACGAGCGCTTCACACCCGTCAAGACACTGCTCGCGAAACATCCCGAGCGGGTGATCGAGAAGGCGGTGTGGGGGATGCTGCCCAAGACCACGCTGTCCCGACAGAAGGTGAAGCAGATGCTGAAGGTCTACGCCGGCCCGACCCATCCCCATGCGGCGCAACAGCCGCAGCCGCTCGCGCTCCAGGCGGGCGGGGAGGGCGCCGCATGACCGCGGTAACGCCGGAGCTCCGCTGGCATGCTATCGGGCGGCGCAAGGTGGCCGTGGCGCGGGTGTACCTGACCCCGGGCTCGGGGAAGTGGAACATCAACGGACGCACGCTGGGGGACTACTTCCCCCGGCCGTCGCTCGTGTCGCACATCCAGCAGCCGTTCACGGCCACCGACACCCTCGGCGCGTTCGACGTCCGGGCGCGGTGCTCGGGGGGCGGGGTCACGGGCCAGGCGGGGGCCATGCGCATGGGGATCGCGCGGGCGCTGTGCCTCGCGGACGACCGGCACCGCAAGAAGCTGCGCGAACAGGGGCTCCTCACGCGCGACCCGCGCGTGGTGGAGCGCAAGAAGCCGGGGCGCGCCGGCGCGCGGAAGCGGTTCCAGTTCAGCAAGCGGTAGGAGAGCCATCTGCGGTCAGTCAGCAGCCGTCAGCGCTGACGGTTGAACGCTGACCGCTGACGGTTCACAACACACGCCGTTCGATCCGTTGGTGGGTCCCTGCGGCGCAGGGTACCAGCGGAGATGAAGACGGCGGACGAGCAAAAACCCGGAAAGGGAGTGCATGGCGCAGCCTCAACTGCAGGATCTGCTCGAAGCGGGGGTCCACTTCGGGCATCAGACCCGCCGGTGGAACCCGAAGATGCGGCGGTTCATCTTCGCGGAACGCTCCGGCATCTACATCATCGACCTACAGAAGACGCTGCGGCAGCTCGAGCAGGCCCAGGAGCTGCTGCGCGCCGTCGTGCTGAAGGGTGAAGGCATCCTCTTCGTCTGCACCAAGAAGCAGCTGAAGCTCATTCTCATGGACGAAGCGCGTCGCTGTGGCTCCTTCTACGTCATCGAGCGATGGCTGGGCGGGACGCTCACCAACTTCCAGACCATCAAGAAGCAGATCAAGCGCCTGAAGGAGCTGGAACAGGGGGCGGCCGAGGGAGACTTCGAGAACTACACGAAAAAGGAGCAGCTGCTCTTCGATCGCGAGCGCGTCAAGCTCGACAAGAACCTGTCGGGCATCAAGAACATGGCCCGCCTGCCGGGGGCGCTGTTTGTGGTGGACGCGAAGAAGGAGCGGATCGCCGTGGCCGAGGCCAATAAGCTCGGCATCCCGGTAGTGGCGATCGTGGACACCAACGCCGATCCCGACCTCATCACCGTGCCGGTGCCGGGGAACGACGACGCCATCCGCGCCGTCGCCCTGCTCACGGCGGCTATCTCCGACGTCATCGCGGAGGCCCGGCGGCAGCAGCCGCTGCGCGAGCCGTCCGAAGAGGGCGAGGGCGTGACGTATTCGACCGAGACCGGTGTGGAAGCCGAGGTCGAAGGTGACCGCAAGAAGAAACCCGCGCGGCGCAAGCGGCGGCCCAAGCCGGAGGCGATTGCCGCCCGACTGAAGAGCGAGGAGACGCCGGCGGCGGGCGAGGCCCCTGCGGGGACCGAGGGCTGAGCCGGCTGGTTCGGACGCGCCGGACTACCTGACCGCCGCCCTCCCGGCCCTACGGCCCGAGGGCGGCGTTCTTATACGGAGGGACGTGAGGTGGCGACTGTGAAAGAGATTCCGGCGAAGCTGGTGGCGGAGCTCCGCGCCCGCACGGGCGCGGGGATGATGGACTGCAAGAAGGCCCTCGAGGAGGCCGGCGGCGACCTGGACAAGGCCCAGGACCTGCTGCGCGTCAAGTACGCGACCAAGGCCGAGAAGCGCGCCGAGCGCTCGGCGCAAGAAGGGCTCATCGAGGCCTACATCCACTTCACGGGCGGGATCGGCGTCCTGGTCGAGCTCAATTGCGAGACCGACTTCGTCGCGCGCACCGCGGAGTTCCGCCAGCTCGCCAAAGATGTGGCGCTCCAGATCGCCTCGGCGAAGCCGATCGCCGTGCGGATCGCAGACCTGCCCGCCGATGCGGTGGAGCGGGAGCGGCGCATCTACGAGGCCCAGGTGATCGAGCAGAAGAAGCCCGAGAACATCCGGGCCAAGATCGTCGAGGGGATGCTGAAGAAATTCTACGAGGAGACGGTCCTGCTGGAGCAGAAGTTCGTCAAGGACGACAAGCAGACGATCGGGGACCTGGTCCGCGCCTATGCCGGCAAGACGGGGGAAAAGGTGGAAGTCCGCCGCTTCGCCCGCTTCGAGCTGGGAGCCGCCTGAGTGGCGACGCTCGTCTATCAGCGCGCGCTGCTGAAGATCTCCGGGGAGGCGTTCGCCGGCAGCCGGGACGCCGGCATCGACTTCGGCGTGCTCGACCGTCTCTCCGAAGAGCTGAAGGGCGTGGCCGCCACGGGCGTGCAGCTCGGCCTGGTGGTGGGGGGCGGCAACATCATGCGGGGGTCGGCGGCGAGCCAGCAGGGGGTGGACCGGGTCTCGGCCGACTACATGGGGATGCTGGCGACGGTGATCAACGCCCTGGCCCTCCAGGACATCCTGGAGAAGAAGGGGCTCGATACCCGCGTCATGACGGCGATTCGCATGGAGGAGCTGGCGGAGCCCTACATCCGGCGCCGCGCCGTGCGGCACCTGGAAAAGGGCCGGATCGTGATCTTCGCGGGCGGGACGGGAAACCCGTACTTTTCCACCGACACGGCGGCGGTGCTGCGGGCGCTGGAAATCGAGGCCAAGGTCCTGATGAAAGCGACCGACGTGGACGGCGTGTATACCGCGGATCCGAAGAAGGACCCGAAGGCCCGGTTCCTCCCCGAGCTGTCCTTTCAAGACGCGCTCGTGCAGGGGTACGCGGTGATGGACGCGAACGCGTTCGGCCTGTGCAAGGAGAATCGGCTGCCCATCGTCGTGTTCAACATCAACCAGCCCGGCGCGACGGCCAGAGTGCTGGCCGGTGAGCGCGTCGGCACGATCGTGCGATGACCACGCTCGCAGACCACATCAAGCAGGCGAAGCAGGCGATGGACAAGGCGGTGGACGCCGTGAAGCGCGAGTTCGCCACCGTCCGCACCGGAAAGGCGACGACGTCGCTGCTCGACCTCGTGCGCGTCGAGGCGTACGGCAACGAGATGCCGCTGAATCAGGTCGGGAGCGTCGCGGCGCCGGAGCCCAGACTCCTCACCATTCAGCCCTGGGACAAGAGCCTGCTCAAGGCGATCGAGAAGGCGATCCTCGCCTCGGATCTCGGGCTCACCCCGTCCAACGACGGCAACATCATCCGGATTCCCCTGCCGCCGCTGACGGAGGAGCGCCGCAAGGAGCTCGTGAAAGTGGTCCACAAATTCGCCGAGGAAGGACGCGTGGGCATCCGCCACGCCCGCACCGAGGCGATCAGCCGGATCAAGAAGACCGAGCACGTCTCCGAGGACGAGCAGAAGAAGACCGAAAAAGACGCCCAAAAGGCGCACGACGACCACATGAAGCATGTGGACGAGATCCTCAAGGCCAAAGAGGCGGAGATCATGGAGGTCTGACGTGGCCGACGACCTCCTCGCGAAGCTCCGCCTGGGCGGTCCCGTCCCGCGCCACGTCGCCATCATCATGGACGGCAACGGGCGCTGGGCGCGCGACCGGCACTTGCCGCGGCCGCTGGGTCACCGTGCCGGCATGAAGGCGGTGCGCGAGACGGTCGAAGGGGCGATCGATGCGGGCGTCGAGACGCTGACCCTGTTCGCGTTCTCGGAAGAAAACTGGCAGCGGCCCCCGACCGAAATCTCCGCCCTGATGGACCTGCTCGAGGAGTATATCGCGCTTGAGGTGGAGGAGCTGCGCGGGCAGGGCGTACGCGTGCACGTGCTGGGGGACCGCGGCCGCCTCGTCCCGGGGGCGCGCGCCGCGGTGGAGCGCGTGGAGCGCGACACGCGCGATGGCACACGGCTCTCGCTCAACCTGTGCATCTCCTACTCGTCCCGCGCCGAGATCGCGCGCGCGGCCCGGCTGCTCGCCGAAGAAGTCTTGAAGGGGACCAAGAAGCTCGAGGACCTGGACGAGGCCGCCCTGCAGGAGAAGCTGTACACGGCTCCCTGGCGTGACCCGGATCTGCTGATCCGCACCTCCGGCGAGCAGCGGCTCTCCAATTTCCTCCTCTGGCAGCTGGCCTACACCGAGCTGTACATCACGCCCGTGCTGTGGCCCGACTTCACCCGGAACCAGCTGTTCGAGGCGATCCTCGACTACCAGCGGCGCGAGCGGCGGTTCGGCAAAGTCACGGCCTGATGCCTTCCAACCTGACGCAGCGGATCACCGTGTCGGCGATCGCCATTCCGGCGGTCCTGTGGGTGCTGTACCTGGGCGGCTGGCCGTTGGCGATCCTGCTCGCCGGTCTCGGGACGCTCGGGACCTGGGAAGTGTACGCCCTGGCCCGCCGGCAGGGCATCCGCCCGCTCATCGTGCCCGGGCTGCTCGCCGCGGTGGCCATCCCCGTCGTCGGGTACGTCACCCTGGAGCCGACGGTCAGAGGGTTCGTCTGCTTCTATTGCCGCGCGCTCAATCCCCTCTTGCCGTCGCTCGCGGCGATCTGGTTGATGGGCGTGTTCGGGGTGGCGCTGCGCAAGCGCGGGCCGAGTGACCGCCCGCTCTCGGCGATCGCGGTGACCGTGCTCGCCCCGCTGTATGCCTCCGGCCTCCTGAGCCTCCTGTACGTACTGCGCTACGGACCCATCGCCGCGGTGCGCTCGACCGGCGGTCTGTGGTTCGCCGCGTTGCCGCTGGTGGTGACGTGGGTGGGCGATACGGCCGCGATGGCCGCGGGCGCCGCCTTGGGGGGGCCGAAACTGGCGCCGGTGCTCAGCCCCCAGAAAACCTGGGCCGGGGCCGTCGCGGGAACGCTCGCCGCGGTCGCCGCGGCGCTCGCCCTCGGGGCGCTGCACCTGCCGGGCTTCACGCCGCCGCTCACCGCGCCGGAGCGCGTCGCCGTCGGCCTGATCGTGGCGCTGGCCGGGCAGGTCGGGGACGTCGCGGAGTCTCTGCTCAAGCGCGAGGCCGGCGTGAAGGACTCCTCGACGCTGATCCCGGGTCACGGCGGCGTGCTGGACCGGCTCGACTCGCTCTACTTCGCCATCCCCGCTACGGCCCTCCTGTATACCGCGTTACAGCTGTGACCATCGGCGTTGCCGTCCTGGGCTCGACGGGCTCCATCGGCGGCTCTACGCTGCAGGTGCTCGGACGGCAGCGGGAGCGGTTCCGCGTCGTGGCGCTCACGGCGCACTCCAACGCTGAGCTCCTGGCGCAGCAAGCAGCGCAGTGGAAACCGGCATATGTCGGCCTGGTGGATGGGGGAAAGGGGGGCGCGGGGAAGGGGAAGGGCACCGCGTGCCTCGTCGAAGCGGCGACTCATCCCGATGTCCAAATCGTCGTCAACGGCATCGTCGGCGCGGCCGGGCTCGAGGCGACTCTGGCGGCGCTGCGGGCCGGAAAGCGCGTGGCACTCGCCAACAAGGAAACGCTCGTGATGGCGGGCGAGCTGGTGACGCGCGCCGCGCGGGAGGGGGGAGGAGAGATCGTGCCGGTGGACTCCGAGCACAGCGCCGTGCTGCAGTGTCTCACTGGGAGCCGGCCCACGGAGCTGGCCAGGCTCATCCTCACGGCCTCGGGCGGTCCGTTCCGCACCTGGGACCCCAGCCGCGTGGCCACCGCCACCGTGGAGGAATCGCTGCGCCACCCGACCTGGAAGATGGGGCGGAAGATCACCGTAGACTCGGCAACGCTGGTCAACAAGGCGCTCGAGGTGATCGAGGCGCACTTTCTCTTCGGCGTCGGGTACGACCAGGTCGAGGTCGTGGTTCACCCCCAGTCCATCGTCCACGCCTTCTGCGAATTCGTGGACGGCTCGGTGCTCGCGCAGGTCGGCTTCCCCACCATGGAGCTGCCGATCCTCTACGCCTTGACCCATCCCGAGCGCGTCCCCGACGCCGGGACACGGCGCTTCGACCCGGTGGCCGCCGGGAGCCTCACCTTCGAGCCCGTGGTGCCCGAGCGCTTCCCTGCCTACGCGCTCGGCCGCGCGGCCGCGCGGGCCGGCGGCACGGCGCCCGCCGTGTTCAACGCCGCCAACGAGGTGGCGGTGGCGCTGTTCCTCGCGGGGAAGATCCGCTTCGGCCAGATCGCTGAGATCATGGCCCGAGTGCTCGCGGCGCATCGTGCCGGGGACGCGGGGACCCTGGAGGGCGTGCTGGCCGCCGACGCCGAGGCGCGGCACCTGGCGCGGGAGGTGGCATGCTCCTGACCGTCGCGGCCTTCATCGTCGTCATCGGCGTGCTCATTTTCGTGCATGAAGCCGGGCATTTCATGGCGGCGAAGGCGCTCGGCGTGCAGGTCCTGCGGTTCTCGCTGGGGTTCGGCCGGCCCCTGCTGTCGTGGCGGCGAGGGGAAACCGAGTACTGGCTGTCGTGGATTCCGGTGGGTGGGTACGTGAAGATGGCCGGCCTCGAGGATGAAGGCCTCCAGGAGCTGGAAGGCAAGTCGGAAGTCCCGATCGACCCGGCCCGAGCGTTCGACAAGCGGCCCGTGTGGGTCCGACTCATCGTGCTGCTCGCCGGGGTCACCATGAACATGGTGCTCGCGCTGGTGGTGTACGTCGGGATCGCCACGGTGGTCGGCACGCCGGAACTGGCCGTCGGCCGAGTGGACTCCGTCGCGGTGGGGGCACTCCCTGCCGGTGCGACCAGCCTCGGCACGTTGATTTCCGGTGACAGCATCGTCTCGGTGAACGACTCCGTGGTGCGGAGTTGGGACGATCTCCAGCGGTTCATGCGCGCCGGCCCGGCGGACGTCGCGCTGGTGATCGCCGGGCGACCCGCTCCGCTGCGCCTGCAGCTTCCCACGGCGGCGGCGAAGGATTCGGCGCTGCGGGCGCTGCAGGCCCGCGTTCCCGCACGGCTGGGGGTCGTGCAGCCCGGGCTGCCGGCGTACCGGGCCGGGGTGCGCCCCGGCGACCTGGTGCTCCGGGCCGGCGGCGACACCGTCCTCTCCTGGGGGATGTTCCTCCACGTCGTGCGGAGCAACCCCCGGCGCGAGGTGCCGATGGACCTCCTGCGGCAGGGCGCGGTGGTGCACGTCGTCGTCGTGCCGGACAGCCAAGTCGAGCTGGATTCGAGCGGTAGAGCTCGATCCGCTCATGGTCTCATCGGCGCGCAGGTCAACCTCCCCATCCGATACGTCCGGGAGCCGTTTGCGCAGGGGGTCGCCTTCGGGGCGGAGCAGACCGTTCGGCAGGTCGGCGCGGTATTGGGCAGCCTCGCGCAGCTCGCCACGGGTCGGGCGAAGCTCCGCGACCTCGGCGGCCCAATCATGATCGGACAGCTGTCCGGCCAGGCGGTGCGGCTGGGCATCGTCGACTGGCTCCTGCCCTTGCTCGCGGCGTTCTCCATCAACCTCGCTCTCCTCAACCTGCTGCCGATCCCGGTGCTGGACGGCGGGCAGGTGGTGTTCGTGCTGGCCGAAGCCGTTCGCCGTCGCCCGCTGTCGCTGCAGCTGCGGCTGCGCCTTTCGCAGGCGGGCCTCTTCATCATCATCTGCTTGATGCTGTTCGTGATCGGGAATGACATCCTCCGCAACGTCCTCCATTAGACAGGTCCTCGAGGGCTACATCGCCGGGCGCCTGAAGGCCGAACGGGTGGTCGCGGCGGTGGCCGAGGCGTATTACCGGGAGGGGGCTGCGGGGAGGCGGGAGGCGTGGCGGCCGGTGATGGATGTGATCGAGCGGGCACACCCGGGGATCGTCGAGCTGACCGGCAGCGCCGAAGGGCCGGGGTTCGCGGTGCGGCTCACGCAGCGACCGTTCCCGCGCGAGTATGAGCCGGCGCTGAAGCTGGCCGCCGAGCAAGCGTTGCCGCGTCTGGAGGGGGTGGAGCGTGGGGGAGAGGGGGAGGGCGGGGGGACGCGTCCGTCGGGGTTCGTCGGCCGACTCGTGAACGCCATGCGGCGGCTGTTCAGCGCATCAGCTTGACCACAAGGGCGATCAACAGCAGTAGTCCCACTCCCACGCCCGCCATCACCATCCACGGGGACCGCGACCCTCGCCGCAGCTGGCCGGTGATCGCCAGGGCCTGCTTGGTGCCGATCGGCGCGATACCGATCTCGGCCGTCGCGCGTCGCCGCTCCAGGACTTCCTCCAGGTCCGCCAGCAGCTCCCCGGCGTTGGCGTAGCGGTCGTCGGGGTGCTTGCCCAGACACTTGAGCACGACCCGCTCGAAGCGTTTCGACAGCTCCGGTCGCTTCTTGCGCGGCGGGGGCGGGGGGTCCTCGACGTGCATCCGGGCGAGCTCGAACCAGTCGTTCGAGCTGAACGGCACGTCCCCGGTTGCCGCTTTGTACAGCGTCACACCGAGGGCGTAAATGTCCACGCGCTGGTCGAGGGCGCGGCCCTGGGCCTGCTCGGGGGAGAGGTAGTGGGGCGTGCCGATCGTCATGTTCACGCCGGTCGAGGCTACATATCCCGATACCGCCCGGGCGATGCCGAAGTCGGTGATCACGGCGCTGCCGTCGGAGCGGATCAGGACGTTGTCCGTCTTCAGGTCGCGGTGGATCACGCCCTGCGCGTGGGCGAAGCCGAGCGCCGCCACGATGTCCTGGGCGATCTGAATGATCTCCGTCTCGGGGAGGGGGCCTTCGCGGGCGATGCGGGCGCCCAGACTGTCGGCGCACAAGTCCATCGCGAAGTACACGTGATCCCCGGTTTTTCCGACGGAGCGGATCTGGATGATGTTCGGGTGTTGGAGCTTGGCGGCGGTCTCGCTCTCGTTGCGGAAGCGGGAGGCGAACTGGGGGTCGGCGGCGTAGCGCGGCTTCAGGACTTTGACGGCGACGGGCGTGCCGTCGGCTTCGCGACCGACGAACACCCACGCGAAGCCACCCTGACCGAGCAAGCGCTCCAGCTGGTAGGGACCAAGGGACTGACCGACGAGGTCGGTGGGGGCGTGGGTCACGTGTGGACTTTACAAGGGGTCTCGGTGCAGGTAACTTACGCTGCTACTAACAATTAGGGAACTCTGGGCATGTACGACAAGACGACGCCGGTTCGGAAGTACGGGCGGCACGAGACGGATACCGGGTCCACCCCGGTGCAGATCGCGCTGCTCACCGAGCGGATCAACAGTCTCACCGATCACTTCCGGGTCCACGCGAAGGACTACCACGGGCAGCGCGGCTTACTGAAGATGGTAAGCCAGCGACGCCGCCTGCTGGAGTACCTGAAGCGAACCGACCTGGCACGGTATCGGCAGCTCCTCGACGAGCTGGGACTCCGCCACTAGATGACCAAGGCGTCGCGCGGCGCGCCCCGGGAAGAGCACCGGGGCGCTCGGCGTGTTTTTCCTGTGCTCTAGACAGGCAAACTGGTGAAGCACGTCGAACGCAATTTCGCCGGCCGGGCCCTGCGGCTCGAAGCGGGCCGGCTCGCCAAGCAGGCCGCTGGGGCCTGCCTCATCCAGTACGGCGAGACCGTCGTGCTGGCGACCGCGACGGTGTCGGACAACGTCAGCTCCCTGCCATTCTTTCCCCTGACGGTCGAGTATCGCGAGAAGAGCTACGCCGCCGGCAAGATCCCCGGCGGCTTTCTCAAGCGGGAGGGGCGCCCCTCCGACGAGGAAATCCTCTCGGCCCGCGTGACGGACCGAACCATCCGGCCGCTCTTTCCCGAAGGCTTCAAGAACGAAATCCAGGTATTCATCTACGTCCTGTCGGCGGACCAGGAAAACGACGCCGACGTGCTTGGCGTGACCGCGGCCTCCGCGGCCCTGTCGATGTCCAAGGTGCCCTGGAACGGCCCGATCGCCGCGGTGCGCGTGGGCCGGGTCGAGGGCGCGTGGATCCTCAACCCCACCTTCCAACAGCTCGAGTTCAGCGACTTGGACATGATCGTTTCGGGCTCGCGCGACTCGATCGTGATGGTGGAGGGCGGGGCGTTGGAGCTGACGGAAGCGGAGATCGTGAAGGCGCTGGAAGTGGCCCATAAGGGCATCCGCGAGATGCTCGACGCCGAGGAAGAGCTGATCGCCGACATGCGCCAGCCGAAGATGGAGTGGACCAAGGCCGCCCCGCCGGCGGATCTGGTCGCCCGGGTGAAGGCGCTGGCGCAGCCGCGGATCGACGAGGCGCTGAATCTGCCGGAGAAGTCGGAGCGGGCGCAGGCGCTCGCGGCCCTGAAAGCGACGATCCAGGACCAGCTCGCGGCCGAGTTCCCGGAGAACGGGAAGGACATCGCCACGGCCATCGAGGACATCGAGTACCACACGATGCGCGACCAGGTGCTGACCCGCGGCGAGCGCGTGGACGGGCGCGACCTCGACACGGTGCGGGCGATCAGCTGCGAGGTGGGCGTGCTGCCGCGGACCCACGGGTCCGCGCTGTTCACCCGCGGCCAGACGCAGGCGCTCGTGTCGGTGACGCTCGGCACGGTCAGCGACGAGCAGCGGATCGACTCGATCGACGTGGCCCAGGAGGTCACCAAGTCGTTCATGCTGCACTACAACTTCCCACCGTTCTCGACCGGCGAAGTGCGGCCGATCCGAGGCACTTCGCGCCGCGAGGTGGGGCATGGCGCCCTGGCGGAGCGGGCGCTCCAGGCGCTGCTGCCGCCCTACGAGCAGTTCCCGTACACGATCCGCATCGTCTCCGACGTCCTCGAGTCCAACGGCTCCTCCTCCATGGCGACGGTGTGCGGCGGCTCGCACGCGCTGTTCGACGCCGGGGTGCCTATGACCGCCGCGTGTGCCGGCGTGGCCATGGGGCTGATCAAGGAAGGCAAGCGCGTCGCGGTCCTGACGGACATCCTGGGCAGCGAGGACCACCTGGGCGACATGGATTTCAAGGTGGCGGGCACGCGGGCCGGGGTCACCTCGATCCAGATGGACATCAAGATCGAGGGACTGGATTTCCATATCATCAGCGAGGCGCTGGAGAAGGCCAAGACGGCGCGGCTCCACATCCTCGACATCATGGAGAAGGCCATCCCCGAGCCGCGCTCCCAGCTGTCGAAGTACGCCCCGCGCATCATCACGATCCAGATTCCCCCGTCCAAGATCGGCGATCTGATCGGCCCCAAGGGCAAGACGATCCGCGCCATTCAGGAGCAGACGGGAGCTGAGATCAACGTGGACGACAACGGCATGGTCACGATTTCGGCGGTGGGGGCGGGCGGGGAGCAGGCGCGGGACATCATCGCCGGGATGATCCAGACGCCCGAAGTCGGTAAGGTCTACGAGGGCGTCGTGAAGAGCACGACGGCGTTCGGCGCGTTCATCGAGATCCTGCCGGGCACCGAAGGCCTGCTTCACATCTCCGAGCTGCAGCACGGCCGCACCGAGCGCACCGAGGACGTGGTCAAGAAGGGCGACCACGTGAAGGTGAAGCTGCTGGAGGTCGACGAGCGCGGCCGGATGCGGCTGTCCCGGAAGGCGCTGCTCGACAAGCCATAGCCGGACGATGGAGACCGTCCGGCTCGACCGGGACATCGCCCAGACCACCGCGCCGAACGGCGTCACGGTGCTCAGCGAGCGCGTGGCGCATGTCCGCTCCGCGGCCGTGGGTATCTGGGTCCGCACGGCCAGCGCCCACGAACCGCGGCCCAAGATGGGCGTCTCCCATCTGCTCGAGCACATGGTGTTCAAGGGCACTGAGCGGCGCACCGCCCAGCAAATCGCCCTGGAGCTCGAGGCTCGGGGCGGCTCACTCGACGCCTACACCTCCCGCGATACCACCGCGTTCCAGGCCCGCGTGCTCGACGCCGATCTGCCGCGCGCGGTGGACGTCCTCACCGACATCGTGCGCCATCCGGTGCTGCGCGAAGCGGACCTCCAGCTCGAGCGCAACGTCGTGCTCGAGGAGATCAGCACGGTCGACGATACCCCCGACGACCTGGTGTTCGAGCTGTCCTCGCAGGCGCTCTGGCCCGAGCATCCCTACGGCTACTCGATTCTGGGTACCCGCCAAACCGTCAGCGCTCTCACCACCGGGGATCTGAAGCACCTGCACGCCCACGCCTATTTCCCCGGCAACTGCGTGATCGCGGCGGCCGGAAACCTCGAGCACGAGCGACTGCTCGAGCTGGTGGCGGAGCAGGGGTGGTTCGACGGGGAGCAGGAAGGAGCCCCGCCCCCACCCAGCGCGGCGCCTGCCGTGCGCGGGCGGGAGGCCCGGTTCGGGAAGGACACCGCGCAGACCCACATCGTTCTGGCGACGGACGGCGTGCCATTCGCCGACCAGCGCAAGTACCCGCTGATGGTCCTGTCCAACGTGCTCGGGGGCGGGATGTCGAGCCGGCTGTTCCAGCGGATTCGTGAGGAGCTGGGTCTGGCGTACGCGATCTACTCGTTCACTTCCTTCTATCGGCGGGTGGGGGTGGCGGGAACCTACGTGGGGACGGCGCCCGCGACCGCCGAGCAGGCCGTCGTGGCGATCCGCGAGGAGTACGCGAAGCTGGCGCGTGAAGGCCTGCGCGGCGAGGCGCTCGAGGAAGCCAAACAGCAGACGGCCGGCCAGCTGATGCTCTCTCTGGAGAGTCCCGCCGCCCGGATGTATCGTTTGGCGGGCCTCGCCGTTCACGGCGAGCCGTTCCACAGTCTCGACGAGATGGTGGCGGCGGTCACGTCACTGACGGCGCCCGATGTCGCGGCGGTGGCGGCCGAGTTCTTCGCGCCCGAGCGGCAGAGCACGGTCTGGCTCGGACCTACCACAGCGGCCCCCCCCCCAGCGGGGGAGCCGGGGGGAGCAAGGGCATGATCGTCGGCGTTCCGAAGGAGATCAAGACCAACGAGAATCGCGTGGCCCTCGTGCCGGCGGGTGCGGAATCGCTGGCGAGCGACGGCCACACGGTGTTGGTCGAGCAGGGAGCGGGTCTGGGCAGCGGCTTCACCGACGCGGCGTATGCCGGGGCCGGCGCGACAGTCGTCGCCAAGGTCCAGGAGGTGTGGGCCAAGGCCGAGATGATCATGAAGGTGAAGGAGCCGATCGAGTCCGAGTGGCCGCGGATGCGCCGGGGCCAGGTGATGTTCACCTACTTCCACTTCGCCGCCGCCGAGGCGCTCACCCGCGCGGTGATCGCCTCGGGCGCCATCGCCATCGCCTACGAGACGGTGCAGCTCTCGAGCGGTGAGCTGCCCCTGCTGACGCCTATGAGCGAGGTCGCCGGACGGATGGCGGTGCAGGAGGGCGCGAAGTACCTCGAGAAGGTGTTCGGCGGCAGCGGTATTCTGCTCGGGGGTGTGCCGGGCGTGCTGCCAGCCGAGGTGCTGGTCATCGGGGGTGGGGTGGTGGGCACGAACGCGGCCAAGATGGCGGCGGGACTGGGCGCCCACGTCACCCTGCTCGACGTCTCGCTCGACCGGCTGCGCTACCTCTCCGACGTCTTGGCCCCCAACGTGGACCTGCTCTACTCCAACCGTCACAACATCCTGGATCAGATCAAGCGGGCCGACCTCGTGATCGGCGCGGTGCTGCTGCCGGGCGCCAAGGCGCCCCACCTGGTGAAGCGCGCCGATCTCAAGCTCATGAAACGCGGGTCGGTGATCGTGGACGTCGCGGTGGATCAGGGAGGGTGCATCGAGACGATCAAGCCGACCACGCATGAAAACCCGACCTATGTCGTGGACGGGATCATCCATTATGCTGTCGCCAACATGCCCGGCGGCGTGCCCCGCACGTCGACGCTGGCGCTCACCAACGCCACGTTCCCCTACGCCAAGCGGCTCGCCAAGCAAGGCTGGAAACAAGCATGCCGGGCCGACCCCGCGCTGTGCCTCGGCCTGAACGTGGTCGAGGGGAAGGTCGTGTATCCCGGGGTCGCGGAGGCCTTCGGGCTGACGTTGGTGGATCCCAAGACGTTGGTGTGACCGTGCCGGTGGTGCAGGTCCGCCGCCTGCCCCACCACGAGGGGCTGCCGCTGCCGGCGCGGCAGACGACGGGGTCGGCGGGCTACGACGTTTGCAGCGCGGAACCCGATTTCACCATTCGGTCCCTCGAGCGCCGCCTGGTCCGCACCGGTCTCGCGCTGGCGATTCCCGCCGGCTTCGAAGCGCAGGTGCGGCCCCGCTCGGGCCTCGCGCTGAAACACGGGCTCACCCTTGCCAACACCCCGGCCACGATTGATTCCGATTACCGCGGCGAGCTGATGATCGCCCTCATCAATCTCGGCATTGAGCCGGTGACGGTGGCGCGGGGGACGCGGATCGCCCAGCTCGTCTTTCAGCGGGTCGAGGCGGTGGAGCTGCGGGAAGTCGCCGAGCTGCCGGTGAGCGAGCGCGGGGCGGGAGGATTCGGGAGCACGGGGACGTAACGCGGTGTCGCCGCCCGTGCTCTGTTACCACCGGATCGGGGGACCGCTCGAGCTGGGCGTCACGCGGGTCGCGCGATCGGCTTTCGTGCGTCAGATGACGAGCCTGGCGAAAGCTGGCTGGACGACCCTCACCCTGAGGCAGTTCGCCGATTACTGCGCCGGCAATTCCGCATTCCGCATTCCGCCCTCGGTGTTCTTGTTGACCTTCGACGACGGCTACACAGAGCTCGGCGAGCATGCGTATCCGGTGCTCGCCGATCTCGGCTTCACGGCGACGACCTTCCTGGTGACCGATTATGTAGGCCGCGAAAACACCTGGGATGTGCGCTACACCTGGCGCCGGCTCACGCACCTCGATTGGGATACGATCGAGATCTGGCGCGCTCGGGGGTTCGAGTTCGGCTCGCATTCCGCCACACACCGCCGGCTGACGTGGCTCCCGGAGGCGGCCGTCACCGAGGAGCTGGCACGGTCCAGGGAAACGCTGACCGCTCGGTTCGGCGCGGAAGCGGGGCGCGCGCTTGCCTATCCCTTCGGCGCCACCAACCCGAGGGTGATCGCGCTCGCCCGACAGGCGGGGTATGCGCTCGGCTTCGGCGGTGTGCATGGCGGGGCGGAAGATCCTCTCCAGCAGCCGCGGGTCCCTGTCTACATGTGGGACGCGGGGCGCATCCCCTTCGGACTCCAAAACGGGCTCTTGGGCGAGCTCGGGCGGGGCGTGGCCCATGCGGCCAACCGTTGCGCCGTAGGGACCAGCCTGATGCTGCGGCTGTTTCGTTCCTAGGCGCCGCTCGCGCTCAGCCCCTCGTCCACGGCCATCCCCATGGCATGGAACCCCTTGTCCACGTAGACCGTCGACCCGGTGATGCCGCTGGCCAACGGGCTCAGCAGGAATGCCGCCGTCGTCGCGACTTCCTCGGCCGTGAGCTCTTGGGGCAGGGGAGAATTGGCCGCGTAGTACTTGACCATCCGCTCGATCTTGCCGATCGCCGTCGCCGCCCGGGAGGCGAGGGGCCCCGCGGAGATCGTATTGACGCGAATGCCGTAGCGCCGCCCCGCCTCGAACGCGAGCGTGCGCGTGTCGCTCTCCAACGCCGCCTTCGCCGAGGACATCCCGCCGCCGTAGCCGGGGACGACCCGCTCGCTCGCCATGTAGGTGAGGGAGATGAAGGCGCCACCCGGCCGCATCAGCGGAGCGAGTCGGGCCACCATCGAGACCAGCGAATAGGCGCTCACGCTCACGGCGGTGAGGTAGCCGGGGCGGCTCGTCTCGAGCAGGGGCTTCCTTACTTCCGGCCCGTTGGCGAGCGAGTGTACGACGATGTCCAAGGATCTCTCGCCGAAGTCCTGCAGCAGGCGCTGTCGGACTCCTTCGACCGAGAAATCGCCCACGTCCTTGTAGCGCTTGTTGGTCCGAATCTCCTCGGGGGCGTCGGCCAGCGTGTCGTAGGCCGCGTCGAGCGGATAGATCTTCTCGAAGGTGAGCAGCGAGCCGCTCGACAGCTTTCGGGAGTCGTCGATCTTGCCGCGCTCGAGCAGGTTCAGAAAGATGTTCAGCGCGGGCGGCCACGTGCCGGTGCACACCGTCGCGCCCGCCTCGGCCAGGGCTTTGGCGATCGCGAACCCGTAGCCGGCGTCGTCGGCGACCCCGGCGATGAGGGCGCGCTTGCCTCGGAGATCGATGCTAAGCATGGGGCTCCTTGTTCACACGAAGAACCTCGCCGCCACCGGAATCAACTGCGGGTGCTTCACCAGGGCATGCGCGAAAATCCGTCCCAGCGTCCGCCTCTCCACGGGGATCCGGTTGACCGTGCGGGCCAGGCCGTTGAAAAACCCGTCGTCCAGACCTTCCAGCGCCTGCTTGATGCGGTAGTACTTGAGATGATCGTCACCCAGCAGATCCATCCACGCCCTGTGATAGGTCGCGAGGCGCCGCGCGGAGGTGTCCCCCGCGCAGATCGCCGCCGCCGCGGTGCGGCCGGCCAGGCGTCCCGCCTTCATGGCATTCACGATCCCGCCACCCGACAGGGGGTTGATCATATGGGCGGCGTCGCCCGCCACGAGCACGCCGTCGGTGTAGGTCTGCTTGATCGTCGTGTGCACGATCACGCCGCCCACCGTATAGCCGGTGCGGGACCCGTGGGGGTAGCGATGGGCGACCCATTCATCCAGATATTGCCGCGCGTTGCGTCCGTCGCTCTTCAGGGCCACCAGGCCGAGCCCGACGTTCGCCACGCCGACGCCCTTCGGGAAGACCCAGGCGTAGCCGCCCGGCGCCACCCCGTGCCCGAACTGCAGGTAGATGGCGTCGGGGTCGAAGTCGATGCCCTGAATGACGTATTGGGCGCACGACTCCATGTCTCGTGCGGGCACGCGCGCTTCGAGGCCGGCCCAGCGGGCGACCATCGCCTCCACGCCGTCGGCACCGATAACGACCCGCGCCCGAATGGTTTCCTCGCCCCCCGGCCCGCGCAGCCGGACGTGCCAGCAGCCTCCGCTGCTGCGCTCCATACCCCACGCTTCCGTGCCAAGCCTCAGCTCAGCGCCTTCGGCCCCGGCCCTGGCGGCAAGGAAGGCGTCGAACCGGGTACGGTCGAGGATCCACCCCACGTCCCGCTCGGCGACCTGTACTTCGGTGTCGTCGGGGGCGAGGAAAATCACGCGCGTGATCTTCCGGGCCACCCATGGGGCGTCTGCCGGATCAGCGAACTCCCGCAGACCGGCGTCGCCGACGCCCTCGGCGCAGCGCACCGGGGCGCCGACTGCCCGGTCCCGCTCGACCACCAGGACGTCGAGCTCGGGGGCCGTACGCTTCGCCTCTGCCGCAGCCACGGTGCCCGCCGGGCCGGCCCCCACCACGAGGACGTCGACGTGGCCTCCCGCCATCAGGCCGGGACCATGCGGAGGGCGCCGACCGGGCAGGGGGCGACGCACTTGCGACAGCCGGTGCAGGCGATCCCGTCCACGTCCAGGTCGTTCAAGACGAGGTGAATGGCCTCCGGGGGGCAGAGCGGGAGGCAGAGGCCGCAGCGATCGCAGCGATTAAGGTCCACAACGGCGATTTCGGCGGCGGCGACGCGCGGCATAGGCGAACGCTAGCCGGTCCGGAGAAGAGCGTCAAGCTTCAGGCT
Organism: Gemmatimonadota bacterium; assembly: GCA_041477065.1. Lineage (GTDB taxonomy): Bacteria > Gemmatimonadota > Gemmatimonadetes > Gemmatimonadales > GWC2-71-9 > 13-1-40CM-70-15. Next base: position 19,888 of record JBGOUQ010000031.1, read on the forward strand.
TGCTTGAAGTTACGCATTTCATTAGGTTGGGGATTCGTGCTGCGCCCGCCTTCACTTACCACCTGACGACACGTGCCGCTACGCTGGCCGACTTGGATGAGGATCGGAGCCTGGAGTCCCGCGAACGAGATCGCGGTCGATCTCGGCACGGCGAATACCCTCATCTACGTGCGCGGCGAAGGCATCGTGCTGAACGAGCCGTCGGTCGTCGCGATCGAGAAAGCCACGGGCAAGATTCTGGGGATCGGGCTCGAGGCCAAGCGCATGCTCGGCCGCACGCCCGAAGGCATTCTCGCGGTGCGGCCCTTGAAGGACGGCGTGATCGCCGACTTCGACGTCACCGAGAAGATGCTGCGGTTTTTCCTCAAGACCATCATCGACCGGCACCTGTTCCGCGTGAAGCCGAAGGTGATCGTGTGCGTGCCGAGCGGCATCACCGAGGTGGAGAAGCGCGCGGTGCGCGATTCGGCGCAGTCGGCCGGCGCGAAGGAAGTCTACATGGTGGCCGAGCCGATGGCGGCCGCCATCGGCGTGGGTCTCCCCGTCGAGACCCCCACGGGGAACATGGTGATCGACATCGGCGGCGGGACCACCGAGATCGCCGTGATCGCGCTGTCGGGGATCGTGTCCGACACCTCGATTCGCACCGGGGGGGACGAGCTCGACCAGGCGATCGTCCAGTTCATGCGCAAAAACTACAACCTCCTGATCGGCGAGCCGACGGCGGAGCAGATCAAGATCCAGATCGGGTCGGCCGCGCCGGTGGGCGAGGAGCGGGAGATGGAGGTGAAGGGGCGGGATCTCGTCTCTGGCATCCCGAAGATCGTCCGCGTGCACTCGAGCGAGATCCGTGAGGCCGTGCAGGAGCCGATCCAGCAGATCGTGGATGCCGTGCGGCGCGCGCTGGAGATCACCCCGCCCGAGCTCGCGAGCGACATCGTCGATCGCGGCATCGTGATGACCGGGGGCGGCGCTCTGATCCGTGGGCTCGACGTGCTGCTGCAACAGGAGACCGGCCTGCCGATCCACCTCGACGAGGACCCGATGACCTGCGTCGTCCGGGGCACCGGCCGGATTCTCGACGAGCCGGAGAAATACCGCAACGTCCTGACCACCTAGCGCGATGGCGCTCGGAACGGATCGCTACGCATCGCGGGTGGACACCTTGCTGTTCCTCGGGTGCGTTGCGCTGTCTCTCGCCGCGATGAGCCTGCCACCCACCTGGCGCGACCCCATCAGCACCGCGCTGCGCCGCACCGTCCTCGCCCCCTTCCTCGAGCTGCAACAGCAGTCGGAATTGCTGCGCACGTCGCGTGCCCGGTTCGAATCGGTCGTCGCCCAGCGCGACTCCACCTCCCTCGCCGCGACATTCCTGCCCGAGCTGCGGAGCGAGAACACGCGCCTGCGGGCCTTGCTCGGCCTGGGGGAACGGCTCGGAACCGGATACACCCCCGCCGAAGTCCTGCACCAGTCCGCCCCGACCGACCCCCTCACCCTCGTCGTGTCCGCCGGTCGCCGCCAGAGCGTTCGCCCGCTCTCGGCGGTCGTGAGTCCCGAAGGGCTCGTGGGCGTCGTCTCCGCCGTGGACGTACAGACGAGCGTGGTGGTCACCTGGGCACACCCGGAGTTTCGCGCGAGCGCGATGGCGGCCGACGGCAGCGTCTTCGGGATTGTCGCACCGCACGGCACCGAGGGCCCAGGCGTTTGGCTCCTGGAGCTGCGGGGTGTCCCGTACCGCCAGGTCGTTCCCGTTGGGACGCTGATTCTCACCTCTGGGCTGGGAGGGGTGTTTCCGCGGGGCGTGCCACTGGGGACGGTGGTCGGGGTCGCGGGGGAGACCGAGGGGTGGGAGCGTACCTATCTCGTGCGGCCCGCGGTGCATCCCGCCGCCGTCACGCACGTGATGATCCTCGGCCCGCCGGCATCCGCGGCGCGCGGCGGGACGGACCTGCACGGCGCGTTCCCCACGGTGCCGTCTCCGGTGACGCCGTGAGGCGCAGCGACAAATACCGGGTCTGGGTCATCCTGGCGGGCCTCGTGGCGCTGCAATTTTCGGTGCGCAGCCGCCTGGGGAATGAGCGCATCGCCCCCGATTTTCTGCTGCTCGCCCTCCTCATCTACACGATTCGCTCCCAGCCCGGCAAGAGCGCGGCGGCGGGCTTCCTGGTCGGCCTGCTGCGGGATGCGCTCACACCGGCGAGCTTCGGCGCAGGGGCGCTCGCCCACACCCTGGTGGGCTACCTGTCGGCTTGGGGGAAGGCGGTGTTCTTTGCCGAGAACCTGTTCGTCAACGGCTGCCTGTTCTTCGCCGGCACGTGGTTCCGCAACCTCGTCGTGGCGCTGGCCTCGGGGAAGCTCAAGGGGAGCCAGCTGGGCTGGGAGCTGCTCGTGTGGTCGCCGCTGCAGAGCCTCACGACGGCAGTCGTGGGGGTCGCCGTGCTGTGGCTGTTCGGCCGCTGGCTCGCGATTCGGTTGAGCGACGCATGACCCAGTTCCATCCCCACCGCATGGACCGGCGCCTCCGAGTGGCGCGGGGGATCGTGTGGGGCACCATCGGCGTCATCGTCTTGGGGTTCTTCCGCGCCCAGATCCTGGAGCACGGCCGCTACGAGCTGCAATCCCGCTCCAACCGGCTCCGGCCGATCACCCTGCCGGCCCCCCGCGGCGTGGTCACCGACCGCCACGGCGCGGTCCTCGCCGACAACGTCCCCGGGTATACCGTTTCGCTGCTCCCCGCCGACACGGCGGCGCTGCGTGCCACCCTGTGGCGCATGGCGGGCGTCGCCGGCTTGGACAGCGCGGGCATCGAGCGGATCCTGGTCCGGTTTCAGCGCGCTCCCTATCAGCCGGCGCTAGTCCTCGGCGATGCGCCGTTCGGGGTCGTCTCCGAGCTCGAGGAGCGGCGGCTGCTCATTCCCGGACTCGTTATCCAGACCGAGCCCAAGCGGCATTACCCCGACAGCGGCGACATCGCGCATCTGATCGGCTACGTGGGCGAGGTGACCGAGCAAGAGTTGGCCCAGCGACGCATTGCGCCGCTGCGCCTCGGCTCACTAGTCGGGAAGGACGGTCTCGAGCGGGAATACGATGACTCGCTGCGCGGCGCCGACGGCGTGCGGTTCGTCGAGGTGAGCGCGCTCGGCCACGTCGTCCGGGAGCAGGGGGCCGCACCCACGTTGCGCCCCGTGCCGGGCGCTCCGCTCCGCACGTCCATCGACCTCGATCTCCAGCGCTTCGTGGCGCGCAGCTTCCCGGCGGGCCAGCGCGGCGCGGTCGTGGCGATGGACCCGACGACGGGCGAAATCCTCGCGCTCTACAGCGCCCCCGGGTACGACCCCAATCGATTCGTCGGGGGCGTGAACGCCGAGTACTTCCGCGGCTTGAGCGAAAACGAGGCACATCCGTTCTTCGACCGCGCCATCCAGGCGCGCTATCCTCCGGGCTCCACTTGGAAGCTCGCCATCGCCGCTATGGCGCTGAAGCGGGGCATCGTCACGATGCACAGCCGCATGCCGATGCCCTGCCGGGGGGGGCTACAGTACGGCAACCGCTACTTCCGTTGCTGGCAGCCCAAGGGGCACGGCGATCTCACCTTGGCCGAGGCCATCGCCCAGAGCTGCGACGTGTACTTCTACCAGCTGGGGTTGAAGCTCGGCCTCACCTCCCTTTTGGAGGATGCCAACGCCTGGGGGTTCCGCGGCCGTACCGGGGTGGATCTGCCTGGCGAGCTGCCTCCCGAGTTCCCCACCGGCGCGGAGTACTACGACCGCATCTATGGCGCGCGGCGTTGGACCTCCGCCGTCACCTTGAACCTCGCCATCGGCCAGGGAGAAAACGCCCAGACCCTGATCAGCATGGTGCGGCTCTACCAGATGCTGGCGACCGACGGGCGCGAGCGGACGCCCTACGTTGTGCATCCCAGCATGCCATCCGACGTCAGTTTCGACCTGTCCGACGAGCAGCTCCTAGGGTTGCGGCAGGCCATGATCAGCGTGGTGGAGCGGGGCACGGCCCGCGGCGCGCGTCAGGAGACGATCAGCATCGCCGGGAAAACCGGCACGGCCCAGAACCCCCACGGGCCCAACCACGGGTGGTTCATCGGCTTCGCGCCGGCGGACAAGCCCCGGATCGTCGTGGGCGCCATCGTCGAGTTCGCTCGCGAGGGGCCGTACGTCGCCCCGCTGGTCACGCGCGTGATCGCCCGATACCTGGGTGCCGACTCGACGATCATCTCCAACGTCCGGCTCGTCCTGCCCTCCGACACCGCCCCGGGCGAAATGCAGATCCTCCCCGGTGCGATCCCGGACACGATCCGGCCTGACAGCGTTCATCGCGACACGACCCGGCGAGATTCGACCCATGCTCTCCCGATTCCGCGACATCGATAGGCCGCTGGCCGGCGTCACACTGGCGCTCGCCGCCTACGGCCTCGCCACGCTGTACTCCGCGGGGCAGACCGACGTGCCGACGCTGGTCACCACCATCTGGGAGCGACAAGTCGTTTGGCTCGCGCTCGGCGGCACCGCCGCCGCGCTCATGTTCCGCTTCTCGCCCCGGCTGCTCGAGTGGGCCACGCCGTACGCTTATGGCCTCGTCGTCTTCTTGCTCCTGGCCACCTTGGCCTTCGGCACCGGGACGGGGACGGCAGCGGGAACCAAGTCGTGGCTCGCCATCGGGCACCACAAGCTGGGCCAGCCCGCCGAGCTGGGGAAATTGGTGGTCATCCTCATGCTGGCTCGGTGGTTGGCGAACCGCCGAGAAGCACCCGCCACCCTCCGGGAGCTCGCCATTCCCGGCCTCATCACGGGCGTGCCGTTCGTCCTCGTCATGCTGCAGCCCGATCTGGGAAGCGCCATCGTGTTCGTGGCGATCCTGTTCGCCATGCTGTTCTGGGCCGGCACCAAGCCCCAGCTCCTCCTGCTGCTCGCCTCTCCGGCCATCGGCCTCATCCTGGCGTTCTCCACCATCGTGTGGGGGGCCTGGATCGTCCTCCTCTTCGGTCTGCTGTTGTGGTGGCGACCGTATGTGTGGGAGGGCCTCACCGTCATGATGGCCAACGTGCTGATGGGAGTCGTGGCACTGCCGTTCTGGCGCCATCTCGCTCCTTACCAGCAAAACCGGCTCCTCGCCTTCCTGAACCCGGAGGTGGACCCCCGGGCCACCGGTTGGCACGTGATCCAGTCGAAAGTCGCCGTCGGCTCTGGAGGGTTCCTGGGAAAGGGGTTTACGCTGGGAAGTCAGAAACGGCTGGCGTTCCTGCCCGCCCAACACACGGATTTCATCTTCTCGGTTGTCGGGGAGGAGTTGGGTTTTGTGGGTGTCGTCCTGGCGCTCGGGTTGTTCGTGACCCTGCTCATGGTCCTGCTCCGTATCGCCCGCCGAGCCGCGGACCCCTATTCGAGTCTGTGCGTCTTCGGCATCGCGGGCATGCTCTTCACCCACATCGTCGAAAACGTCGGGATGACGGTGAACCTGCTCCCCATCACCGGGATCCCGCTTCCGTTCTTCTCCTATGGGGGGTCGTTCCTACTCGCCTCATGCCTGGCGGTGGGAATCGCCCTGCGAGTCGCCTGGGAGTCCCGCCAGTCAGGTTATCGCGAGCGCTGACAACACGTTATGCCGTCGGGACTGGCGCGTCCTTCAGGGCCCGCCCAAATTGTGCGCGTCCTGATCCCCTCCTTGGTGCGAATGGCCTGGTTCAAGAAAGAGCGCAAACCTCGCACGTCCGAACGGGTGAAGCTGGAGATTCCAGCCGACGCCTGGGAAAAGTGCGACGAGTGTGGCCATATCGACATCAAGGAGCGCTTTGTCCGCGCGCTCAACGTCTGCCCCAACTGCGGCCATCACCGGCGCATCCCGGCGCAGGAGTACATCGACCTGCTCGTGGACGAAGGGTCCTGGCACGAGCTGGATGCCACCCTCAAGTCGGTCGACCCCCTGGGATTCGAGCACTATCTCGAGCGCCTCCAGCTCGCCGTGAAGAAGGCCGGCCCGCTGGACGCCGTCCGAACCGGCTACGCCCGCTTGCACGGGATGCCGGTGGATCTGGCGGTCATGGACTTCAACTTCATGGGTGGCTCGATGGGATCGGTCGTTGGCGAGAAGATCACTCGCCTCGCCCGCCGCTCGATCGACAAGCGCATCCCGCTCATCATCGTGTCGGCATCGGGCGGCGCGCGCATGCAGGAGGGAGTGCTTTCCCTGATGCAGATGGCCAAGACCTCGTCGGTCCTGGCCGAATTGGCCTCGGTGGCGATCCCCTTCGTCTCGATCCTGACCAATCCCACCACCGGAGGCGTATCAGCCTCCTATGCCATGCAGGGGGACGTGATCCTGGCGGAGCCGGGGGCGGTGATCGGGTTCGCGGGGCCGCGCGTGATCAAGCAGACCATCGGACAAGACCTGCCGGAAGGCTTCCAGACCGCCGAGTTCCTCTTGGAGCACGGAATGGTGGACGCGGTGCTCCCGCGCAGTGACCTGCGGGACACCACGGCGCAGCTGCTGCGTCATATGGCCGGCCGCCGCCCGGCGGAGGCCGCCGACTGACCCAGTTGTCCTTCGCAGACGCCTGCCGATTCCTGTTCTCCCGACAAGCCGGCCGCATCAAGTGGAGCCTCGGACCCACCGAGGCGTTGCTGAAGGCTCTGGGGAACCCCGAACGCCACTTCCCGAGTGTCCACGTCGGCGGGACCAATGGGAAGGGGTCTACCTGCGCCTTCCTCTCGGCCGGGCTTCAGGCCCGCGGCTTCCGGGTGGGCGTCTACACATCCCCCCACCTCGTGTCGGCGTGTGAGCGAATCACCGTAAACGGACAACCGATCTCCGAGGATGGCTTCGCCGAGTGGACCACCGTGCTGCGGCCGCACGTAGAGCGATTGGACGCGAGCTTCTTCGAGGCCACGACCGCCATCGCCTTGGCGGACCTGGCGGCCCGGGGGGTGGACATCGCGGTGATCGAAGTGGGGCTGGGAGGCCGGCTCGACAGTACGAACGTCATCACCCCGCTTGCGAGCGTCGTCACCAAGATTGCCCGCGAGCACACGGACTATCTGGGGCCCGACCTGAACGGCATCGCCCGAGAAAAGGCCGGGATCGCCAAGCGGGGGGTGCCCTTCGTCACGGGGGAGCGGGATCCGGAGATTCGGCAGGTCCTGGCTCGAGAGGCTGAGACGCGTGGCGCGGACCCGATCATCCTCGTCGACACCGGCCGGCCACCGACGCCGGGGACGCACCTGGGCCTGCGCGGCCCGCACCAGTGGGCCAATGCGTGGGTCGCGCTTGCGGCCTTGAACGTCCTCCCGGCACCGTTCGGCCCGGTCGGTGACGGCATTCCGTCGAGCTTCGCCGCGGCGCGGATCGCTGGGCGCTTCGACGTGCGCCAGGGGGGAGGGGAGAAAGGGGAGGGGGGCAGTCGCTGGATCTTCGACGTGGCCCATAACCCCGACGGTATCCAGGTCCTCGTGGAAGCGCTGCGGGAGTACCGGCCACAGCGGCCACTGCATGCCTTGGTGGGCATCCGCAACGACAAGGAGTGGCGCGAGATGCTGGGCCGGCTGCTGCCGGAAGTCGATCGAGTCGTACTTACCGTCGCGCCGACGGTCCCGCCGCACCAGCAGTGGATCGAAGCCGATCTTGGCGGCTGGACGGCGGATCGCGTGATCGGACAGCCCGTGGTGTTCGAGCCCGACTTCCACCGAGCGCTCGAGCTGGTGCAGGAGGGCGCGGCGACCACGCTCGTTACCGGCTCGTTTCACACCGTCGGTGATGCGTTGAGCGCCTTGCCCGGGTTTGCGCCCGTCGGCTAAATTGTTGTGATGCAAGGGAAAGCGCTGCCCGGTTTCCGCGACTTCTATCCCGACGCACTCGCTCTCCGCAATCACATCTTTGCCGTCTGGCGCAGCGTCGCCACGCGTTATGGCTTCGAGGAATACGACGGGCCGCCGCTCGAGCCCCTGGAGCTCTACACCCAGAAAAGCGGTGAAGAAATCGTCGGGCAGCTGTACACCTTTAGCGACAAGGGCGACCGGCAGGTGGCGTTGCGGCCGGAAATGACCCCGACGCTGGCGCGGATGGTGGGGGCGCACGCCCAGGCCCTGAAGAAGCCGATCCGGTGGTTTTCGATCCCCCAGCTGTTCCGCTACGAGCGACAGCAACGCGGCCGCCTCCGCGAGCACTTCCAGCTCAACATGGACCTGATCGGCGAGGCGGGGCCGCTCGCCGACGCGGAGTTGATCGCGGCCGCCATCGACATCCTGCGGGCGTTCGGGCTCGGGCCGCAGGATGTGAAAGCCCGCGTGTCCGATCGCCGGGTCCTCAAGACCCTGCTGTTGGGACGCGGTCTCACGGAAGCGCAGCTGCCTCCGGCGTTCCAGGTGATCGACAAGACCGAACGCGAGCCGCAGAAGGGGCTGGCCGACTGGCTGCACGAGTCCGGGTTCGATCAGCGGCAGACCGACGACGTGTTCGAGATCGCCGCCCTGAAGGGACTGGCTGAAGTGATGGGGGCCCTGGGGGCGGTCAAGGGTGGGGAAGCCGCGGGCGAGGCGCTGGGCGCAGCGGTGCAGGCGCTCGAGGCGATGGGCCTCGGGGACTTCGTCGTGGTGGACATGACGATTGTGCGCGGGCTCGCCTACTACACGGGAATCGTGTTCGAGCTGTTCGACGCGGGCAAGTCGCTGCGCGCGATCTGCGGCGGCGGCCGTTATGACGGCTTGCTCAAAGCACTTGGGGGGGGGGCGGACCTGCCGGCCCTCGGGTTCGGGATGGGGGATGTTGTCCTCGGTGAGCTCTTGAAGGAGCGCGGCAGCGTCATTCCGGCTGGGACCCGGCTCGACGCCTTTCTAGTGGCCGTGAGCGGGGAAGACGTCGCTCCCGTGTTGCAGCTGGCGCACGTGCTGCGGGACCAGGGCGTGGCTGTCGAATACGGCCTGCGGCATGCGGCGATCCGTAAGCAGCTCGAGCTCGCGGTCGCGCGCGGCGCACCCCGGGCGGTGATCCTCGGCCCCGACGAGCGGAAAGCGGGCGTGGCGGTCGTGCGCGACCTCCAGGCGGGCACCGAAACCAAGGTGCCGCTCGACCAACTGACCAAGGGGTTTTTCAGGTAATGGCGCAGGCGCAGAAGATCACTCCTCGCGCGAAGGACTTCAGCGAGTGGTACAACGACGTGATCATGCAGGCCGAGCTGGCGGACCACTCGCCGGTGCGGGGTTGCATGGTCATCCGGCCGCTCGGCTATCGCATCTGGGAGCTGATGCAGCGCGCCCTGGACGACATGTTCAAGGCCACGGGCCACCAGAACGCCTACTTCCCCGTGTTCATTCCCATGAGCTTCCTGGCGAAGGAGGCCGAGCACGTCGAGGGGTTCGCGAAGGAAGTGGCCCTGGTGACGCACACGCGCCTCAAGGCGACGGGGAAGGCGGGGGCTGCGGCGATCGCGGTGGACCCTACGTCCCAGCTCGAAGAGCCGCTCGTCGTCCGGCCGACGTCCGAGACCATCATCTACGCGATGTTCGCCAAGTGGATCCAGAGCTACCGCGACTTGCCGCTGCTGCTCAACCAGTGGTGCAACGTGGTCCGCTGGGAGCTGCGCACGCGGTTGTTCTTGCGGACCACGGAGTTCCTGTGGCAGGAAGGACACACCGCCCACGTCGATGAAGCCGACGCCGAGCGCGAAGCGCGGATGATCCTCGGCATCTATCGCCGCTTTGCCGAGGAGTGGATGGCGATGCCGGTGATCACGGGCGTAAAGACCGAGGGGGAGAAGTTCGCCGGCGCCCTGCGCACCTACGCCATCGAGGCGCTGATGCAGGACAACAAGGCGCTGCAGTCGGGAACCTCCCACAATCTGGGGCAGAATTTCGCCAAGGCGTTCGGGGTGCAGTACCAGACGGCGGCGGGCGGGCTGGCGCATGTCTGGAACACCTCGTGGGGCGTCTCCACGCGCCTGATCGGCGGCTTGATCATGACGCATTCGGACGACAACGGCCTGATCGCTCCGCCCAGGCTGGCGCCCGTGCAGGTGGCGATCGTGCCGATCTGGAAGACCGATGAAGAAAAGACCCAGGTGTCAGGGGTCGGCGGCCAGGTCAAGGAACAGCTGGCAAAGGCCGGGCTCCGGGTGGAGCTCGACCTGCGCGACACCGTGAAGCCAGGCGCCAAGTACTTCGAGTGGGAGGCGCGCGGCGTGCCGCTGCGGCTCGAGGTCGGGCCGCGGGACCTCGCCGCGGGGCAGGCGATAGCCGCGCGACGGACCGGGGGCAAAGCTCCGCTCAAGCTCGACGGCATCGCTGCCACGGTGACCGCGGCGCTCGAGGAGATCCAGGCGGCGCTGCTCGCGGCGGCCGCGCGGCGGCGGGAGGAGCACTCGCTGCGCGGGGCGACCAAGCCGGAGTTCCTGGAATTCCTGAAGGGCGGCGGCGGCTTCGTGTACGCGGGCTTCTGTGGGAGCGCCGATTGCGAGGCGGCGATCAAGGCCGAGACTGCGGCCACGGTACGGGTGCTGCCCGATCCCGAATTCCGCTCGCCGGTGGCGCCCACGACGTGCGTGTGGTGCGGCAGGCCCAGCATCGCGGAGGCGGTGTGGGCGCAGGCGTACTAGGCTTCGACCCCGCGCTGCTACGGGGGATCGCCGAGCGGGTCGGCACTCCCGCCTACGTCTACAGCGCGAATCTCATTTGGGCCCAGTATCACGCCCTGTCGGACGCGCTGCGCGACGTGCGGCACCGCATCTGCTACTCCGTCAAGGCGAACGGCAACCTCGGCGTACTCCGGATCTTGAAGGGCCTGGGCGCGGGGGCCGACATCGTGTCGGTGGGCGAGTTGCGCCGCACGCTCGCTGCGGGGTTTGACCCCGACGCCATCGTCTTCTCGGGTGTGGGCAAGACTCCGCCCGAGCTCGCCGAGGCCATTGGGGCCGGCGTCGGGTTCCTCAATATCGAATCCACCAGCGAGCTCGACACCGTGATCGCCGTCGTGCGCGAGACGCGACATCTCGCCAAGGTGGGCATCCGGGTGAACCCGGACGTGGCGACCGAGACGCCACACCCCTACACCCGCACCGGCGAGAAGACGACCAAGTTCGGCGTGCCGTTCGATGAGGTCGTGACAGTCGCCGGGCGCATCGTGGCGGAGCCACTGCTCCGGCTCCGGGGCCTGGCGATGCACATCGGATCGCAGATCACCGACGTCCAGCCCTACCACCGGGGGACCGTCAAGCTGCTCGAGCTGGTGGCGGCGATCCGCGCGTCCGGGATCGATACCCTGGAGGCGCTCGACGTCGGCGGTGGGATCGGCGTGCGCTACCACAACGAGAAGGCGCCGACCCCCGCGGCGTTCGCCGCAGCGGTTGTCCCGCCGGTCAAGGCGGCGGGGCTCGGCTTGCTGTGCGAGCCCGGACGCTACCTCGTCGCCAACGCGGGGGTGCTCCTCACCAAAGTGCTCTACCGCAAGCACGCCGGCGGCAAGGAATTCGTGATCGTGGACGCTGGCATGACCGATTTCGTGCGCCCCAGTCACTACAATGCCCATCACGACATCATCCCGCTCGCCGACAATGGCCGGCCGGCCGAAACCGTGAACGTCGTGGGCCCGATCTGCGAGTCGGGCGACTTTCTGGCCCTGGACCGCAAGCTTCCCGAGGTGCGGCCGGGGGAGTACCTCGCCGTGATGGGCACAGGGGCGTACGGCTTCGTGATGAGCTCGACCTACAACGCGCGCCCCCGGCCGCCCGAAGTGGTCGTCGAAGGCGACCGCTACTACGTGGCCCGCCAGCGCGAGACGCTGGACGACCTGCTGCGCGGGGAGGTCGCCGAGCCGACCACGTGGTACCACGGATGAATCGCATCCTGATCCTGGATTACGGGTCGCAGTTCACCCAGCTCATCGCCCGCCGCGTGCGCGAAGCCCACGTGTATTGTGAAATTCACCCTCCCACCCGCGACCTTGCCTGGATCCGGAGCTTTGCGCCCAAGGGCATCATCCTATCCGGCGGCCCGAGCTCGGTGTTCGACCCGGGCGCCCCGACCGCCGATCCGGGGATCTTGGATCTCGGTATCCCGGTGCTCGGCATCTGCTACGGCATGCAGCTCATTGCCCACCTCGCCGGTGCGAAAGTCCGGCCGTCCGGAGAGCGGGAGTATGGGCGGGCCGAGATCGCGGTGCGGGAGGGGGCGGGATTGTTTGCAGGGTTCGAGCCGCAGGGCAGCGTCACGGTGTGGGCGAGTCACAGCGACAAGCTCGACCAGCCGCCGCCGGGGTTCCGGATCACCGCGTCGAGCCTCAATGCGCCCATCGCGGCGATGCAGCACGAGGGGAAGCCGATCTTCGGCGTGCTGTTCCATCCGGAGGTGGCCCACACTCCGCGGGGCGGGGAGATCATCCACAACTTCCTCTTCGGCATCTGCGCGTGCGTCCCCGACTGGACCCCCGGCCATTACGTCGAGCACGAGGTGAAGCGGATCCGTGACCTCGTCGGGCCGGAGCGGCGCGCGATCTGCGGCCTGTCGGGTGGGGTGGACAGCGCCGTCGCCGCGGTGCTGGTGCACCGGGCCGTCGGCGAGCGTCTCTCCTGCATCTTCGTGGACCACGGGCTGCTGCGGCTGAACGAGCGCGAGCAGGTGGAGCGGGCCTTTCACGCCCACCTCGGCATCGACCTCCGGGTCGTGGATGCCAGCGCGCGGTTCCTCGCGGAGCTCCACGGGGTGACCGATCCCGAAGAGAAGCGGCGCCGTATCGGCCATGCGTTCATCGACGTGTTCGAGGAGGCCGCGCGCCACGTGGAGGGAGACGTCGGGTTCCTGGTGCAGGGGACGCTCTATCCCGATGTCATCGAGTCCACCTCCGCCAAGGGCGGTCCGTCGGTCACGATCAAGACGCACCATAACGTGGGCGGTTTGCGGGCCAACCTGCCGTGGAAGCTGATCGAGCCCCTGCGTGAGCTGTTCAAGGACGAGGTGCGGCAGGTCGGGCGCGAGCTGGGGCTGCCCGAGGAGATCGTCGGGCGACACCCGTTCCCGGGCCCGGGCTTGGCGATCCGGGTGATTGGACCGGTGAGCGAGGACCGGCTCGAGCTGCTGCGCCGCGTGGACGCGATCTACATCGAGGAGATCCGCGAAGCGGGGCTGTACGACCAGATCTGGCAGGCGTTCGCCGTGTTGCTGCCGATCAAGTCCGTAGGGGTGATGGGAGACGGCCGCACTTACGACCATGTCGTGGCGCTGCGCGCCGTGACCAGCCGGGACGGGATGACCGCCGACTGGTTTCCGTTTCCAGCCGACGTCCTGGGCCGGATCAGCAACCGGATCATCAACGAGGTACGCGGGGTGAACCGAGTGGCCTACGACGTCAGCTCGAAGCCCCCGGCGACGATCGAGTGGGAGTGAAAATGTCGCAACTTGATTCGTACCCTCGTTTTGGGCTGCATCACCAGGCCCAGTTTCCGCCCTGCGACTGGCGAATTGCCAGACTCAGGGCATTTACGCGGAAGGTCAGTTTCCCGGTGTCGCGGCGGCTAACACTATCCGGCTCTGAAGGTTGCTCGATTCTCTGACTGCCGGGCATGCGGCTTGCTCCAATCTACCACGGCAAAGTGTCCATCCCCGGCCGGTTCGATGCGGCCTATCACCAATCGCTGAAGGAGTCCGCATGAACCGCAAGGGCTTCACGCTGATCGAGCTGTTGATCGTGGTGGTTATCATCGGCATTCTCGCCGCCATCGCGATCCCGAAGTTCGCCAACACGAAGGAAAAGGCGTATCTGGCCTCGATGAAGTCCGACCTGCGTAACCTGGTGACG
>JBGOUQ010000032.1:0-31754 GCA_041477065.1 Gemmatimonadota bacterium
ACTCCCCCCGCCGCCCCCCCCCCACAACGCCCCCCCCCGCACCCCGCGGCCCCGCCACGCCGCTCTCCCGACCTCGCGGACTCCGGGTCGAACGGAGCCCCGCCGACGCCCCCCCCCCCCCCGCCGCCGCCGCCCCGCATGCTCGGCGGCCGCAGCAGCTGGCCCAGCTGGGCAAGGAACGCCACGTCGGGCGGTGCGCCGCCCTCCCCGCCGCTCTCGCCACCTTCCGCGCTCGGTAAGGCGAGCCCGCCCGCCGGTGCGGCGCGCGGCGTGGTCTCACCGGGCCGCTCGGCGAACCGGCCGGCTGCCGCCGCGCCGCCGAACCCCCCGCCGCCCCCGCCGCCGCCTCCCCCACCCCCGCCGCCGAATCCGAACCGCTGGGCGAGGCCCTGCACGTCGCCCTTGAGCAGCGCGTCCCTGATCGGTGTGAGCTGCTGCGGGTTCATCCCGGCCTTCTGCAGTGAGTCGAACACGATGCTGATGCGCGTCACGATGATCGCGCTGTCCCGCTTCTGCGACGGCGACAGCGGCTTGGGCGTGGGCGCCGGGCCCTGGAAGCCCCAGGTCACGCGGTGCAGCCCGGCGCCGGCCGGTCCGTTCACCGTGCGCACCGTGTCGCCGCGCACGTCGGTGATCACGATGCGCGTCTGGGCGCGCCGGTCGGTGCTGCCGATCGTGATGCGGTAGATGATCTCCGCGCCGTAGGCGGGGCTCGGCGCGCGGAAGTACTTCTGCCCGAAGTTGCCGTTGGCCCGCGTCGCTTCGCCGTATTCGTACGCCGTCTTGGGCTCGAACAGGTAGGCGGCCGCCGCGATCACGCTGTCGGCCAGCTGCTGCAGCGGCGTCACGTCCACGACCCAGATGCCGCGGCCGTGCGTGGCGGCGATCAGCTCGTGCTCGCGCGGATGGATGCGCAGGTCGTGCACCGGCACGGTGGGAAGGGCCGTCATGAAGCGCTGCCACGACGCGCCGCGGTCACGCGAGATGTAGGCGCCGACATCGGTGCCGAGGTAGAGCAGCTTGCGGTTGACCGGATCTTCGCGCACCACGTGCACGTAGTCGGGACCGCCGGTCGGCAGGTTGTGCGCGATGGCGGTGAACGTCTTGCCGTAGTCCGTCGTCACGTACACGTACGGCATGAAGTCGTTGTTGCGGTGGTTGTCGAACGTCACGTAGAACGTCGCGGTGTCGAAGTGCGAGGGCTCGATCCGGCTCACGTACGTGCCCGCCGGCACGCCGGGGAAGCGGCCCGTCAGGTTCTCCCACGTACCGCCGTCGTTGCGCGTCAGCCAGACGTTGCCGTCATCGGTCCCGGCGTAGAGCAGTCCGGGCCGCACCGGCGATTCGGCGAGCGAGACGATGGTGCAGAACGTCTCGGCGCCCGTCACGTCGGGGGTGACGCCGCCTGTGGTCTGGGTGCTCACGCGGATGCGCATCGAATCCCGCGTGGTGAGATCGGGAGAGATCGCGAACAGGTTCTCCCCGCGGCTCGTGGACTTCATGACCTTGTTGCTGCCCGCGTAGAGCGTCATCGGGCTGTGCGGCGAGAGGAAGAACGGCGTGTTCCAGTTCCAGCGCAGGTCCTGGTCGCTCGAGTCGGCCAGCTGCCGGCGCCGGAATTCCGCGAGCCGGACTTTCTGCGCCGGCGTCAGGGGCTTGGCGGTGTCGGGGCGCTCGACCACGATCGAGTCCTCGAACAGCTGGTAGCGCGGCCGCCAGTTGGGTTTTTGCAGAGAGACCCGCTCGCCCGTCGCCAGGTTCAGCCGCCCCATGTTGCCGCCTTGGGACTCGGAGTAGACGATGCTCGGGTCCGTCGGGTCCTGGGCGGTGTAGAACCCGTCCCCGCCGCCCACGGTGACCCAGTCGCTGTTGTCGATCGTGCCGTTGCGGTGCCGGCTCGGCCCGCACCAGGAGCCGTTGTCCTGCAGCCCGGTGCAGACGTGGTAAGGGAAGCCCAGGTCGTAGCTGACGATGTAGGGCTGCGCCAGCGTCATCACGTTGAGAAAATCGAAGTTGCCGCCGCGGTCCCACGTCTGCGACACGCCGCCGTCGTCGCCCACGATGAAGTGGTTGGCGTCGTTGGGGTCGATCCACATGGCGTGGTGGTCCACGTGGATCCCCTGCGTCGCGTTGCCGACGGTCTTGCCGCCGTCATTGGAGTAGTTGACCGGAGTGGAGGACCAATAGACGCGGTTCGCGTCCTTGGGGTCCACGCGCACCTGGGAATAGTAGAAGGGGCGCACGTCGTTGCCGTTCATCTTGGTCCACGTCGCGCCGCCGTCGGCCGAGCGGTACAGGCCGGAGGGGCGGGTCTGGGCGGGCTTAGTCTTATCGGGGTGCGGGTTGGCCGTCGTGTCGGCTTCGACCAGGGCGTAGATCACGCTGTGGTCGGAGGGCGCGATGGCGAGGCCGATGCGGCCTTTGGTCGTTTCGGGGAAGCCGCCGCCCTTCACCTCGGTCCAGGTCTTGCCGCCGTCGGTGGTTTTCCAGAGGGCGCTGCCGGGGCCGCCGGAGTTGAGGAAGTAGGGTCCGCGCACGCGCTGCCAGCTCGAGGCGAACAACACCTCGGGGTTGGTCGGGTCCATAGCGATGTCGATGAAGCCGGCCTTGTCGCTGATGAACTTGACGAGCTGCCAGGTGGCGCCGCCGTCGGTGGTTTTATAGAGCCCGCGCTCGGCGTTCGCGGCCCAGGGTTGGCCCAGGGCGGCGACGTACACGATGCTGGGGTTGGTGGGGTGGACGATGATGCGGCCGATCGCGCCGGATCGCTCCAGGCCCATCAGCTTCCAGGTGAGCCCGCCGTCGGTGGACTTGAAGATGCCGCAGCCCGGGGAGATGGTGTTGCGGGAGTCTTCTTCGCCCGTGCCCGCCCACACCTGCGTCGTGTCGCTCGGCGCGATGGCCAGCTCGCCCATGGCGACGCAGCGCTGGGTGTCGAACACCGGGCGGAACGACGTGCCCGCGTTGGTGGTCTTCCAGATCCCGCCCGCGGCCCCGGCGATGAAGAACGTCTTCGAGGGGCTGGGGATGCCGGCGACGCTGGAGACGCGGCCGCCCATGTTGGCGGGGCCGATGTTGCGCCAGCGGAAGGCGGCAAGGAGCGTGGAATCGAGTGGGGCGGCGGACTGTGCGGCGAGCGGGGCGGCGATGAGGGCCAGAACGGCGACGGCGGCCCAGCGGCGTGGGGACATGACGACGGCCTCGGGAATGAGGTGGAGGGTGCGACGCACCGGATAGAAATACGTGCGGAGTCGCCCCGGCGTTAGAGGCGGGGCGGCGCCGGCGGGACCACTACGCGGCTGGAGGCGTGAGGCCGAGCTCGCGGGCGACCGATTCCAGGCGCCGATCCAGGGTCAACAACCGGAGCCGGTCGAGCAGCGCGGAGGCCAGCAAGTGGGCGTCCACCCAGCCGATCCCGCGGGCCCAGAGCGGCACCCGCTCGATGAGGGCGAGGACCTCGGCGTGGTGGGCGACGCGGGGCACCTGGAGCCTGGTCAGGCGCCCGAGTACTTCCGCGCGAGGAGAGATCCGGCCTAGGGCGATCTCGCCGAGCACGAACGGGTGCAGCGCGACCTGGTTTCGTTCGAGCAAGGCGGCGAGTTGCGCGTTGCCGTGCCGCCACAGGGCGACCCAAACGGAGGTGTCGGCGAGGACGATCACCGTCGCCGGGCGGGCCGGGAGCGCCGGCGGGGGGGGGCCACGAGCTCGGGCATGGTGCCGCCGAGGGCGGCGAGGCGCCGGGCGGACTCGCGCGCGATCAACGCCTCGAGTCCGGCACGGACCAGAGCCGTCTTTTCCGCGATGCCGGTCAACTCGCGCGCCTCGGCCACCAGGGCGTCGTCGAGGATCAGGGTCGTTCGCATATGCATATATGTATGCATATTTGATGTGCCCCCGTCAACGGCCGATCAACGCCCCCGGTCGGGCTCGATCTGGCGGAGGCTCAGCGCCGCGGCGCCGGCGGCGCCGGCATCGCCGGCAGCGGCAGGTCGCTGTTCCAGATGTCCTGGGCCATGAGCCAGCGGCCGTTCTCCTGCACCCAGCGCACGATGTACTTGCCGGAATCCATCGGGGGCACGCCCGGGGGCCGCTTGCCGGCGGGCCAGGTCCAGGTCCAGCGGCCCAGCTCGACGGCCGACGACCCGCTCGCCCAGACCGAGTCCGCGTGCAGCGCCAGCGTGGGGGACACCGCGTTCAAGGTGGCGAAGAACGTGCGGACCGCTGCGCGCCCGTGGATCGGGGCCATGTTCGGCGGCAGCACCAGCGCGTTGGGGTGGTAGTACTCGGCGATGGAGTCGGCGTGGCCGGTGGAGGTGAGCCGCGCCCAGGTGGCGTTGTCGGCGTCGATGGCGGCTTTGGCGGCGGTGGTGGTGTCGGCGGTCTGTGGGGGCGCGCAGCCGAGGGCGGCGAGCAGCAGGGCGGCCGGGGCGAAGAGGCGCATCAGGGGTCTCCGGGTCGGGGTGTCAGGAGTGGGAGACGATACCGGAGGTTGGGGAGTGCCGCAAGCGAGGACGGCGGCGCGCGAGCTGCTCACAGCCCCACCACCCGGAGGCCTGAGGCCTGCGCGGCGAGTCCCAGGGCGCGGTCGTGGGTGGCCATGACCAGGTCCTGGTTGCGCAGCTCGCGCCACAACGTGGCGGTCGCGAGGTGGATGGCATCGAGGGTGCCGAGGGCGACGGGGAGGGGTTGCGCCGCACGGCGCAGAACGGGGAGCGTCGGGTTGACGATGTCGAGCTCGTCCGTGAGGGCGTACACCGCTTCCCGGAGTTGCGCGGCGGCGTGGTCGTCCAGGGTGGAGGCGAGGCGAAGCCGGTCGAGCGTCCGCAGGCACTCCACCCGCACGAGGGCACTCGCGACGCCCTGTTCGATCGCGCTCCACTCCGGCAGGGCTCCGGCTTGACGCAAGACGACGCGCAACAGGATGGACGCGTCGACGTACGCGATCACCGCTCGCCGCGCTCTTCGTCCAGGAGCTCGAGGACGTCGATGTCGATGTTCAGCGGCGGCGGGAGTGGGACGTCTTGCAGCCGAGGGACGCGGCGCGCCGGAGGATGGATCTCGAGAGGCTCCGGCGTGTCGTAGGGGACGATCCGCGCGACGGGCGTGTCGCGGTCCAGCACTGTGACCGGTTCGCCGCGCCGCACGATCCGCAGATACTCGCTCAGGCGGGCTTTGAGTTCCGCTACCCCGACGCGTTTCATGACCATAAGATAGTCATCAGTGGTCATGAAGGCAACGGTGCTGGAGGCTCCCTCAGGGAGGAGAGGAGTTTGGTCACGTAGCAGCTCGCGCGGCCGCGGCGGCTCTCCAGGTCGTCGTGGAGGTCGGCCGTGATCACGTCGAGGCGGCGCGCGGTCCTCGGGAGGGAGTCGATCTCGGACAAGGCGCCGAGGGATCGCTCCAGGCACATCGCGAACATCCGACGGTTGCCCATCCCGACGCCGCGCGCGATGCGTCCCGACGCGAAGAGTGCGGCGCACCAGAGCTGGGCCGCCAACTCAGGATCGCGCGCGTCGAGTCGCTCAGCGGTTTGGTGGAGGGCGAGCGTCAGCTCGTGGCAGACTTTGAAGGCGTCCACCTGCTCGAAGTGGGGCACGGTGTGGCGACGATAGGGACGGCCGGGATCCCCGTGGTACCGAAACGCCGCGGCAGGGAGCCGGTTTACGCGGGACGACGGGGCGGGGGTATGCGGGGTGGTGGTGGGCCGTTACATTTCGGGCCTTGGAGATGGTGAGAGAGGGGCAAGGCGTGTATGCGCCTGTGCGTCTAGTCTTTCGGGACGTAGCGCAGTCCGGTAGCGCACCTGAATGGGGTTCAGGGGGTCGCGGGTTCAAATCCCGCCGTCCCGACTATGTAGGAGGCAGTTCTACTTGAAGTTGCGGAGGACTGCTGTCTCGCTGTTTGCCGCTTGTTTGCCATTGAATCTCTTCGCTACCGCGAGCGAGAGATCAGTGGCGTCGATGACGTTGTAACGGTCGAACATCGCCCGCGTTTTCCAGCCGCACAACTTCATGATGGTCCCTTCGTCGATCCCGGCGCGCCGAAAGTTGCGCGCCGCGGTTCGACGTAGGTCGTGCACTAACCTTCCCTTGACTCCCGCTCGGCGGCACGCGGCTCGCCAAGACTTGATGAAGGTCTTGATCCGCCGGCCAGAGCGATGAAAGACGAACACACCGTCTCGTGCCTTCAAGCGCGCCTCCAACAGCCCTTTCAGATCAGGCGCAGCGCCAAACGGGAAGACGCGATCATCTTCACCCTTTGTCCTGTCGCCGCTGATCGTGATGACCAATCCCTCCCAGTCGATTTGATCCCAAGTCAGGGTCAGGGCCTCGTTCAACCTCCAACCGGTTGCGTAGAGAAACTCCACGACCGGCCGAACGTCCTGTGGCAGCTCGAGCAGGACCGCGGCAAACTCACCTTCAGTGAAGAATCCCTGACGCGTGTTGCGGACCCTAGGCAGCTTCAGACGTGGGCTTACCGCTAACGCGCGGTTCTCTACGGCCTGGCTGAGAGCGGAGTTTAGGACGCTGATCTCGTAGTTCGCAGTCGCCCGAGCGGCCTCTTCTTGGTCGACGCGGCGTTGCAAGTAATCATTCACCACATCCTGCGTGAGATCCGATATACGACGATCAGCCCCTAGAGTCCGCTCGAGGTGCTTGAACGCCTGCCTTGCCCGCCGAAGGGATTTGTTCTGCTTGAGTGAGTAACGCTGCTCTAGTTGAAGACGCAGGTCAGAAAGCATGACCTTGGCAGGATTTCCAATGAGCTTGCCAGACTCCCGTTCGCCGATCCGTTCGCGCAGGAGTCTTTGCGCGTCAGCCTTGGTCCTCATGCCAGTCGGTTCGCGGTGTCGTCGACCACCTACGGAGTAGTCGAGCCACCAGAGTTGGGTAAATCGACCCCGCACCTTTGGTCGATAGACCCGTCCTTGCCCTCTCATCGTTTCCCCTTTGTGCGGGGGGTTGGAACCCGACGCACGGCGGAACGCAATCGGCTCGCGGACTGCGAGCAAGATGCGCCCCAACTCTCTAATGCCGTTGCGAGTTTGGTTGCCACGGCTGGAGTCGCCGCACGGACGCCTTGCGTTATGCTCACGAGCAAGACGTGCGAGACGCCGGCCTTCCGAGCGAGAGCTCGCGTGCTACACGGGCTCTGCTCGATCGCTTGAATCACTTCCTGCGTGAGGTTCACCCGCACGTTACCAAATTGGTCACGTACGTTCGCTTTGCGCAAGTGCAGCACGCCTACCGTTCGCGTGGCGCTGCGCCTCGAGCCATGCCAACACGTCTCGCACCAAATACCGCTTGGTCTTGTGGCCGAGGTTCAGGCACGGGATGCCGAGCCTTTCGACCTGTCGCGGCTTGATCTTTAGCCACGCCGCGACCTCGTCTCGGGTGAGGATATCATCCGGGGCAGGGCCGAGTTTGAAGGCGAGCTCGGACGTCACGCGCCCTCCCGCATGGCCGAACGGGCCTCGTCGTCAGCATCTTGCTCCCCGTTTGGCGCGTCGGCAGCGTCAGCGGGCGGTTCAGGGAGTGGGGCGTCCCAGAAGTCGGGAGGCCCGTTCACGCCACCCCCCTCCGCCGCCTTCCCTGTCTCTGGAAGCTGATCGAGGCCGTCGCTGAGGACCTGCGCGCCCTCACCACCCGCCTGCAAGCGTCCGTGCAAACGCCCATCCGCTGATTCCCCAAGTGGTTGTGCGGTGCGTTTGCACGTTTGCGCGAGTTCTGGGAGTGCCGGCAAGCCAGGGACCTCCGGCATGGGTTCGCCAACGCGGATCTTCGCTGGCTGGTATTTCCGGGTTTCCTCGTTCACAAGCCAGCGACCATCCAAGGCCCCCCGGATACGGCGCCACGTCGCGGACGGACTGAGACTCAACCGCCGCGCGATTTCGGTCACCGTGACGGTGTTCCCAGCGGTGGCGAGGCCGGCGACGACCTCCACCGTGGCGCGCACTTCGGGGGTCAACCCTGCTGACAGCGAGGCCGCGAACACAGGCTGCACGATGTCGTACACGACCCCGTAGTCGACGAGCGTCGCCACGACGCGCCCTCGATCGTCTCGTTCACGGTGCTGCTGGTGGAGGAGCGCGTGGGCGCGAATCAAGGTGAGAAGCTGGGTGAAGTCGCGCCTCATGCGGACCTCATGCACCGGCACGAGCGCGGCAAGTTCTCTGGCGAAGGGCACCACGACGGCGCGCGGCCCCGCTGCGGCTAACCAGCGCTGCGCCGCCACTAGTTCCTGAGGGGCGGCCTCTGCTTGGTGGCCCAGTCCAGCCACCTCCAACGCCGTCGCCTGGAGCACGGCCCGGGTGTGTTTGACTCCCTACGCGCTGCGCGCAAGTGATATCGTGGCGATCGAGAAGGCGACCGGCGCCGTGCGGTATATCGGGTCAGCTAACGACGAAGGGTAGTGCTCGCAGTCGATCCCTCCGGCAAACATTGCGGCAAAGCGCGTTCTAAGATCAATTCCCAACGGTAGTTCAGACGGGGCAGGGGATTGATAGTCCGCTGTCCGCTCGCAATTCAAGGCCAAAGCGAAACATGCCGACAATGGCCGTGCAGACGCGACTTACTGCCGACTTGACCGAGGGCGTATAGCGGATGTTCCCCGGACACCTTTTTGACCTGTTCCCTCCGTTCCCCCGCGACAACCGCGTGTTGGTAGCAATGAGCTTCGACCAGCTGCTCGAGCCACGGTGGAGGGACGTAATCGAGCCGGGGGTGAAGGACGCCGGTCTTGAGGCGTACCGTGTGAACGCATCCAAGATCAGCGACTCAATCGTTACAGACATCGTCAAAGGGGTCGCCTCCGCTCGCCTCGTCCTCGCGGACATTTCCACGGTGGGTGTGGTGCGAAATGCGAACGTGCTTTACGAAGTGGGCCTCGCTCACGCGGTGCGTCAACCCCAGGAGGTCTTGCTGTTCCGCTCCGACAGCGAGCGCCTCCTGTTCGACCTGTCCACCGTTCGTGTCAACGCATACGACCCGGATCGCGACCCCGTGCAGGCGCGCCGTACAGTGGCTGAGGCTGTCAGCGTTGCACTCAAAGAGGTCGAGGTGCAAAAGAGTCTCGCGGTGGACCGAGCGGTCAAGAGCCTCGATGCGGCGAGCTTGGTTGTGCTCGGGTTGGCGAACGCCGGCGGAATGAAGTACCCGGAGGTGACCACCGTTGGCGAGATGATGGGTACGCTCTTGGACGTTCAGGCCCTGAACCGTCTCCTTGCGGCGGGTCTGGTCCAAGTCGAATACCTTGGCGGGCCGATCGAGTGGCCGATAACTGTTGACAAGCTCGCTCGGGAGAAAATGCTCTACCGATCGTCGCCGTTGGGGGCAGCGACCTTGAGAGAGGTGGGCGACCGTCTCGTCCACAAGGAAGGGGAGACGGCACCTTTGCCAAAGGAGGACGCCGGTTCCGGCAGCGGAACGGGCTCAGGCTAGAGCCCGTTTGTACCTATGCTCTCCAGGGGCAGTCGGGGGACACACGAGAGAGAACGCCTGGGCCTGCCGTTCTTGTGGAGATGAGGGAATGACGAATCCCGTGCGCGTTTCGCCGTTGTTTTTTGCTCCCCCGTTGACGGTTCGGCAGCAGCTTGCGTTTAATGACGTTCATCCTGATCCCGATTGATTCAGCCCTCCCGGCCGTTCAGGCGTATCTAGCTAATAGGACGGGCGAATCCCTCGATCCCAGCGAGGTCGAGGCGATTGCCGGACTGTTAGAGAGGTGTGCAAGGACGGGGGAGGCTCTGGTCGCGTTCGCGCTTTCCGTTGGCGGCCGGCCATGTTCGCAGTAACTACCGCAGGGGATCGGGGATCCGCTGTTTGCCTGCAAGCCGTCGCTCAGGATTGCGGCTAACTTCCATCCCCACTCATTCCCTATTCCTTTGCTTGCTCCGAACGACAGGTCCAATCATCGTTTGTACTCTGATGCCAGGTCAAGTACGCCGAGGCAAGGAGACGATGTGTGAAGCGACCAAACAAGCAGAGACCTGAGCCGCAGGATGCGTTAACGGGCCCGGCCAAGGGCGAGTTCATCGCACCGCCAGAGGTTGACGGCGACTTGGACGAGCAGGCGGATGCCCTGCCACAGCAGGAGGAGTTCTGGCGGCCGCCGGTGCGCTTCGGGAGCGTGCCGGTCGAGAAAGAGCCGCTCGGCTGGGACCGGCGCAAGGGATTTCGTAAGCTTTTCCCCGCCGTCTACCTCCCCTTCCAGGTAGTCGAGCGTGTTGCCTTCGGCCACCCGGAGCTCGAGCCCAATCGCCTGTTCTGGGGCGACAACCTGCATGTGATGCGCCAGCTTCCCTCGGAGAGTGTCGATCTCATCTATATCGACCCCCCGTTCTTCTCCGGCCGCCAATACAACGTCATTTTCGGCGATCAAAACGAACTACGATCGTTCTCGGACATCTGGGAAGGTGGCATCCCTGGCTACCTGATTTGGCTCAATGCGCGCCTTTACGAAATGAAGCGGTTACTCAAGAAGACCGGCAGCATCTACGTCCATTGTGACTGGCACGCGAGCCACTACATCAAGGTCGAACTAGACAAGATTTTCGGTTGGGAGAACTTCGTTAACGAAGTCGTATGGGGCTATTCCCACGGTGGCAAGAGCGGACGCAGATTCGGCAGAAAGCACGACTGCATTCTCTGGTACTCAAGAACCGGAGGCTATGTTTTCAACGGCGATGACGTGCGAGTCGAAATGAAATCTGGGAAGCAGAGCTTCGGTGGACGACTGGAAAAGGACGAGGATGGTCGCGAGTATAGGCTTGTGTATGGAACTAAGAACGCCAAGGGCGAAACCCGTTACTACAAGTACTACCTTGATGAGGGAAAGATACCTGAAGACTTCTGGACTGACATCAACAGCCTTCAGTCCGGTGTAAGCGAGCGAATCGGCTACCCAACACAGAAGCCGGAGGCCCTGGTAGAGCGGATTGTCCGCGCCGCCTCGAACGAAGGAAGTGTGGTTGCTGACTTCTTTTGTGGTGGTGGGACGGCAGCGGCGGTGGCGCAACGGCTCGGGCGGCGCTGGATCGCCTGCGATCAGTCGCGCGTTGCCGTGGCCATCACAGCCGATCGGCTGACTCGGCAGGTCGAGGAAGTGACGGGCAAGCTATTCCCCGTACCCGACTTTACGGTCGAGCATTGGGGCGTGTATGAAGCCCGCCGTCTGGCGGACATGCCGCCCGATCAGTTCCGCGGCTTCGTAATCCGATGCTTCGGTGCCGTGCCAGAGGAGCGCCAAGCAGGCATATATGGCATGAAGGGCGCTGTTCCCGTGTGGGTGGGTGAACCGAATCCGAGGAAGAGCGTGACGGCCGCGGAGGTGCAGGATTTCGCCAACGCCATCCGCAAGACATTACGGTATCAGCAGGACAACCTGCGCGACGGGATCATGTTGGCCTGGGCGTTTCAGCAGGACGCCGTCGAAGCCGCTGACCGTCTCCAGCGGCTTGAGCTGACTGACCTTCACTTCATCCGGCTGGAGCAGGTGCGCATAGACTCACCTCGCTTCCGCGAGCAGGTGGCGGCGCTCACGACCGAGTACGCCGACTACGGGAACTTCCTTACGTTCGTGCAGCCGCCGAAAGTCGAGGTAGGCTACAAGCGCATCCGTCCCCGCACCTACCGATTCGACCTGAGCGAAACCGTAGTGATGAACGCCGGGGCGAAGATCATCAATGTCCAATGGGACTTTGACTACGGAGATCGTTTCAGTAGTACGCCCGGCTATTCGTTCGTGCGAGGGACCAAGAAGGAGCCGGAGCTTCAGGCGCTGTTCGAGTTCCCCTCCTCCGGGAAGCGTCACGTCGCGTGTAAGGCGCAGGACGACATGGGCGGAGAAGGATTGTGGACCGCCGAGATCGACGTGAGCTGACCGCATGTACAACCAATTCGCACGACATGAGGAGCGTTTTCGCGACTGGCGACGAGATGGGATGCCCGGACTCAAAGCGGAGTCGTACAAGTACATCGCGTTTCTGACGTCGCCGGATGACGACCAAGCGCCCCGGGCGGGCACCCTCTGGCCGCACCAATGGGAATCGTTTCTACGGTTGGTGTACGCGCACGAGATCCTCGGCAAGGCCGAGCTGGGTGCCGACGGATTGCTCCTGAACATCGTGACGGGCGGTGGCAAGACGGCGATCATCGCGGCGGTCGTCGCCTGGCTGCGCATCGCGCATGGCGTTCAGAAATTCGTGTTGCTCTGTCCCAACCTGATCGTGCGAGACCGGCTGGAGGACGACTTTCAAGATGGTCGTGTATTCAAAGACCGCTCTTTGATTCCGGCCTGGGCCTCCACCGTGGGTCAGTTCGACCTGACGACTCTGGGCAGCGGCAAGGAAGGTGGTTGGGCAAGCTTGTTCAGCGCGAGCGTTATCCTTGGCAACATCCATCAGTTCTATCTGAGCAACAAGAGCGGACAGAGCAACCTTTCCGCGCTGATGAACGGGCCGGAGTTCGCCCTGTTCAACGACGAGGCACACAACTCGCCCGCTCCGGAATATGAGGCGACGCTGCAACGGATGCGGGAGAGGGTTGTCCTGCGAGTGGATACGACCGCGACGCCCGACCGGGCGGATGGGAGGACGCCTGACAGCGAGATGATCTACGAATACAGCGTGACGGACGCGCTGGCCGACGGAATCATCAAGACGCCGGTCGTATATCAGCCGGATATCAAGACCGTGCAGCTCACGTACACGGACGCCCGGACAGGCGAGAAGCGAAAAGTAGAGGAGATCGACTGGGACGAGGTGGACCGACTCGGCCTGAACGCTACCCAATGGGTCACCGATGACGAGCCGATGCGTCAGCAGATGGCGATTGCGTTGCGCCGGCTTGAAGAACAGGAACGACGGGCGAAGGGGCGGTATCAGCCGATCCTGTTCGTGGTCGCGGTGTGCAAAGCAGATGCCGAAAAGGCGGAGCAAACGCTGAACACGTACTTCAAAGTGCGCACGCTGCTGGTTACAGAGGACAGCGACGAGGGGGATCGGCAGAAGGCGCGGGAGTTAGGCAAGCAACAGAAGTCCGGCAAGCCTTACAAGGGCGTGGTCAGCGTGTTGATGCTGCGCGAGGGCTGGGACCTACCCGAGGTGGGAGTGATTCTCTTACTGCGCAAGTTCGGCTCGCGGGTGTATGGGCAGCAGGTCATCGGGCGTGGCTTGCGGCGTGTGCGCGTTAAAGGGGTTGACCCAACCGAACCGCAAGTTTGCGCCGTGGTGGATCATCCCAAGCTCGATCACCAATGGCTGTGGGACATCTTCAATGCCAAGAAGCGCGTGGGGGTCTTGATCGACGACCAGTTCGACGAAACCGAGGACCTCCCACCGCCGCCGCCTAAACAGGAACTCGCCAATCCCGATCTCGTGATTGAAGTGCCACCAGTCGATCCGTCGTTTGCGGATGACGGCGAGTTCGACCTGGGTGATTTCGGTCCACCACCGCCACCCTTAGAAAACTGGCGAGAGGTGCTGAATGCCATCGAGTACGACCCGACGGTGATTGAGATCACAAAGCTCAGCATCTCCGGCGTGGTCGGTCAGGAGCTTGGGAAAGCGGGATGGAAGATGATCCATTCGGCTCCTGATCCATCGGCCCCCGGTGGCCCGGGTGTTCAAATATCCGATGAAGCAATCCGCGAAGCCGTTAAGACCGGCGTGCTCGAGGTAGCCGAAGCGTTGACCGTGGAGGCGGGTTATGCAGCATCTTTCAAGGACCGGATCTACAGCGCATTGGTGCAGCACGTGCGCCAGAAGTTCCTGAACGGATCATCCTTGGGCTTGGCTGAGCCTGTGGAGGTCGCGTTCGCGTGGAAGATGCTCCCGCAAATGAAAGCCAAAATCGGGGCGATTCCCGGTCTG
Organism: Gemmatimonadota bacterium; assembly: GCA_041477065.1. Taxonomy (GTDB): domain Bacteria; phylum Gemmatimonadota; class Gemmatimonadetes; order Gemmatimonadales; family GWC2-71-9; genus 13-1-40CM-70-15. Next base: position 13,871 of record JBGOUQ010000032.1, read on the forward strand.
ATAGCAGGGATCATCGAACATGGCGATTAGCATCCACGGCGAGTTCAAGAACCCGTCCAAAAGCCCTTGGACGTTCGAGCGGTTCGACAGCGACATGGAACGTCGCATGATGGACCGACTCGAGCGTGATCCGCACGTCGTCAGGTGGATGAAGCGCCATGGCATCACGATCCCGTGGATCGATGGGCAGAAACATCAGCGCCGATATTGCCCGGATTTCCTTGTTGAATACGAAGGTGGCAAGAAGGTCATCGTCGAGGTGAAAGACCCAAGTCGCATGGACTCCAACGAGGTTCTGCGGAAACGAAAAGCCGCCGAAATCTGGTGTAAGCAGCGAAGCATGGAATACGTCTTGGCCACGGTCTGAGCGATGTTCCGCGAAGAACACGAGTTCACACGGCAAGTCGTACAAGCACTTCAGGCGGCAGGCTTCGCGGCGAAGCGCGAGGTTCGCGTCCGCGGGAAGTGGCGTCTCGATATAGAAGCGAGGAAGGACAGCCTAACCAAGGGGATCGAAGTCAAGCTGGATCGTCGCGGCTTGCTCGATGATCTTGTGAAGGCCCGTACGCTAGTTCGCCTGCCGGATGTAGACGAGATGTATGTGTGTGGACCCCGGGTCTTCATGTCGGATGATGTTCGCGCTCTCGCGGCGAGCCTGGGTGTCGGCTTGTTAGCGCTCACGGACTCGGGTGAACTAGAATGGCTGGCGGCATCCAAGAAACTGGAGCCAGCGCGCCTGACTCTCAACGGAGGTTATGTCAAGCCGCGTGGCAAGACACGCTTCAACGCCGTTCGCCCTGGTGGGAAGGTGGTTTTCAACGCCGCCGTGTTCAATAGCGGCGACAAGATCGCGGTGAACGTTGAAGTGTTCATGGTTCCAGCAGGCCCGTTTGTCGCCAAGGTGCGGTCCAAGGCACGAGCCAGGAAGCCATTCCTTGAAAAAACCGGACACACGGCGTGGTCAGCGATACTAGAGTGTGGGGTGAAAAAGGGAACGCCGCCCGGCACCTACCCCCTAATGGTCAGCGTGACCGCCGACAACGCTGCGAGGGACGATGACACGGTGCCGTATGATATTTTGCCTGCTTGATGAGTCAGGAGCCCGTTTCAACGGTTTTGCGAAGATGACGACCAAGGAAATCAGTGTCCCGGCGGTGTTCCGGCGCGTTGCAGGGTTGATCTGGGACAGGATGCCATGACGACAACGGTCCCTGACGGCGTCCAGAAAGACGTGGGAATCTCGGTTGAGGACCTCGCCGCGCTCTACCTGCTTGACAGCATCAAGCAATTTGGGCCGCAGAAATTCAAACACCTGCACGAGGCGCACCTCACCCCATCAGATGTTATCCGAGAACCAGACCGCCTACCAATTCCGGGCAAGCGAGGTGAGAGCTATCGCGCCGAGCTGAGACTCAAGAAGGATGGTGTCTACGAGTCCCTGCTCGAGCGGGCAACGAAACAGATTCTAAGAGCCCATGAACTCGCCGGTGTCATCCTCACATACGCACATCCTTTTTATCCGCCGGTAGTCTATCGCAGCAACTATCCAGTTCCCCTTCTGTTCGCCCGCGGCTCGTTGGAGGTTCTCAGGAATGAGTTAACGGTTGCTTGCGTTGGTTCACGAAAGATCCGACCACCCTACACCCGCCTCCACGCGTCCTTTGCTCAGCACGCTTGCAGCCGAGGATTCACGATCGTCTCCGGATTCGCGACGGGTGCCGATACGATCGGGCACGAAGCGGCCTGGAAGAACGCGGGAAAGACCACCTGCGTCATGCCGGGTGGACTCGATCGCCCCTTCCCGCCGGAGAATCGTCAACTGTGGGAGACGTTTCTCAACTACTCTGGGTCGGTTCTGATTAGCGAGTTCGCTTTCGGAACGGGCGCTTCGGCATTGACTCTCCGGAAAAGGAACAAACTGATTGTCGCGTGCGCCCTAGGAGTTCTAGTCAGCCAGAGCAGCAAGACAGGCGGGGCGATGAACGCCTACAGATTCGCGCTCGAGCAGTCGAAGCCCATTGCAACCTTCGCGAGTGACTCGACCGCCGATTCCGCTGGCAACGAGTTCATCACACGTGAGCCCAAGGCTCACGCGGTTGCATTGCCGCTTACGGAAGATCAACTCCCCACCCCCGCTGGCGAATGGCTGCAACAACTCTCCTCTTCGATCTCGACGGAACACTCTGGGACAGCTACCCCTGGTACGCTGAAGTAATCGGCGTGCAGGGAAGCATCTCGCGCGAGGCAGTCCTCGCTCGCTTGAGGGCCGGTGAAGCGATCGTGCATATAGCACGCGACGCAGGGGTACCTATTAGTCGATTTCACACGGGTGGATCACCAATTCTCTATCCGGGAGTTAAGGAAGGACTGGCAGAACTCCAGCGTCGCGGCACGCGGATGGGCGTGGTGACTAGTCTGTCACCTCACCTGGTTGTTCCGGCTCTCCACGCATTGGGGATCGAGAGTTTCTTTGGCGAAGCGGTTGTACACCCCGGCAACTCCCGCTCCCGTAAGCCGAATCCCGATGGACTTCTCAATGCGCTAGGTCGCCTCTCTATCGCACCGAGCAAGGATGTCTTCTATGTGGGAGACCGGGAAATCGATGCACAAGCGGCGAGCAACGCCGGCATTAGCTTCGCGTGGGCTGCCTATGGTTACGGTGACTCGGAACCGGCGAGCAGTACAGCGATTCTGGATGGCTTCGCGGCCGTTCTTCGTTTATGAAATTCCTTTACAAGATCAACAGTCGATTCGATGGGTTCACCCCAAGGCGCATACCCGACCGCCTGCTGCCGGGCAAGACCCTGAAGCTGGGCTGGTCCCGTTACATCGAGGCGGTTGAGCCTGGGTCAGAGGTGTGGATCTACTTCCGCGGTGCCGACAGCTTCGAGCCCGGCGTATACGTAAAGGGCTTCGTTCGATCCATCGATTCTGTTCGCTACTCGGTCCTGTTGCGCATACGGGAGTATGCCACCGATGCGCCTCTCACGGATCGCGCTACCTCTAAGCAGGTAGCAGATGTTGTCGCACCGCGGTATCGCCAAGTTTTTCTATTACCCGAAGAATTCGAGGCGGCGCCAAAATGCACGTTGAGTTCGGTCGCTGATAGCTGCCTTGCGAGGAGGTGCGAGCTATGCCCGACTTGGGGTCACCTTCCGCTTGTACAGCCTACGGATTTCAAGAGACCTACCCGACTTCGCGACGCCGAGCTCGGCCTTCGAGAGATCGTCCCGGCCTACTGGGTCATTCCGCCTCGCTCGTTTCTAGTACAGGCTCGACGATCCATTGCTCGGCCGATCAAGGCAACCTCGGAGGTGTTTTACCGTTTCAAGGTAGGTGAGGTGGCACTCGCCTATCCACTCGCTCGCGCAATTTATGAAGCTCTGCGACTACGCGACCTTCTCGACTACGACTGCATCGTTCCGATCCCCCTATCACCCGATAAGATCGACGCAAAGGAGATCCACAGGACGCTCCTACTTGCCGAGGAACTCGAGCGGTTGCTCGACGCCCCTGTAGTCCAGGCGGTGACGCTTTCACGCCCAATCACCAAAAGTCGTATGCGTTCTGCGGGAGCTTCCCGAGGCACGTTCGAGGCAGCGTACGCTGACGCCCTACGTACACACCCCAATCTCGCCGGGCGCGGTAGCATCCTCCTGGTGGATGACGTGTGCACACACGGCAGTACGCTTCGCTGTGCGCTGATAGCCATCAAGGAGGCGAGCCCAGATGCCGTTGTTGTGGCGGCGGCAGCTGGGCAGATGATAATGCGCGAATCCGTTCAGAATGAGGCCAGCCTGGTAGGCTAACAACGGTGTCAAGAAAGGATCCGCGGCCCCGTGAAGGCAATCCGCTGCAGGAGTTATCGCTGCAGCGTGCGATGGCGTCCGCGAAAGAAGGGAAGTTCACGGAAAGCTTAGACTGGCTCCGTGCCGCGGGACCCTCCCCAAGAGCACTCGCCATTGAGGCTGAGGTCCGTTACGGACTCGCGAAGGAGCTCGGCGCGAACGAGCAGTGGATCGACGCGCTCAGAGAGTTTGCGCACATTCCGCGCGACTCAGGCGTCCCGAGCCATTTTATTGAAGAGAGACAGAGTCTCATCAGGCGGCGGGACGCTTCACCGCACGACGTTTGGGCGTTGCAGCAGAGATTCAGAAGCTCCTGCACCAAGTGCGCCGACAAGAACCTGTATGCTGTAGCCACCTGCCCTCATCAGATCGCCCCGATTCAGCCGGCGCTGCGGCTCAATGTCACGTCGCTCGCGCCCTCCATCGCCGGTATATACGCCGCTGGCGCGTATCGCTCGGGTTGGGATCGAAACAAGAACGACGCTCTGAGTCTTATTGTCCGCCGAGAAAAGGAGCGAATCGACGAACAGGTCTTGCGACTGTTAGGAGTGGTCCTAGCGGAGTATGTGAGACACCGGACGCCGCTCTTGAAGCACGTCGATCTCATCGTGCCCGTCCCAACGTCCCGGGATCGCGCAGGGGCTCGAGGGGGCAGTATCCCGTACAGCTTCGCCGAGACACTTCAAGACGTTCTCGCTGTGCCAATGCGTGCAGCCATCCAGCTTGTGGCTGAATACGATGGACATGCTGTTGTAAGTGGTGACGCTCGGAGTCAGGCTCTTCGTCGGGCGTGGCGGGCTGAGCGAACTCCCATTCTCAAACACTCTGCGGTTCTGCTGGTTGATGACATCGTGACCACGGGGACGACACTCTCGGTTGCGGCGGAGCTCTTGCTAGAAGTTGGTGTGCGTGCGGTGTACGCCGTGGCACTGCTGCACACGGAAAAGAGCACTTAGGCGCGCCGCGACGTGCGCCGGCGCGGAAATGGCTAGCGCTAGTTAAGGTTGGGGAGCGATGCGCGCAGTTCGGGGAAGTTCTTCCAGATCCCAGCGAGCACAACTTCAACGCGCGTAGCCGCTATCCACGGGTCCCCGTGACGATGCCATTCCGTGAGGAGGCCGACGAGCCGGGGGCGCTCGAGAAGCTCTCCGGCGGGATCATACACGGACCAGACCCCGCACCCGGACATCTCGCTCAGATCTGGCGCGATCACTCGCACTCCCTGGCGCCACAAGCGCTTCTTCGAGAAACCCAGGATGAGGTGGTGCGCTGGGTCTCGTTGAACAGGAGCGTATCTCGAGCGTACCCGGGAGCAAGCAAGGAAAGGGTAGAGCGTAACCTCCAGCGTCTGTTTCGACGGAAGGTCGCGGCGGCGGGACCCCGGATATCCCGCAACCAGAAGGATCTCATCGTCGAGATCTTTACGATCAGCGTCGATCTGCTGAACTTCAATGAATTCGTTGTCGTCTATGTATCGCGTGGTCTGACTATCGAGGCAGACTATCGCAACGTCCAACTTATCTTCCTCTCGAGTCTGTCCAGGCTTGAGCCTCGTTGTGATCTTGGTCCCATGAAAACGCACCGGCTGACCAGATGATCCGATGTACAAGGGGACGGAGTGGCTACAGTCCACAACGTGGGCGGCTGTCAATGCGAACCGACAGTCGCCGACGCGAAGCAAGACCGCAGAGCCGCAAGGGGTCGGCCGCCCAGGCGTATCCTGATACACGGGCGTCGTCGCGCGTTGGACCGACGTGAGTCGCTCTTGGACCTTCGAATCAAGCAGAGCAGCGGCACGGAGGTCGTTGGGGTCAAGCATTGGGATGGTGAGACCGAGTTAGGACGTAATCACCAGTAGTCATCGCACTCAGGGTGCTTTAGGCAGCGGGCTCAGCTAATCGCGAGTTAACAGACAGAATTCGCGCGAGTTCTGCGCTTGCCTCACGATCCGCCATTCTCATTAGACGGGCGCCGACAAAATCGGTGCCTGCGTCGGCAGCGGCATAAATGAGATCGACGTTTTCGGGAAGCATGAAGTCTTCATAAAGAGGCATTGCACGGCGATTGTAGCTGTCTAGATTCTCCAGATCATGGTCAACAATAAGAGCGATCCTGTGGCGCGCTTCCACCTTCGGATGAGACATTAGGAGCTCAATAAACATGCGCCAAGCTGATTTCTCAGGTGCGGGCGAGCCTTCATTGCGCCAAGTCCCGACCACGTAGGGTTGGACCCCAAGTTTCCCCTCGAGCTGCGCTAGTTCACAGCCGACCACTGCGACCGCCGATGTGGCTCCATTGGGAGCGGTGTGCGTGTTGGTATCGATTGCGAAAATGTGATCGTACTTCTCAAGTAGAACGTTCGGGTTGGTACCGCCCCGCAGGGTGCTTCTCGGAAAGCGGTAAAGTGTCTTGGGCTTAGTCGCGCGCTCGTAAGTCTCCTCCGTGGATGCTGCTAGAGGGATTATTGGAATCCCGAACCGTTGCAGCCGAACCGCGCCCTCGGGTGAAACGAAGATTTCGGTCGGATCTACTGGTCGACCAAAGTCAAACGTAACCGTGCGGCGCCGAGGTCTGCGATCGGCGTGGCATTTCTTGTACTTGAGCCCGCTTCCGCATGGGCAGGGGTCGTTCCTCCCAACCGGTGGAAGCGCCGGATCCTCGACGATAAGGCGCCAGTATCGCATAGTTGGGACCAATGTAATGAATTCGTAAAGATCCACGCCACGGGTGCTGAGTCACGAGCCGCCTAGGCCGCCAGCTTCAGGTCCTTGTAGACGGCGCCCGCTTACGCCCCAAGATACTGGGCCAAATCTTCCGACATCATGTAGCGTACTACGTTGTTATGCGTGATATCGGTGACCACTAGGTGGTTCGCCAAGACCTGCATCTTTGCCAGCAAGTCGGGATGTTCCTCAAAGTAGTAGACCAGCTCGTTTCCCTTGCCGTTATAGATCCAATTCTTCTGGAGCAGCACGATTTCTCTGCGCAGTGGCGTGTCGCTCATGTCCCTGCGCATCTCGTCTAGAAGCGCGGGCATAAGTTGCTCAAGGCGTTCGAAACGTTCGTCAAACTTGAAAATGGGTTCAACGCTGATCGTGCGCCCGACAATGGTGAGCTGGCACCGAAGAATGAGAAAATCCGGGCTCTGAAATTGCTTCACATTGTCAGACTGTAGTTCTAGGACGTGGCCAGTAGGGAGATTCGATATCCTGACGCGATTGGGCTTCGTGAGAATCTCATCGAGGCGCCATGGGTCATCTGATCTGCCTAGATCGGTTCCATTGTCGTCGAGGCGAATCGGAATGGGCCGTAGCCGCAGAGGCTGGCCAAGCTGTTTTTCGAGAGCCTGGAGGTTCACGACGGGCGCCGTCAGCTTCAAGCGCTTGTTAGGCGGCAGATCATTTGATCAGCTTAGCCAACAATGGCATGACCACCAAATACCCGATGCCCGGAACGAGATGCGCCCACCAAGGGGAGCCAGACTTCTCCTCATCCTTCAGGTCGTAGCGGCGAAGCTCCTCGTCCGTGTAGAAGGCGCGCCACGTTTCCTTGCTGCAGACCGCGGCGTGGAATACACGGTGAATCCCAAACACTGACAGCGACGCGACCGCCGCGCTCACAACTGCGCGGGCGTTAGCAGCAGGTGCTGCCACGTCCTGGTACAGGACAAGGAGCAGCCCTGCAGGCAGGAGATTGAGGAGCAAGAAACCGAGTAACAGGCGACGGCGAGCATTGCGACGCTCGGCCGGATCCTTCGCGGCAAGGGCTAGCGCCGTGGCAAATGCGCGGTATGGGCTGGTCGCGGCCACGACGGTTGCCCAGAACACGCCGTAGAAGAAGATGAGGGCTTGCTGGCCGGTGTCCAAGTGAGAGCCTGATCTGCCGCCTAACGTCTTGGTTTGAGCTGCGAGCCGGCGTCCTGCCCGCGCCGCCTCAGGAACCATTGAAGGAATACAGGCCTTTGGTCGGCGCGGCCAGCCGGCTCGTCAGCTTCAAACCGTAGTTAGACCGCCGCCACCCTGTGTCCCCACGGGAGATCCAGCGGTTCCAGACCCGCATGCAGGCGCCGCATAATCGTGGCGAACCTCGTGCGCAGTGCCACCTCATGTTCATCGGCCGCGAAGCTCGGGTTCAACGCGCTGCGTGCCCAACTAGCAATGGTCTTAAGATCCGGCTTTGACACCGAGTCGCGCAGGAAGTCCTCGCGAGCCGCCCCGGCGAGCGAGGCCGCTTTCTCAAGGGACGTGGCGAGCCGCTGCAGTTGCTCCACTCCAGGAACTGGGTCGGCCGCACCGAGCGACCGTTGCCACTCGGCCCTTTGTGCTTGGGCGGCCCAACGGAGAGCCTCGGCCCCATCCTGCAAGTCGTCGGTCCCCAGGTTGCTCACCCGCGCGGTGGGAGGAAGAGGGTACCAGCCCTCTTCAGCCGCCTTTCCGAGGAGCGTAGTGATCCAGGCGGGCGTGAGGCGCGCCTGTCCTCTCGCACCTTGGAGCTGCCCATTCGGGCGGCGCCAGATGAACCGATAACCGTCCTCGGTCTTCGCTTCGCCTTCCTGGTCGGGATCGTATTCGTAGGTGCCAAACTGGAAGCAGAGCTGCCACTCGCCGGGGCTGAAGAGACGGACTTCGCGGAGAATGCGGTAAACCGCCATAAAGAGCTCCTGGCCTTGTGGGCCGGTGTAGGTCTACACGTCGCGGCCGTTTAGAGAGGAGTCAGGTCGACGGCCAGCGACCTGACAACTGGAACGTATCTGACGACCAATCTCGGCGCAACCGCACGGACGTCTGTGGGGGCGGCGGTCTAACGTGAATTGGAACGACCTATCTATGCCCACTACCTAGATCATGATAGTCGTTGAATGTGTTTGCCGTAATGTTTGCCGTTCCATATCTTCCGATGCGTGCCAATGCGGTCCTTTGGTGCGCGTAAGTGCCGATAAAACAACGGCCCCGCATGGGGGCCGTTGAATTCAAATCCCGCCGTCCCGACTCGGCCCCCGCCAGACGGCGGGGGCCTTGTCGTGACGGCGTGTTTGGCGCCGCCGCTCACCTGCGGCTCGCGGGGCCACCGGCCCCTGGGATTTCTGCATCATGCACGCCAACTCAATCGACTGCCGTGTCGCATCGTCGAGGCCGGTCGCGCTTAAGTGGCGGGCCGCGCGCGCGAGACGCGGCCGCGGACTCACATCACTGTACGGCGCGCGGTCCGTCCACTTCAAGCGCATGGTAGACGGCAACGAGGTAATAGGTGGGTGAGGGGCGGTCGTTACCCAAGCCCAGGAACCCATCGCCAGCGGACCTCCCCGAGGTACGCGGCGTACGCGGGGTCCTCCCGCAAGAAGTGCTCTTCCACGACGCCTCGCAGCATGAGGGAAGCGATGAGAGCGACGGCGATGGCCAAGTTGAGAGGCGAGAACGCGCGCAGAACGAAGGCGAACAGAGAAATGAACGTGCCGGTGTAGATCGGATGCCTTGCGAAACGATAGGCGCCACCGGTGACCAGTCGCCGCTGCGCGGGAATGAAGCCGATGTTTCTGCCCAAACTCAGTAGCGAGTAGACAATGATGATCGCCGACAGGATGGCGAGGCTGTTCCCGAGCGCAGGCGCGACCAGCGTAACCCCTGGCTCGGCGTAGGCCGAAAAGCCAAGTGTCGCATAGGTCGTGACAAACGCGAGGAGCCAGTACCAGGGATTGGGAGTTACCCGAACCGGTGCCGTGCGCAGAACCATTATGACAATGATCACGAGGAGCTGGAGGCCAAGGACGGCCCGGGGAAAGTTCACGTGTCCCACCATCCAGCGGTGGTACAACTCGATCACGAATGGAATCGTGGCTACGATGGCAATGCCCTTATCGACCCACGGAATGGCTAAGGTGTCCATGACACTGCGCTGGGTCATTTGGCCCTCCAGGAGGACGTCCGTTGCCGTCTAACAGTGAATTGGACTGACCAGTCCATTCTACGGACAGCGTTTCATCCTCGCTACTTGGCTTATTGTGGCACGCACTTCCGGGCGGGGCCTGCCGATTTGCGAACCAAGACGATCCTGAGCCGCTTTCATCGAGTCGCGTGCTGTGAGTTTGCTGTGAGCTGTTTCGGCGACGAAACTAGACGACCCACTGAAACTGTTTCAGAGGGTCGCCGCGCTGTGAGTTTCGCTGTGAGTTTCTCACGAACACTCGGTTGATCTTCGGGTCCGCTGTTACGACACCGATGCCCAGGACCTCGCGTAATTGCTACTCGGTGTCGTAACTCGGTTCCCTAGAGAGCCGCATGGGGTTCACCTGCAGAGAGCCGCATGGGGTTCACCTGCGCGCGGCCTTCGGCCGTGCTCGGTGCGCTTCGCGTCAGGGGTCGCGGGTTCAGCTGCGGCCGCTGCACGGCCTCGCTGCGCTCGCTGCCTCCGGCAGCGCCGGCCCCTGCGGGGCCGGACGCGTCAAATCCCGCCGCCGCCGCTCGCCTCCGGCTCGCGGCATTCCCGATCAAATCCCCCCGTCCCGACTGGGTGAAGAATCAGCCCTGCAACGACTTCCGTTGTCGCGCTTTTTCTTTGCTACGCCCAGTGGGGTGACTAGGCGGCGGACCGGAGCAGCCGGTCAAAGCGGCGATTGCCTTTGAGCGGCGCGAAAATCGGATCGATGTTCAGCCACCCCGGCGTGAGGTCGCTGGCATTGACCTGGAGCAGCTGCGCCAGGATGTCGATGGCCTTCTCGTATTCGCCGGCCTGGATGTAAATCCGAGCGACCTGATACCGGACGTAGGGTCCGGTGGCGGCATCGAGCTGCGTTTCCCGCAGGTGCAGCGACAGCTCGGCCTCGCGGACCGCTTCGGCGCGGCGACCGGCCAGGGCGAGGGCCCGGCCCAGCAGCTCGCGCAGCTGGGCATTCTCCGGAAAGGCCTGCAGCTGCTCGGCGAACGCCAGCACCGCCGAGTCCCCGTAGGCGCGCGCGCGGGCGCTGTCGCCCAGCAACCGCCAGGTGCCGCCGACCTTGAGGCCCCAGTGGCCGCGGTCACCGTCGAAATTCTCCGGCCGCAACGCCAGGACCTTACGGCGCAGCGGGTCGTCGAGCACCCACATCATTTCCTGGAAGAGGGAGAACCGGGCGATGAGGGCGGTGGTGTCCACGCCACGCGCAAGGGCCTCGGCAATCACCTGTCGCGCTCCCGCGAGGTCACCGAGCGAGCAGTAGGTCATCGCGTGGGCCTGAATGATCGCCAGGTTCTTCGGGGCCAGATCCAGGCCGCGCTGCTCCGCGAACAGCGCCTCCTGGTAGCGGCGCATGTCGTGCAGGATGTACGCCAGGGTGCGCGCGGTGACGACGGAGCGCGGATCGAGCTGCTGGGCCTTGCGCAGATGGGCCAGCCCGTCGTCCCAGTGGCCGAGCGAGCGCTCGGCACGCGCCGCGCCGGTCAGCAACGCGGCGTCGTTGGGATTGGCAGCCAACCCTTGCCGGAACTGCTGCAGCGCGTCGTCGTACTTCTTGGCGATGAACAGCAGGTAGGCGCCCATCGCCAGATGCCCCTCGGGGCGCGCCCCGCTCAGCCGGAGCGCGCGCTCGGCCGCCTCCTTCGCCTGCTCGGTCCCCGCGACCGTCGGGCCGCTGCGGTTCAGCTCGCTCTGCGCCTGCGACACGCGGGCCCACGCCAGGGCGAAGCCGCTGTCGAGCTGCACCGCCTGCTCGTAGAAGGCGAGCGCGCGGCGCAGCGGCGCGGCATCGGTCGTCCCCAGCGCGTCGCTGAGCTCCTCGCCCCGCAGGAACGCGTCGTAGGCATCGAGGTTGGCGGTCGGGCGCTCTGACAGGCGCTGCTGCGCGCCGGTGCCGAGCGCGACATCGAGCTCGCGCGCGACGCGCGCCGCGATGGCGGCCTGTACCTGGAACACATCGCTCAGCGTGGTATCGAATGCCTGCTGCCAGCGGGTCGAGCCGGTCGACACCTGGACCAGCTCCGGCGTGACATGAACCCGGCGCACACCCCCCGGGCCCGCGGCCCAGCGTACCGTGCCGGTCAACAGGTACTCGACGCCCAGCTCGCGGCCGATGTCCGCCGCGCGCTTCGTGGTGCCCCGGTATTGCACCGCGCTGGTGCGGGCGGTCACCTGCATCCCCGGCACCGCCGAGAGTTTGCCGCGGATCTCGTCGGTGACGCCGTCGGCGAAGTAGTCGGTCGAGTCGGAGCCTTCGTTCTCGAACGGCAGCACGGCGAGGCGCTTCACGCGGCCTCCCCCGCCCGTGCGGGTCAGGGCCACCAGCGTGCCCAGGCCGAGGAGGAGCCCCAGCACGAACACGCTGACCAGCCGCGGTGGCGCGAGCCGGCGCGCCGACCGTTGTCGTTGCGACCGCGCTGGGGTGGCGGGCGAGACGGGTCCCGCCGCCGCCGCGGCCACCGCGTTCGCCAGCTCGCTCCCGCTGGCGTAGCGGTCGGCGGAGACGCGTGCGATGGCCTTCGCGATCACGTCGTCCAGCGCGACCGGTACGGCGTCCCGGATGGTGTGGACCGGTCGCGGCGCCTCCGTGAGCGCCCGCGCCAGGATGGCCTGGACGGTCGGCCCGGTGAACGGCGGCTCACCGGCCAGCATTTCGTAGAGCACGCAGCCCAGGGCATACAGGTCGCTGCGGGCATCGACGGTGCTGTCGCCGCTTGCCTGCTCGGGACTCATGTACGCCGGCGTGCCGATGGCCATGCCGGTCTGGGTGAGCGCATCCGCCCCGACCGCGCGTGCGATGCCGAAGTCGGCGACCATGGCGTGCCGCTCGGTAAGCAGAATGTTCTCCGGCTTGATATCGCGGTGAATGACGCCGTGGCGGTGGGCGTGGTCGAGCGCGTCGGCGACCTCCTGCGCGATGCGCACCGCGTCCGCGACGGGCAGCTGGCGCTCGCGATCGAGTCGCTGGCGCAGACTCTCGCCCTCCACGTACGGCATCGCGTACCACAGTTGCCCGGCGGCCTCCCCGGAGTCGAAGACGCCGAGGATGTGGGGATGCTGCAGGCGCGCGGCGAGCTGGATCTCGCGCTGGAACCGCTCCACGCCAAGCGCTGCGGCGATTTCGGGATGGAGGACCTTGAGCCCGACCGGGCGGTCGTGCCGCACGTCGTGGGCGAGGTAGACGACGGCGAAGCCGCCGCGGCCCGCCTCGCGCTCGATCCGGTAGCGGTCGGCGAGCGCCGTAAACAGGGGATTGTCGGTCACGGGAGAGTCATGAGGTGCTAGAGGTTCGTATGCGGAAGGGTAGCCGTCAAGTCTCAGCGTCGCAGCGGGCGGCGCGCTCCGCTCAGGATGACAACGCGGGCGCTCAACACTTAGGTATTGACAGAAGTATTCCACGGTGACCGCGCGTCGTCAGCTGTGGGAAGCTCGACTGGACCGGTTCGACCAATACGTCAAACAACTCAAGGAGAAGGAGTCAGAATCATGAGCAAGCAATTCACCTTCAATCCGAAACTTGATTTCGCTATCGAACGGTTCATCGACGCGCCCGCGCAGCTCGTCTGGGAAGCGTTGACGAAACCGGAGCATCTCAAGGAGTGGTACATGCCCAAGCCTTGGGGTCGTGTGGCGCGAGCCGAAATGGACGTGCGACCGGGCGGCATCTTCAGCATCGACATCGCAATGGCAGACGGTCAGGAGTCTCCCAACCTCGGCTGTTTCCTGGAAGTTATGCCGATGGAGCGACTTATCTGGACCTCCATGTTGTTCCCCGGCTATCGTCCGGCTGTCTTTGACGACATTCCGATCACCGCCATCATTACGATGGAGAGCGTGGGAACCGGCACCCGCTACGTCTTCACGGCGCTGCACCGGGATGAAGTGGATTTTGAGAAGAACAAAGCGACGGGTTGGCAGCAGGGGACCGAGATCGCCGTCGATCAGTTTGTGGCGCATGTGATCGCGATGAAGTAGTTCTGGGCGACTCGCGGCGGGCGGGGCAGGCATCAACACCCAGGTCTCGACAACGAAGAAAGAGTCTTCATTCCTCAGAATCTACGCGCGCCGACGGCTTCAAGCGCCTAGGCGACAGCCATTTAGTAAGGCAAGTCTTTCGGTCCAAGGCCGACGTGATCTGGCTCAGGGTCGTCATCAAACTGCACGGCTGCGATTTCCTTGCGGCCCTCCCGCACGGCCTTGGCGACTCGATGCCTGCCATCCATGACGGCGCCGTTTGAGGATAAGATGATCGGGAACGACAGATCCGCGTCGTCTATCAGTGTCATGTGCTCGATGATCGCGCGCCAAGTGAGGGGCTCGTCCTCGCCATACCAGACCTCGTCGAGCTCGCGGATATTACTGAGCGCAATCTGCTTGCGCGGCAAATTGTTCGAGAGCTGCACCAAGCGGTCTACGTCCCATGCCAGAAGGCCGCGACCCGACGGTCGGAAATAGTACTGCTTTCGCATGAGCGAGCCCATCCTGTTAGCGGAGTTCGACGCGTACGGCGGCTGCCGCCTCACGGGGTGCGCCTAAGCTGCGGCGCCCTCGACATCAAGTGATGTGTGTCGTCTGCCCAACGGTGAATTGGACTCACCTGTCCATTCTAAGCTATGGGCGATCCATCCTCGCTACATCCCCTTATCGTGATATACACATGCCGGACGTGCTTCTGGGATATCGCTGACGATGGCCCCCTGCGTTGCTTTCAGGGGGTCGTCCGCTATTAGTCCGTTATTAGTCCGTTGTGAGTCGTTGTGAGTGTTTTTCCGACTCAGGGGGTCGGAGGCGTCGACAAGAAAATCGACCCTCTGATTTGCTCAGGGAGCCGACCCGATTCTTGTGCGCAATCGCGTTGTGAGTTTCGTTGTGATTCTGCTGCGATTCCCGGTTGATCTTCGGGGTTCGAGTCACAACACCGATGCCGAGAACATCGCGTGGTTGCTACTCTATGTCGCAACTCCCCCGAGTAACGCATTGCCTTCTTGTAAGCCGCGGGCGCAGGTGGGTTTTCATACTGCTCACGTCGGGGCGGAGCGGCCGCAGCCCTTGAGGAGCTCGCCTTTCAGGACTGGTTGCAGGTCGAAGGGCATGTGCTCAACTCTTGAACACGTCGGTGCTGAGGTAGCGAAGCCCGGAATCGATGATGATCGTGCCGACCGTCGCGCCCGCGCCCAGCCGCCTTGCGACCTGGAGCGCCGCAATGACGTTGAGGCCGGTCGACGTACCGGCGAAGATGCCCTCTTCGCGCGCGAGGCGGCGCGCCATCGCGTTCGACTCGGCGGTCGTCGCGGTGAGGATCTCGTTCACCTCGTCCCGTCTCCAGAGCGGCGGTAGGAACCCGATCCCAATCCCCTCAATCTGGTGGCCACCTGGGGCCTTCCCCGAGAGCACCGGAGACTCGGCCGGCTCCGCCGCCACGACGTGTACGCGCGGGTTGTGACGTCGCAACGCGTGCGCGGTGCCGTGGAGGGAATGCGCGGTGCCTACACTCTGCACGAAGGCGTCAACGCCACCGCCCGATTGCGTCCACATCTCCTCGCCCAACGGATGATACCCCGCTTCCCCGTCGCGATTGTTCAGCTGATCGCAATACCAGTGCCCCGGCCGACGGCTGAGCTCGTCGGCCCTCGCGATCATACCCTTGATCAACAGTGCGGTGGTCTTCTTCTTGTCGCTCGGGACGAGCGTGAGCTGCGCGCCGTAGGCGCGCATCGTGTGCTGCTTTTCCTCGCTGAACGCATCCGAGGACACGAAGTGGGCCTTGTACCCGAGCGCGGCGCAGATCAGAGCGAGGGAGACGCCGGTCGTGCCGCCGGTGTACTCGACGACGGTCCCGCCCGGCTCGAGCCGTCCGTCGCCGGCCGCGGCTGCCACCATGGCCTGGGCCACGCGGTCCTTCATGGCGCCGGTCGGGTTGGCGGACTCGAGCTTGGCGACGATACGCGCCGAGCCCGGTGGCACGACATGGCGCAGCTCGACAAGCGGTGTGTTGCCGATCGCGTCGAGGATGTGGTGGGAAGCATGCATTGGCCGACAGCCTCAGGCGCGAGTTAGGCGGCGCCGGCTCGTGGTCCGCGGCACTCGCCGTGACCAGGTCATCGCTGCGAACGGATCGTGCCGCCCTACCAGGGAACGACTCTGCCGCATCCCGAAGTTCCCCGACGGCCATGAAACTCACCCCTTGATGATGTTGTGGACCCCTGATTTGCTGAGGGGGCCGAGTGGGTTTTCGTGCTCAACCTCGTTGTGAGTTCCGTTGTGATTTTCTCACGACTCCCGGTTGCTCTTTGGGGTCCGAGTCACAACACCGATGCCCAGAACATCGCGTAGTTGCTACTCGTTGTCGTAACTCCCCCGAGTAGTCGTGCGCATGGGGTTCACCTCCTTGGATCATGCTTGACAATAAAAGTTGTCAATGTTACCATCTCCTCATGCTCGATATCCACGTCATCGATGATCCGGCGGCGGCAACGGTGGCCTTGGAGCCGATGCGAAGCCGACTCCTCTCCGAGCTGGCCGAGCCCGCCTCGGCAGCGACGTTGGCCACGCGGGTCGGCTTGGCTCGCCAGAAGGTCAACTACCACCTGCACGCGCTGGAGGCGCACGGGCTGGTGCGGCTGGCCCAGGAACGCAAGTGGGGCGGGCTGACGGAACGGCTGCTCGTCGCGACGGCCGCTTCCTACGTCGTTTCGCCGAGCGCCTTGGGACCGGTCGCCATTGATCCCAATCGGGAAGTTGATCGGCTGTCCGCGAGCTATCTCATCGCTCTGGGCGCACGGATCGTCCGCGAGGTGGCTGACCTCGTTCGTCGTGCGAAAAAGTCTGGCAAACGCCTGGCCACCCTGGCGGTGGATACCGAGGTTCGCTTCCGATCGCCAGCGGACCGGGCGGCTTTCAGCGCCGAACTCGCCGAGGCCATCACGAAACTCGTTTCGAAGTACCACGACGCCTCCGCCCCCGGCGGCCGCGCGCATCGGCTGGTCATCGTCGCGCACCCTCTCCCACATAAAACCGTTCCCAAGGAGCAACTGTCATGAGCGTGAAAAAGGAGCTGTCCGGACGCCGGTCCATGACCATGGAATTCGAAGTCGCTGGCACACCGGAGGAAGTCTGGCAGGCGATTGCCACCGGCCCGGGGATTTCGTCGTGGTTTGTGCCAACCGAGATCGAGGAACGCAATGGGAAGCCCGTCGCGGTGAAGGTGACCTTCGGTGGGATGGAGATGCGCTCCGAGGTGACTGCGTGGGTTCCGCCCCGAACCTTTTCCCGGACGGCGGCCGGTTGGCTCCCCGGTTCGCCACCCATTGCCGACGAATGGACCGTTGAAGCGCGCGGAGGCGGCGTGTGCGTCGTCCGCATTGTCCAGAGCCTTTTCGCGAGCACGGACGACTGGGACAACCAGCTGGAGAGCGCGAAACAGGGATTTGCCAGCTTCCTGAAACTCCTGCAGCTCTATCTCGCGCACTTCCGCGGTCAACCTTCAGCGATGAAGGAGTTCAGGGCTCCCGCCCCGGGTACGGACGAAGCAAGCTGGGAAGCGCTGACAGCGGCATTGGGACTGAGAAGCATGAATGTCGGGCAGCGGTTCGCCGCTCCCGCCGGGGTCCCGCCGTTGAGTGGTGTGGTGGAGTACGTCACCCAGGATCCGTTCGACGCGCTGCTGCGCATCGACACACCGGCGCCGGGTGTCGCGGCCCTCGGCATCGCCGGCTTCCCCGGCGGGCCCAGCATGGTTGCGATGAACCTCTATCTGTACGGCGATCGCGCGGCCGCGACCGTCGCCCGCGTGACGCCGCTCTGGCAAGCGTGGTTCCAGGAACGCTTCCCGATGCCGACGGAGCTGAGCAAGAGCGAATGAGAAAGCTCAAGATCATCGAACACATCTCGCTGGACGGCGTGATCCAGCACTCCGCCGATGACGGCGACTTCCCGTACAGCGACTGGACCGCGCCCTATCGGAGTCCCGCTGGCCGGGATGCGATCATTGCCGCGCAGGGCGAGCGCTTCGATCTGCTGCTTGGTCGTCGCACCTACGATATCTGGTCGGGCTTCTGGCCGAAGGCGCCGAGCAGTCCGATGGCGGACGGCCTCAATGCGGCAACGAA
>JBGOUQ010000033.1:0-26965 GCA_041477065.1 Gemmatimonadota bacterium
CCCCACCCCCCCAGTTTTCGCCTGACAGGACAGGAACAGGACGAGGGCGGCGGTTCCCGCCGCCCGAGCCGTCGCAGCGCCGCTCACCGCAGCTGCCCCACGCTGGTGCTGAGCTGCACGAACGCGGTGATCACCAATTGAGCGGTCTTGCGACTGAACTGGCGTTCTTCGTTCACCAGGTACGCCATCTGAAACCCCGCGCTGAGGGAAGGGGGGAAATCGGTATCCATAGTAAGCTGGGTCTGCGTCTGGCGGCTGTCCACATACGGTACGCACTGGGACTGCCCCGCGGCCTGGAGGCATGTGGTGTTCGTCACGACCGTGTAGCGGGCGTTGGTGCGAATATCGGTTTTCAACGGCAAGAGGGTTCGGGGCGGCCGAAACGCAAAGGCGAGCACCGCGTTCCGCTGGTCCCGGAGGGTGCGAAACAGGTTCCCCGCGGCGATTTGCTCGCTGCGGACGCGCACGGCGTCGAACGATGTCAGGACGCCCCGGACCCACCCCAGATTGATCGACGGCGTGACGCTGCGCTCGGTGGTCTTGGCAACGGTCGTGTTGACCGGTCCGGAGCTGAAGGCCGACTGCTCGCTGACGGAGACCCGTTCCCGATACCCGAGCTGCGCGGTAACCGTGGTGAGGAGCCGTCCGATGGATCTGCGGGGCGGTACGAGCGTCCAGCTCAGGTTTCCGGATGGCCACTCCAGGCTGCGGCTGCGGACGGGGACCTGTTGGCCCGACCGCAGCACCCAGGTGACGGTTCGCGAGTTGCCATAGGTGGCGTTCGCGCGGAGGCCGAGGAATAGGGTGGCGCCGCCGGCGGCGCTGAGATTCTCGGCCTGGGCGGCGCTGCCCGCCAGCAGGTCCCCCACCTGCCGGAAAGCGTCGAACCCTCCCAGCGCCAGCTGGTAGCCGAAGGCGGGCGGGCTGGGCGACCGGTCGAAGGTCGAGCGGCGGGTGCGGTTGTAGGTGAGATCGATGGTCGTGACGCGCGCGAGCCAGCGGGTGACGCCCGCGCTGTCTCCGAACAGCCCCTGCCCCAGCTGTCGCAAGTCCACGCGGGCGCCGAGGTCGAGACGTTGCGAATTGGCGAACGCGGTGGGGAGATGGAACGCGCCGGCGGTGTCGCCGATGTCCCGGACCGGCCGGCTCGCGTTCGGGTCCCGGGTGAGGGCGAACGACGAGGCCAGGATCATGCGCGGCCGGATCCAGGCGGCGATCGGCGGCGTGATGCTGAGGAGCGTGTTCAGCGCGCGCTGGGTTTCGAGGCCGACATCCTGCCCCAAGAGCGTGCTCCGTCCGCGCCGAGCCACGAGCGCCAGGCTCGTGGAGTCGCCGTAGTCCCGCAAGTCGCGTTGCGAGGTGAGGTCGAAGCGCAGCTGCATGCTCTCGAACGGGTGCAGATCGAGGCTGGCGGCGTTGCGCCAGCCTCGAGTGAGTGATTGCGCCGGGGGGAAGAAGCGATCGGAGTCCGTCGCGACCGGGACCTGGTAGGTGAAGCGCGACGCCGACGAGGCGAAGAACTGCGAGTGGAACTGAATGTTCACCGGGTTGAGCCGTAGCCGACTGTTCTGCAGTCCCTGGAAGAAGGCGCTGCGCTTCAGGAAACCCGGGAGCTTGTTCACCAGGGTGAGCACGAACTGCGGGACGGCGCGGACCGTCACGGGGTGGAGGCTCAGGCCGTAATCGAGTGACGCGCCGTACCCGCTGGACACGGCGCGCGATAGGTTGGTGCGGGCGTCTCCCGAGGTATACGAGCCGGAGAGCGACAACGGATCCACCAGCCAGCGACCCAGGGCGGACTCGGCGTGCCGCACGCGCCGCACCACCGCGCTGTAGCTCGACGCTGTGGCGCTTGGGGTCCGCAACGTCGGCAAGGCGTCGGCCCGCAGGTCGGTGCCGCTCAGATAGAAGGGCGTGCTCGCGTTGGCGCTGTAGCGGGCGGTGAACGGGACTGCGAGCCCCCACCGCTCGGGCAGAAAGCGCTCCAGCCGCACCGTGCCGCCCACGGCGAACGCATTCTCGGTCACGTACGTCGGATCTTCTCCCAGCTGCCGGAAATTGGCGTCGCGCCGCGATACGCTGAGAGCGAGGTCGGCGAGGTTCGCCGCGCTCAGCGTGAGGTCGAGTGCCCCCGCGGCGCCGGCGTCGTCCACCACGTCGCTGAGGCGAATGTCGTCCACCCACAGCTCGGCCTGATCCACGAACACCCGGTTTCCGACGCGGAGGACACCCGCGGCGAGCTCCTGGACCGCGGCGAGGTTGGGCGGGGCGGTGCCTGGGTCGCGCACGTGGACGATATAGGCCCCGTCGCACATCACGTACGCCGAGTCGAACGGCACCAGCGTCGTGTCGGGACAGCCGGGGTAAACGCGCGCGGTGTCGCCGCGCAGCCACGCTTGCTCGATCCGGGCCCGCAGGGACAGCCAGCGATCAAAGTCCACCACGACTTCCGGCTCCCACGACCCGGTGTGCGCCGGGACGTGGTACATGTAGAAGTTGTTCTGGTCCTTTCCGGTCTTGAGGTAGAACTCCAGGTCCCCGTCCTCCCAACCCGGACCTCGCCCGCGGGCCCACACCCGCAGCTTGCGGTACTTGAGGAAGTTCTTGTCCCCTTCCGCGTTGAAGCGGTTGAACGCCTCGGCGTGCTGGCCGACCTGCAGTCCACGCGCCAGCAGCCGCAGGGAGCGCTCGTTGATCTGTGTGGTGCCTACTTGCAGCCCGGCGTCGGTTCGGCTCGCCTGGTTGAAGACACCGGGCGGGGGCGTGTAGCCGAGGTCCTGGTTCTCGGTGCTCACGACGGAGGCGATCACTTCGCCGGCCCCGGTGCCGCGGTCGCCGGCGATGCCGCGGATCGGCGTGTCGGCACGCTTCAGCCACGAGGCACCGACCAGGCGCACGCGCGCGAGGGCGAAGTAGACCTGCGGATCGGGCGCGCCCGTCGGGGTTGTCGGCGGGGCGACGATCGTCATCCGCAGGGCTTGGACTTGCCGCAGGTTTGGCTGGCCCTCCACGATCGTGTCGGTGCGGAAGGGGATGCGGTACAAGCGCCACCCGGACAGTCCGCCGGCGGGGTCCGCGGTCATGCCGCCGTCCCGCACGAAGTACCGGGCGTCGCCCACGGGGAACACGAAGCGGACGAAGCTCTCGGCGGTCTTCACGGCGGCCGCCGTGTCGAGCAGGAAGTCGCCGTCCTGGTCTTCGGTGTCGACCGCCCCGTTGCGCCGGCCGCAGCGCGAGCGGACGTCGCCGAACAAGTAGCTCTGGATCTGGCCGTTGCGGGACGCGCTGCACAGCGGGAGGGTGTCGATCCGCTGGTGCGTGGTGGCGTTCGTGATCCCGTCGGTGACGCGGTCGGAGAGAATGCCTTCGTCGTTGATGGAAGCGCTCCAAGAGTGCGTGATGGGATCGCGCTCGGTGTCCTCACGCCCGAGACCGACCGCGCGCTGGCCGTGGTAGGTGGTGTCGCCGCCCGCCACGGTGAACGAATCGGGCACGAACGCCAGGGCGTCCTCGAACACCGATCCGAAATCCAGCACGAGGGCCACCCGGTTCTCCTTGGCCACCCGCCCGCCGTCCTCCCACACCCAGAACTCGAGGTACTCGACGCGGGACAGGTCGACGCCGGTCGCCGAGAGGGTCTGGGTGACGGAGCGCCAACGCGGGGCTCCGGGTCCGTGCGGCCGCACCCAATTGGGGCTCCCGGTGCTCGCGTTGGCCAGCCCCAGCACCGTATCGGGCTTCATCATGAGCCACAGCACCGGCTCGGCGGACTGCGTCTGCCCGGTGAGCTGGATGGTGGGATCGATCTGCGTCGCGAGGAACTGAACCGCCGACCCGTTTGCGTGCACGGGCAGGCTCTGCCACGTGAGGAACGCGGCATCGAGCGGATCGAACCCGGCTGAGGAGATGCCGAAGGGCTCGGCCCCCCGCGCGAGCGTTGGGATGCTCCCCCAGTGCCAGGCGGTTTCGTTGAGGGGAATCAGGCGCCCCGCGTCGGCCTCGAACTCCTCGAGGTAGGCCTGGCCCGCCTGGTTGGGGCTCGGCTTTGAGACGGCGACCTCGGCATTGAGGTTGAGGAAGGATGGGGTCTCCGTATGCACCAAGGGCAAGGCGTCCACCGCCCGTGTGATCCAGTTCGGCTGAAAGTGCAGTTCGGTGCTGATCCCGCCGATGAAGCTTGCGGACGGCTCGAGTCCGAGGGGCGGCCGGGTGTAGGGGCTCTGCTGTCGCTGAAACAGTCCCGTGAAGTTGACGGCGCCGGTCTGCCCGAGGTCGTACTTGGCCGCGAGACCGTAGATGGAAGTCGGCGAAGCCGCAAACGACGAGCGCTCCTCGAACTGCGCCCGCACCTGCGCTACACCTCCCTGGAACAGCGAATCCGGGTTCCGGAACTGGACCGACCCGGTGGCATAGTCGATGGTGTAGTCCGCGCCGCGCGTCAGCAGCGTATTGCCGATGTAGATCTTCTCGCTGCCGTCCCGCACCTGGAAGCTGTTGAGAGAGAGCGTCGAGCGGTCCGCGGAGGCCGCCACGTCAGCGTGCTCGCGCAGGATCACCACCGACGGGGGCGCCTGGCTCGCGAGGAGCACCCGGGGGGTGCGGTACAGCGAGTCGTTCCGCTCGGCCGCCGTCAACTTGGTGGAGTCGGCGAACGGCCGGAGGTGCGGAAACACCACGTAGTAGCCCTGCACCGGCGCGCCGCGCTGGGGATCGCGGTCGCGCGGGAAGAGGCGGTTGTACTGGTCGAGCTTGTTGGGGTCGTTGGGCAGCGCCAAGCCCAGCCGGTCGAGGTACGTCTGCCCCGACGCCGCCGTGCGCTCGCGCTGGTTGACCATGACCGCCAGCGCGACGGTTTCCCGGTTCACATCCGCGCCGCCCACGCGGTACACGTTGCGGAGCTCGAATCGGAACGACGGCGTGGCGGCGGTGACACCCGGCTTGGGATCGTACACCAGCCGCAGCGTGTCGATCACGGCGGTGTCCGGATTGGCCGTGACCGGGAACGTCCCCACACAGGGCCGCGGACCGGCGCAGCTCGCCTGGCCCGCCGGCAGATACGAGACGGCGAGGTAGTCGTTCTGATCGAGCCGGTTGGCGAGCGCGAACCAGGCGCCCGAGGGGTCGACGTAGTAGTCCTTGCCGAGCTGCAGGATCTCCCATTGGAACGGACCGGCTCGTTCGGCCGAGCAATCCACGGCGCGGGACGGCCCGACTCCGCATGCCACCGCGCGTACACCGCCGAGATTCTGGTTCCCGGTGCTCGCCGGTGTGACGGCGCGGACGCGGTAAACCTGGAGGCCGCCGACGCGCAGCGAGTCGGGGAGCCCGGCGACGTCGATGTTGAGGATATCGACAGCCGGGAACCCCGAGATGGCCGCGGGGTCCACCGCGAAGAAGAAACGCCCAGTCTCGTAGTCGAGGTCGCGGGCATCACGGTCGAGCGACTGACTGGTCGTGGCGCCGACCGTGTACACGCGGTCGCTGACGACGTTGCCTTTCTGCTGCGCGTAGATGCCCCGGAACTCGAGCGAGCCGAGCTGGCCGATCGCCTGAATGCCGAAGTTGTTGGCCGGGATGGCGGCGCTGATGAAGCGCGACCCGGGCGTCTGGAAGGAGACGTTCCCGGCTTCCACGCGGCGCAGGACCTCATCCTCCAGCCCTTCGTACCAGACCTGCAGGTTGTTGTTGGCATCGAACTCGCGTTGGCTGTCGAAGTCCACGTTGACGTGGAGACGCCGGCCGACCACGCCAGCGGTCCGGATCGCGTACTGCGGGTTCGGGGTAATGGTCGGGAAGCCGGGATTGCAGCCTGAGATCGCCTGCTGCCGTTCGAACGCGTTGCACCGCAGGTTGCGGAACTGGTCCGCCTTGAGCTCGAAGCGCACGGTGAGCTGCATGCCGATGTCGGCGTACGCGCCGAGCAGACCCGAACGGGCGGCCGACTGGAACAGGGGCTTCTCCGACGCGACCGCCCCGGAGGGTCCAGGGCCCGCCGCGGCGCCGGTCTCCGCCAGGGCGGCGGCCAGCCCGACCGGCAATGTGGCGCGCAGCCGCTGCTCCCAGTCAGCGGCGACGAGCGCAGGGCTGGCGCGCGGTCCCAACCGCCCACCCGGCGCCAGCGCTGCATTGCGCGGCAGCGCGATCGGCGGGGCACCGAACGTGGCTCGGAACGCCGGACCGGTCCCGGAGTCGGGAGCGGCCTGCTGCGCGCGGGCCTGGGGTATAACGAGCGAGAGGGCGAGACAACCGACTAGGGTGGGGCGCCGCATCCCTTGTAGAGACTTGGAGTTCCGAATATAATGGCGCGACCGACCGTGCGCATCCTCAGCCGCTACCTCCTGCGCCAGCACGCCACGCCGCTCGGCTTCGCGCTGGCGGCGCTCACTGCGTTGCTGCTGCTCAACCAGGTGGCCAAGCAATTCGGCAACCTCGTCGGCAAGGGGCTTCCCTGGAGCGTCATCGCGCAGGTGTTCGTCTTGTCGATCCCCTTCATCGTGGCGATGACGTTGCCGATGGCGGTGCTCGTGGCCGTGCTCTACACCTTCAGTCACTTGGCCGCCGACAACGAGATCACCGCGATGAAGGCGGGAGGCATCAGCCTGGCGCGCGCGATCACTCCCGTCCTCGGCGGCGCGGCGGCGGTGGGGCTGTGCGCGATGCTGTGGAACGACCAGCTGCTGCCGCGCTCCAATCACAGCCTGCGCACCCTGCTCGTCGACATCCAGCGCAAGAAGCCGTCCTTTTCGCTCAAGGAGCAGGTGATCAACGAGATCATCCAGGGCCAGTTTTTCCTGCGCGCCGCGCGCATCGATCCGGCCACCAACAAGCTCAATGATGTAACGATTTACGACCTGGAGGACCCGGAGCGCCGGCGCATCATCGCGGCCGACAGCGGTCACATGGCTTATACCCCCGGCGGGACCGATTTGTACCTCACGCTGCTCGACGGGGACATCCAGGAGGTCAAGCGGGCCGAGCCCGCCCAGTTCAACCGCACCTTCTTCCGGATCAACCGCATCCGCGTCGCCGGGATCAGCAACGCGTTCGAGCAGACCGAGCACGACACCTATCGGGGCGATCGGGAAATGACCGTGTGCGAGATGGCGCATGCGGTGGCGCTCGCGCGGCTCGAGGAAGTCCGGATTCACCGCGAGGCGCGCTGGGCGGTGTCCGCGGACCTGCGCCGCCTGGCCGGGCTCGCAGCGGACGCGGCGGCTGATTCGCTCGGCGAGCCACCCCCGGGACGCTACTGCCGCGCCTGGCAGGGGGTCATCGGCTGGCTGCTGCCCCGGGCAGCGGAGGCGCAGACGCCGGCGCGGCCGGTCCGAGCCTCCCCCTCCCCTACCCCGCAGTACCGGACGCTGACGCCGGCACCGGTGCCGTCGATCACGCCCGGAGCCGGAGTGGGCGAGGAGATCCGCGTCACAGGTGCGCGCCAACGCGCCGCGATGTTCGCCGTGGAGATCCACAAGAAGTTCGCGATCGCGACCGCCTGTCTGGTGTTCGCGCTCATCGGCATTCCCGTGGCGCTGCGGTTCCCACGAGGCGGTGTCGGCCTCGTCATCGGCACGAGCGTGCTCGTGTTCGCCGTGTACTACGTCGGGCTGATCGGCGGCGAGGATCTGGGAGACCGGCTCATCCTCTCGCCGTTCCTGGCGATGTGGGCGCCGAACCTCTTGTGCGGTGCGATCGGCCTGGCCGGACTGTGGGTGGTGCGGCGCGAGGGAGGCGCCGCCCGCGGCGGCGACTGGTCCGATGTGAAAGAGCTGCTGATCGGCTGGGCGCGGCGGCGGAGCACGTGAACACGCTCGACCGCTACGTGCTGCGCGAGTGGGCCCGGGTCTTTCTCGTGGTCATGCTCGGCTT
Source organism: Gemmatimonadota bacterium (assembly GCA_041477065.1). Classification (GTDB taxonomy): domain Bacteria; phylum Gemmatimonadota; class Gemmatimonadetes; order Gemmatimonadales; family GWC2-71-9; genus 13-1-40CM-70-15. The sequence continues at coordinate 7,867 of JBGOUQ010000033.1, forward strand.
CCCCCTGCTGGTGATCGTCATCGACCTCACGGACAACCTGAACAAGTACCTGCGGCCCGGCTTGTCCAAGAGCACGGTGGCGCTGGCGTACCTGTTCGGGATGCCGGAGACGATGTTCATGGTGTTGCCGGCGGCGGTGCTGTTCGCGACGGTGTTCACCGTCGGCTCGCTGGGCCGGCACTCGGAGATCACGGCCGCGAAGGCGTCCGGGGTGTCGTTCCACCGGCTGGTGCGCCCGCTCTATGTGGTGGCGGTCGCGGCGTTCCTGGCCGGCGTGCTGCTCGGCGAGGTAGCCCCGGTCGCCTCGGACCGCAAGGCCGAGCTGCTGGGCGAGAAGCTGATCCGGTCCACCTCGTCGCGCTACAACTTCGTCTACCGCGCCGACCGCGGCTGGGTGTACGCCATCGCCTCCCTCCAGATCGCCACCCGCACCATGACCGATCTGATTCTCGAGCGGGAGGGGACGGGGCCGGAGTATCCGACCATCGTGCTGGCGGCCGCGCAGGCCCGCTACGATACGCTTGGGAAGGGGGGAGGCGAAGGGCGCTGGGCCTTCCGGGCCGGCACGCTGCGGTATCTGCTCGGCAACGATCAGGAGCTGGCCTTCAGTTTCGACGGGCTGCGCACGCGCGCCACGCTGCAGGAATCGCCGCGGGATTTGTTGGCCGAGCCGAAGGCGCCGGACCAGATGCGCTACGCCGAACTGGGGCGCTACATCGACGCCCTCGCCCGCAGCGGCTCGGACACGCGCAAGCTCGGAGTCGAGCGGGCGCTCAAGATCGCGATTCCGTTCATCTGCATCGTGGTGGCGCTGTTCGGGGCGCCGCTGGCGGTTAGCACGCCCCGCAGCGGCCCCGCCTGGGGCGTGGGGGTGAGCCTCGCGACGACGTTCGTGGCGCTCTTGATGTTCCAGCTGGCGAAGGCCGTGGGCGCGGGGGGCGTGCTGCCCCCTACCCTGGCCGCGTGGTTCCCCAACCTGCTATTCGGCGTCGCGGCCGTCTGGCTGCTGCGGCGGACGCAGACGTGAGCGGCCATCAGCAATCAGCCATCAGGGACCACTCCTGATGGCTGATGGCTGACGGCTGATTGCTGACGGCTCTCGGCTCCTAGAAGACGTACCGCGCGCCGAGCTGGAACACCCAGCGCGAGCCCAGCGCATTGGCCGACACGACATTCTTGGTCGGCAGGTTGAGGGCGTAGGTGCCGCGCCCGTTCACGTTGTCGTAGCCCGTCAGCCGGAGCAGGGAGGTCTCTTCGAACGTCCCGGTCACCCGGATGAGGCCCCACTTGCTGTCCAGGAAGTTCAGCACGTTGAGCATGTCGGCCGTGATCTCGATCGACTGGCCGCCGATGGTGGGAACGACCTTGCTGATCCGCGCGTTGATCACGTTCACCCAGTTGTTGCGGCAGGCGTTGCGCGGCAGGATCCGGCCCCGGTTCTTCGCCAGGCACGGCTCGTTGTTGATGAAGGCATCGAGCGTGGCGTAATTGGCCGCCGACAGCCCCGAGATGTCGCTCGCGCTTCGCGGCACGTACACCGCGTCGTTTGCGCTCTGGCCGTCGGCGTTGATGTCGCCGTTCACGGTGTAGGTGAAAGGCGTCCCCGACAGGCCGTTGTAGGCGAGCGAGAACCGCGTCTCGAACGGCATGTTGACCGTTCCCGCAAGGGTCAGCTTGTGCGGACGGTCGAAGGTCGAAGTGCGGAGGTTGCGGGCATTGACCGTGCCGTCGAGCACCGAAAACGCGTAGTTCGAGCCGGTGATGTCCGACGTCATCGAGATCAGGTCGAGGGCGTGCGTGTAGGTGTAGCTCGCGGTGAACTCGACGCCGTTGCCGAAGCGCTTCAACAGCTGGGCGGTGAGGGAGGTGGTGCGGTCCCCGCTCCGGTTCGAGTTGCGTACGATATCGAGGTACGTCCCCGTCACGCGCGACGCGGTCGCGGCGCCGGTGCCGGCGTTGATGGTCCCGTACAGAGGCCGCCCGGTTTCCCCGGCCGAAGAGCCCTGGATACCGACGAGGTTCACGTCTTGTAGGTAGAACTGGTTGATCGCCTTCGTGTAGAGGAAGTCGACCGTGCCGACGACGCCCCAGGCGATCTGGCGGTCCACCCCGATCGCCAGCTTCAGCGCCTGGGGGAACTTGAAGTCGCTATCGAAGTACACGACGCTCGGCCGGCCGGCCGACGGCGCACTCGCCGGATTGCACGTGGTCGGCTGATTGTTCGGGTCCACCGTGAACACCGGGACGACCAGTACACCGCAGGACAGGCTCACCTGCTCCTGCCCGGTGTTCCCGTACGCGTTCGACAGCCACACGTACGGGGGACGGCCGCTGAAGATCCCCACGCCCCCCCGGACGACCGTCTGACGGTCCCCGGAGGCGTCGTAGTTGAAGCCGAGCCGCGGCGACCAGAGGATGTTCCCGCTGGGGAACGATCCGGTGTTGATCGTCCCGCCGCCGAGCGCCGGGAAGGAGATCGCCGCCAGCGTCGCGTTGGCCGTCGGCGAAGGCTGGCTGGGGATGTCGATCCGCAGGCCGGCCGTGAGCGTGAGGTTCCGTACCGGTGAGAAGCGGTCCTGGGCGAAGAACCCGAACTGCTTCACGTGGAAGTTCGCGATCGGCCCGTCGGGCCGCGCGGCGGTCGGCAGGGCGCGGAAGAACTGATTGGGCGTACCGTTGGCGAGCGCCAGCGGGTCGGCGAATTGCCAGATGCCGATGGAAGCCGGGAAGAAGACGTTCACGAAATGGAAGAACTCGTTGTGCGTCCCGATGGTCACGAGGTGGTTGCGCATCGGGAACGTCACGTTGTCCGTCAGCTCGAAGACGCTTTGGTCCAGCGTATTCGCCTGGGAGAACCGCTCCGCCCCGGCGGCGATGTAGGAAGTCGGCGAGTTCCCGGTCACGAGGATCAGCGGCGCGCGGCTCGGTAGGTCGCGCACGTCGCTGATCGTGCTGTAGCCCAGGAGCAGCTCGTTGGAATACCGGGTCCCCAGCAGCGCCGTCCACTTGCCGCGTACGGTCCTGGTCTGGTCCGTGAAGTTGTAGCCGCTGTTGGAGAGCTCGTAGCCGTCCCGCAGGTTGGACGTGCTGGCGGTGTAGTTGGTCCGATAGGAGTGCAGCAGGTTCACCCGGTTCGCGTTGACGAAAATCCCCGATACCTCGACGTGGCTGTTCGTGCCCAGCTGGTAGTCGAGCTTCGCGAACAGGTTCGTCTCGGGATTGGGGATGGTCGGGGCCTGGAAGGTCCCGGGGTCGAAGCCGTACTTGGTCTTCAGGATGTTCTGGACCGAATCGAACCGGGCCTGCGTGATGCCGATCCCGGTCGTGTCGCCGCTGGCGCCGAGCTGAATGGCGGACGCGAACGGCCGGACGTCGTGCCGGAAATCGCCCGAGAAGAAGAAGTGCAGGCGGTCTTTGAGGATCGGCCCGCCGATCGAGAATCCGTACTGCTGCTGAGTGTAGTCGGTGACGGGGATCTTGACGCCGTTGGTGTCCTTGCCGAGGAAGTTCTGGTTCTGCATGTAGCCGAACGCAGAGCCGTGGATCTGGTTCGTGCCCGACTTGGTAACGGCGTTGACGAGGCCGCCGACGAATCCGCCCTGGCGCACGTCGAACGGCGCGATCAGGATCTGGTACTCTTTCACCGCCTCGAGGTTGAGCGGCCGGGCGTTGACGCTGCCGCCGGGCGTGCCGTTGGTCGAGCCGAGGTTGAACAGGTCATTGTTCGACCCGCCGTCGATCTGGATGTTGTTGAAACGGTCGTTCTGCCCCGTGACGGAGCGCCCCACCACCTGCGGCGCGGTGCTCATGAAGTCCGTGAACGACCGATTCAGCGTCGGCAGATTGTGGATGGCGCGGTCGGAGAGGAACGTCTGGGCTCCCGTCCGGGATACCGAAACCAGTGGATCCGACTCCGCCGTTACGCTGATCCCCGCCACTTCGACCGCCGCGCGCTTCAACGTCAGGTCCAGAGTGAAGCGCTGGCCCAGGGTCAGGTTGAACTCCGTGGACGTCTTCGGCTCGAAGCCGAGCGCCCGCACGGTGAGGGTGTAGGGGCCACCGATGGACACGTTCTCGAAGCTGTACCCGCCGTCATCGCGGGTGCGGACGGCGTACCGCTGGCCCGTGGACCCGCTCGTGAGGGTGAGCGTGGCCTGCGCCACGGGGGCTCCGGCCTCGTCGAGGATGCGTCCCGTGACGGCGGCCGACGTAACCCCCTGGGCCGCCGCGGGGCGCGCCGCGCACGCGGCGGCGATCGCCAACGATAGACAAACCGACCAGACGTTGGGCTTCATGAGAGAGTCTCCGAGGATGTCGCGATTGCGAAGAAGAATCCAAGGGCGAGGGTAAATGTGCCCCCCCCCCGGGGGGGCGTCAAGCAACTCCGGATCTGCGGGGCGCGAACCGATGCCACAGGTAGAATGCGGGAATCCCCAACAGAATCAGGCCGATATCGACGGCGAAGGTCCCCGGCCGCGAGACGAGATAGTTACCGAGCAGAAACACGGCCGCGACGAGGAAGACCAGCGGCACGACGGGATAGCCCCAGGTCCGGTAGGGCCGCTCCGACGCGGGCCGGCGCCGTAGGACGAATACGGCCGCCACCGCCAGCGCGTAAAAGGGCCAGATGCCGATGATGAACTGGTCGGCCAGCTCGGTGAAGCGGCGGATGAGGATGAAGATGACGCCCATCACCCCCATGAGCAGCACCGCGCCGGTCGGCGCGCTGGTGCGCGGGTCCACGCGCGCGATGGCGCGGGGGAAGTTGCCGTCCTCGGCCATCGCGAAGAAGATCCGCGGCGCCGTCATCATCGAGCCGTTGAGCGTACCGAAGGTGCTCACGGCGATGGCAGCCGAAACCGCCACCACCCCCGCGGGGCCGATCACGCGCAGGGCGACGTCGGCGGCCACCAGCTCGGCGCCCTTCAGGGACGCCATGGGAATGAGGTAGAGGTAGACGAGATTGGCCGCGAGGTAGAGTACCACGACGGTGGCGGTTCCGATCAACAGCGCCCGGGGCAGCGTGCGCTGTGGGTCCTTGATCTCGCCGCCCACGAACGCCAGATCCGCCCAGCCGTCATACGCCCACAGGATCGACACCATCGCCAGCAGGAACGGCGACACGCCGACCGCGGCGCGCTGGGCCAGAATCCCGCCGGCCGGCGCCCCAGGATGACCGAGAATGAAGCCGACCACGACGAGTGCCGCGAGGGCCGCGACCTTGAACGCCGTGCTCAAGTTCTGAAGGACGGCACCCCGGTGGATCCCGAAGTAGTTCACGGCCGCGACGAGGATGATGTAGCCCGCCCCCAGCAGCTGCTCCGCGCGGATGTCCACCGGACCGAGGACGAGCAGTACCGCGGCCGGATCGGCGCCGAGGGTGCGGAGCGTGTAGGCGGACGCGGTGATCCCGATCGCGCCGAACGCCCCGGGGCGGATGATCCACACCTCCGCCCAGCCGAACAGGAACGCCGGGAGCGGCCCGAACGCTTCGCGGATGAACACGTACACGCCGCCGCTGCGGGGAAACGCGGCGGACAGCTCGGAGTAGGTGAGCGCGCCGCACAGCACCGCGACCCCGCCGATCACCCACGCGAGCAGGAACAGCGGCACGTCGTCCACGCGCTGGGCGACCGTGGCGGGGGTGCGGAAGATGCCGCTGCCGATGGTGGAGCCCACGAGCACGGCCACCGCGCTCCACAGGCCCAGGCGGCGCTGCAGACGGTTTCCCCAGCGATCGATCGCGAGCGGAGCGGGTGCGGACATAGTGGGTTCGAGAATATACATTTCGCGACCTATGACGCGATCCTTCACGCGGCTCGCCTGGGCGGCCGCGGCCTGCACCTATCTGCTCATCATCCTCGGCGGGGTCGTCCGCATCACCGGCTCCGGCCTCGGCTGCGGCGAGCACTGGCCGCTGTGCAACGGCAAGCTGCTCCCGCCGCTGGACCTGCCGACGTGGATCGAATGGAGCCACCGGCTCGTCGCAGGGCTCGTTTCCATCCTGGTCGCGGCGCTCGCGGCCTATGCCTGGTGGGAACGCCGTCACTTCCGACCGTCCGACCATCCAACCGTCCCACCGCCTTACATCGCGCTGGGACTGCTGATCGTGCAGGTCCTGCTCGGCGCGATCACCGTGAAGTTGTCTCTGCCCCCCTGGACGGTGATCCTGCACCTCGGCACCGCGATGCTGCTGCTGGCGAGCCTGCTGGCAGCGGCGAGGGGAGTGCCGATCACCCCGGGCTGGCGCCCGGTGTCAGTGCTGGCCCTGATCCTCGGGTTCGTGACCGTCTTGATGGGCGCCCTGACCGCCAACCTTGGCGCGGCGAGCGCCTGCCTCGGGCTCCCGCTCTGCAACGGCCAGCTGTTCCCCGCTGGCAACTACCTCCAGCACGTGCACTGGACTCACCGTTTACTCGCCTACGCGCTGGCGACGTACGTGACGGTGTGGGCGCTGCGGTCGCGAGCGCGCGGGCCGCGCGCGCTGCTCGGCCTGGTGGCCCTCCAGGTAGCTATCGCCGCCGCGATGGTGCTGCTCGGGCTTCCTGGACCGCTCCAGGCCGCGCACGTGGCGGTGGGCGCGGCGCTGTGGGCCGGATTGGTCCTGGTGGCACTGGACGGGTGAAACGACGAAGCCCCGGTGCCGCTTCGGCCCGGGGCTCCGTCCCACCGCGATACCGTACAGTGTCTAGTTGTGCAGGATCGTGGTCGTGATGTTCTTCGTGGCGGTCGCGTTGTTGTAGTCCTCGATCACGAGGAAGAACGTGCCCGCCGCGAAAGAAGCCGTAAACGTCTGCGGCTTGACTCCCGTGGCCCCGCCGAACCCACCCACCGCCGCTCCCCCGCATGTCGCGAGATCGCCCGGCACAGCCTGCGGCGACGGACACGCGTAGATGTCGATGTCCGGCGCGAGCGCGGCACCCTCCCAGTCGGTCGTGAACTTCAGGCTGGCCGGAGCCGCGAGCACGATCTTGTAGATCATGCACGGACCGGTCTCGCCGCCTTCGGCGCACGTCGCGACGTTGTTCACCGCCAGAGGGTTGGTGATGAACTTCACACTCTGCCCAGCCACCGTCGGGAGGGTCAACGTCGGCGCGGTGGCGTATGAGTTGTCCGCCGTGCCGAAGATGTCGCCCGTCTGGGTCACCGAGGTGCTGGTTGACAGCGTGACGCTGCTCCCCGGGACGTAGGCCAGGGCGATGCCGGCGATCGAAAGCGTGCCGGGATCGGAGAACGGGACTACCACGACGAGCGACTCCGCGGTCGCCACGTTGATCGCGCCCAGGTGGCCGCCGCCGAACGTCACGGACGCCGTGGCCGGGATGAACTTCAGCTGGGCCGTGGCCTTGATCGTGATCGATCCCCCGCCCTGCGGGGTCGTCGAAGACACCGCCCCGGTGAAGCTCGTCGGAAGCACCGTCACGGTGACCGTGTCCGCTTTCGCGCCGGAGCTCGACGCGAGCACGCAGACCTTGTTCGGCCCGATCGCGTGGATGACGGCGCGCTTACTGGTCGGCGGCACGGGGCTGTAGGAGCCGTCGACCACCACCGTCGCCGCGGTCGCGTCGCAGCTCGAAAACGAGATGTCCGCCGGGAGCGGCGTCAGCCGGCCGTCCACGACCTGCGCGGTGAACGTGGCGGAGTCCCCGACGGAGAGGGTGAACGCGGAGAAATTGGCAATCACCGCGGACGGCGCGCCCACGCCCTCTGCGGTCGGGTCCTTCTTGCACGCGGTCGCCGCGCTCACCAGCGCCGCCAGGACACCAAGAAGTCCGGAGATCCGAGGTTTCATGCGATCCTCACGTAAAGGTCCTCAAGGTCGGGGCTAAAATCGCTGCACGTCCTGCACCGCCTCGGTGCCGAGCAGCTCTTCCCAGTTTGGACGGCTCGGCTCGCGCCGGTCGTCGGTATAAATCAACGCGTAGTTTCCGAACCGCGTCAAATCCATGAACACATACTTGAGCGCCCGCCCCCGCGTGTACTTCCAGACCTCGTACGGCGGACTGCTTCCCGACTGCCGGCGCTCCAGTGTCTCATCGGGCACGCCGTACTTGATGAAGATCCGGCCCCGATCAGTGCGCCACCCCGGCACCGCAGAGGAGCCCCCCTCCCGATAACGCCGGTTGGCCTCCCTGATCAACTGGTAGAACCCTTCCCGCGCTTCGTTGCGCACCGTCCCCGGCGACGGGTCCCGCTTGCCCCAGAACTGCCGCAGCCAGTTCCGCTTGCCCTCCACCGTCAGGGTCGAAAAAACGCCCTGCTCGTCCGACGTCATCAAGTACACCAGCGGCAAGTACATCGTGTCCAACTGCGCTTCGGGCATCCGCGAAAACGGGTCTTCCGGATCCGCAGTCTGCACCAGCTGGGCGGTCCTGATCGTCTCGAACCCCGTCATCCCGAACGGCGCCCCCCGCACCACCGCGGAGTCCGGTCCAGTCGCCTTGACCTCGAGCAGGTAGCGCCCCGGGGGCAGCCCCGCCAGGTCTATCAGGCCCTGCGTCACCCCGCCGCCGGCCTCCACCGCGATGGGCTGCGACGGCGCCGCGACGACCTGCTCCCCCGTCGCTTTCAACACCCGCACCGCCACCGTCAGGCTCTCGGCCCGCGTCGGGTAGAGCTCCAGGTAATAACCCAGCTTGGAGCTCTGCGGGGTCAGCACCGGGTCGCCGGAAGTCTGGATAACCAGCGCCCCTTTGCGGATCTCTCCGACGCGGAGCGTCGAATCGGCCTCTGCCGCCATCGCCCGGATATCGGTCCCCAGCAGCAGGTCCGAAGCTCCTGGCGCGCGGGCGAATGCATCGACCGTCGTCTGCTGGTGCGCGACACGGCCCGTCGCCGAGTCGGTCACCGTCACCTCGACCGTGTACCGCCCGCGCGGAGCCGCGAACGCGAAGTGCTCGGCCGTGGACGCCCCGGGCACCTTCAGCATCGTCCCGGACACTCCCTCAGACCACGACGGCGCCGTGAGGGTCAAGCCGGTCGAGTCTTTCACCGCTACGGCGATCCTGAATGCCGCGCGCGCCGTACTGCCTTCGCCACCCGCCGGGCTCACCAGGGTGAGCGGCACCCGGCAGAAGACGTCCACCAGCGTCTGCGAGCTCGACGGCCGGTAGGAGCGAACCACGCTGAGCCCGAGCGTGCTCCCGTCTTGCGACTGCCGCGCCGCACCCACGGCCGTGACGGCCGTGAGTGTCAGCGCGATCAAAGACGATTGTGCCACTGCGTACGTCAGGTTCCGTTTACCAGCCAAGGCTGAAGCTGAGGAAGTTGGTGCCGCCCAGCGGACCCAGGTTCCGGTACGCATAGTCGAACCCCAGCTTGAAATTGCCCTTCCCGTAGCTGAGCCCGCCGCCCACCGCCACCCCGTCACTCGAGAAATTCGACGTGCTCTGGCTGGTGGCGAAGCCCGCACCCGTTCCCGGATCGAGGGTGGCGTCGGGCTGCACAGTGTAGCTGCCCCGCGCCGCCAGCGAGAAGCCCGAGTTGCCCACGTTGGCCATCGAGAATTCGAGGCCCGCGCCAGCCCCCGGCTTGTTGTTCACCGGCTGGCTGAACTCACTCATCAGCGTCACCCGGTTCTGGCCCTGCGCCACCAGGTCCAGTGACACCCCCACCCGGAACATCACCGGCAGGCCCCACGGGCTCGTCTTGAGCCGCGCGGGCTGGAGCTCCTGCGGAATGTCCACGGTGCCCAGCGGTGGGTCGCGCCGCACCCCCGACTCCAGGCCCGAGCCCGCGTGCTGCAAGTTCGTGCCCAGATTCGAAATAATGAAGGCGGTCCGGATCGGCCGCTCCCCGATCATGGCGTGGAAGTTCGTCCCGAAGTCGATGGCGAACCCGTTCGCCTTGGTCGCGCCGAGCTGGTCGCTGATCAGCTTCGCGGTAAACCCCGCCGAGAACCGGTCGGAAAAGTTCTGCGAGTACGTCGCCGCCAAGAACGTCTCCGACACCGCGTAGGTCTCCCCCGTACCGTCGGGGTTGTCGAGCGTGTACACGGGCTGGCCGCTGAACCCGAAGCCGCCGCCGGAGATGCCGATCACCCGGGTGCCCCCGCTCATCGGCAGCGCAAACCCCAGCCACGAGTACTTCGTGTTGGCCACGTAGCTGTAGGAGGACACCATGATGCCGGGGCGGGTCAACTGGGCCAACCCCCCCGGGTTGTAGTAGAGAGCCGAGACATCGGTTGCCAGCGCGGCGTAGGCGCCGCCCAGGGCCGCCCCGCGCGCACTCGCGCCGAGCAGCAGAAACTCCGCGGAGCTCCCGCCGTAGCCCGTATTGTCCTGATTCTGCGTTTGGGCCGCCGCCGGCGCCGTCACCAGCGCCGCCAGGCCCATGAGCGTGCCGAGCACGCGCGTCCGTCGATAGGTCATGGTGGTCTCCCTCACGGCGCGAAGTTGACGATGGTGAACCGGCCGATCTTCGTCTTCCCGTCCGGCGCCTCGACGTGATAGAAGTACACGCCGCTGGCCACAAACTGGTTGTTCCGGTTCCGCAGGTTCCAGACCGCTTCGCTGCCACCGGTCGGATCATTGTGCGTCACGACTTGCACCAGCACCCCGCTCACCGAGTAGATCCGGATGATGGCCCGCGAAGGCAGGTTGACGAACTTCAGCACCTTCGTGTTCGCCGTGGCCTCCAGCGCATCGGTCACATAGTACGGGTCGGGCACCGTATGCACGCGCGTCAGACTGCCGGCCACCGAGCTGTCCACCGCGTACTTCGTCAGCACCGTGATCTTGTACGTCAGCCCCGGCGCCAGCGACGGCCTCGGGCCGCCGCTGAACGTGTACGCACTGCAGTCCGTCATCACCGCCTGGACCCCCGGCGTGCACGTCGCCGTCATGGTCCCCGTCAGGGCGCGCAGGTGCCACTTGGTCCCCGCGGCCGGAATCACCCCGGCCGAGAGCTGCATGATGAAGAACTCCCCGTTGATCACCAGCCCGATGCCCTGCCCGTCCGCCACGCCGTCGGAGTTGAAGTCGACCGGCTCCACCTGCGCCTTGCGCTCCGCCAGCGCGCAGTTGATGCCCCAGTAGCCGTCGCACGTGCCCCGCAACCCGAACGCGTGGTGGTAGCCAAGGATGTTCACGTTCGACGTCCCGGTGCCATCGTCCAGGTCGCCCGAAGTGATGGCGGCCGCGGTGAACGCCCGGATGTTCACAAACCCGAAGCCCGGCCCCCCGTTCGCCGCCAGCGGCAGCGTGACATGATTGCTCGAGTCGAACACCGTGATGCTCGAGTCGGCCGCCCAGGTCACAAGGAAATCGCCTGGGTACCACGCCGTCGACGCCCCGTACACCGACCCCCGCTGGAACGCGTTGACGGGGAACAGAGCATCCCCCGGGGGGGAGCCGTTCCGGTACGCCTGCGGCGCCCAGATCTTGGCGACCCCCTTCAAGCCGCCCGCATTGTGTGTCGAATCCGGCCGCGAGGTGATCGTCGGGTCCGCCGGCTCGGTCCCGCCCTGGTCGAACCAGCGCGAGTGCGCCAGGTAGCGACTCGCGTCACCACCCGAGATGCCGTAGCGACCGATGATCGTGCCCCGGCCGGGGGAGGTGGCCCCGCCCGAAATCACCGACGCCCCGAAGGTGACCGGCATCCGCACATCCTGCGAGAACTGGATGCCAAACCGCCGCGCCGCCCCCGAATCATAGGGAACGATCGCCGCATTGGCGCTATAGGTCCCCGGCGGCGTGAGGTCCGCATTGAACCCCGGCTCCGGCGCCGCCACCACCTGATGAATCACCGACGCCCCGGACTTCACCGAGAAATAAATGTTCGGCGGCGCCGCGATGCCGCCCACCGTCCCCGCCGACACCGAGTCGATCGTCACGCTGGCGACATCCCCCGCCGGCAGCGCTTCCAACACGGCGGAGCTGAGCAGCAACGCGCCATCGTTGGCCGGAGGAACGTTGCCGCTGAACGTGCCGGTGGCCGCGTCGATCTTGGGATACGGCGCGCTCGGATCCAGCTTCGTCCCGTCCGCCCCGTACACCCCCTGCAACAACACCGTCGTGGTCACGTTCGGCCCCGCGGTCCGCGGCGTCACCTGCTTGGTAATGCGCGGCGACTCCAACGACGACGGCCCCGACTTCAATGAGTTCACGTCGAACGCCGTCACCGCATAGTAGTAGCTGAACGAGTTCCGCACCCCCCGGTCCACATAGGCAAACGTCACCCCCGTGTTGCCGAGCGCCGGATAGCCCGAATGCTCCCCGGTCACCGCCGTATCAGACTTGATGAGCAGCGTCGCCCCGTTGATCAGCCCCACCCGCCCGCCCGCCGGCACCTGCACCACATCGCCGGTCAAATCATGATCGGAATGGTTGGTCCCGTTAAAGACCACCGGACAGTCCGCCACAATCCCCAGCTCGGGCGCACACTCCAACTTGCCGTTGCCGTTCGTGTCCGTCTCATAGTCAAACTGGCCCGTGTAGTCGGGGCGCACCGTGCCGGCATAGTCGAACTGCGCCACCAGCTGGAGCGCGCTGGTGCTGCGGCCCCGGTAGATGCGGTAGCCCTCCACGTCGTACTGGAAGAAGTTCGGGTCGTACAGCTGCGAGGTCGGATCGGACGCGATCTGGAAGAACGGATCGCCGCCCCCGGCCTTGATGGTCTCCGTCCCGCTCTTCTGCCACGCGATCGTGACCTGGTTGTCCCCCGGGATCAGGAAGAACGTCGGTGGGTCCGGCGAGAACGGCAGCAGGAACTTGTTGTCATACACCGCCTGGGCCACCAGCCCCTTGTTCAGCAGCGAGCGTGGGACGGCCCTCACCTCGTCCTGCTCGATGATACCGTCGCCGTACTCGAGCCCAGGGCCGCTGTCGCGCTGCGTGATCCAGCCCATCGCCCGCTCAATCGTCCGGATCTTGGTGCTATCGGTGTTGATCTGGGCCCCCGTCGCCGGGATGCCCGGCAGGAGGTCCCCGTTGACGAACGGAGTGACTGCGGGCGTGGGCGCCGCGTTGATGTAGGCCACGACGATGGTCTTGGCCTCGCCCGGGTTGAGGGTGAACGGCCCCGAGGACTGGAAGAACCGCGTATCGGCCGCCAGCTGGTCCGCGAAGCAGAAATGCAGGGCGAGCTGCTGGCCCTGGAACGTGCACGGCTGATCGCCCGCCGCCGGGCTCGACGTCCCCGACAGATAGCGGTACAGCTGCTTCACGCCGACGGGATCGGGATAGCCGGTGGCGGCGTTCCGGGTGCTGGAGAAAATCGTCAGCCCGATCTGCTGGCCCAGCGCGTTGGTCGGCGAGCGCAGGTACTTCACGCCGATAAAGCCGGGCGACGCCACGAACGGCGGCCCGAAAATGTCCGCCGGGAAGGTCCAGCTCTTCTCCAGGAAGTTCGACTTGTACGCGATGCCCATGCTGAAGGGGATGGTGGCCGTGGAGTGGTTCAGGCCGGCGTCGCCGACGTCCATGTCGGCGAAGAACGCCGCGAACAGATTCGTGAAGGCGAAGCCGTTGTCGGGGATCTGGATGTTGAACCGCGCTTCGTTGCGCGCCTGGAAGTCGGCCCCGATGGCGGCGACCTCCGACTGAATCGCCGGGTTGATGGTCGGATTGTTGTAGACCGCGGGGTTGCTCGCGGTGACGTTCGTGAAGCTGAAGACGAAGTAGACGATGTCCTCGTTGCCGGTCGGGAAGTTCCACGCCATGCCGCGCTCTTCGACGAGCACGCCCATCGGGTGGGTCCGGCCGGACAGCAACGCCGGGTTCCCGTCCCAAGTGCGGACCCAGAGGTCTTCTTGGGAGATGGTGGTCCGGCCGAGCAAGACGGGGGCGTACAGCACCGCGTCCCGCACGGTTGCGCCGTTGGGCCAGTTGGCGAGGTCGCCGGGATCGAGCGAGTTGTAGACGAGAGTGATGGGGTCGCCCTCGGCCTGATCGCCGCGCGGATCCATGAAGAACGCGCCGATCGTATCGCCCGCCCACGCGAACCCGGCGGTGGACGGAATCGTGCCGGCCAGCTGCAGCCCGGAGTTGAACACGTACTGATCCGGCGTGCCTTTGGGCCAGAAGCCGCCGCCGACGACCGGGGAGTTGGTCGGGTCGACGCACAGCTCGCCGATGTTGTTGATGCCGCAGTAGATGCGATTGACGTTCATGACGCCGAACACCAACGCAAACAGATTGGCGCCGCGCCGCTTGGCTCCGCGGTCCGGCGCCGGCTTGGCCGAGGCAACGGACGCCCCGACGGTCGCCGCCAGCAGCGCCACGGCTGCCACCGAGCGGGCTGCGCGAATGAACCAGGTTGAACGCATATCATCCCTCGAGGAAAGAAAGCCCAGTGGGCGGCGCCCCGGAGTGCGGGCGCCGCCCAACGCCGTGCGTCTAGAAGTTCAGCTCGAAGCCCACGCGAATGCTGCGCGGTACCCCGTAGAAATTCTGCTTCCCGCTGAACAGGTCGTAGTAGGCGTTCAGCGCTGTGGTCTGCTCAGCCAGGGAGTACGTGCCGTTGCCGTCGCCGAACCGCGCCTCGGCCCGCTGCAGCAACACGCAGTTGACCGTGGCCGTCGTGCTCTGGCTCCACTGCGTGCAGTCCTTCACGTCGAGCGAGCCGTCGCCGTTCAGCTTGCTGACCGGCTGCTGGGCCGCTTCGTTCGCCATCCCGGAGAACTCCGAGGTCAGCGTCTGGGTGCGCGCCAGCGTGTTGACGACGTCGTCGGTCTCCACAAACAGGCGGATGATGTTCTGCCAGTTGAACAGGTTGCGGACGCTGGCGAACAGCGTGACGTCGGTGCGGCCGAACCTGATGCCCTTGTTGATCCGCAGATCGATGTTCTTCGTCCACGGCAGGTTGGAGCTGTTGACCGGCTCCAACGACGTCGCCGTGAGGCCGAAGCCCTGGCGCGGCGCGGTCGCCCCGGCGCCCGTGTTGAGCTGGCGGGTGTAGGGCAGGCCGCTGACCGCGCGGAACGTCGCGAACATGGTGACGTCGCGCAGGATCTTGCCGAGGGTGGTGTTCTTCTGCCAGTCGGCCGGCACCCTGAACGACACGGAGCCCAGCACGTTGTGCTTGCGCTCGTCGTCCACCGGCAGCGCCTGCTCCGGCGGCGGCACCCGGTCGCCCGTCACCTGCGAGATCTGGCGGGACGTGGTGCGCAGGTACGCGAACGGATCCGACCCGGTGTTGCGCGACACCTGGAAGGTGTAGGAGATCGCTCCCTGGAACCAGTTGCCGATGCGGCGGTCGAGCTTCATGTCGATGCCGCGCGCGTAGCCGAAGTCGGCGGTGGTCAGGACGTTGACGTTCAGCGTCCGGCCGGGGTTGCCCGGATCGTCGTAGGGCTTGATGCGGTAGGCGAGGTCGGAGACCTTGTCCTTGTTGTACGCCGAGATGTCCAGCACCAGGTCCGGGTTGAACGCATGGCGCACGCCGAACTCGAACTGGACGGTCTTGCCGAACCCGACGTCCCGGCCGAAGGCATCGTTGGTGTTGGTGAAGGACAGGTCGTTGTTGCTGCCGGAGAGCATCGTGTTGAAGTCCGGCGTTTGCACCTGGTGCGAGTACGACATCCGGAAGTCGGTCTGCTCGGTGATCGGGAACGAGATGCGCAGCCGCGGGGAAATCGTGTGGTGCGCCAGCGCCGGCGTCATCACCGCCGCGAGCGACTGGGCGTACGCCGCGTTGTCGGTGGCGGCGGAGTTCTGCCAGGCGGGGTTGGTGAAGATCCGTCCCGGGACGTCGGAGAACAGCGCCTTGGCATTCATGTAGTCGTAGCGCATACCGAGCTCCAGCACCACGTCGCCCAGGTCGAGGCGGTCTTGGGCCCAGGCCGCGTACGTCACCGGATGCACGACGTAGGCGTCCATGAAGATCTGGGTGATCATGCTGCTGTTCCAGTAGGCCAGGTTGGTTTTCTTGCCCTCACCGCCGAAATTGAACCGGTGATAGCGGTTGGCCTGCCAGTCCACCTGCACGCGACCCGTCAAGCGCTCTTCGCTGTTGTACGTGCCGCCCGCATCCGAGCCGGTCGTAGTCCAGCCACCGGCCTGCAACGCGAACGGATTCATCCGATACGGCTGGCTGTTGCGCAGGTCGGTGCGGTTGAGCAGCGGCGTGCGCAGCCCGGTGTTGGTCCGGATGTTGCGGATGATCTGGTCGGTGATCGGGAACGGGAAGCTGCCGAACCCGGAGAAATTCAGGTTCGAAAACTCAAGGCCCATCGCCGGGCTGCGGGTCGAGTTCTCCGTGGCCGGGTCGAGCGGGCCGGCGATCCCCCGGTTCGTGCCGTAGCTCAAGTTCAGGTTGATGGCCAGCTCGCGCTCGGCCGACTTGTAGACCGAGTGGCTCCAGTTCAGCACCGCCAGCCGATCCCAGTTGTGGCCACCCGAGAACAGCGAGGGGTCGCCGATGTTCGTGCCCGGCCAGTTGCGGAACTGGTTGCCGTGGGCGACGCCGCTGAGGGAGACGTTGGAGCCGTTGCCGTAGGAGTAGGACACCTTGCCCGTCATCGAGATGTCGGTGTTCCAGTTCATCGGGAAGCGGGCGCCCTGGCACTCGAAGCCGAAATTCTTGGACGCGTCGCAGCTCCCGCCGAACTGCACGTACCGGGGAATGGACACCGACTGCGTGCCGCTGCTGGTGGCGAGACTGAGCACCGTGTCCACACCGCCAACCACGTACGTCGGGACCTGGTCCCAGCCCATGCCGCGGAACGGCGAGACCTGTCCCTGGGTCACGGTGGAGACGAAGAAGCGCAGGTTCTTGACGCCGGGAATCGGCCCGCCGAGCGCGCCTTCGAAGCGGTTATAGCCGACCGAGACCGAGTTACCGAACGGCTCGTCCGTGGCGCCCGAGACGGAGCCGGCGAGCTTTTCACCGCCCGCCCTGGTCGTGTAGGAGATGATGCCCGACTGGGCATCGCCGAACTCGACGCCGATCGCGCCGGTGGTGACCGACGCCTCTTCCACGGCGTTGGTGCCGACGGTGATCGCCTGGGAGCCGAAGTTCGTGCTGCGCACCGGGGCGCCGTCGATGTAGACGTTCGCCTCGCCGGGACGGCCGCCGCGGATCACTAGGCCGGCGCCGGAGCCGGACTCCACGACGCCCGGCTGGATCGCGATCACGTTGCGCACGTCATCGATCGGCAGATTGTGGACTCCAAGAATGATCACCTTGGAGGTCACCTGGTCGCGCGGGACGATCGAGTTCATCGCGGCGCTCACGTTGATCGCCGCCACCTGCACGGCCGAGGCCGTCATCTTGATGTTGAACGGGACCGTCTGCCCACCATATACCCGCGCTCCGGTCAGCTCGGTCGGGGTGTACCCGATGAACTGCGCTCGCAGCGTGTACGTGCCCACCGGGATGTTGTTGATGAAGTAGTAGCCCTTATCGTTGGTGACCGCGCCGAACGAGGTCCCGACGATGAAGACCTGCGCGTTCGCGATGGGAACGCCGGCCTGGTCCGCCACCGTACCTTCGATTTTCCCTGTCGTCTGCTGCGCAGCCAGCGGGGCGAGCGCGATCAGCGTCGCGAATGCCACCACCGCGAACGACGCGCAGAAGCGACCGAAGGCGCTTCTCACACGATGCGTCATGGAATCGTCCTCCAGAGTCGTGAATGCGTGTGGACTACCTGACAGATAACGCGCGTGATTCACGTCACCTCCCAACCGGTGAGAATGTGAGGAACGGCAAACGGCCTGCGGGACTGCATTTGCCCGTAAACTGCCCCGCCACGACGGACGCGTCAAGCCAAAGTCACGAGTGCGTCACCGCGGCCGCTGTCCCCAGCAGGGGACAACCGGGCGGCCAAGTTGCCCCCCCTTGGCCGGGTCCGCAAGACCCCCCGCTACACCAGCAGCAGCTCCCGCTGCGGAGCTTTGGGCGTCACTTCAGGGCCGGTTTCGCCCAGAAACACGTTGATTTCGCTGCGCATCCCGAAGCGGCCGGTGAGGTAGATACCAGGCTCCACGGAGAATCCGATGCCGGGGAGCAGGATTCGGTCGTCGGCGGTCTCAAAGTTGTCCAGGTGCGGCCCCGAGCCGTGCAGCTCGCGGTCGATCGAATGTCCGGTGCGGTGGACGAACTGCTCGGCGTAGCCCGCTTCCCGGATGATCCCGCGCGCCGCATCGTCGAGCTCGGCTCCCGTGACGGGGCGACCCGCAGTCCACCGAGCGCGCAGCAGCTCCACCGCCGCCTCCCGCGCGCCGCGCACCGCGTTCCACACCCGCAGCACTTCGGTGTCCGGAGTGCGCCCGCTGAACCCCATCCAGGTTTGATCGGCGAACACGGTCCCCAGCGCCGGCCCCGCCCACAGGTCCACGAGAATCACCTGCCCCGCCTCCAGCCGGCGGTCGCTCCCCGCGCGCGGCTCGTAGTGGGGATTGGCGGCGCTCTCCTGGAACCCGACGATTGGCGGGTGGTCGGTCACCACTCCTACGCGACCGAACGCCTCGACGACGCGGCGCTGCACGGCCGTCTCCCGCACCTCCACACCGCGTGCCGTCTCGGCACCCGCCCAGCGGATCGCCTCGACGGCGATCTCGGCAATCGCCTCGGCGGCGCGGCGGTGTCCCACGAGCTCGGCGGGGCTCCAGCGCGCGGCGAACCGCGTGACGAGCGGCGCCGAGGAGACGATCCGTGCGCCAAAGGACTCCAGCAACTGCACGACTCCATGCGGCACGCGGTCGAGGTAGGGCACGTTGTCGTTTGCCGAGACTTCGAGTGCGAGGGTCTTGCCGGCGACGAGTGTGCGCAGCGCTGCGTGCAGCTCGCGCCACGCAGCATAGGGGCGCACTTCGCCGGGGAAGCCTGCCAGGGGACCGAGCTCGATCTTGTGGGCTACCGCGACGGGCGTGCCCACGCGGGGCAGCAACACGAACAGCCGTCGCGTGGCCATGCCGCGGATCCCGAGCACTCGCGGTGCCACGGGATTGACGCCGTGAAAATCGTAGAGCAGCCAGCCGTCGGCGCCGAGGTCGGCGAGCGTCTGGCGCAGGACCGCGAAGTCGAAGCCGTCGAGCGGGAGGGGGGGGCGGGGGGGGGGGGGGGGACCAAGGGGATACGGGCGGGATAAGCTGGGCATTTTAGTTCGCCCCCCGAACCCGGTGCGGGCCCCAAAAACGGCCCTCGCGGTACCCCCCCG
>JBGOUQ010000034.1:0-25848 GCA_041477065.1 Gemmatimonadota bacterium
GCCGCCCGGCCCCCCCCGGCCGGCGCGCCCGCCCCCCCAAACCCGGCGCCAGAGGCCGCACCACTTCGGACGCAGGAGGCGACGTCATAGGCGCGAAAGATAGGCCGGACCACCTGACGGACGCCAGCGACCAGCAGGTGGTCGCGTGGGCCATGCAAGGACACGAAGCCGCGTTCCGGGAGCTCGTGCGTCGTTACGAGCGCCCGGTGTTCTCGCTGCTCTACCGCATGGTGCGCGACCGCACCCTGGCCGAGGATCTGTCCCAGGAGACCTTCATCAAGGTCTTGAACGGCATCAAGTCCTACCGGCCCGAGTTTAAATTCTCGTCGTGGATCTTCAAGATCGCCAACAACGCGGCGATCGATCACATCCGGCGCAAGAGTCTCGACACGCTGTCGCTCGATGGCGCACCCGACGCGGAAACGCCCGAGGCGATGAAAGCGACCGCCATCCAGCTCGACGCCAAGGGAGAGTCTCCGCTTCAGGAGCTCGAACACCGCGAGCTGGGCTCGGCGATCGAGCGGGCCATCGGCCGGCTGCGCCCCGAGTACCGGGCGTGCATTCTGCTACGGCACGTGGACGGGTATTCCTACGAGGAAATCGCGGAAACACTGGATTTGCCGCTGGGCACCGTGAAGACCTATATCCACCGGGCCCGTAACGAATTGCGGACCTATCTCGAGGACCGACGGGAATGAAACCGGGCCCCGGCACGCCCCGTAGAATCAGGAAATGAACGAGACCTTCATGCATCTCACCCCGGAAGAGATCGAGCTGTGGGCCCAGGGCCTGCTCGGCGCGGCGCGCACCATGCACCTCGCCGACTGCTCGCTGTGCCTGGCCGTAGCGGAGCGGGAGCGCAAGTTCCAGCTCTCGCTGGCCCAGCTGCCGCGCTTCTCCCCGGCCGACGGCTTCGCCGACCGGGTCATGGCGCAGGTCAGGATCAAGACGCCGTCGGGTGAGTTCGGGGCCTAGAGCCCCAGCACCGTACCGAACACGCCGAGGGCCGAGCGGCAGCACGCCGCTCGGCCCTCGTCTGTCGCGCTACGCCCGCACTTCCGCCCCGACCCCCACTCCCAACAGCCGCGCCGCGCTTCCGCCGCGCACCGCGATCTCCAGACTCCCGTCGCTGCCGACGTACGCGAGCAGCTGGCCGGGCTCCACATCGCCGTAGGTCCTGCGGAGCGGGCCGACCTCCGTACCCGCCACGCGGACGCGCACGCCGGACTCGACCTGGTCTCCCGCGACGTTCGACACGAGCGAGCCGAACCGGTCCACGTAAATCACTTCCCCGACCACCGTGAGCCCGTCCAATCGCGGCGTGGGGAGGGGAGCGACGTACGCGTCGGTGACGAGCCTGCCGAGGTGGGTCAGCGCCGTGCCGATCGCGAGCTGGGCCGCGGCGGGCGCGAACACGTCGCGCGCGTGAAATGTGGGCGAGGCGGCTGGGGGAATCGGGAGCTCGACGAACCGCGCCGTCACCGGCAGCGAGGACAGGAGACCGTTATCGGGCGCGACGAAATAGTGCCCGGCGGCTTCCGCCGCGAGGGCCCGGCGACTCGTGCCGACGCCTGGGTCCACGACCACGAGGTGCACCGTGCCGCCGGGGAAGCGGTGCCACGCCCGCGAAAAGAGATACTGGCCGGCCCGGACATCTCCCGGGGGCACCTGGTGGGTGATGTCGATCAACATCGCGTCATGGGGTTGGGACAACAGGGCGGCCTTCACCTCGCCGACGTAGCTGTCGGCGGTGCCGAAATCGGTGAGGAGAGTGATGACGCTGCCCGGCATCAGAGTCGGCGGTGGCGCCAGGCGCCGCTCGCCCACAAGAGGCTCATGGCGACCCCGCGCGCGACCGCGGTGAGGGAGATCGCCCACCAGAGCCCGGCGAGGCCGAACGTCGCCGACCACCAGGCAGCCAGGGGAATGCGCAGCGCGGAGAGCGTCGAGCTCGCGACCATCGGCCAAAAGGTATAGCCCGCTCCGCCGAGCGCTCCCTCGAGGATGACCTCGAAGGTCTGTCCCACCTGGGCGAGGGAGATGATGCGCAGATAGAGACTCCCATCGGCGATCACGGCGGCGTCCCTGGTGAACAGCCCGGCAAGGGGGCGCGGGAACGCGAGAAACAGGGCCGCGGTCGTCACGGTCACGACCAGACAGTACGTGATGGTGAGCCGCACGGCCTCGCGGGCGCGGTCCTCCCGGCCGGCGCCGAGGTTCTGGCCGACGAGGGCGCTCGCCGAGAGCGCGAATCCGGAAATCGCGAGGAATCCGATGCCTTCGACCTTGTGCCCGATGCCGAGAGCGGCGAGCGCGGGCGTGCCGAAGCGCGTCGTGAACCGAGTCAGCCACATGTAGATCACGCTGAACAGCACCCCCGTGAGCGCGAGCGGTGCGCCGACGCGGAAGATGGTCGGGACCGCGCGCCAGTCGGGGGCGCTGAGGCGGATGAGGCCGCGCCGCAGGGCGATCGTGATGCCGATCAGGAACCCGCCGCCGCGCACCATCACCGACGTCAGAGCCGCGCCTTCCACGCCGAGCCGGGGAAAGGGCCCGACCCCCCCGATGAGAAGGGGGTCGAGCCCGATACTGCCGATCACCGACACGGCGAGCAAGAGAAACGGCGTGCGCGTGTCGCCCGAAGCGCGAAACGTGGCTTCGATCGCGAAAAAGCCGAACACCAGGGGCCCACCGAGCAGCCAGGTGGAGAGATAGAGGTGCCCGAGCCGGGCCACCTCGGGCGGCACGGTCATCAGGCGGAAGACGTCGTCCATCACAACGAGGCCGAGGGCGCTTACGGCGATTCCCGCGGCGAGGGCCACCAGCACGGCGGCTCCGGCGGCTCGGGCCGCAGCCTCGGGATCGCGACCGCCATGCCGGCGCGCCGCCACCGCGATCAGCCCCACTTCGACCATCTCGCCGAGCGAGAGCAGGATCCAGACGTAGAACCCCGCGGTGGACACCGCGGCGAGACCTGCGGGCCCGATCAGCCGACCGACCCACAGGCTGTCGATGACGTTGAACGAGAAATGGCACGCCATCATCGCCACCGCCGGCGTGGCGAGACGCAGGATTACGGGCCGGAGCGGCCCGACGGTGAGCGCGCCCTCGGGAGCCGTCACGGCGACGTCGACTCCGGGACTTCCGTGAGGAAGCGCCGGAACACCGGATTGTCGGGGTAGCGCTCGGCGAGGTGCACGACGTAGGCGCGGGCCTCGTGGCGCAGCACGGCGCGGCCCGCGGCGTCGCGCTCCGCTTCCCGCACCAGCGCGGCGGCGAGGACCCAGGTCGCTTCGACGCGGGCGAGCCCGCCCTCGTGCGCGACGCGGCGCATGTAGCGGATCCCCGTCTCGGCGTCTCCGCTCCCGAGGCCGATCACCTTGGCCAGCAAGCGCGCCAGCGCGCCGGCCCGCGCGAGGCCGTAGTTATAGACACCGAGCCCGAGGAAGCAATCGACGCATGTCGAGTCCCGGGCGAGCACGCGTCGGTAGGCGTCGCGCATCGCGCGGGCGTCCTTGGCGGCACCCCAGGAGTGCCCGTGCAGGTCGCGCTCGCGGGCGCGGTAGCCGAGCGCGGTGGCGAGCCAGAAGTCCTCCACGGGGCCGCCCGCGCGGGCCAGCCGGATCGCCGCGCCGAGCAGCGAGTCGATACGCGGCGCCTCGTAGTCGGCGCTGTCCAACGCCGCCGCCCACCAGATGTACGCGCCGGCGTGGAAGATCACGGGCGCGGGATCGGCGGTATCGCGAGCCGACAGTTCTGTGAAGTAGCGCGCCGCCCCGGCGAAATCCCCGCCGTAGATGGTGTCGAGGCCGGCGCGGAGGTCGGCCCGCTCCGGGGGGAGCCCCTGCAGCAGGAGAACGGCTGCGGCGAGCAGCCGCACGTCAGCGCGCGACGATGTTGAGGGGGGGGGGGGAGGGGGGGGAGGGGGGGGTCGCGCGGTGCCCGAGCGCCGCCGCGACGGCGGCAGCGAGCTCGCGCAGCGCCGTACCCGCCGGCGATTGGGGCTCGGCGACGACGATCGGCAGGCCGGCGTCGGCAAGCTGGGGCATGCCGGCCTGCAGCGGGACCTGGCCGAGCAGCGGCACGCCCAGCTCGGCGGCGAGCCGGCCGCCGCCGCCGGCGAGGAAGATCTCGGAGCGTTCCCCGCACTTGGGGCACACGTAGTAGCTCATGTTCTCGGCGACCCCGATGACCCGCACGCCGACGCGCTCGAACATCTTGGCGCCGCGCAGCGAGTCGCCCACGGCCATCTCCTGCGGCGTGGTGACGATCAGCGCGCCGTCCAGGTGAATCGTCTGCACCAGCGAGAGCTGGGCGTCACCGGTGCCGGGGGGCAGGTCCACCAGGAAGTAATCCAGCTCGCCCCAGGCGACGTCCCGCAGGAACTGCTGGATGATCTTCATGATGATCGGCCCGCGCCAGATCGCCGGCGCGTCCCGCTCCACGATGAAGCCGAGGGACATCAGCTTCACCCCGTGGGCCTCGAGCGGCTGGATCTTGCCGCCGGTCACTTCGGGCTTCGCGTCGCGGCCGAACATGCGCGGGATGTTGGGTCCGTAGATGTCGGCGTCCATCACACCCACGCGGTGGCCGGTGAGAGCGAGCGCGGCGGCGAGGTTGGCCGAGACGGTGGACTTCCCCACCCCGCCCTTGCCGGAGGAGACCGCCAGGACGCGGCCCAGGTGGGGCATGGCTTCCGGCGTCGGGGGTGGCGGCACGGCGCCGGCGGCGGGAGCGCGACCCGGCCCCCCTCCCCCCCCCCCACCCCCGCCGGGCTTCGCGCCCGGATCCTTCACATTGATCTTCACCGCGGTGACGCCGGGCACCGCCTGGACCGCCTTGCGGGCGTCACGGGCGAGCGTGGCCGGGTCTTCCTTGGTCAGATGAAAGGTGAACGATACCGCGCCCGAGTCGCTGACGGCGAGCTCGTGGACCATACCGGCGGAGACGAGGTCGCGGGCGAGGCGGGGGTTCTGCACGGCGCCGAGGGCTTCCTGGACGCGCTGCGCGAGAGCATCGGAGGCGGACACGGGGGGAATGTAGTCGGGGGCGGTGGAGGCGGGCAACGGACCGGTGGTTGCCCCCATGTCATGTGTCGCATAGGCTTTTTCTCATGCCTGTCTCTCACCTCCTGAGGCCATCATGTTCCGCCCGACCAACACCTCGCCGACCCGGCGCAGCTTCCTTCAGTCCCTCACGGCGCTCGGCACGCTGACGGTGCTGCGTCCGTTCGCGACCGCCGCGGCCGCCACGGCGCCCATCGCCGCGTCGGACGGCCCCTGGGACCTCTCCTGGCTCGACCAGCTGACCGGCCAGCACAAGCAGGTATTCGACCTCGGTACCCTGGTAGGCCGGGTCGGCCCGCTGCACATCGTCACGAACTACCTCGATGCCCACCGCGAAGTGTTCAACCTCAACTTCCCGGCGATCAACGCGGTCGTGGGCATCGCCTACGCGGCATTCCCCTTGAACGCGTCCGACGCGCTATGGCGGAAGTACGGTCTGGGCGAGCGCTGGCAGGTGAAGGACCCGACGACCGGGGCGTGGGCGGTGCGGAACATCTGGGCCGACGCCCCAGCCGGCGATGCGGCCGCCGGCGAGACGGTCAAAACCATGAAGGCGCGCGGCGTGATCTTCTGGCAGTGCAACCACGCGTTGAACGCCGTGGCGCGCGAGCTGGCGGAAGCGACGCACGCACCCTTCGACGCGGTACGCGCCGAGCTCATCGGGGGACTCTTGCCGGGCGTGCACCTCATCCCCGCGCACACGATGCTGATCGGGCTGGCGCAGGAGCACGGCTGCACCTACGAGCGGGTGTGAGCGCGACGCTTCAGAACGAAACGTGAGATGAAGGTTCTCTCAGGTCGCCTTCACGATCCTTTGCCGGTCCCGTGGTCACACTGGTCCGCATCTCCAACCTCCCCCGGAGGCGGCCATGCGGATGCGAGTGCGGATCGCGGTTGGGCTCATCGGATCGATGTGCATCGGAATCGGCGCGGCGCGCGGCGACACCCACGGCACTCCCGCCTTCGCGCGACAGACTGGGCTGGCGTGCAGCCTCTGCCACACGCACTACCCCGAGCTCACGGCGATGGGACGGACGTTCAAGCTGAACGGGTACGTGTTCCGCAGCAGCCAGTCGGTGCAGGGCAACAATCCAGGTGGCGAGCAGAACCTGCTGATGAACCTGGTCGGGCCGCTTTCGATCATGATGCAGACATCCTTCACGCAAACGAAGAAGGCGCAGCCGGGAACCCAGAACGGGACGATCTTCTTCCCCGACCAGCTGAGCCTCTTCGCCGGCGGCGAAGTCACTCCCCACCTCGGCGGGTTCCTCCAGGTCACGTTCGATCCGCAGAGCGGTCAGCTCGGCATGGACAATGCCGACTTCCGCTGGGCCACCCAGGGCACGTTCCTCGCCAAGCCGACCACGTTCGGCATCGACCTCAACAACAACCCCACGGTGCAGGACCTCTGGAACACCACGCCAGCCTGGAGCTTCCCCTACGGGAGCTCGGCGGCCGCCGCTACCCCCGCGGCCGCGACGCTGATCGACGGAACGCTCGGCCAGCAGGTGGCCGGGCTCACCGCCTACACCATGTGGAACGACCAGGTGTACGCGGAGTTCGGGTTCTACCGCTCGGCGCCGGTGGGAACGAGCCGGCCGCTCGACAGCACGGCGACCGACGTCGTCAAGGGCGGGGCGCCCTACTGGCGTCTCGCGCTGCCACACCAGTGGGGCCGGCATTACCTCTCCGTCGGCGCCTACGGCATGAGCGCCAACCTGTTCCCCGCGGGCGTGAGCGGGCCGACCAACAAGTTCCGCGACGTGGCGCTCGACCTGGCTTACTTCGTGACCCTCGGGGACAACAGCTTCTCGACCGACGCCACGTGGATTCACGAAAAGCAAACGTGGGGCGCGGGCGGCTCGAGCAATCCCAGCAACACTTTGAACACGTACCGGCTGACGGCGATGTACCACGTGCGCCATCTCTGGGCCTTCACCCTGGCGCCCTTCGCGACGACGGGGACCTCCGACGCGACGCTATACGCACCGGCCCCGACCGGCAGCCCGAACAGCAGCGGCTTGATTGCCGAAGCGGATGTGATGCCCTGGCAGAACTGGCGGCTGCAGTTCCAGTACGTCGCCTACAACAAGTTCAACGGGTCCAAGACCAACTACGACGGCGCCGGCCGCAACGCCAGCGACAACAACACGCTCTACATCATGACGTGGCTGTTGTTCTAGCGGCGCTACTGGACGTTGAAGCTGGAGCTGGACGTACCGTTGAGCCCAGGGGCCGACGCGGTGAGGGTATAGCCCGCCCCCGCCGCGTCGATCCGCAGGTCGCCGAATGTGGCGATGCCGCTCACCGCCGCGACGGCGGTGGTCCCGCTGAGCGTGCCGCCCCCGGGATTGACGCCGATCGCGACGGTGACGGTACCGGTGAAAGTGGGATCGGTGACCCCCGCGCTGTCCTCGGCGGCGATCTGCACGGTGTTGATCGTGACGCCGGCCGCCGACGTGCCGGGCGCGGCGACGAAGGCCAGGTGAGTGGCGGGGCCCGCGGTCCCACCCCCGGTACCGCCACCGTTGCCGGCGACGCCTTGCCGCGTGACCCCGACGATGTCGGGGCACCCCAAGGCGGCGAGGACCGACGCGGTGCAGAGCAGACGCTGGAAGCGCATGGGATACTCTCCGTTCCGGTTCGTTACTAAGACCGGAACGGGGCCCCCCGCGTCACACCGGCGTGTGGAGAAAGCCCCGCGCCGCCTCGAGGACGCGCTCCTGCACACCCGCCATGGAGCCCTCGAAGGACGCCCCCGCCGCCTTGGCGTGACCTCCACCCCCGAACCGGTGGGCAAGGTCGGCGACGTTCACCGCCCCCATAGAACGAAACGACACCTTGATCCGCCCGTTGGCGATCTGGCGGAACAACAGCGCCAGGCGGACGCCGGCGATCGAGCGCGGGTACTCCACGATCCCTTCTAGGTCGTCGGGGGTGGCGCCGTGGCGCTCCAGCGCCTCGGGCGGCACGGTGACCCACGCCAGGCCCACTTCCGGCTCCACGACCAACGTCTGCAGCACCTCGGCCATGAGGCGAATGCGGCCCTCGGGGGCGCTCGCGTAGACCTGCTCGTAGATCGTCTCGGGGTCCACGCCGCGCTCCAACAGCGCGCCGGCGACCCGGAGCGCCCGGGCGGTCGTGTTGGCGAAGCGGAACCCGCCGGTGTCGGTGAGTAATCCCACGTAGAGGGCGCGGGCGCACTCCGCCGAGAGCTCCCACCCCAGCGCGCCCGCGAAGTCGAAGACCAACTCGGCCGTGGCCGTGGCCTGCGGGACCACGAAGCGCGGGCCGGCGGGGAGCGAGCCCTGACTGACGTGATGGTCGATGCACGCGACCGGCACGCCGCGTCCGCGCACGGCGTGCGCGAGGTCACCCAACCGGGCCAAGTCGGAGATGTCGAGCACGACGATCACGTCGGCGCGCTCGATCTCCTTGACGGCGTGCGCGCTGGCGTCGGCGCCCGCGGGGACGAGAAACTCGAAGCGATCCGGAACCGGCGTCGGGTTGGCGACCGCGGGGTGGAGGCCGCGTGCGCGCAACAGGTACCACAGGGCGATCTCGCTGCCCAATCCGTCGCCGTCGGCGTTCACGTGGGTCGTGAGCGCCACCCGCAAGCCGGGCTTGAAGAGCTTCGCCACTTCCTGTGCCGCGCGGACGCGATCGGGAGGGATGGAAACGCCGTTGGTCGACATTGGAAAACAAAATACGTCGAGAAACGGCGTCGAGGAAAGGCGTTCTTAGTCCTTCCCGCCCAGCTCCCGCTGCAGCACGCTGTGCTTGCGGCTGTACCCGAAGTAAATCGCGAGGCCGATGATGAGCCACACCACCAGCCGAATCCAGGTGTCGCCGGGCAGCGTAAGCATCAGCCCGAAGCAGCACAGGATCCCCAGAATTGGGACCAGCGGCACGAGCGGCGTCCGGAACGGCCGCTCCAAGTCGGGCCGCTTGGTGCGCAGGATCCACACGCCCGCGCACACGAGCACGAATGCCAGCAGCGTACCGATGTTGACCAGCTGCCCCAGGAGCTGCAGGGGGAGTACGCCCGTCGCGAGTCCGACGGCGATCCCCGTGTAGACGGTGGAGAGATAGGGAGTGCGATACTTGGGGTGCACCTTGCCGGCCCACTTGCCGAGCAGGCCGTCACGCGACATGGAAAAGAACACGCGCGACTGCCCGAGCAGCATCACCAGGATCACCGAACCCAGACCCAGGACCGCGCCGATGTTGATGGACACCTGCACCCACCACGGCGCGCCGACCTTCTCCATGGCGTAGGCCACCGGCGCCGGCAGGTTCAGCTCGGTGTACGGCACCATCCCCGTCAGCACCGCCGACACGACCACATACAGCAGCGTGCAGATCGCGAGCGATCCGAGAATGCCGATCGGCATGTCCTTCTGGGGATTCTTGGCTTCCTGCGCGGTGGTCGACACCGTGTCGAATCCGATGTAGGCAAAGAAGACCAGCCCCGCCCCGCGGAGCACGCCCGACCACCCGTAGGTGCCCCACTCCCCGGTGTTCGGGGGGATGAAGGGCTTCCAGTTCGCGGGGTTGATATGCCCGAGCCCGACCGCCACCACCAGCAGCACGATCGTGACCTTGAGGATCACGATCAGGTTATTCACCCGGGCCGACTCCTTGATGCCGATCACCAGCACGGTGGACATGATCGCGACGATGCAGACCGCGGGCAGGTTGATGATGGCGCCGGTCAGGTTGAGCCCGGTGTGCGCGCACCCGGTCCCCATCGCCCCCACCTGGGCGGCGGTGCACCACAATGTCGGTGAGGCGGCCAGGCTGGCGGGAATGTGGAGCCCGAAGAGTCCGAGCAGCGAGACGAAGTGACCCGACCAGCCGACACCCACCGTGGCGGCGCCGGCGGCGAACTCGAGGACGAGGTCCCATCCGATGATCCAGGCGACCAGCTCCCCCATCGTGGCGTAGGTGTAGGTGTAGGCGCTGCCGGCAACGGGGACGGCGCTCGCCATTTCGGCGTAACAGAGCCCGGCGAAGGCGCACGCGATGCCCACGAGCGCCATCGAGATCGGCACGGCGGGGCCGGCGTGCAGGGCGGCGGTCTGCCCGGTGAGCACGAAGATCCCCGCCCCGATGACCGCGCCGACCCCGAGGGCGACGAGATTGAACCGGCCGAGCACCCGCTTGAGCGAGGTCTCTCCGGCGGCATCCGCTTCGGCACGGAGCGCGGTGATCGACTTGGTCGCGAAGAGGTTCATCCGGGCAAGATGCAGGGAATTCAGGTTGGGCACGACGCGATCGGGACGAACGGGACTGCGGCGGCGCCGAGCGGGACTAGCGGGGGGGGGGGGGGAGAGAGGGGGGCGAGGAGGTTGTGGCGGTAGCGGCGGCTCAGGGTGAGGCGGGCGCCGGACTGGAGGATCACGATCGCATCCCCGTGGAACCACGGTTGCAGCTCCCGCACCCGGTCGAGGTTCACCAACGCCGAGCGACTGATGCGACGGAACTGGGCACTATCGAGCTGCCGCTCGATCGCCGTGAGGGTGGTGCGCAGGGAGTGGGCGGCGCGACCGACGTGGAGCCGGACGCGGTTGCGGGAGGCTTCCACCCATTCGACGTCGGCGGCGCGGAGGAAGAAGCTGCGGCCTTCGCCCCGCACCAGGAACCGTTCCGCGGGCCGTCGCGCGGCGCCCATCTCCGCGAGCAGCCGGCGGAAGTGCTCCGCGGCAGGTCCCGCCCGTCCCCCCCCCACCCCCCGACGCCGCAGCCGAGTGCGGACACGCGCGAGAGCCGTACGGAAGCGGTCGGCATCCACGGGCTTGAGCAGATAGTCGACGGCGTGATGGTCGAACGCATCGACCGCGTAGCGATCGTAGGCGGTGACGAACACGAGGGCCGGCAGCCGCTCGGGGCCCACCGCGTCGAGCACGTCGAGCCCGCTCATCTCCGGCATCTGCACGTCGAGCAGGACGAGATCGGGATCGAGGTCGGCGATGGCGGTGACCGCGGCCGGGCCGTCGCCGATCTCGCCGACGACGGCGAAGTCCGGCTCGCCGCGCAGCAGCCGACGCAGGCGGCGCCGGGCCAACGGCTCGTCATCGACCACGAGGGTGCGGATCGGTCTCATGCCGTCGCCGCGTCCCGATAGGGAAACGACAGCCGGACGACGAACCCGGCCGGGGCACCGGGCTCCAGCTCGAAGCGGTGCGCCGCCCCGTAGAGCTGCTCGAGCCGAGCCCGGGTGTTCGCGAGGCCGATCCCCCCCCGCCCCCCCCCCGCCCCTGGCCCGCTGGGCGCCGCGCCCACAGGCCCGGCGCCGTGATCCCACACCTCGAGGCGCAAGGTCCCGCCGGTGCGCCGGGCGGTCACCCCGACGCGGCCCTTCGTCTTCTCCCCTTTGCCTCTCCCCCGCCCCGCTACGCCGTGCCGGATCGCGTTCTCCACCAGGGGCAGGAGGATCATGGCCGGCACGAGGGCGGGCCGGGTGTCCGGCGCGATATCGAGCCACACGTCGAGCCGGTCCGGGAAGCGGGTGCGCTCGATGTCGAGGTAGCGGTCCACGAGCTGCAGCTCGCGCTCCAGCGGGATTTCCTGGGTACCGGCGGTGTCCAGCGTCGAGCGCAGGAGCTCGCTGAGCCCACCGAGCATGCGCTCGGCGGCCGTGAGGTCCTCGTGCATCAGCTCGGCGACGGCGTTGAGGGTGTTGAAGAGGAAATGCGGCTGCAGCTGCAGCGCGAGCGCCTTGAGCCGGGCCTCGGCGAGCCGGGCCTCGAGCTGGGCGGCATGGAGGCGGTGGTCCTGCAGGTCACGGTGGTAGTCGCGGGCGTGGACGACCGCGAGAATGGCCCAGTAGATCAGCACGTTCCAGTGGTAGAAGGTGGTGAAGTTGTCCACCAGCTTCTGGGCGAACGGGTAGGGCTCCCCCGCGAGGGCGTGAAAGACGTCCTGCACCCCCACCGCAAGGACGAGGTGGAGCAGCGCGAGATGGAGGCTCGCGCCCAGGTGGAGGAAGAAATGGCGGCCGAATTCGGCGCGGTCGATGCGGAAGCGCCGGGCCAGCCAGGCCACCACCAGTGAGAGCAAACCCCACAGGTACCAGTCGGGCAGGTTCTGCCGCAGCGCACCCCAGAACGTGTAGGGGCTGGGCGAAAACCGCAGGTCGGCGAAGTAGAGCTGCGCGCTGGACACGAGGCCCAGCAACGTCCAGAGACCGAGCCACCGCCCCCAGCGCGCGCGCATCGCTTCAAGATACATGGCGTCCAGGAACGCCGTCGAGAAAAAGCGTCGAGGGAAGGCGTAACGCCCTCCCTCGACGCTCCGTTTCTTGTGACAGTTATGGCTTCTTCGCCAGTTTCGACATCCGCACGCCGTAGGCGAAATAGAAGACCATGCCGATGACGAACCAGATGATCAGCCGTTCCCAGGTGACGGGCGGCAGCGATTTCATCAGGTAGGCGGCCGAGAAGGCGCCCAGCGGGGCGACCGCCCAGACGATCGGGGTCTTGAACGCGCGCGGCAGGTCCGGCTCGCGCACGCGCAGCACCAGGATGCCGACCGAGACGATCACGAACGCGAGCAGCGTTCCGATCGACACCAGGCTGGCGGCGTCCCGGATCGGCAGGATCGCCGCGAAGAACGCGACGCCGATGCCCGTGACGATCGACGTGACATAGGGGGTTTGGAACTTCGGGTGGATCTTGTTCACGAACTGAGGCAGGAGGCCGTCCTTCGACATCGTCCAGAAGACCCGCGACTGCCCCAGGAGCATCACGAGGATCACCGACGACAGCCCCGCGATGGCGCCCAGTTTGATCAGCGTGGACATCCAGCCCAGCCCGGCGCGGTCGGCGACGACGGCGATGGGATCGGGGACGTTCAGCTCCTTGTAGCTCATCACGCCGGTCGCGATCCCGGAGACGATGATGTAGAGCACCGTGCAGATCAGCAGCGACCCGATGATGCCGATCGGCATGTCCTTCTGGGGGTTCTTCGCTTCCTGCGCCGCCGTGCTCACGGCGTCGAAGCCGATATAGGCGAAGAACACGATCGCCCCGCCGGTGAACACCCCGCTCCAGCCGAACTCGCCCGGCACCGGGACCCCGTCCTTCACGTTCTGCGGCGGGATGAACGGGTGCCAGTTCGCCGGGACGACGGCGTGGGCGGCGAAGATGATGAAGAGGAGGACGACGGCGACCTTGATGAAGACGATGACGTTGTTCGCGTTGGCGGATTCCTTGATGCCGATCACCAGCAGCGTCGTGACCAGGCCGATGATGATCACCGCCGGCAGGTTGAAGATCGCCGTGACGTGCGACAGCGTGCTCGGGTCGACCCCGCTGGCGGAGATGGTCTGGAGCAGGGCCTCATTCACGGCCTTCCAGCCGTCGTGGGGCGTCTGGATCAGCTGGGTGCCGCGCGCCGCCGAGAGCGCCGCCGGCACGTCGAAGCCGATGTCGTGGAGGAACGACACGACGTAGCCCGACCAGCCGATGGCGACCGTGACCGCCCCCAGGGCGTACTCGAGGATCAGATCCCAGCCGATGATCCAGGCGATCAGCTCCCCGAGGGTGGCGTAGCCGTAGGTATACGCGCTCCCGGCCATGGGGACGAGCGAAGCAAACTCCGAGTAGCACAGGGCGGCGAAGATCGACGCGACGCCGGCCAGGACGAAGGAGAGCACCACGGCCGGCCCCGCGTTCACCGCCGCGACGGTCCCGGTCAAAACGAAGATCCCGGTCCCGATGATCGCGCCGATGCCGAGCATCGTCAGATTGAGCGCGCCCAGGGCCCGCTTGAGGCTGTGGTCGGTCGCCGCCTCGGCCTGCAGAGCGGTGACGCTCTTACGTCGGAACAGGTCCATGCGCACCTCTGTCAGGAGGATGAACGGAACGGACGAATCGTCTGCGAACCGGGCGCTAGAGTAGGCCCGGGGCTCCGGGGTGTCAAGCCGCAGCCAGGACTTGCGGTCGCGGCTACCTTGGACATGCCATGCTTCGCTCCGCGATCCGTGCCGTCCTCATCGGCCAGGTTTTGGCGGCGGGCTGCCGGTCCGGCCTGAACTACCCGAATCCGCTCGGGCCGCGGTACGCCGGAGCGGTGTCGCCCGTTCCAGCGGCCCCGCCGCACCCGGATCCGGCAGTGATCCGGGTCGTCACGTTCAACATCGCATATGGGCGCCACATCGAGCGCGCGATCGAGCTGCTGCAAGCCCCCCTCCCCCAGCCGCTTCGGAGCGCCGACATCATCAGCCTCCAGGAAATGGACGCGGCCAGCACGGCGCGGATCGCCGGCGTGCTGGGCATGTCGTATGTCTACTACCCGGCGATCGTCCACCCGAAGACGGGGCGGGACTTCGGCAACGCGATCCTGTCGCGCTGGCCGATCGTGGCCGACGCAAAAATCGTCCTGCCGCACCTCGCCCGCTTCAGACATACGGAGCGGATCGCGACCGCGGCCACGATCCTCATAGGGGACGTCGCCGTGCGCGTGTACAGCGTCCACCTCGGCACCATCATGGACATCGGGCCGGGCGCGCGCCGCGACCAGGCGCGCGCCGTGCTGGCCGATGCGGCCACGTTCCCGCGCGTCGTCGTGGCCGGCGACATGAACAGCCACGCAATCGGCAAGGAATTCAGCGCTGCCGGCTTCCTCTGGCCGACCGAGCACAACCCCTCCACCGATCGGCTTTTCAAGTGGGATCACATTTTCCTGAAGGGATTCGCCGTGGCGGACAGCGCGGCAGCGGGAGTGGTGCGCGACAACCATGGCGCCAGCGACCACCGGCCGGTGTGGGCCGTGGCCGAACTGCGCGCTACAACGCCATCCTGAGCCACCAGGCGAACATCAGCTTCTGGTCGCTGGGCGGCGGCAGCAGCCGGTCGAGCGCCGCCTGATCTTCCGGCCACGCCGTGAGCCCGGTGAGCATCACGAAATCGGGGAGGGCGTACAGACTAGTCCATTTGGACACGAGCAGGGCGGCCTCGCCGTCCATCGCCATCGTGCGGTAATCCTGGTTCGCCGAGCCGACCTGCAGAAAGAACGCCCAGCGACGGGCGCACTGTGAGGCGAGGAGCGTGCACCCGCTCTGCCGCCGCAAGGTGTCGAGGACCGGGTTGATCGTCGCCGCCCCCATCGCTTGCATCGCTTCGGCCATGACGCTCTCCTCGACCGCCCCCCCCTCGCGCAGCTGCCGCACCCGCTGCCGCAAATACTCGCGCAACCCCGCCGCCATCGGGGGGCCGCCCATCAACCCCGCCCACGCCTCCCGGGAGATATAGAGAAACCCCTTGAAGTGGAGTTTCGGCCGCACAACCGAGTCCGCGGCCACGGGTGAAGCGAGACCTCCGGAGGCGGCGGGAGGGTGGGGAGGGGAAGGGGGGGGGCCGAGAACAGCGTCCGCGCTGTCCAAGACTTGATAGACGGCGGGGTCGAACGCGTACAGCTGCCGGAGGAACGGCGTGTCCGCGAGGCGCCCCCGGAGGGCACGGATCCGGTCGAGGAGGTCGTCGACTCCCACGTCGGCGTCATAGAGGCCGACGCGAAGCAACCCGCCGGCGCGCGCCAGCTCGGGGCCGAGCGTCCGGCGGACAGCCAGGAGCCGCGTCAGGAGGTCGTGGATCAACGCTAGCGTCGCCCAATTCTCACTCGGCGACGCCGCGGCCGAGGGAGCGATGACGAGCACTTTGACGCCACGCAGCGAGCCGCCGACGAGCAGCGAGGCCAGCAGCTCATTCATCCACACCGAGTCCGGGACTTTCACCACACCGCCGGGGGACATCAGGTTGAAAACCGTGGCCTCGGCGACGCTGATCTCCTTCGGCGCGAACCCGATGCCGTTGTGTAGATCGATGGCGCGCGTCGCCACGCGGCCAGAGGAGTCCATGGTCGCGATCTCGGCCGTGACTCTGCGGTCGTAGTCCGGCGCTTTGGGGCGCGGTCGCAGCACGTGAGGCACGTCGCCACCCCGGATGCCCTGCACCTCCAACAGCACGCGCGCCTCATCCCGCAGCGCGAGCGCGGCCGGCCCCTGCAGCATCACCGCCCGGTCTTCCCAGGCCGGCCCCGCGTACTTCTCGCCCACGCCCATCCCCGCGTACATCGCCATGCCGCGATACGGATCCGCCTCGCTCACGTCGAACAGCACGACTTTGCGGTGGTCCCGCATCACGTCGTCCGGCATCCCGATGAGCGGCAAGATCTGCCGGCTGCGAAACGACGGATCGGCCGGATTGGTCACACTGACGTGGACTTTGATCCGGTTGTTCAGCCAGGCGTCCCCGTATTGCGCGCGCTCAGTCTGGAGCAAGCGCGACGCCGCGACCGCCTGACGCAGCTCCTCCTGGGCAGCGGTCAGCGCGCGCCCGAGCGAGTCGGTCACAGCAGGCAAGGGAGCGCGACGGCCTAAGGGGTCCTGCAGCAGGTTGAGGAGGGCTCGGCTCCCGTTCATCTCGAAGTAGTGCTGGTCGAGAAAGATCATGTAGACCGGGAGGCGCCCGGTGGAATCATAGACGCGGACGCGGTCGCGCAAGGCGGCGATGTAGGCGTGCGTCGCCACGAGCAGCGACAGGCGGTCAGGCCGGCGCGCCTCGGTCAGTCCCCGGAAGTCGTGTATCCACAGGACGTGGTAGTCTTCGGCGCGCTCGATCGACTTGATCAGCTCCAGCTCGAAGCGGTCGTTTTGCAGGTACCACAGCCGGTTGCCGTGCGTGATCGCGTGGCCGACGGCGTGACTCACCAGAGTGTCGAGCTCCTCCTGCTCGTCGTACTGCTCCGGCTCGAGCGCGAGCTGCAACGGCAGCCAAACCAGTCGGGAGTCGCCCCAGGTCTGCCGGTTCGCCGCCCGGATCTCCTCCACGACGTCGAGGAGACGCTGGAAGACATAGAGCGCCGCCTCGGTCCGCTCAGCTGACAGTCCCGACTCCGTCACCAGCCAGCGGGCGAACACCCCCCTGGCGTGCCCGGCGAACTCCCGCGTGGTGTCGTGGTCTTTCCACTGGCCAAGTAGGCGGTTGTAGGGAAAGAGGACGCGATCCAGGAGGATCGCCTCGGCGTGTACGGCCACCGAGTCCCCGATCGGGGTGGAGCCTGCCGCCGGAACCCCTCCCTGGGCGCCGAGAACCGCAAGCGAGAAGGCGCGCGCCAGCTCCCGGTGGTACGCCCGGATCTCGTCCTCCACCGAATGGTCCGCCAGCCGGAGCTTGAGGGGCGCCACCGCGTCCGCCGCAACCCGTTCGGCGTGCTCCGCCAGCCCACCAAGACCTGGAACCGTGAAACGATTGATCCATTGCGCCGTCTCGCGCACCCGCTCCAACACTTCGAGCAGCGTCGGGTCTTCCGCACGGAAGGTGAGTGAGCGGGGGCGCTGGTCCCGCAAGCGCACGTGATCGAGCAGGGGTCGGGTCTTGCCGCGGTGCGGCTGCGCGACCGGAACAGTCACCGCAAAGTTGAAGGCCCCGCGGCGCGCGGGGAGCCACTCGAACCGCAAGTCACCTCCCCGGCCGAAGACGCCGCCGCGCTGCACCGGCGAAGAGACCATGACGAGCAAGCTGGTACTGCCGTCCCGCAGGCTCAAATCCACCCCGGCGCCGAGACCAAACGCGTTACTCACCAACAGCGCGCGAACGCCGTTGTCGAAGCGCACGTCCCGCACCCCGAGGTAGTACTCGGCGCTCCATCCCAGCTGCTCCTTGACGGGGCTGCCGATGTCTCGGAACACGCCGACCCGGAACTGCCCGGCGAGGTGTGTCGCCTGCTGGGTGGCCAGCCCCATCCCCAGGCCGATGTAGGGTTTGTACACGTTGGGTAGGCCGAGGGAGTGGACGAGCCCGCCCTGCGCGGGGGGTAGCGTGTCTTGGGCGTGACTGGTCCGGGGCGTGCAGACGCAAAGCAGGAAACAACCGGCGGCGGCAAACGTGCGGCGCGCTTGCGTGCGACCTCTTAGAGGCTGTAGTTCGGGGCTTCCCGGGTGATGACGACGTCGTGCGGGTGAGACTCGCGCAGCCCCGCGGAGGTGATCTGAAGGAACTCCGTCTCCGTGCGCAGCGCTTTGATGTCGCACACGCCGCAGTACCCCATGCCGCTACGCAACCCTCCCGCCATTTGGAAGATCACGTCCGCCACCGGACCCCGATAGGGCACGCGCCCCTCGATCCCTTCGGGCACGAGCTTCGACGGAGACACTTCGCCTTCCTGGAAGTAGCGGTCGGCCGAGCCCTCTTCCATCGCGCCGAGGCTGCCCATGCCGCGAATCACCTTGAAGCGGCGGCCCTCGAGCAGGAACGACTCGCCCGGACTCTCTTCGGTGCCCGCCAGCATCGAGCCCATCATGACGCTGGACGCGCCGGCCGCGAGGGCCTTCACTACGTCGCCCGAGTACTTGATGCCGCCGTCGGCGATCACCGGCACGTCCCCCGCCCCGGCCACCGCGTCCAGGATCGCGGTGATCTGCGGGACGCCCACGCCCGTGACGACGCGCGTGGTGCAGATGGAGCCCGGCCCAACTCCCACCTTGACCGCGTCCACGCCGCGCTCGACGAGCGCCCGCGCACCCGCTTCCGTCGCCACGTTGCCAGCCACCAGCTGGGCGTCGGGGAACGCTTCGCGCAGCAGCGCGACGGTGTCGAGGACGCCGCTGGAGTGGCCGTGCGCGGAGTCGATCACGATCACGTCGCAGCCGGCATCGAGCAGCGCTTTGGCGCGCCCCTTCGCGTCGGGCGTGCCGCCGACGGCCGCCGCGACGCGCAGCCGGCCGTGCTGGTCCTTGTTGGCGTGGGGGTGCTGGCGGCGTTTGAAGATGTCCTTAACGGTGATGAGCCCCTTGAGCACGCCGCGCTCATCGACGACGGGGAGCTTCTCGATGCGGTGCTTCCCCAGGATCCGCTCGGCCTCCTCAAGCGTGGTGCCGACGGGGGCGGTGACGAGGCGGTCTTTGGTCATCGCTTCGCGGATCGGGCGGTCGAGCTGCCGCTCGAACTGGAGGTCGCGATTGGTGATGATCCCGATCAGCTTGCCCGCGCCGTCCACGATCGGCACGCCCGAGATCTTGAAGCGGGCCATCAGCTGGTGGGCCTCGCGCAGGGGCCGGTCGGGGCCGAGGGTGATGGGATTGAGGATCATCCCCGACTCGCTGCGCTTGACCCGATCCACCTCGGCCGCCTGGCGGTCGATCGGCATGTTCTTGTGGATCACGCCGATGCCCCCTTCGCGGGCGATCGCCATGGCCATTTCCGCCTCCGTCACCGTGTCCATGGCGGCGGAGACGAGGGGGATGTTCAGGGAGATGGTGCGGGTGAAGCGGCTGCGGACATCGACGTTCCGCGGATGCACCGTCGCGTGCCGCGGCACCAGGAGCACATCATCGAAGGTGAGGGCGACGCTCGGGCGGAAGGTTCCCATGGTGAAAGTTATGCGGGCGGCGGCGGTTCCTCAACGGGCGGGGTCTTGTCCTTTTCCAGCGCCGCTTTCCCCGCCGCCGCCAACCCCTCCAAGAAGCGCCCCGCCTTTCCCACGGCGTCCATCGTCCCCTTGATGATGGTCACCGGCACCCGGCCAGCCCGCAGGGTGTCCTCGAGCGTCTCGGCCACCTTCTGAAACGCCGGTGCGCCGGCCGGGCGGTCGACGTACTTGGACTCGAGGAACTCCGCGTAGTCCAGGACCTGGTACACTTTGTCTTCGGAGAGCGCGTCGAGCTTGCGCAGCAGCCGCTCCCGTAGGATGTCGTTCATGGCTGAGCCTCCAGCGAGAGCAGCTCCACGACGGGGTTGCCGATGAACCGCGCGCGCCCCACCCGCACACGTACGGTCACCTGCACCGTAGCGAGCGGGGCGAGGGCCGCCACCGCCGCCTTCTTCGCATCCGGGACGACCACGTACACGAAGCCGCGCTCCGGCAGCGGGCCGCGCGCCAGCAGGTACGCCGTTCCATCGGGCAGGTCGGGGCGCAGGTCGTCGGCGGTCTCCAGCGCGATGAACTGCAGCGTCCACCGGACCACCTGGCCCACGTAGCGCTGCGGATCGGCGCGCAGCTCCGCCGCGCTCACCCCCACCAGCACCCCCGGCGGCGCGGCGGCCAGGTCGGCCGTCTTCACCCATCCCTCGAATTGCACGCGCGTCCACTCGCCGGACCGCCCCAATACGCGCAACGGCGTCTCGGGCGCGAGCGCGCCGGCCGCCGGCCCGTTCGGAGCACGATACAGCGTCGTGCGGCGGGCCGGTTGGGCGCGGCCGGGGTCAGGAGGAGGAGACGCGAGGTCACTTCCGGTGTCCGAGCCGGCCGGAGTCTGTCCGCCCTTGGAGGTGTCGGTGCCGGAGCCGCTAGTGGAGCTCGCCACCGCCGCCACGGGCTCCAGGGCGGCGCGCTTCATCCAGCCGTCGCGGCGCACGTGGACCCAGCGACCGCTCTCGCCGGTCCTGGTGAGGAGGAAGCCACGCGGCAACCGCGCCACGCGGGCCCCGGTGCCGAGCGGCGCGGCACGCAGATTCTCGTCGGGTGCGTGCGTGACGGCGATGTCGAACCCCGGTTGCGTCGCCGGGCCGACGGAAGCGCCGAAGATCCACCCTTCCAGGGTGACCGGCAGCCAGCCGCGGGCGTCGCCGCCCGCCCCCGCGAGCACCGTCCCGCGGTCGAGTCGCGCCAGCCGCTTGCCGTCGGGCGCCTGGTAGAACCACTCTCCCGCTGCGGTGACGCGGAAACTGGCCTGCGCTGTGACGGAAAGCGGCCGCGCGAGGCCGAGCACAACTGGTAGGGCGCGGAGGACTTGGCTAACTTGCATCCCCTTCAATATGACCAAGACTCGAGGCGCGCGCACCCCGGTCGTCCTGATCGTGCTCGACGGCTGGGGCTTTCGCCCCGGCCGGGACGGCAACGCGATCGAGCTCGGCGACACGCCGACCTGGCACCGTCTCTGGGCGCGGGCGCCGCACACGCTGCTCGAGGCCTCCGGCCTCGCCGTGGGGCTCCCGGAGGGGCAGATGGGCAACAGCGAAGTCGGCCACCTGAACCTCGGGGCCGGCCGCGTGGTGCCGCAGGACATCGTCCGCATCTCGCAGAGCATCGCCGCCGGGGAGTTCTTCCGGCTGCCACCGCTGGTCGCGCTGTGCGACCAGGTGAAGCGGCGCGGTGGGACGCTGCACCTGCTTGCCCTGATCGGCACCGGCGGTGTCCACGCGCTCGACGCGCACCTGCTCGCCGCCGTCGAGCTGGGGACGCGCGCGGGACTGCCGGTGGCGATCCACGCGTGGCTCGACGGCCGCGACTCTCCGCCGAAGTCGGCGCTCTCGTTCATGCAGGAGCTGCTCGACCGGATCGGGGCGCGGGACTCGGGACCCGGCTCGCAAGCCCCGGTCGTGTCCTCGGTGATCGGCCGCTACTTTGCCATGGACCGGGACAAGCGCTGGGATCGGACCAAGCTCGCGTACGACGCGATGGTCAAGGGGGTCGGCATCGAGGCGTCCGACCCGCTCGCGGCGATCAGGCAAGCCTACGCCGCGGGCGAGACCGACGAGTTCGTCAAACCGCGGGTGATAGCGGGCGCGCCGCGCATCCGGGACGGAGACGGCGTCTTTTGCGTGAACTTCCGTGCCGACCGGATGCGGCAGATCGTGCGGGCGCTGGCCGTCGAGGGCTTCGACGGCTTCGCGGTGCCGGACCGGCCTCGGGTCACGCTCGTCACGATGACGCAATACGACGAGACGTTCCCCTTCCCCACGGCATTCGGGCCGATGACGCTGCACAGGATCGTGGCGGAAGTGCTGGCCGATCGCGGCAAGACGATGTTCCGCACGGCGGAAACGGAGAAGTACGCCCACGTCACCTACTTCTTCAACGGCGGCCTCGAGGTCCCGTTCGCGGGAGAGGAGCGGCTGCTGGTCCCGTCGCAGAAGGTGGCAACCTACGACTTGAAGCCCGAGATGAGCGCGGCCGGCGTGACCGACGTGCTGTGCGCCGCCATCGAGAAGCGCAATCATGACTTCATCCTGTGCAACTACGCCAACGGGGACATGGTGGGGCACTCCGGGGTACTACCCGCGGCGGTGAAGGCGGTGGAGACGGTGGACCGCTGCCTGGCGCGAGTGCTGGCGAGCGCCGAATCGGCCGGCGCTACGCTGCTCGTCACCGCCGACCACGGCAACTGCGAGCTGATGATCGATCCGGTGTCGGGCGGCCCCCACACGGCGCACACGACCAATCCGGTACCATTCCTGATCGTGGGCCCTCCCGCCGCGGGTGGCGCTGCCCTGCGCCACGGCGGCGCGCTGCGCGACGTGGGACCGACGCTCTTGCACCTGCTCGGACTCGAGCCCCCGCCGGAGATGACGGGGAAGGACCTGAGGGAGGGAGACTGATGGGCGGATCGATGTTCCGGCTCCGAGCGTTGCTCATCGCGGCAGGGCTGCTGTCGGCCTATCCGCCCATCCGACTACCCGCCCAAGTCGGCTACGACCCCGGGCGCTCGCCCTTCCGGGACGTGCGGGGCGGCAGCGCCGTCCGGTTCCTCGTGGGCTACCTGGGCGGCGATCGCGGCACCGTACCGGTCGGGCCCTCCGACGGGACGACCTTCGGCGTGCGGCTCGAGATGTCGCTGGGCCGCGTGACGACGCTGACGGCCGGGTTCGCCTACGGCCAGACCACACGCTACATCGTCGACCCGAACAAGGACTCCGTCTCGCGCCGGTCGGCCCTCATGGACAACGGCATCGCCCTAGTCGATCTCGGCATCCAGCTCAGCTTGACCGGAGCCAAGACCTTCCACGGGGTCATGCCCTACGTCGGCGCTTCGCTCGGCCTCGCGACCGGGAAGTCGCTCCCCACGGATACGAGCGGGTACGTGTTCCGCACCAAGCTGACCGTCGCCCCCGGCGCCGGCCTGCGCTGGTATCCCGCGCGGCGGCTTTCCATCCAAGCGGACCTACGCGCGGTGTTCTGGAAGCTGAGCTACCCGATCGCCTTCAAGGCACCGGCCCCCGACGGCTCGCGCGTGCTCGCCCTCACGGACCCTGAGACCGACTGGACCACCCACCCCTGGATCAGTCTCGGCGTCGGATGGACTTTCTAGGAGACGGCCTGCGGCGCGCACTCCAGCTCCTCCTGTCGGCCGATGCCGAGGTCACCGGCATCGTTCTCCTCACCCTCAAAGTCGCCCTCGTTGCCACCGTCATCGCCTGCGTCGTCGGCCTCCCGGCCGGGTACCTCCTGGCGAGCAGCCGCTTCTGGGGCCGTCGCGCCGCCCTCACCGTCGTCAACACCGCGCTCGCCTTCCCCACAGTGGTGGTAGGCCTGCTGCTCTACGGGCTGCTGTCGCGCCGCGGCCCGCTGGGCGGGCTCGGTTGGCTGTACACCTGGCAGGCGATCGTGCTGGGAGACGTGGTGCTCGCGCTGCCGATCGCGGCGGCCCTCTCGGCGGCCGCCGTCCAAGGCGTGGACCCGCGCATCCGGCGCACCGCGGAGACACTGGGCGCCGGCCCATGGCGCGCCGCGTGGGCGGTGGCGCGGGAGGCGCGCTTCGCGCTGGCAGCCGTGATCACGGCCGCGTTCGGGCACGTCGTGGCCGAAATCG
The DNA here is from genome assembly GCA_041477065.1 of Gemmatimonadota bacterium. Lineage (GTDB taxonomy): Bacteria > Gemmatimonadota > Gemmatimonadetes > Gemmatimonadales > GWC2-71-9 > 13-1-40CM-70-15. Next base: position 23,599 of record JBGOUQ010000034.1, read on the forward strand.
GCTCGGCGATGATCGTCGGTGGCAACGTGCGCGGGGCGACCCGCACACTCACTACCGCGGTGGCGCTCTACACCTCCCAGGGGGATTTCGGATTCGCGCTCGCGCTGGGGGTCATCCTGCTCGCGCTGGCCCTGATGGTGAACATCGCGCTTCAAGTACTGCAAGGCCGGGGCGACGGCCGTGCTTGAGCTGCGCGGGGTGCGCCACCGCTACGAGGGACGAGTGGTGCTCGACCTCGCGTCGTTCGCCGTGCCCCGCGGGGCGCTCATCGGCATCGTGGGACACAACGGCTCCGGCAAGAGCACGCTGCTGCGGCTGCTGGCCCTGCTCGAGCGGCCGAGCGAAGGCGAGGTGCGCGTCGACGGCCGGCCGGTGACGCCGCGGGAGGCGCGGGCGGCGCGGCGGCGCGTGACGCTGGTCGAGCAGCGACCGATGCTGTTCCGTGGAACGGTAAGTGAGAATCTGGGATACGGGCTGCGCGTCAGGGGGCACAGAGGCGCAGAGGCACAGAAGACAGTGGAAGCGATCGCAGAGCGGCTCGGCGTGCAGGGCCTGCTGGGCCGCGGGCGCCACGAGCTCTCCGACGGCGAAGTGCAGCGCGTGGCGGTGGCCCGCGCCCTCGCGGTCGCCCCCGACGTGCTGCTGCTCGACGAGCCGGTGAGCTCGGCCGACCGCGCGGCGGCCGCGGCGCTGTACCGCGTGCTGGACGAAGAGCGGCGCGCGCGCGGGCTCGCCATCTGTCTCGCATCGCACCAGCTCGAAGACGCCTATCGCTGGGCTGACGACATTCGCGCCCTCGCGGAGGGCAAGCTGTCCCCCGTGACGCCGGAGAACCTGTTCCGCATCGAGCTGGCGCCCGCCGGGCCGGGCGTCGCCCGGCACGCGCGAGTCGGCGCGATCGACATCGTCGTAGCCACCGACCGGGTCGGCCCCGCCATCCTCGCCGTGCCGCCCACCGACATCTTCGTGAGCCGCGAGCCGCTCGCCTCCTCGGCCCGCAACGTCTTCTCGGGCCGGGTGACGCGGCTAGCCTTCGCGCGACCCGGCGCTGTGCACGTGACCGCCGATGTGGGAGTGGAGCTGGTGGCCGTGGTTACAGAGGAAGCGGTGCGGGAGCTCGCCCTCGCGCCCGGGACCCCGGTGACGTTCGCGTTCAAGGCCAGCGCGGTGCGAGTATTCTGACCATGCCGATCGGCTATCTTACGCGCATCGTGGAGTTTACGGCCACCCACCGGCTTCCCGGCAAGGACTTCGGCACCGCGGCGGCCGACCACAGCCACCGCTACCAGTGCCGCGTGAGCGTCAAAGGGCCGCTGCGGGCGGCCATGGGTGGGGGTGGGGGTGGGGGTGGCGTGATCGGCTTGGCGGCGCTCGATGCCCTGCTGGAGCGCGAGGTCGTGGCGCGGTTCGACGGTCGGCACATCAACGAAGACGTGGCGGAGTTCGCCGACGGGAAGCTGCTGCCGACCGGCGAGGCGCTTGCGGTGTACATCTGGGAGCGAATTGCGGCGGGTCTGCCGCCCGGCGTGACGTTGCACGCGGTGCGCGTGCAGGAGGGGCCTCATCTCTACTCCGAATATTTCGGTGAAGCCGGAAGCTGACCCCGGGGGGGAGGGCCGCAAGCCCGGGGAGCGCCGGGGCCGGATGCTCGCCGACACGGCCGTCGTCGAGGAGTTGGCGGTCTGGCTCGAGGTGAACGGTGAGCCCGCGGTCACGTGGATGTGCACACCCGATCAGCTGGAAGAGCTGGCGGTCGGGTGGCTGCACGGCGAAGGCTACATCACGTCGCGTGACGACCTGCTCAAGCTGCGGCCGTGCGCACCCGACCTGGGATTCTGGGCGGAAGTGGCGCCGGAGCGGATCGCGCAGACGAGCGGCTTGCACCGGCGGCGAGTTCTGGCTTCCGGATGCGGGGCGGTGTCGACGTTCCTCGCCGACCCGCACACCCTCGCCCAAGTACCGGCCCGGAGCGAGCCGCCGGCGGCCGAGGCGCTGCGCGCGCTGTTCAAGGAGCTGTTCGCCCGCGGGGTGCGCTACAACGAAACGGGCGGCATCCACGCGGCCGCGCTGGTCGATCCCCGGGGCCGCCCCCGCCGCCCCCCCCCCCCCCCCCCCCGGGGGGCCGGCCCCGCCGCGGCGGGGGGCCCCCGCGGGGGCGGGGGGGGGCCCCGGGGGGGGGGGGGGGGGGGGGGGGGGGGGGGCCAGGGGATCGACCAGCGCGGCCGCGTGGATGCCGCCCGTTTCGTTGTA
>JBGOUQ010000035.1:0-25521 GCA_041477065.1 Gemmatimonadota bacterium
GGGGGGGGGGGGGGGGTCGGCGACCAAGGCCGTGCTCGTGCCCAACCTCCCCAGCGGCAGCGGCCACTCGACCAGGACGATCCTCTTCGGGCCGGACAACGCGATGTACGTGGCGATCGGCTCCTCCTGCAACCTCTGCGAGGAGAGCGATCCGCGCCGCGCCGCCGTGGTGCGCTACAACCTGGACGGCTCGGGCGAGCACGTCTTCGCCACCGGCCTACGCAATTCCGTCGGCCTCGCCTTCAACCCGACGACCGGCGAGCTGTGGGCTACCAACAACGACCGCGACAACCTGGGCGATGATCTGCCCCCCGAGCACCTCAACATCATCAAGGCGGGGAAGTACTACGGCTGGCCGCAGTGCTACCTGCCGAACAAGCCGAACCCCGAGTACTCGGACGCGAACTGCGCCGGCGTCGAGCCGCCCGCCCTCACCGTGCAGGCGCACTCCGCCCCGCTCGGCCTCGCGTTCTACACGGGCACGAGATTCCCCGCTGACTACCGCGGCGACGCCTTCATGACGTTCCACGGCTCCTGGAACCGCTCGGTACCGACGGGGGCCAAAGTCGTGCGCGTGCACGTGCAGAACGGCAAGCCGGCATCCGTCGAGGATTTCATCACCGGGTGGCAGCTGCCCGACGGATCGCGCTGGGGCCGCCCCGTGAGCCTGCTCGTCCTGCCGGACGGGTCATTGCTCGTGTCCGACGACATGGGCGGCAGGATCTGGAGAGTGACCCGTGCGCCGTGATTTTCCCCTCTGGAGCGGCGCGGCGCTGTGCGCCGCCCTGATCGCGCCCGCGACGGCCGGCTGCCGCTCGGACCGGGCCGCCGCGCCGGCAGCCCCGGTCCCTCCGGCCGGCATGGACAGCGTTTCGATTGCGGGGCACGTGCTGTACATGCCCGCCGGGTTCCATATCAGCGTGTTCTCGACGCAGACCGGTTGGCCGCGCTTGCTCGCGCTGGGCCCGGACGGCGCGGTCTACATGACCCGCTACGGTTCGGGGCAGGTGGTCAAGATCCCCGACGCGAACCACGACGGGGTCGGGGACACGACCCTCTTGGTCGCGAGCGGCCTGTTTCTGCCCCATGGGATCGCGTTCCGCGGCGACACGATGTATGTCGCGCATGAGTCCGGCGTGCTGCGCTACGATCCCGGGGCGGCCTCCCCGCTGGCCCTCGTGACCGGGCTTCCGGCTGGCGTCGGACATCAGACGCGCACGCTCGCCTTCGGCCCCGACGACCTGATGTACGTGTCGGTCGGCTCTTCGTGCAACATCTGCACTGAAAGCGACGCGCGCCGCGCCGCGGTCGTGCGCTACAATCTGAACGGCACGCTCGATCGCGTCTTTGCGCACGGGCTGCGCAACTCGGTCGGGCTCGCCTTCAACCCCACGACCGGCGAGCTGTGGGCGACCAACAACGACCGCGACGACATCGGCCCCAACGTCGCCGCGACCGACAGCCTCCCGCCCGAGCGCATCAACATCCTCAAAGACGGCAAGAACTACGGCTGGCCGCAGTGCTACCTGCCGGGCCGGAACAACCCGGAGTTTGGGGCCGCGGACTGCTCGACCATACAAGCGCCGGCGATCACCTTCACGGCCCACTCGGCGCCGCTCGGCATCGCCTTCTATTCCGGCACGATGTTCCCCGCGGCCTACCAGGGCGACGCCCTCGTGGCGTTGCACGGCTCCTGGAACCGCTCGCTCCCGACGGGAGCGAAGCTCGTCCGCGTGCGCGTGCAGAATGGGGTGCCGGTGAGCGTCGAGGACTTTATCACCGGCTGGCAGCTTCCCGACGGCTCTCGCTGGGGCCGGCCCGTCGGGCTGCTGGTGCTTCCGGATGGCTCCGTGCTGGTGAGCGACGACCTCGGCAACAGGATCTGGAGGATCACGTATGGCAACTAAACGGTCAGGCAGCTGGGCAGTCGGCGGGTTTGGGGCGGTGGTGATGGTCTTGGGCGTGCTGTCCCTGTCCGCCCACTCGCCCATCCGGCTCAACCCCGACATTCACTCCGAGTACGTCAAGTACGTGAGCGGCACGGACACGATTACCGCCTACCTCGCCTATCCCGAGCGGCGGGATCCGGCGCCTGCGGTGATCGTCATCCACGACATCTACGGCATGTCGGACCGGCTGCGCCCGGCGGTGGAGAAGCTGGCGCAGGGTGGCTTCGTCGCGATCGGCCCGGATCTGTTGTCGCGGCGGGGGGGGACGCCGTCCGCCCAGGATGACGCCCGCCGGCTGATCAGCCTGCTCAACCCCGACACCCTCACGATGGACCTCGACGCCGCCGCCGCGTATCTCCGCTCGCTCAAGGCGGTGCGCGCCGATCGCATCGGCGTGATCGGATTCTGCTGGGGCGGAGGGCAGAGCTTCCGGTACGCCACGAACAACTCGGCGCTGCGGGCGTTCGTCGTGTGCTATGGACCAGGGCCGGACACGGCCGCGCTGCGTCGCATCAAGGCGAAAGGGCTCGGCGTCTACGGCGAGAACGACGCGCGGATCGATGCGGGAATTCCCGATCTCGTGGCTGCTCTCAAGCGGACCAGCATCGACTATCGCTACACCGTGTATCCCGGGGTCGGGCACGCGTTTCTGCAGACGCGGGAAAAGCCCGAAGTGGCCGACAGCGCCTGGAGCGCGGTGGTGCGCTTCTTCCGGGAAAACCTCGAGCGGTAGGAAGCCGGTCGCGCGCTTGCGTCGTGTCAGTCGTGCGGCCGCGCCGCCCGACCCACGTACTCCCGCGCCCGCTCCAGCGCCGGATCCCGTCCGGCGAGGAAGTCCCCCACCGTCATCGCCACCGGCAGCTCGGGGGCCACGCCAACGCCCGCGAATTCCGTTCCGTCGGGGAAGGCGTCGCGCGTCACGCACACCACGAGACTCCACCCCTTTCCCAGGGAAACCGTCAGCACCTGGCCGGTGCTTCCCGCCGACGGCTCGCCGACGATGGGACCGCGAGACGCGTTTCGGAATGCGACCAAGAGGTCCTCCGCCGCACCGGACGTGCGCGGCGACGACAGCACCGCCGCCGGGCCCTGGAAGGCCGGTCGGTCCCCGCTGAGGGGGGGGCGGATGGTGTCCGGCGGTGCGGCGAGCCACGCGCCGGCCGAGTCGGGCATGTCCTGCCCGCGGTAGGCGGGGCGGTATTGCGGAGTCCGCCAGCGCGAGGTGAGGAACGGATGGTCCATCAGGCGGGCGAGGAGCTGATAGCCGGCGTCCCGCCCGCCGGCGCCACCGCCGTTCTCGCGCAGGTCGAAGATGATGGCAGTCGCCTTCTTGAAGTCGGGAAAGGCGCGGTCGAACAGCCGCACGACGTCGGGATCGGCGAGCGCATTGACCCGCACCCAGGCGACGCCGCCGGGCAGGGCTTCGGCCTCGAGCGCCGGCCGCTCCAGCGGCCACCGCTCGCCGAGGGCCACGGACCGGGTCACGCTGGCGCCGCGCTCAGCGCCCACCGGTAGTCGGAGCTGAAGGTGCAGGGCGGTACCTTTCTCTCCTTCGAGCAAGCGCGCCACTGCGCGCTCCCACCGGGCGGTGGGCGTCGCGCCCCCGACCTCCGGGAGCACCGAGTCGCGGACCCAGGTCTCAACTGGGATGCCCTGCACGGCCAGCACCTCGGCGAGGCGCTCGGGGCGCGCGATGCGCATCTCGTCGTTCTGCGCGTAGTCGACGATGAACACGCGGCGCTCCACCGCGCGCAGCTCGATCGGCGGGCGCGCGATCCGGGCTCGGACGGCGGCCGGTGCACCGACCTCGGACTCGCCGTCCCCCAGCAGGGCGACCCAGCGGCGCAGGGCGTGAAAGAACTGCGAGTCCGTCTGTCGCCCGTCGGCCACCGTGAGGTTGGCCGTCAGGGCGGAGTCCCAGTCGGCGCGGACGCGGTCCCAGTAGGCGTAGTTGATCCGGGCTTCGGCCCAGAGCTTCGCGACGATCAGCCGGCGGTCGACCGCCGACAGCTGCTGCGCCCCGAAGGCGATGGAGGAGGGCGCGGGCGTCGCCAGCAGGAGCACGAGAACACACTGACGGACGGTGCGTGACGGCATGGCCCTAATCTACCTGCTTCTGTTCATGGCGCCGCAGGTGCTGCTCTACGCGTACCTGCGCCAGCGCCTCCCCGACCCGACGCGCCCCGGCCGTGCCCGCCTCGTGCGCATCGGGCTCGCGGCGGCGTTCGCGGTCTTGAACGCCCCCTGGATCTTCGTCGCGCGCCGCGTGCTGTTCGGCACCGTGTGGGGCACCGGTAGCATCCCCTATCTCGGTCCGTGGATCGCCTGGCAGATGATGGGGTGGGTGTTCCTGGGGCTCGTGGCGCTGTACGTCGCCGGAAAGGGGATGGTGTGGGTGGCCAGGAAGGTACGTCGTGCGTGGTTCGTGGTATTCTCCTCCGCAGTGCGGGGCTCCGGTGAGGATCGGAGCATACCACGCACGACGCACCACGCACCTGACCACGCACCCGAGTCCGTCCTCTCACGCCGCAAGTTCCTCGCGCGCGCCACCTATACCTACGCCGCCGCCGGCGCGGCCCTGTCCGCCTACGGGATCTGGAGCGCCGAGCGCCTGCCCGACGTGACGCGCCGCACGCTGATGTTTCCCGACCTGCCGCCGGGGCTCGACGGCTTGCGCCTGCTCCACCTCTCCGACGTCCACGCGGGGATTCACATGGAGCAGGACAAGATGGAAGAGCTCGTCGCGCAGGCGAACGCCCTCGGGGCGGACTTGATCGTGCAAACGGGGGACATGATCGACATCGACCCCGACTACATCCCGCCCTATGTGCGCGCGTTCCGGGAGCTGCGGGCGCCGCTGGGGGTGGTGACGGTGCTCGGCAACCACGACCGCTACACAGGTGAAGCTGCCGTGATCCGCGGCGTGCGCGACGCGGGGCAGGTGTTCGTCCGGAACGGCGCGCACGTGATCGAGCGGCGCGGAGCGGCACTGGCGCTCGTCGGCATCGACGACCCCAGGAACTGGAAAGCCGACGATCCGCAACCGCACGACATCGACCTCGCCTTGCGCCGCACGCCGCCGGGCGCATTCAAGATCCTGCTCGCGCACCGGCCCGGCGCGTTCGACGGTGCGGCCCAGCGGGGGCTCCCCCTCACCCTCGCCGGCCACATCCACGGCGGGCAGATCTACCTGCCCGTGGTCGGCTGGTCGCCGGGACGGCTGATCACCAAGTACGTCATGGGGCACTTCCGGCAGGGAGCGAGCCAGCTGTACGTCAGCCGCGGTATCGGCGTCGTGGGAGTGCCGATTCGGGTGTTCGTGCCGCCGGAGATCGCGCTGCTGGAGCTGCGCCGCGCGGCGGGATGAACGCTACCCGACGCTGATCGCCGACCAGGCTCCCTCGATGGCGAGCCGGACACCGGGATGGCTCTCCGTCCATTCCTTCGACGCCATCCGGTCGAGCACCAGGCTCACCACGGAGAGCCACACGGCAGCCCATACCTCGACCGCGCCGGGCCGAACCGCGCCCGCCGCCTTCCCTTGCGCCACCAGGGCTTCCACCGCTGCGCGGAACTCCTGGGCGGCGTCCCGGGACTGGGCCTCGAGCAGGCTGCCGTGACGCTCGAGGAAAAACAGCCGCACCACCGCGGGATCCCGCGCGGCGTTCTGGCTCAGCGACTGGGCCAGGGCCGCCAGCTTGTCTCGGGCGCCGCCCGCCGTCGTTTCCGCTTCGCGGACCAGCTTCACCGCCCACCGCGCCGCCCCGCGGTAGAGCTCGTTGAGCAGATGCTGCTTGCTCTGGAAGTGGCGATAAATGGTCCCCTCGGCCACGCCCGCTTTCCGGGCGATCGCCGCCGTGGTCGTCGTCTCGTACCCCTGCGCGGTGAACAGCTCCAGCGCGGCGCGCACGAGTCGCTGGCGGGTCAGGTCGGCCGTGGTCATCGCCCGCGAATCTAATGTCGCGCAACGGCTTGCGCTGACGCTTCCCGCGCCCCCAAGGCCCGGCTAGCTTTCCGCCGCTTTCGCTCCCCACGGCGACACGAGACTCTCGGAGGCCATCGCGCAATGCGCATGCTGGTGCTGGGTGCGGGACTGCAGGGATCCGCTTGCGCCTACGACTTGCTGCGGCAACCGGATGTGGAGCGGGTCACCCTCGCGGACTTGAAGCCGGACCAGGCGGCGGCGTTCGCGAAGAAGGGCGCCGGGAAACGCCTCGCGCTCGCGCGGCTCGACGTGAAGGACGCGGTGAGACTGCGCCGGCTGCTCAAGCGCCACGACGCGGTGATGTGCGCGCTCCCCTACTACTTCAATCTCGCGGTGACCAGGGCGGCCGTGGCCGCCGGCATCCACTGCGCCGACCTGGGCGGCAACACCGAGATCGTGCAGCGGCAGAAGAAGCTGCACGCCGCGGCGAAGAAGAAGGGCATTTCGGTCATTCCCGATTGCGGCCTCGCCCCGGGGATGGTGAACATCATCGCCGCCGAGGGCATTCGCCGCGTCGGCGAGGCGGACACGGTCAAGATTTACGTCGGCGGCCTCCCCCAGGTCCCCGAGCCCCCGCTCAACTACCAGATCGTCTACTCCCTCGAGGGCGCACTCGACTACTACACGACGCCCTCGTGGGTCCTGCGCGAGGGCAAGCCGGCCCGCGTGGACGCGCTGTCGGAGATCGAAGCGGTCGAGTTCCCGGCCCCCGTCGGCGCGCTGGAGGCGTTCCACACCGGCGGCGGCATCTCGACCATGCCCTGGGCGTACGCCGGCAAGGTCCGGACGATGGAATACAAGACGCTGCGCTACCCGGGCCACGTCGCGATCATGCGGCCGGTGCGCGAGCTCGGCCTGCTCGATCTCAAGCCGATCATCGTGAAGGGGGCCCGGATCGTACCGCGCGACGTGTTCATCGCGGCGGTGTCCCCCACGCTCACCAAGCCGCAGGGGCGCGACTTGGTGGCGCTGCGCATCGAGGTGACGGGGAAGAGCGGCCGCCGGGTCGCCTGGCAGCTGCTCGACTACTACGACGAGGTCCACGGCATCAGCGCGATGATGCGCACGACCGGCTACTCGCTCGCGATCACGGGGCGGATGCAGGTGGACGGGCGGATCGCGGCGCACGGCGTGCACACCCCGGACGAAGCGGTGCCGTTTCGGCCCTACGTGGAGGAGCTGGCCCGGCGGGGGGTCGAGATTCGGGAGATCAGCTGACCGGCCATCTCGCAGCCCTAGTGGTCAATAGCTCCATGTGGTCCCGAACAGCAGCTGGCTGCCGTCGGAGCCCTTGCCCCACCCGACCACGAGCAGCGAATTGCGCTGGAAGTGCATCGCCAGCTCGATTCCGCCGCTCTTGTGCAGGCCCGCCGTCGTCAGCCGGACCGACTCCCCGGTCGCGAACACGCGGCCCGCTTCGTAAAACCCCACCAGCTGCACCTCGAGCAGCGTCGGAAGCGCCAGCAAAGTGACTCGGCCTTCCAGACCGCCGAGCAGCTTGCCCGGTCCCACGAATCGCGCGTCGTAGTACCCCCGCAGCGACCGGTACCCGCCGACCGCGATATAGGGCTGCTCGCTCGATTCCATGGTGTACTGCGACGCGAGGGGCGGCGCTCCGGTGGTCCGCTCGGCCGCCACGCGTCCCGCCAGGACAAGACGCTCGAACGGGTGCACCAGCGCCCGCGCGGACGCGGTGGTCCGGGTATAGCCGTTGCCGCTCGCGTATAGGGCCTCGAGCATCACTCCGCGGTGCGGGGTGACCTCGCGGTCCCGCGTGTCGAGCACCAGTCCGGCCCGCACCACACGGTCGGTGAAGGGGATGCGCGTGGAGTCGATCACCCCCGCGGCGAGGTCGCGGCCGAACGCCGTCCCGCCCGGCAGGTCCCGGAAATCGGTGTGGTCCACCATCCCGCCGGCGAGCACGCGGAGCGGACCCACCACCCGGCGCTGCACCGTGAGCCGGGCCGAATAGTGGGTGCGGCTGACCTGGTAGAAGTGGCTGCGACCGGTCGTGCTGTCGGCGATGTAGCGTGCGTCGTTGCCGACGCCGAAGTAGCCGAGGCGATTCTCTCGCGCGGCGAGCAGGGTGAGCCCGGCGCGCCATCCTTCCCAGTAGGCGGGCGCCTGGGCGTCGATGCTGAGAAACCGGCTGCCGCGGGTGCTGGCGCCGGCGTTGAAGAGGAGCGCGGCGCGGTTCGGCTCGGGGCGCTCTTCGGGCCCGATCGGGCTGAACTGGCTGAAATACCCGGCGAGCCACAGCCCGTCCACGGTGCTGAAGTAGACGTACGGCGTGCCGATGTTCTTCCAATACCGCTGGGCGGCGAGCGGCTGCACCCCCCCCCCTCCCCCCACGGCGGCGGCGAGCAGGCCTACCACCGCCACGGTCCGGCGCACGTCAGTCGTTGGGCGCAGGCGAGTCGTACAGATGGGCGGTGTCGGTGAGCTTCGCCTCGGTGCCGTCGTGAATCGCGAACCGGCTGGGATACAGTGAGGCGGCGCCGTACTCCCCCCGCTTGTTGATGGCGTAGAAATTCAGCTGGAAGCGGGGCTTCCCGTCCGGCGTGAGGAGGCGCTTGTCACTCAACGTGACGACGCGGCGCAGCGTCTCCAGGCAGGCGTCGGCAGGCTTCATGCCGCGGCGCATCTGCTCCACCGTGAGGAAACCACCGCACACCATGATGTTCGACTCCCCGCGGCCGGTCGAGCCCGCGGCCCCGGCGTCGTTGTCGCAGTATTCGCCCGCGCCGACGATCGGGCTGTCGCCCACGCGGCCGGGGATCTTCCACGCCAGCCCGCTCGTGGTGGTGATCGAGGAGAGGTCTCCCTGGGGCGTCACGGCGTCGCAGTTGATCGTGCCGGTCGGCGGGTGGACCACGACCGATTCGTTCTGCGGCACGTCCAGATAGTTGTCGGTGGGGTTCTGGTTGGCCCGCCAGTGGAGCCACAGCTCGCGCGACTCGGGTGTGAGCAGATCCTCGTCCTTGAAACCGTAAGAGAGCGCGAACTTCTTGGCTCCCTCGCCCACCAGAAAGATGTGGTTGGTGTACTTGAGGATGAGCTTCGCCACCTCCGACGGCGTCTTGATGCCCTCGAGGCACCCCACCGCGCCGGCGCGCCGCGTGGGCCCGTGCATGCACGATGCGTCGAGCTGCACGACGCCGTCGGCGTTGGGCAGCCCGCCGTAGCCGACGGAATTGTCCTTGGGATCGAGCTCCTGGATCTTCACGCCTTCGATCACCGCGTCGAGCGTGTCGGCGCCCTGCATGATCATGTCGAACGCCTTCTGCACCGCCCGCAGGCCGTTGCCGCTGGAGATGACAACAGGCTTGGCGGCCCATCGGCTGGTGGGCGGCAAGGGGCGCGGCGGCCGCATCGGGTGGGGGATGTCGACGGCGGCGCTCGCCGCCAGGCCGACGGCGGCGGACGCTACGAACTCGCGACGGGACAGGGCGTCGGGCACGGGCGGCTCCACGAGCTGAAGGAAGTGCTTGGTTTTACCCGCTTGGGCGCTGGCTGTCAACTTGCTCCGGTCCCGGCGCGATTCTAGGTTCCGGCGGTGCAAGACACCGATTCTCTCAGCCCGATCGCCGTCGTCCGGGCCATCCTCGGCGTCGCGATGGCCGTCACCGCCGCCGGGGTCCTGGTCGCCTGGTACTCCTCGGGCACGCTTCCCTGGAAAGGCGTCGCGCTGCTCCTCGTCCTGTCGGGAATCCGGAGCTTCGCGGGGACGCTGTTCGACGGCCTGCTCGCCCCGGTCGGCCGTTTCCTGGGCGGCGCGCTGGGCGGTGGCCTCCCCTCGGAACCCGATCCGACCACCATCGAGGATGAGACGGCCGCGCTCGAGCGCCTGCTCGCGCGGGACGACCTCGCCCAGCATCGGGAGCTGCTGGCGGGTATCCGCCTGGCCGAGATCTACCGCCTCCAGCAGCACGACCCGGCGAAGGCCGATGCTCTGATCGAGCGCCTGCGCGCCAAGTACCCTGACGCACACGAGCTGACGTATGCCCGCCTCCCCTGAGCTGTCGCTCGTCGTCCCGATCTACAACGAGCGCGACAGTCTCGCGCCGCTCCTCGCCGAGATCGCGGCGGCGCTGCCGGGCGTCCCCTACGAGATCGTGGCCATCGACGACGGATCGACCGACGGCTCGCTCGACACCCTCAAGGCGCTGAAGCGCGATTACGCGGGACTGCACATCATCGCGTTCGCCGCCAACGCCGGACAGACCGCCGCGTTCGCGGCCGGGTTCCGCGCGGCGCGCGGGCCGATCATCGTCACCCTGGATGCCGATCTCCAGAACGATCCCGCCGACATCCCGGGTCTGGTGGCCGAGCTGCGCCGGAGCGGCGCGACGGCGGTCGTGGGCTATCGCGTGGGCCGGCGGGATACGGGGTGGAAGCGGATCCAGAGCCGGATCGCCAACGGCGTCCGCAACCGGCTGAACCACGAGACGGTGCGCGACACCGGGTGCTCGCTCAAGGCGTTCCGCGCCGACGCGGTGCGCGATCTGCCGCTGTTCGCCGGAATGCACCGCTTTCTGCCGACGCTGATCAAGATGCGTGGCGGCACTGTGGCCGAAGTGCCGGTGCGACACCGGCCGCGGCGCTTCGGCGCGAGCAAGTACGGCATGTGGAACCGCGCCTGGCGCGCGCTGCTCGACGCCCTGGCCGTGCGGTGGATGCAGCGCCGGGCGCTGCACTACGCGATCCGCGAGGAGCTGCCGTGAACGGCGGCCACGAGGAGTGGGTGCGACAGATCGAGGCCGAGCTGGCGGGCGAGCTGTCGCTCGCGCAGCGGGCGGCGCTGGCCCGGCATCTGGCCGCCTGTCCGGCCTGCGCGGGCGCGCGCGTGAGCCGGCTCGAGCTGGAAGCGTCGTTCGCCCGCTCGGCCGGCGATCCGCACGCCCGCGTGGTGCGCCGCCCACGGGTGCGCGGCCGGACCCTCGCCCTATGGGCTGCCGTCGTGGTGGTGGTCGGGCTGCTCGCCGGCTGGCTCGCCCACGCGCGCTGGGGTGGACCGGGGGGGGGGCGGGGAACACTGGAGGACGGCCGTGCGACGATCCTGGTGCGCTAGCCTCTTCGCGCTCGGCCTGCTGCAGGGCCCCGGGCTGCGCCTCGACTACCGCGTGCGGGTCGTGGCGGGAACGGGACCCGATCTCCAGGTGCTCGCGGCCGGGGCGGTGAGCGGTCCCGAGGAGACCCGGCTGCGGTTCGGCCTGCGCACCGACACGGCGACGGTCGAAGCGCTGCTGAGTTTGCTCCCCGATGGCGACACCGTGAACGTCACCGCCGAGTTCTTCAGCCGCCGCCGGCTCGGCCGGTCCCGGCGTGGACTGCCGCTGTGGGAAGAAGACACCTACCACCGCGCGGCGCGGCTGGCGTGGGGGGACACGGCGCGCATCCTTCCCTTCGGCCCGCGGCACAGCGCGCTGCGGCTCGAGCTCGTCCTGACACGGAAACCGGCTGGGGGCGTGACGCGGCCCGCCGAGGCGGTGGATCGCGCCGATTCGGCGATCGAGCTGACCCTCGAGGCGGTGCTGCGGCCGCGCCGCGTGGCTGTGACGCTCACGCTGACCCGCGGAGACGAGGTGGGCCTGCCCCGCAGCTACGACCTCGTTCCCGACGCGCCGAGCCGCACCATCGCGCTCCCATTGGGCCCCACGACCCGGACGGTGGAGATTTCGCTCGCACGCCCGGAGCCGCCGCTGGGGGAGCGGGACCGCGTCCTGGCCCTGGACGCGGACGCCGTGTGCCTGCGGGTGCTCCCGAGCGACGTCGGCGAGCCGGCGCGGCAGGTCTGCGGGCGGCTCAACAACGTGGCCCAGCGCCTGGGCTTGCCCGGCGGCGACGTCCTGGTTGCGACCTTTGCCTGGCCCGGCGTGCGCTGAGCCGCGATATATTCCCGGCCCATGCCCTCCCGGAAACAGCGGCTCGATCCGTCGATCTTCCATCTCCCCATCGAAAAGATGCGGGAGGGCTACTACTCGGATAAGTATTTCGCCCGCGCGCGGGACATCCTCCTCAGGGATCGGCATCGCCCCCGCGTGACGATGCAGGTGTTCGGCAAGACGCACGCCCTGCTCGGCGGCATCGACGAAGCGATCGCGATCCTCAAGCTCTGCTCGGAGCGCTGGGAGGAGCTCGAGGTGTTCGCGCTCTACGACGGGGACGAGGTCGCGCCGTGGGAGACGGTGCTGGTGGTCGAAGGCCCCTACGACGCCTTCGCCAACCTCGAGACGCTCTACCTCGGCGTGCTGGCGCGCCGCACTCGGGTGGGGACCAACACCCGCCGCGTCGTCGACGCCGCCCGGCCCAAGCGGGTGATGTTCTTCCCCGCGCGCCACGACCATTGGCTGGTGCAGACGGGCGACGGCTACGCCGCCCATATCGCCGGCGCCATCGGCGTTTCGACCGACGCGCAGGCGTCGTGGTGGGGCTCGGAAGGGGTCGGCACCGTGCCGCACGCGCTGATCGCGGCGTACGGCGGCGACACCGCCCTCGCGTCGCGCAAGTTCGCCGAGCATATGGATCCCAGCATCCAGCTCATCACGCTCGTGGACTTCGAGAACGACTGTGTCGGCACGTCGCTCCAAGTGGCCCGCGCCCTCGGCGATCGGCTCTACGGCGTGCGGCTCGATACCTCGGAGACCCTGGTGGACCGGTCGGTCATCCCCCAGATGGGCACGTTCAAGCCGACCGGGGTGAATCCGCAGCTGGTTCGGAACGTCCGCGCCGCCCTCGACGCGGAAGGGTACACGAAAGTGAAGATCGTCGTGTCCGGGGGCTTCACCGTGGAGAAGATCCGGCAGTTCGAGGAGCAGGGAGTACCCGTGGACATGTACGGCGTGGGGTCGAGCCTCTTCCAGGGGCGGTTCGATTTCACCGCCGACGTGGTGCGGGTGGGGGGGAAGCCGTGCGGCAAGGTAGGCCGCAGCTACCGGCCGAACCCGCGGTTGGAGCGGGTGGAGTAGTCCGCCGCGCCCCTTGCGCCCCAGGGGCACATGCATAAATTCCCGCTGTCATGAATAATCATGCATCCGTCCCCGTCGGCGTGCTCGGGGCCTCCGGATACGCCGGCCAGGAGCTGCTGCGGCTGCTGGCCGGGCACCCGGGGGCCTCGATCGCGTTCGCCACCGCCGAGTCGGCCGCCGGCGAGACCTTGGAAGGGTTCGAGCTGATCAAGGCCGCCGATGCCCCGCTGCACCGGGCCGAGATCGTCTTCTCCTGTCTCCCCCACGGCGTCTCCAGCCGCTACGTCCACGAAGTGCGGGCGGCGGGCCGCCGGGCGGTGGACCTGTCGGCCGATTTCCGACTGTCCGACGAGGCGGTGTACGGGCTGACGGAAGTCGCCCGGCCCCGCGTGGCCGCGGCCGAGCTGGTCGCCAATCCGGGGTGCTATCCCACCGCGGCGCTGCTCGCCCTCATCCCGCTGGCCCAGCAGGGCCTGATCGACGCCTCGCGGGAAGTGGTGATCGACGCCGCGTCCGGCGTGACCGGAGCGGGACGTAGTCCCAGGCGGGAGCTGCTGTTCGGCGAAGTGGCGGAGGACTTCCGCGCGTACGCGGTGGGGAACGAGCACCGTCAACTCCCCGAGCTGCGGGCGACGCTCGCCCGGGAGGGCGGGTTCACCGGCGACCTGGTGTTCACCCCGCACCTGCTGCCCGTCAAGCGCGGCATCCTCGAGACGATCCACGTGCCGCTCACGCGGGTGCTCGACCAGGCGACGGCCGAAGGCATCTACCACGCGGCCTACGACGGCGAGCCGTGCATCCGGGTGCTGCGCCGCGCGCTGCCGTCGCTCAAGGACGTCGTCTACCGCAACCGCGTGGCGCTCGGCGTCGCGCCGGTCGCCAACGTGCGGCGGCCCCGGCTCACCGTGATCGCCGCCATCGACAACCTGGTGAAGGGCGCGGCGGGGCAGGCGGTCCAGAACATGAACGTGATGCTCGGGTTGCCGGAAACGACGGGGCTGGCGTGCTGAACGTCCGCGTCGTGAAACTCGGCGGCAACGAGCTGGACCGGCCCGAGTGGCTCGCCGCCTGCGCCCAGGCACTGGCGTCCGCGGGACCCCTCGTCGTCGTGCACGGCGGCGGACGCGCGGTCACCACCCTGTCGGAGCGGCTCGGTCTTCCGGTCGAGAAGCGGGGCGGCCTGCGCGTCACCCCCCCGGAGATCGCCGAAGTCGTGGAAATGGTGCTCGCCGGGCCGATCAACCGCAGCGTCGTGGCCGCCCTGCGTCGGGCGGGGCTCGACGCGGTTGGCCTCTCGGGCGTGGACGGCGGACTGCTCACCGGCGAGCCGCTGCCCGGGGCGCTCGGCCACGTCGGCCGGATCACGGACGTGCGGGTGGCCCTGCTGCACAGCTTGCTCCTCGCCGGGCTCACCCCCGTGCTCGCACCGATGGCCCCCGACGCGGCCGGCGGTCTGCCGCTCAACGTCAACGCCGATGACGCTGCCGCCGCGGTCGCCGGAGCGCTCCAGGCCGCCGAGCTGCTGTTCGTCTCGGACGTGCCCGGCGTCGTCGTGGACGGCGTGGCGCAGCCGGCGCTCGCCGCGACCGAGCTCGAATCGCTGATCGAGCTCGGCGTCGTCGCCGACGGCATGGCCGCCAAGCTCCGCGCCGCGGGCGCGGCCCTGGAAGCCGGCGCCCGGGCGGTCCGGATCGGCGACCTCAGTCTCCTCGCCGAGGCGACCGCCGGCACCCGCATCCTGGCCGCGACGCCCCAGCCCGCGTGACCACCACCGCCCCGGCCACCTCGGCCCTGCTCGGCCTGTACGCCCGCGTCGGCCCCACGTTCGTTGCCGGGGAAGGCTGCGAGCTGATCGCCGCCGACGGCACCCGCTACCTCGACTTCGTCGCCGGGATCGCGGTCAACGCCCTCGGCTACAACCACCCGGCGATCCGCGACGCGGTGACGCGGGCACTCGACACCGGGCTGATCCACGTCTCGAATCTCTACCACGCCGAGCCCGGCGAGCGGCTCGCCGAGGAGCTGGTCCAACGCTCGTTCGCGGCCCGCGCGTTCTTCTGTAATTCGGGCGCCGAGGCCAACGAAGCTGCGTTCAAGTTCGCGCGGAAGTGGTCGCGCAAGCCCGGGATCGTCGCGTTCACCGGCTCCTTCCACGGTCGCCTGTTCGCGTCGCTCGCCGCCACCGACCGCCCCGACTACCGCAAACCGTTCGAGCCGCTGGTGCCGGGCGTGCACATACTCCCGCTGGGTGACAGGGCGGCCATCGAGCGGATGCTCGCGCAAGGGTCGACCGGTGCGGTGATCGTGGAGCCGGTGCAGGGCGAGGGCGGCGTGCGGCCGGTGCCGGCCGAGTGGCTGGCGTTGCTGCGGACGCTGTGCGACGCGCACGGCGCCGCCTTGATCTTCGACGAAGTGCAGTGCGGACTGGGCCGAACCGGCACCCTCTTTGCCTACGAGCAGAGCGGCGTCACGCCCGACATGCTCACCCTCGCCAAGCCGCTGGGCGGCGGGTTGCCGATGGGCGCGGTGCTTGCGACCGAGCGCATCGCCGCGGCGCTCGCGCCCGGCGACCACGCCACCACGTTCGGCGGTGGGCCGCTCGTCGCGACCGTGGCGCTGGAGGTGCTGCAGACGCTGGCGGCGCCGCAGTTCCTGGCCGCCGTGCGGGCGAGGGGCGCGCGGCTGGGCGCCGCGCTGCGCGCGCTCGCGGGCCGCTGCCGGAAAGTGAAGGACGTGCGCGGCCTCGGACTGATGTGGGGCATCGAGCTCACCGAGCCCGCCACGCCCTATGTCACCGCCGCGCGGGAGCGGGGGTTGCTCGTCATTACCGCGGGCCCCGCCGTGCTGCGCCTGGTGCCGCCGCTCATCGTCTCGGATGCCGAGGTGGACCGGGCCGTCGCGGTGCTCACGGAAGTGTTGGCGTGAGCGCCGTCTCGCTTCGAGCCCTCCGGCTCGAGCCCGCCGCGGTGACCCGTCCCGCGCAGCTTGGCGACGTCCCCGGACTTCAGGTGCTCATGGCTCCCTTCGTGGAGACCGGGGATCTCCTACCGCGCAACGAGTACGACCTGTCCCGCCACATCAAGGAATACGTCGTGGTCGAGGCGGACGGCGACGTCGTGGCGTGCGGCTCGCTCAAGATCTACAGCCCGGCGCTCGCGGAGATCGCCGGCGTCGCCGTGCGCGATGAGTGGCAGGGCCGCGGCCTGGGCCGCGTCGTGATCGACGCGCTCATGACGGAGGCCAAGAGCCTCGACCTGCGACAGGTGTTCGCGCTCACCCGCAAGCCGGCGTTTTTCCTGCGGCTCGGCTTCGGCCCGGCGGAAAAGGAGCAATTCCCGCAGAAGGTCTGGGCGGACTGCGCCCGCTGCCCTCGGCAGGCGTGCTGCGACGAAATCGCGGTGGCGGTGACGTTGTAGCTTTGTAGGTCGTGAAGCCCTCCACCCACAAGAAACTCGTCTTCGCCGGCTTCGGCTGCGCCGGGCTGTTGACGCTGCTCATGATCGTCGGCTTGCTCCTGTCCGGCAAGTTCGGCTTGGACGAGAATCGGCCGGGCGCCCGCCAGTACTCGCCGCAAGAGGCGGCGGCCGCCCTCGATACGCTCTCCCGTCTCGACCTGCCGGCGCTCGCGGCCCTGCCGCCGAGCGACCTGCGCATCCTGCCGCCCTCCGCCCTTCCGGCGGGGGACACCATTGTCTGGCAAGAGAGTGTGCTCGCGGCGGTCGTGCCGTTCGGGGACACGTTTCCGCCTGGCGCCGCGCAACGCACGCGTTGGCTCGATGCGGGCCGGGCCGTCATCTTCCAGCCCGCCCGCACGCCTGCCGCTAGTGTGGGCCGCGCGCCGCGGAGTCCCCTCGTGCAGGGACACGTGCTACTCGCCGCCGCGCGGCGGCTCGCGGATCAGCATGACCGGCCCCGCGCTCTCGTCGCGCTGCGCGCCGCCTTGCGCCTGGCGCGCGGGCAGCAGGAGCGCCCCGACCTGGGTCGCGTGCGGCTCGGCGCGCGCCTCGAGCGTGATGCGCTGGACATGATCGCGCGGGACTCCGGGCTCGCCGGTGAGGCGCAGGGCGAGCGGGCGCGCAAGAGCCTCGCGCGTCTGGAGGCCGCACTCGAGGACTTGCGGACCGTGAGTCGCCTGATCGAAGCAGCCGGAGCGGGGCCTGCGGGCGCGCCCATGCTCGCGAGGTGGGCGGCGGACTCCGCGCTCCCGGTCGCCCTGCGGGACGAGCTGATCCGGGCCGTCGGCTACGGCTGGATCTTCAATCCGCTGGAGGTCACCTACGGCCTCGGCGCCGCGCGTCGCACAGCGTTGGACAGCCTGAGCCGTGCCCACCTCCCCGACGAGCTGCTTTCCACGCTACAGTCCATACAGGCCATGGGGAGTCCGAGCCTGACTCGGCGGATGGCGCTGTCGGTGGAGTACCGGATCGAGCGGGATTAGGGGGAGGGCCGTTGACACCGTCCGTCACTTGCCGGGAGATTCCTCTGGCCAGTCTCGCAGAGGAGCGTCGTGTGGCGCGGGTCATATTCTGGGATGTCGATACGCAATACGATTTCATGAAGGCCGACGGCAGGCTGTACGTGCCGGACGCCGAGCACCTCATTCCGAACCTGAAGAAGCTCACCGACTATGCCCACGGACACGGCGTGCGGATTGTGGCGAGCGCCGACGACCACGTGCTCGAGCACCCGGAGATCTCCGACCGCCCCGACTGGAAGCAGACCTTCCCGCCCCACTGCCTGCGCGGCACGGCCGGCCAGCGGAAGATCCCCGAAACGGCGCTGCGCGACCCGCTGGTGATCGAGCCCGAGCGCGCGGATCAACCGGCCCTGGCGGACGCGGTCCGGCGCCATCGCGGCGACATCCTGTTCCACAAACACCGGTTCGACGTGTTCACCAACGAGAACGTCCTCCCCGTACTGGACGCGCTCGACCCGCAGGACGTCGTGCTCTACGGTGTGGCACTCGACGTGTGCGACAAATACGCGATCGAAGGCCTGCTGCAACACCGGCCGCAGATCCGTCTCTTCGCCGTCACCGATGCCATGAAGCCGATCGACCGCGACAGCGCCGAGACGCTCCTCAAGGAATGGGGTGAGGAGGGCGTCCGGCTGGTGAAGACGAGCGAAGTCGTGATGGGAGGGCTGGTCGAGCAGCTGGCAAGCTCCACAGCATGACGGCCGAGCCCGCATTCGGGAAGTTCTTCCTCCCCGGACCCACCGACGTCCACCCCGAGGTGCTCGGGGCGATGGTGCGGCCGATGATCGGCCACCGCTCCGCCGCCATGGAGCAGATGCTCCAGTCGATGGCCCCCCGGCTCCAGGCTCTGTTCCGCTCCCGCCGCACCGTGCTCGTGGGGACCGCCTCGGCCACCGGATTCATGGAGATGGCGGTCCGCAACGGCGTGCGCCACCGCGCCCTCTCGGTGGTGAACGGCGCCTTCAGCGAGCGCTTTGCCAACCTGGTGGCGGCGGCCGGCAAGGAGTGCATTCGGCTCGAAGTCCCACTCGGGTGCGCCGTCGAGCCCGACATGCTGCGCGACACCCTGAAGCGCGCGCCGCACGTGGACGCGGTGACGATCGTCCACTCGGAGACGTCCACCGGCGTCCTCCAGGACGTGGAAGCGCTGGCGCGGGTGGTCCACGAGTTCGACGACGTCCTGATGCTGGTGGACGCGGTCACGTCCCTGGCCGGCTCGCCGGTCGAGCATGACCGTTGGGCCCTCGACTTCACGTTCACCGGGTCGCAAAAGGCCCTCGCCCTGCCGCCCGGGCTCGCGCTCGGCGTCGCGAGCGAGCGCATGCTGCAGCGCGCCCGGACGCTGCCCGCCCGCGGGCTCTACTTCGACCTCGTGACCTTCGAGCAGGCGAGCGCCAAGTTCCAGCCGACCAACACGCCGGCCTTGTCCCTGTTCTTCGCTCTCGAGAAACAGCTCGAGCGCATCGAGCGCGAGGGCGGAGTGGAAGCGCGCTGGCGCCGCCACGACGCGATGCGGCAGCGCACCGAGGCATGGGCGAGCGAGCGAGGCGTGGAGTACCTGCCGCGGGAGGGACGGCGCAGCTGGACGGTGTCGTGCCTCAAGCTTCCCGCGGGCAAGAGCGCCAAGCAGGTCGTCGCGGCGCTGAAGCAGCAGGGGTGGGTGATCGGGGCAGGGTACGGCGCGCTCAAGGAATCGACGATCCGCATCGGTCACATGGGCGACCACACCGTCGCGGCGCTGGACGAGCTGCTCCCCCTGATCGCCGCGCAGCTCGCGTGACCTACCGCGTCGTCGTGGCCGATAAGGTGGGCGATGCCGGCCTGGCGTTGCTCGCCGCCGAGCCCGAAATCGCCGTCACCAACTGCGCCGGCAAGCCGCGCGAGGAGCTGGAGCGCGCGTTGGGCGGCGCCCACGCGCTGATCGTGCGCAGCGAGACCCGGGTGACGGCGGACCTACTGGCGCGGGCTCCCCATCTGCGGGTGATCGCCCGGGCGGGGATCGGGGTGGACACGATCGACGTGCACGCCGCCACGCGCCGCGGCATCGCGGTGATGAACGCGCCCGGCGCCAATACGGTCAGCGCCGCCGAGCACGCGCTGGGGCTGCTGCTCGCGCTGGTGCGGCACATTCCGGGGGCGGCCGAAGCGATGCGCCGCGGGGACTGGGACCGCAAGCGCTTCGAGGGCACCGAGCTGCGCGGCAAGACGATCGGCATCGTCGGCCTCGGGCGGATCGGAGGGCACGTGGCCCAGCTCGCCCGGGCGTTCGGGATGACGGTGATCGGCCACGATCCGTATCTGCCCCCCGGCCGGGCGGCGGAGCTGGGGGTGAAGGTGCTGCCGCTCGAGGAGCTGCTGCGGGCGGCGGACGTGGTCACCATGCACGTCGCGCTCACCGACGAGACGCGCCACCTGATCAACGCGGCGAGGCTGAAGCTCATGAAGCCCACGGTGGTACTGATCAACACCGCGCGCGGCGAGCTGGTGGATGAGGCGGCGCTGGTCGAGGCCGTGCGGGCGGGGCGCATCGCAGGCGCGGCGATCGACGTATTCGCCCAGGAGCCGCTACCCAAGGACTCACCGCTGCGCATGTTGGACCGCGTGCTCCTCACCCCTCATCTCGCCGCCTCGACGGCGGAGGCCCAGGAGCGTGTCGCAATCGAGATCTGCGGCGCCGTGCGCGACGCTCTCGTCGCGGGCGACCTGTCCACGGCGGTCAACGTCCCCGGCATCAGCGGTGACCTGCTGCGGCGCCTCGGGCCGCTGCTGACGTTGGCGCGGCGGCTCGGCCGGCTGGCGCTGGCGCTGGCGGACGGCCCGGTGACCGCCGTCGAAGTAGCCTACGGCGGCAAGGACGAAGCGGCGCCCCGTCCCGTCTCGATGGCCGCGCTCGAGGGGTTGCTCTCCGCGATGGACGTGGGTCCCGTGAGCCTCGTCAACGCCCAGGTGCTAGCCGAGGAAAAAGGCATTCAGGTCGCCCGCAAGACGGGGGCGCCGGAGCCGGGGTTCGAGACGTCGGTCGGGGTGAAAGTGGATACCGCGCGGGGGCGGGTGCGGGTGGCGGGGGCGCTGGTCGGCAATAGCCATGGGCGGGTGGTCCGCATCGACGACTACCATGTGGACGTCGCGCCCGAGGGGTGGATGCTGGTGATCCGGAACCGTGATGTGCCGGGGGTGATCGGCCGGGTGGGGACGGTGCTGGCCGAGGCGGGGATCAACATCGGCAGCTACCACCAGTCCCGCCGGGAGACCGGGCAGGAGGCGCTCGCGGCGATCACGGTGGATCACGCGCTCACCGACGGGGTGCGGCAGCAGTTGGAGCGGGTCCCCGAAGTGCTACAGGTGCGGTTGGCGGATTTCGGGGAGTGAGGGGCGGCGGATCGTCGGATGGTCGGATGGTCGGATTGTCGGATGGTCGGATGGTCGGATGGTCGGTTAGTAGGATTGTCGGATAGTCGGTTCGCCGAGTGGGACTGCGCGATTTTCAGCCGACTTGGGTTTTTTCGGTTCCTCTCGGACCTTCGGGTAACCGTACCATCCACTTCATGATGCCATACGAGCGGCTCACGGCCTGGCAGGCCGCACATGAGCTTGCCCTGGCGATCTATGAGGTCACCGAGGGCTTCCCGAAGGCAGAGAGATTCGGTCTGACGTCGCAGCTGCGGCGAGCCGCCTTCTCTGTCCCAGCGAACATCGCGGAAGGCGTCGCGAAGCGAGGGAGCCGAGAATTCAGGCGGTTTTTGGACATCTCGATCGGATCGCTTTCAGAGATCTCCTACGCCATCAGGCTTGCCACGGACCTCAAGATGCTCGCGGTAGAGCGATCGCAAGCCCTGGTGGCCATCCATCGCAAGGCTTCGCAGCTCATCTGGGGGTTGTACAAGAGCACCTGCGCTCGGGCCAGTGGGTGATCCGACGATCCGACCATCCGACGATCCGACTATCCAAACACGGCCTTCAAGTCGACCTCCAGCGCCGTGATTTCCGGGCGCGGCTGCCACCGCAGCGTTTCCGCGGCCACCGCCGCTTCCATCGCGCCAGGCCGCCATACCTCCACCCGTCGCAGCTCCAGGTCCACGATCCAATACTCCCCGACTCCCGCGCTCTGATAGAGTGCGCGTTTACGGCCACGGTCGGTGCGCCCCGACGACGGTGAGATCACTTCCACGGCGAGATCCGGCGGGCCGGTCACCCCGCGTTCGGTGACAACCGCCCCGCGGTCGGCACGCACGAACACGAGGTCGGGCTCGACGAGGGTCAAGCGGTCGAAGACCACATCGAGCGGCGCGAACCACAGCTGGCCGAGCCGATGCCGACCCACGTAGACGGCCAGCACCTGATAGAGCCGCCCCAACACGGTCTGGTGCCGAGTGCCGGGCGCCGGGGTCACGAACAGCTCCCCGGCGATCGTCTCGTAGCGGTTCGCGTCGTCCGGCATCGCCCGGACGTCCTCGACCGTATAGAGCCGCGTGGCGGATGGCATGCCCACAAAGTGGACTCGGCGTTGGAGCCGAGTCAAGCTGCGGCGGGTGACTCTCGCGAGGACAACCAAAACGCCTCACGGCCCATCGCAATCATGCCGTGAGAGCGGACGCCTAGTCCGCCGCCTGCGCTGGCGGCTCGTGCTCCTCGTCGGCCAACAGTCGGAACGTCTTCACCGCGCCCGTCAGCTTGTCGGCCGCCTCGGCCAGCTGGTTGGCCGACGAGGCGATCTCCTCCGTCGACGCCGACTGCTCCTCGCTCGACGCGGCAAGCTCCTGCGTCGCCGCCAGGAACCCGTCGGTGCTCTGCGCCACCGTCGCGAGCCGCGCCGCGATCTCCTCCACCAGCTTCCGCGCCTCCCCCGCCGACGTGGCGATCTCTTGGCTCCACGCGTCGTTGGCGTCGGCATCGCCCGCCACGGTCGCGAGCCCCTGCGCCGCCGTTTCCGCCGCCTCCCGCGCCGCGACGCCCCCCTGCGCGAGCCGCACCAGCCGGTCGCGCGTCGCCTGCACCCGGGCCAGGACGCCGCGCACCGTGTCCGCGGTTTCTCCCGCCGAGGTGGCCGCCAGCGAGGCGAGCTTGCGCACCTCGTCAGCCACCACGGCGAAGCCGCGGCCTTGCGGGCCCGCCCGCGCTGCCTCGATGGCCGCGTTGAGCGCCAGCATGTTGGTCTGCGTCGCCACCGACTTCGCCTGCGTCACGAATTTCTGGATCTCGGCCGCCGCCTTCGCCAGCGCCTCTGCCTCCCGCGCCCCCTTCTCCACTTCCTCCGTCAGTTTCGTCAGCTGGGCCGTGCTCTGGTCCAGCACTTCCTTGTGTTTGCGCGCGACCCCGGCGAGTGCGCTGTTGCGTCGCGCGGCTTCGTCGGCCCCGCCCGCCAGCGCGGTGGCAATCTGGAGGATGCGCCCCACGTCGTCCGCCGCCGCCCGCACCAGCTGCGCCTGCTCGGCCGCCCGCTTGGTGAGATCCTGCGTCGTCGAAGCCATCTCCTGGGTGGACGCGCTCATCTGCTGGGTCGCCGCCGAGATCTCGGCCGCCATCGCCGCCGCCTCGTCGGCCGCCGTGCGGATCGCGCCCACCAGCCGCCGCAACGCCACCACCATGGAATGCACCGACGACACCAGCTCCCGCACCTCGGTCGTTTCGGTGCGCTGCGTCACGATCGCCACCGACAGATCGCCCCCGGCCACGCGGCTCGCGATCGCCCCCACCGCTCGCACCGGCTGAGTGACGCGGCGGTTCAGCCAGCCCCCCAACGCGACCAGCGCCGCGACCGTGACGCCGAGCAGCGCCAGCGCCCCGAGCCAGATGTCGCGCTGCGTGGTGCGCGCGGCGGCGTAAGCCTCCTGGGTCGGCTGGCGGAACAACACCCACCAGCGGCCCCGGTTCGCCGGGATCGAGATCACCAGCTCCTCGCCGCGCACCGACGGGACGACCGCGGTCTTGGGCCGGTCCTGGCGCGGGATGAGCCGCTCCTCGGGCACCGGCTGGAGCAGCCGGGATCCCTCCGGCCCGATCAGCAGGCGCCCGCGGTCGTCCACCACCTGGAGGTACGCCGCGTCCCCCAGGTCGCCGGCGCCGAGCAGCGTCGTGAGCTTGTCGAGCCCGTAGACCGCCTTCAAGACCCCGGCGGGCCGCGAGACGCCCGGCGCGTGGATCGCGACGTCGTATTCGATCGACACGGCGTGCGCCGAGGAGTCATAGGCGCCGTCGCCTTCGAATTCCCCGTCGCGCGCCGCGACCTGCCACCAGTTCTCATCCGACTGCACGAAGTCCGACGTGCGGTCGGAGGTCACGACGTTGTACCCGTGGCCCTCGGTGAAGAACAGCTCGGCGAGGTCGGAGCGCTGCGTGTACTCCTGGAAGTAGCGTTGCAGGGCGGGGTCCCCGCCCAGCTGGCGCGGACGGTCGAATTGCCGCTCCAAGGTGGGGATATCGAGCTTGTCGAGGCCCTGGGCGGCCGACTTGCGGGTCGCATCCACCGCGGCGGCGATGATGGCCGGGGAAAGCGCCAGCGCCTCGGCCTCGTGGCGTCGCTCGTGGAGGTAGGTGGTGACGAGCGCCGACACCCGGCTCGCGACTTCGGTCCCCCGGCGGTCGGCCAGGGCTTCCAAGGTGTTGCGGGCGCTGTGGCCGGCCACCACGGCCAGGCCGACCACCAGGGCGAGCGCGACCCCCGCTCCGGTGACGAGGAAACTCTGACGCAGCTGCTGGGTTCCGGTGGCCATGACAGGTTGGACGCGGTAAGGTAGGACGCGTGACACGACCGGGCAAGTCTGCTTAATTTCAGGCACTTATGCCGGAGACCCCCGCCACGCCCCCCTCGTCCCCCCACGCCCTCCTCCCGACTTACGACCCGCAGGCCGTCGAGACGGCGTGGCAGGCGCGCTGGACGGAGCGCCGCACCAACGAGCCCGACCTCGACCACCCGCGGCGGCCGTTCTACAACCTCATGATGTTCCCCTACCCGTCGGCCGAGGGACTCCATGTCGGCAACATGTTCGCGTTCACCGGGGCGGACATCTTCGGGCGGTTCCAACGGCTCCGGGGCTACGACGTGTTCGAGCCGATGGGGTTCGATGCGTTCGGCATTCACTCCGAGAACTACGCGCTCAGCGTCGGCACCAACCCGGCGCTGCTGATCCCCAAGAACATCGAGAACTTCCGGCGCCAGCTGCGGCGCTTCGGCGGCATGTTCGACTGGCGCCACGAGCTCTCGACCACCGATCCCGCCTACTACAAGTGGACGCAGTGGCTCTTCCTCCAGTTGTTCAAGGCGGGGCTCGCCTACAAGAAGCGCGCGGCCGTCAACTGGTGCCCGAAGGACAAGACCGTCCTCGCCAACGAGCAGGTGATCAACGGCCGCTGCGAGCGGTGCGACACGCCGGTCGAGCAGCGCTTTCTCGACCAGTGGTTCTTCCGCATCACCAACTTCGCCGAGCGGCTGCTCGAGAACCTCGACCGGCTCGACTGGTCCGAGAGCACCCTCGCGCTGCAGCGCAACTGGATCGGCAAGAGCGACGGCGCCGACCTGGTCTTCGAGACACCGGCGGGGCGGCGGATCACCGTCTTCACCACGCGCCCCGACACGGTGTTCGGCGCCACCTATCTGGTGCTCGCGCCCGAGCACCCGCTCGTCGAGGAGCTGACCGCCGCGGAGCAACGCGTGACGGTCAAAGCCTACCAGCGCGAGGTCCAGGGCCGGGACGTCGTGTCGCGCCGCGTCGGGGAAAAGACCAAGACGGGCGTGTTTCTCGGCTCCTACGCCCGCAACCCCGCGACGGGCGAGAACGTCCCGATCTGGATCGCCGATTACGTGCTCATGGAGTACGGCACCGGCGCCATCATGGCGGTGCCGGCGCACGACCGCCGCGACTTCGAGTTCGCGACGCAATTCCGCCTCCCAATCCGCCAGGTCGTACGGGTCGAGGGTGAGCCGCTGCCGAGCGTGTCGGAAGAGGGCGTGTTGGTCAACTCCGGGGCGTTCGACGGACTCCCCTGCCGCGCCGGCGCGAAGAAAATCGTCGAATGGCACCCCCGCCGGCCGGGGCGGGGGGGGGGGGGGCCCGACCCCCACCCCCGCGCAAAAAACCCGTCGCCGAGCGCGGGGAAAAACCCCCACCGCAACCTGGCCCACCCCAAAACCGAACTATATTTTGA
>JBGOUQ010000036.1:0-25204 GCA_041477065.1 Gemmatimonadota bacterium
CGGTGGGGGGTGGCGGGGCTCCCGCCGCGCCCCGCGCCTGTGGGCGCGGGGCCCGCCGGCCCCGCCCCGCCCCCCCCCCGGGGGGGGGGCGCCCGCGGGGGGGCGGGCGCGCCCCGGGGGCGGCGCGCAATGAGAGCCTTCTGGATGCTGGTGCACTTTCTCGGGCTGGCCCTGTGGCTGGGCGGCGGCATCGCCACCATGGTCGGCGGCATCACCGCCAAGCCGTTCCCCGCGGCCGAGCGGCTCGCCGCCTACCGCATCTCCAGCGCGGTGCAGCGGATTCTGGTGGGGCCCGGTGCCATCGCCGTCGTCCTGTCGGGCATCTTCCTGAGTATGCCCTACATGCGCTCCGGCGCGATGCCGGGCTGGATCGGCATGATGACCGGCACGGGAGTGCTCGGCGCCCTGCTGGCAATCACCCTCAGCGTCCCCACCGCGGCAAGGCTGGGGAGACTGCAGCTGGATGCGAGAGGGGAGCTGCCGGAGGCGTTCACGGCCCTGCGCAAGCGGCAGGTGCTGGCGGCGTCGATTGCGGGGGGGCTGGCGTTGGTGGCGCTAGGTGCTGCGACAATAGGGAGATTCTAGACGGCGAGGAAGATTCTAGACGCCAAGGGCGGCGCCTCAGCGTCTACCTAAGCGTCTTCCCGTCCTACATTCCTCGCGCACGGGGCAATCAGGGCACTTGGGCGTTCGTGCGACGCAAACCAGCGCTCCCAGCTCCATCATCGCCTGATTGAACTTCCAGGCCCGTTTGCCGTGCCTAGGCACCAGGCTCGTGGCGATCTCCCATATGACGCCACTTCGCTGCACACCGTCGGGTCCCCCTTCCCCACGTCCCCACGCCTTTCCTTCACTCAAGAAGACCCTCCGAATGACACGGGCGACATTCGTGTCGACGGCAGGAACCGGCTTCTCATACGCGAACGTCGCCACCGCGCCGGCGGTGTAAGGCCCGACGCCTGGCAGCTCGCGCAGCGCATCGGGGTCGGATGGCAGCACACCGTCCAAATCCCGGCTGACCACGCGCGCCAGGGCGTGAAGATTGGAAGCCCGGGCGTAGTATCCCAGCCCGTCCCAGGCCTCTCTCACCGCGCGCGGCTTCGCCCGCGCCAGGTGCCCCACCGTGGGAAAGCGCTCGAGGAAGCGCGGGTAGTATTCCAGCACCCGGCTCACCTGCGTCTGCTGCAGCATGAATTCGCTCACCACGATGCGGTACGGATCGCGGGTGCGGCGCCACGGCAGGTCGCGTGCGGCGCGGGCGTACCAGGCGAGGAGCTTGCGCGTAAACCGTTGCGCAGTTTGTGTTTTAGCGCCGCGGGGGGTGGACTTAGCGGGCATGGCTCCACAAGATACATCCATGTCAATTGCGGATTGGCGATTTCGGATTGCGGATTGTCAGGGTGAGCCCAAGGCATATGATCGACCCTGCCTTGCCAATCCGCAATCCGCAATCCGCAATCCGCAATCGGTTTCCCCGTGACCAGCCTCCCCCTCGCCCTCGACCTCCGCCGCTACGTCGGCCGCTGGAGTCTCCGCACCGCCGGCCACGCCGGCCGCTTCAGCTTCCTCCTCCTCGACATGGCGCGCGGGCTCGCCGAGTGGCGCATCTGGTTCCCCCGCATGATCGACCAGGCCGTGAACACCGGCTACGGCAGCCTGTTCATCGTGCTGCTCGTGGCCGGCTTCGCCGGCGCCGTCACCAGCCTCCAGACCGGCTACCAGTTCACCGGCCAGCTGCCGCTCTACGTCGCCGGCGGCATCATCGTCGAATCGATGCTGCTCGAGCTGGGCCCAGTCCTCACCGGCGTGATCCTCGCCGGGCGCATCGGCGCCCGCTACGCCGCCGAGCTCGGCACCATGCGGGTCACCGAGCAGATCGACGCCCTCGAAAGCCTGGGCCGCTCCCCCGTCAGCCACCTGCTGCTGCCCCGCGTGCTCGCCGGCCTGCTCGTCATCCCGCCGCTCGTGATGTTCGCCGACGCGTTCGGGGTCTTGATCGGCTGGCTCACCGCCAAGTCGTCGCTCGGCATCACCAACGCCGATTTCATCTACGGGGCCCGCTACTTCTTCCGGCCCTTGGACCTGTGGTACTCGCTGATCAAGGCGTACTTCTTCGCCGCCTCGGTCACGCTCATCCCCTGCTACATCGGCTACAACACCCAGCAGGGCGCCGAAGGGGTGGGGCGCTCGGCCACGCAGTCCGTCGTCGCCACCTGCGTCACCATCCTGCTGCTCGACACCGTGATCACCAAGCTGCTGCTGGGGCAATGATCGAGCTCCGCCGCATCTCCAAGCGGTTCCTGGACAACGTGGTGCTCGACGGCGTCGATTTCCGCGTCGACGACGGCCAGACCGTTGCCCTGCTCGGCCCCTCCGGCGTCGGCAAGAGCGTGCTGCTCAAGCACATCATCGGCCTGATCAAGCCCGACTCGGGCGACGTGATCGTGGACGGCCTCCACGTCCCCCAGCTGGGCCGCAAGGAGCTGGCCCAGCTGCGCAGCCGCATCGGCTACGTGTTCCAGAACGGCGCGCTGTTCGACTCGATGAGCGTATTCGAGAACATCCGCCTCGGCATCACCGACGAGGAGCAGTACGGCGACCCCGCCTACTGCGAGGCCCGGGTCAAGGAGTGCCTCCGCCTCGTGAACCTCACCGCCCCCGACGTCGCCGAGAAGCTCCCCGCCGCCCTGTCGGGCGGCATGCGCAAGCGCGTCGGCATTGCGCGCGCCATCGCGGGCAAGCCCAAGTACCTTCTGTACGACGAGCCCACCTCCGGCCTCGACCCGGTGAACGCCGACGTGATCGACGGCCTCATCGAGCGGCTGCAGCAGGAGCTCGGCGTCACCAGCGTGGTCGTGACGCACGACGTGCGCGGGGCGTTCCGCGTCGCCGACAAGATCGCCCTGTTGTGGCAGGCGAAGATCCGCGCCGAGGGCACGAGCGACGAAATCCTCGCGTCCAAAGACCCCGCGGTGCAGCAGTTCCTGGAGCGCGATCTGGAAATGGCCCTCATCCACCACGAGAGCGACGATGGATCTCACGTATAAGCAAGAGGTCGGCGTCGGGGCGGTCGTGCTGCTGGGCCTCGTCATCTTCATGGCCGGCATGTTCTGGCTCAGCGGACGCTCCCTGTCCTCGAGCGGCGTCACCGCCCACGTCGTGTTCACCAACGTCAGCGGCCTGAAAGAGGGCGATGCCGTCCTGATCTCGGGGGTTTCCAAGGGCCGGGTCGGCAAGGTGACGCTGGAGCGGGTGGGACGGGTGACCGTCAACCTGGAGCTGAACGACGCGCGCGTGCGGCCCCACATGGACGCGAGCGCCGTCATCGCGTCCAAAGACTTCTTCGGCGCCAAGTTCATCGACTACAGCCCCGGCACTCCGGAGAAGGACCTGCTTGGCGCCGACCGCTTCATCGTCGGCACCAACCCGCCCGCCCTCACCGACCTCGCGACCGGCGTGGCGACGCGCGCCAACGAGCTGATCGGTAACGCCACCGGGCTCGTCAACGACCAGCTCGCCGTGGACATCCACAACACCCTGGTCGCGACGCAGCGCGGCATGAACGTCCTCACCGAGCTGGGCAGCGGGCCGATGATCAAGCAGACCACCCAGACCCTGCTCGCCGCCGAGCGCGTCATGAGCCACCTCGACACCGTACTCGGCGCCGGGCCCGTCAAACGGCTCGACAGCCTCTCCACCAACCTCACCCAGCTCACCGAGCACTTGAGCCAGGCGACCAGGTCCCTGAACACCCTGCTCGCCAAGGTGGACAGCGGACAGGGGACACTGGGACGCATGGCGACGGATACGACGCTGTACCACGATCTGCATAAGACGCTTACTGCTCTATCGGAGCTCCTTACCGACTTGAAAGAGCGGCCCGGGCGGTACTTGACGGTGAAGGTGTTCTAGAGTCTGGGGATGTGGGTTTGTGGGTGTGTGGGACCTGACGGTTCGCATTGGGGCCCCGCTCACCACCGTCAAGTCCCACAAACCCACACACCCACGCCTTTGTCACTCCTACCAGATTGAAGCCCGCAGGGAATCAGGCCGCACCATCGGATCTCCCGCCTTGCACGTGAACGCCTGGGCAAATTCTGGGAGGTTTGAGAGCGGGCCCATCACTCTCCATCGTGCCGGCGCATGCGGATCCGTCATCACCTGCGTGCGCAGCGCCTGATCGGTGCTCTTGTTGCGCCAGATCTGCGCCCACGCGAGGAAAAACCGCTGCTCCGCCGTCAGGCCGTCGATCGCAGCAGGGTGCGGCTTGCCGGCAAGTGACCGCTGGAACGCCGCGTAGGCGATCTTGAGGCCGCCCAGATCGGCGATGTCTTCTCCCAGCGTGCCGCGGCCGCTCACGTGCGTCACGCTGTCCACCACCGTGTAAGAATCGAACTGCCGCGCCACCAGGTCGGCGCGGGCGCGGAACCGCGTCGCGTCTTCCGGCGTCCACCAGTCGCGCAGGTTCCCCACCGCGTCGAACTGCCGGCCCTGATCGTCGAAGCCGTGCGTCATCTCGTGGCCGATTACGGCGCCCATGCCGCCGTAGTTCACGGCGTCGTCGGCTTCGGGGTCGAAGAACGGCGGCTGCAGGATGCCGGCGGGGAAGGTGATGTCGTTGGCCGACGGGCTGTAGGACGCGTTGACGGTGGGCGTCGTCATGCGCCACTCGAGGCGGTCCACCGGCTTGCCGATGCGCTCGCGGTTGCGCGCCGTGGCGAACACTTCGGTGCGCATCACGTTCTCGATGAACGGCCCGCGCCGCACTTCGAGCGCGTTGTAGTCGCGCCACTTGTCGGGGTAGCCGATTTTCTTGCCGAAGGCGCGCAGCTTGGTGAGCGCCTGACCGCGGGTCGAGTCGCTCATCCACTCGAGCGTGTGCAGCCGGGCGTCGAGCGCCGCGATCAGGTTGTCCACCATCGCCTGGGCGCGGGCGCGCGCCGCCGGCGTGAACGTCTCGCGCACGTACGCTTGGCCCACCGCGTCTCCCAGCGCCTGGCTCGTCGCGCCGAGGCAGCGGCGCCAGCGGGGTTGCTGCTCCTTCACCCCCGAGATCGCCGACTGGAACGAGAACGCCTCGTTCACGAACGGCGCCGAGAGGGCGTTCATGGAGGAGCGCAGGTAGTGCCACCGCAGGTAGCTCTTCCAGTCGCTGACCGGGACGGCGGCGAGCAGGCTGTCCAGTCCCTTGAAGAAGGAGGGTTGGGCGACGTTCACGGAATCCACCGCCGGAGCGCCGGCGCCACGAATAAAGGCGCGCCACTCGATGTGCGGCGTGAGCGAGTCGGCGGCGGCGACGGGCATCTTGTGGTAGTTGGCGTTCGGGTCGCGCCGCTGGATGCGCGTCAAGTGAAATCCCGCGATCGTCTTCTCCAGGGCGAAGATGTGCGCCGCGGCGCTGTCGGCGGCGGCGGGCGCGTCGCCCAACAGCTGCAGCGAGCGCGAGACGTGCTTCAGGTAGGCGTCGCGCACCACCGCGGTGGCCGAGTCGGGGCGGAAGTAGAACTCCCGGTCGGGCAGGCCGAGGCCGCCCTGCGACACGTTCACGATGGTGACGGTGGAGTTCTTGAAGTCGGGCGCGCCGCCGAAGCCGAACAGGCCGCCGCGACCGGTCTGGTGCATGCGCGCGACTTCGTTCACCACGTCCGCGGTGGTCTTGATGGCGGCGATGCGGCCCAGCTCGGGGCCGAGCGGCTTCGCCCCCGCGGCGTCGGCCGCGGCGGTGTCCATGCACGAGGCGTAGAAGACACCGACCTTTTCTTCGGCGGTCCGTGGCTGGGCCGGCGCGGCGGGGGCGGCGGCTGCCAGCTTCTCCACGATGCGCCGCAGCGTCTCCTGGTTGCGCTCCGACAGCTCCGTAAAGGAGCCGAAGCTCGCGTGCATCGCGTCCAGCTGCGTGCGCGTCAGCCAGCCGCCGTTGGCGTAGCGGTTGAAGTCCTGGCAGGGGGCGCAGGTGGTGTCGAGGTTGGCGGGGTCGAGGCCGTGGTGGGCTTGTTGGGCGGCTAGAGGGGCTATGAGGCTAAGCGGCAAAGCGGCTAGGGTGGCTAGGCGTAGGACACGGCGCATGGCGAATCCTGAAGTGGGGACGACTAGAGTACGCACTGGCGCATTCCTCTGTTAGCCCCTTAGCCGCTTCGCCCCTTAGCCCCTTAGTTTACCCCCATGCTCTCCGTCACCTTCCTCGGCACCTCCGCCGCCAGGCCAACGGTGGAACGCAACGTCTCCTCCCTCGCCCTCCAGCGCGAAGGGGAAACGCTGCTGTTCGAGTGCGGCGAGGGCACGCAGCGCCAGATGATGCGCTACGGCACCTCCTTCGCCCTGAACGACATCTTCTTCACCCACTTCCACGCCGATCACTTCTTGGGCGTGATCGGGCTGGTCCGCACCCTCGGCCTCCAGGGCCGCACCGACCCGCTGCGGCTGTACGGCCCCCGCGGCGCGCAGCTGGTGCTCGAGGGCGCTCTCACCGTCGGCGTCGAGCGCATGCCGTTCCCCGCCGAGATCGTGGATCTGCGCCCGGGCGACGCCGTGGTACGGGGCGGGTACGCGGTCAAGGCGTTCGCCACCGAGCACACCGGGGGGAGCATCGGCTTCGCGCTTCAGGAGGCCGACCGCCACGGCCGGTTCGACCCCGAGAAGGCCAAGGCGGCGGGCGTGCCGGAGGGGGCGCTGTGGGGCAAGCTGCAGCGGGGTGAAGCGGTCGGATTGCCGGATGGGCGGATCGTGCCGGCCGAGGGCATTGTCGGTCCCAAGCGGTCGGGCCGGCTGGTGGTGATCACGGGGGACACTCGGCCCTGCGCGGCGGTCATCGACGCCGCGAAGGGGGCGGACCTGCTGGTCCACGAAGCCACGTTCGGGGATGAGGAGAAGGACCGGGCCAAGGAGACGGGCCACTCGACGGCGCGCGAGGCGGCGCAGGTGGCGCTCGCGGCGGGCGTCAAGAAGCTGGTGCTCTCCCACGTCTCCGCGCGCTACTCGATCAGTGCGGAGGAGCTGGTGAAGGAGGCGAAGGAAGTGTTCGGGAACGTGGTGGTGGCGAGGGACGGGTTGAGTATCGAGGTGCCGTTTACGGAGTGAGCGTCCCTACTTCATCGCCAAATTTCTCAGGTTGTCGATCATTCCTTCGAACATCCGCCTGGTATTCCGCCTGGACAGGAACCGCCCCCGCAGCAGGTGGCCGAGGCTTTGCGGCGTCCACACGTCTTTCATGGTCACCACGGTCATGCTGCCGCCGAACTCGAGCTTGAAGTAGGTCTGGGATCCCGGGCGTCCTTCCCGGTCGGCCCAGCCGAACCCGGTGGGCGGGGTCAGCTCGACGATCTCGAAGGTCGTGGAGGTTTTCGGGAACCGCACGGTGAGGCGGGAGCCTTTGACGATGGGGGTGTGGGGGGACACATCGCGGCAGCCCGGCAGCCATTGCGGGATGCGGGCGGGGTCGGTGAGCAGGGCGAAGACTTTTTCGAGCGGGGCGGCGACGCGGGCCGCGAACGTCGTGGCGACCGGCCGTAGCACCCGATTACGCCGTCAGCGCGAACCGCAGGTTTTGCAGCGTGCTGTCGAGCCGCAGGTTGGGGTAGCGGCGGGGGCGGAGTTTGGCGCGCACCAGGGCGCCGAGGGAGGGGGGCTCCCACACGTCGCGGATAGTGACGGCGGTGATGCTGCCGGCGAAGTCGAGCCGGAAGAAGGTCTTGCAGCCTTTGCGGGCGCCCTTTTCCACCCAGCCGAAGGTGTGGGGGGCGGCGAAGTCCACCACTTCGAACGTCGTTTCGCGCTCCCCGAAGCTCACGTTGAGGCGCGAGCCCTTTTTGATCGGGCCTTGGGCGGTGACGGCGGTGCAGCCGGGCAGCCAGTCGGGGATACGGGCGCAGGTGGTGAGCAGCTCGAACACCCGTTCGACGGGGGCGGCGATGTGGTTGACGATGGTGGTGGCGATGGAGCGCATGAGATCAAACCTACACGGTGGGCGGGTGGCGGCTAGGAGCTAGGTCACAGGGGCACCGACTGTGCCTCTATGCGGCTGTTGGAAGTCAGCGGTGCTCCTGGGGTTGCAGGAGCGCGATGAGGAGCCCGAGGCTCGGCCCATTCATGGCGAGGGAATGTAACTCTCCGCCCCCCCGCTGTGTCTAATTCCACACGCCATGAAAACGCCGCCGTTTGCCATCGGTCTCCTCCTCGCGCTCGCGGCGAACGCAAGCGCCCAGAGTCCAGACCTCCAAGGCCTCTGGGGAGCCACGCTCCGCTTCGGCCCCGATATCCGCGGACCACTCCTCATCTACCGCACGCCCGGGGGATGGCGCGCCGATATCGCCGGCTTTTCCGTTCCCGCGCACCAGGACGGTCCATCCTTCGCATTCGAGCTGCCCGACGGCAAAGGGTCGTTTCGCGGTGGTTTCTGGATCCAGCCCGAACGGTACGCCACTCCTGTACGGCTCGAGGCTGACGGCAGAGACCGTTGGCGAGGCACAGTGAATCCGCTCGAGCGTCGCCTCACGTTCTATATGCCGATCACAGGCACCCTGCGCACCTATCTCCGCAACCCGGAACGGAACGTCGGACGATTCACCCGCGTCTCGCGGATCGAAGTGAATGGCTCGGGCGTCCGGCTGATCGGAGACACAACAACGCTGGCGAGCGGGCGCTACGAAGACGGCGTGATCAGTGTCCCGCTCCGCGGCGGCACGTATGACTTCACCCGCGTCACCGACTCGAGCAGCAGCCCGTTTTACCCACGCGGACGACCGGGAGCGCGCTATCGCTACACACCGCCGCTGCGGCTCGATGACGGCTGGCCCGTCGCTTCGGTCGATTCCGTGGGTATCTCCCGCGACGCCATCGAACGGTTCGTGCAAATGCTCATTGACATGCCGATGGACTCGGTCAGCACGCCGCAGATCCACAGCCTGCTGATCGCCCGGCACGGTAGGCTCGTCGTCGAGGAATACTTCCACGGCTCGAGTCGCGATCAGCCGCACGACACCCGCTCGGCCTCCAAGAGCTGGACCGCGACGTTGATCGGCGCCGCGATGCAGTCGGGCATCCCGCTGCGAACCAGCACGCCCGTCTATCAGACGTTGCTTGATTCGCTCCCGGCCAATCTCGATCCACGAAAGCGCGCGATGACGCTCGAGCATCTGCTGACGATGACGGCCGGCTTTAACTGCGATCCCGAAGACACCACGTCGGCGGACGAAGATGTCATGAATGAGCGCGGGATTCAGGACTTGTATCGTCATACGCTCAACGTGCCGCTGATCTCGGCACCCGGCGAGAAGATCTTCTACTGCAGCGCCGAGCCGAACCTCGCGGCCGGGATGCTGGCCAAAGTCGCCCACGAGCATTTACCCGAGCTGTTCGAGCGGCTCATCGCTCGGCCGCTACACATGCACGACTATCATCTGTGGCTCACGCCCCTGGGCGAAGCCTACGGCGGCGGCGGACACCACTTCCGGCCGCGCGATTTTCTGAAGCTCGCGCAGCTCATGGTGAACGGCGGCAAGTGGAACGACAAGCAGATCGTCAGCGGTGCGTGGGCGCGCCAGTCCACCGCAGCGCTGCGCGACTTCAGCCCCACGCAGCACTGGGGCTACCTGTGGAACTCGGTCGAGTATGACTACAACGGCAGGAAAGTCCGCGCGTTCTTCGCAGGCGGCAACGGCGGCCAGGTCTTCATGGGCATTCCGGAGCTGGATCTCGTGATTGGCTTTACGGGCGGGAATTACAGCGACCGGGTGATGTTCGCTTCGCAGCAGGTGTTCATTCCGCAGTACATCTTGCCCGCGGTGCAGCCGCCCTAGGTTTCTCTACCGAATCCCTGCCGGGATTGAGCTTGGACCCTCGTCACAAAGGCGGGGGTGTGTGGGTTTGTGGGACTCGCCGGTGCGTAACCGCAACGCCGACCCGCAGCGGAGAGTGCCACGCACCCACACACCCACACACCCCCATCCAAGTCTGAGCGGAGTTAGTATTGGATGGGGTTGCTCGGTGGCCGGACCGTATCTAAGTTGAGCACCCCGCCCGGGGCTGTAGCTCAGCTGGGAGAGCGCCTGGATCGCACCCAGGAGGTCAGGGGTTCGAGCCCCCTCAGCTCCATGTTTGAGCCGTCAGCCATCAGGCGTCAGCTGTCAGTGGGTGGCAGGGCGGAGCCCCAAGAGAGTCACTGACGGCTGATCGCTGAAGGCTGATGGCTCCCAGTGCCCCTTGGTGTAATTGGCAACACGCCTGACTCTGGATCAGGAGAGTCCTGGTTCGATCCCAGGAGGGGCAACTCGAAGCGCGATGCGCACATGATGCGTGTCGCGCTTTTCGTTTTGGCGAGCGTTTGTCATCGTTTCTGTCATCGTTTCTCCCGACACCTCTTCGACATCGTGAGACGTGATGCCGGTTTCGCGCCGCGAATCTCTACCGATACCTCTACCGGCCCTCTACCGAGCCTTCTACCGAGCAGTCCACCGAGCCGTCTACCGGGCTGGCGTGTACGGCGGCGCGTATGGAGGCGTGTACGGCTGCATGCACGGCCGTCCGTACGGCGCTCGTAACCGGTCAGGAGAGTCCTGACCGGCGCCACCGACCAAACTCAAGGCGCGACGGGATGTTGAGTCCCGCCACGCCCCGTCAGCTCAGCCGTTCTGCGATCGTTTCTTGAATGACTTCGGGTGGTCGATCAGGCGTCGCAGGGTATCCTCGTCCGGCTGCTGGTACATCAGGGCTGTCGGTAGATCTTCCCAGCCCCCAGCCGCGGCGGTGTCGCGCACGGGATAGGCTTTGCGCTCCGTCGCCCATTTCCGCCGGAAGGGATGCCACAGCCCCCCTTTCTGACGGTCGATCCCTGCATAGCGATAGGCCCGGTGCATCCAGTCACTCGCGAGGTGCCGAGTGACCGGCTTCGTCGGGTCGTTCATCATCGGAAAGACCAACGCGCTCCCGATCGCCGGGTGCTCGGCCCGAAACCTCAGCAAGGCCGGCTCTGCCTGCTTGGGCATCGGCACTACCCACTTCCGGCGCTTCTTGTCGAGCTCAGCGCGCCAGGTGATGGTCCGCTTCTCGAAGTCGAAGTCGTCCCACCTCAGCCCCAGCACACTGGAAAGCCGCCGGCCGGTCGAATCCATCAAGGTGATCAACAGCGGCATCAATGGACTCACCCGGTCCGCGACGGCCCTGAGCTTCTCGACCGTCTCAGCGTCTATCAGCGGCCGAATCGGATCCCGGGTTTTCGGAATCGCGAAACCGGTCAACGGATTCCGATCGAGCAGCGGTTTGCCGTTGTTGTAGACTCCCGTCGCCCACTTCATCATGGACTTGAGGAGCTTGATGTCCTGGTGCAGCGCCGTCGCGCCGACGGGGCGCCCGTTGATCTGGCCGCTGCGCCGAGCCGTTGCGTATCCGGCCATCCGCTCCGGCGTGAGTTCGACGACCGGTGTGTCGGTGCCGAACCAACCGATGAGGTATCCGGAGTACCGCTCGCATCCTCTCCTGTAGTGTTCGGTTTTCAAAGAGCCGTCGCGCGCGTGAGTATTCTCCGCGAGGTAGCGCGCGACCATGATGCCCAACGTGAGGGACCGAGAATCGATCCACTCGCCGGCGTCCCGGAGCCGCACCATCTCGGCCGCTTCGCGCGTTGCACGCTCGCGGTCCGTGTGCCCCAAGCTCACCTGCTTGTACTGCCGCTTCGCCGGATCCCAAACAGCCATCTGCAGATTGGCGCTGGCTGAGCGCTGATAGATCCGGATGCGGTTGCCACGTCGGGTACCTACGGTTCTCGACCAGCGTTTACGGGTGGCCATAACGGCCCTCCTTGCCTCGTTTGACGAGGCGGCTGGCGAGTTCGCGTACGTCCGCGTCGGGAGTATGGGGCCGGCTGGGCTTGATCGGAAGGTCGCCCCGGCGGATGCGGATCATGCCTTTGGAATGGGCGGGCCGGAGATCCGGTATCTGGCCGTCCCGGACCATTCGGGCGAGAGAATCGGGGTGATAACCGCACTCCTCGGCGGCCTGGGCCAGGGTGAGGAGCTGTTCGCTCTCGTCTCGGAGGGCTCGCTCGACCTGCAGAGCCGCCCACTCGAGTGAGCGGGCCTGGGGCTCAGCGCCGAAAGCCTCTCGGAATTCCTTGGCTTTGGCGAGGATCTCAGCGATGCACCGCTGGATCGCCCCTGTCTTCACATCCCCGGCTCCTAGAAGCACGAAACCGCGCGAGGTCGCGCGGTTGAAATCACGGGATCGTTTCCCGCGTGCGTCCGTCAGTAGCTGGAGCGAGGATAGCGGGTCCACAGCCCGGGGGTCAAGGGGATCGGACAACCAAACAGCCAGCCATCTGGCATTCCGAATCAACTAGGCAATCGCCTCGGATCGGCAAGGCAATCGGCTCGCAGAGGAGAGTGGCTGTTTTGCTTAAGGAGGCCCGCAGCAACGAGTTACGTCGCGGCACGGGACCTGCTTTGGGTGGGCAGTGACTCCATCGAGAGAGGAGGGCAGTGTCGACAGAGTCGGACTTCGCACTGATCTTGGCAGGTTCGAGCAGCAGGGTCGAAGAGTGAATGGAGGCGTTTGAGCTCGGCCTGCCAGGATCAGCGCGGGATCAACGTTCGCTGCAGGAAACGCTGGGGACGACGTTGGATCAGACGTGGAAGCTTCATCAAGCGAGGACTGACGATCGGTCATGGCGACAAGAAAGCCAGCGGTTCCAGCTGAGGGACCAGTCTCGGAGCTTCTCGAGAAGTTGCTCCCCGGCAAGAGCAAACGCGCGCGAAACCTGCGCGCCCAGATACTTGAGTTCTGCTCGGACCTTTCGGCGAAGACGGTTCTGTTACGCGGACCAATCGGAGCCGGGAAGTCGACAGTGGCGCGGGCGATCGGCTTCGTGCGTAGGGTCGCGCCACTCTCGCTGGAGGCAGCGAAGCGCCTCATTGGCAATGTGCGGTACGACGGGCTGGGCAAGATCGATTTCACGGTGATGACGTGGTACGTGGAGTTGGCGCTTACTGGACTCTCGGACACGCTTGCCGAATCGCAGCTCTTCGGGGTCGGCAAGAGGGTTGCCACTGGGGTGGATGAAAAGCCCGGCATTTTCGAACTGGCGAGGACAGGTCGAGCGGGTGGTGAGGATGCGGGCGCAGCGCTCACGGGGGGGATTGTTTTCCTCGATGAAGTCGGCGACTTGCCTCCTGCGCTTCAGGGGAAGCTGCTGCCAGTTCTTTCGGGAGGAGTCTTCTATCGCATGGGTGGAGAAGGGGACACGGAATATGAACAAAAGTTTGCCGGAGTCACGATCAGCGCGTCCTGGAAGGAGCTCGATGCCGCGACGTTCCGCGGTGACTTGTTGTCCAGAATAACGCAACACGTCATCGAGGTTCCAGGACTTGGTGAACGAGAAGAGGATCTGCCAGAGATCGTAACCAAGATGGAGGAAGACATCCTGGCACGGCAACGGGCGGAGGTTGAGAGAGTGTGTGGAGCAGACTGCGAGGTGGATCGCGGCTTTTGGAGGGAGCTTGCAGCTACCCTGCGACCGCTAACACGTGAAGAGAGGATGGTGGTACTCAAGGTGGACTGGGCTCGTTACGGCAACATGCGCGGCCTCACTTACGCGCTCGAAAGAATCCTCCTCCAGGGTGGTGACGCCCACGAGGTTGTCTCGAGCCTTGAGCCGATTTCGACGGTGCCCACGGGCACCACGGGCGGAGGTCGCGCTCTACTAGCGGCCTTGCTTGCGCGTCGACCTGGTCGAGGGGGGTTCGCTATGCACGTTCGTGAAATCGAGATCGAGCAACGCCGCTCTCTGCGTACGCTGCTCCAAGGCGATTCTGCTGCACGGGCAACTGTGATCGAAACCCTGAAGCTCGATAAGGCAAAACTTGGCCACCAGCTGCAACAGCTTGATCGCTCTCGTCGGAAACAGCGTCGACGGGCGCATAAGTGATCCGGACGGCGACTGGGAGGGACATCGTGAGGCTCATGAACGGGGTGATTGGACGTCCGGATCAGTACGCTCAAGTGATCGTCTGCTCGCCGTTCATCGACGAGGAAATGCAGGGTGTCCTGGTCCGTCTCGCTCAGGTGACGCGCCGCGCTGGTTGCGGGCTTCGCGTCATCACGACGCCCACGACCGCCGTCGCGCTCCTTGGGCGCCTGCCTGGTCACGCTGCGACCTGGCACGGTGTGGTCGTGGCCCGCATCGGGCTGCACGCGAAAGTGTACTTGGTGCTCGCCCGACCGCGAGGCAGCAGTGAGGCGATCGTGACGTCGGCCAACTTTACCGCCGCTGGAGTCGATGAGAACATCGAATTAGGTGTGCGGGCGTCGCCGTCGACTGATTCCGGGCGACAGTTGATGAACGAAGTGCGCGACTTCTTGCAGCGCGTTGGCAACGTAGGCCAGTCGACTGGGACGATTCACGGACTTAAACGAGGACACGATGAGTAAGACAATGGATCAGTGGTTCTTCATGCGCTCGGGCTTTACGACGTTCAACTTGGAGCCTAAGACCCACAGTCAGTACCTGTTTGGTGAGCGGGATCGCCGCCAACGCGACCTTCTATTGGGGACGTTGGAGGAGGCTGGCTACAGCAGAGACGGGCACAAGGCCGCAATCTTTGGTGACTACGGCCGAGGCAAGACACACCAGTGCTTCAATATCATGTTCGAGATCCGGAGGCGCGGAATGAGCATCGCGCCCGTGTACATCAAGTGCTCCGCTTACAAGTCCAAGGAGCCCTTCCACAGCCTCTTCACCGAAATGGTCTCGAGTCACTCAGCAGAGACCATCAACCGCATTGCGACTGAGTATCAGCGCCGAGTGAATGCCAAGGAGGCGCCGGAGCTCCAGGAGATTGTCCAGTCGGAGGATATCGCCCTAGTCATGAAGACTGGGCTGCCCATGGTG
This sequence comes from Gemmatimonadota bacterium, assembly GCA_041477065.1. Lineage (GTDB taxonomy): Bacteria > Gemmatimonadota > Gemmatimonadetes > Gemmatimonadales > GWC2-71-9 > 13-1-40CM-70-15. The sequence goes on from JBGOUQ010000036.1 coordinate 14,876, forward strand.
AACCTTACTCAGGTGAAGAACTGTATGCGCTGGCTGGGGGGCGAGCCCAAGATCGACATGACCAGCGTCGACGACTCGATCAAGCCTCAACTGGCCGACAGTCGGGAATTTGGTGCTGTGATGCGGGGGCTCGCCGCGATGTTTGCCGCGGTCGATGGAAAAGTGCCTCTCTACCTCATTGATGAGGCGGAGCGCTTCCAGAACATGACCAACCCCGATACCTACTTCACGTGGCTCGCGTCCATCCGCGAGCTGACGGAGATCCACAACGTGGGGATGCTGTTTCTGATCGGGGCGAAGAGTCGTAACGATCTGCCGAACATCTTCGTGACGGATGAGATCGTGAGGCGCATCGGCGTGTCGAACTACATCGAGTTCACCAATCCAAGCCACGATGAGCTGCAGGCGTTCATCCTAGAGCTGCTACAGACGTTCATTAGAAAAGGCGAGGTTCCACTTCCCCACCGAGAAGTCGTGGAGCCAGGGGCACTCGACGCCGCTGTTCCTGCCGAGCTAACAGAGATTACGGGCGGTGACACGAACCGGTTGAGGGTCTTTCCATTCGATCCCGATGCGTTCGAAGAGTTCGTGGAACAAGTGACGCGGGGCGAACTCGCGAGCAAGCCGAGCGAGGTGCTGTTACGCCTTCAGAAGGCAGCGCAGCGGGCGATGCGGCACGACCGCCGAACGATCAGCTCCAAGATCGTCAACGAGATCAGCTCGGAAGGATTCTGAGGACCTGACGAATGAAAACGTTCGACATAGAGCCTCGCGTGAACGGCAAAGTTCATATCGGGGGGGGGAAGCGGGAATCAATCATTCTCGCCGGCAGGATGGCCGAGAAAGGCAACAGCGAGCCGATCTTCTTTGACGGAAGCGACAACTTCGTCGTGTTCGAGGTCGGCAAGCGCGGTTCCGGCAAGTCGTACGGGATGGGGTCCTTGCTTGAGGGCTTCGCAACCGCGGCGACGTCGAAGATTAGCTCACACACGGATCGTCGGGCGGTCATCTTGCTCGACCCACTCGACATTCATTGGACGGCGCTGCTACCCCTGAGAGACGGTGGCCCGGCAGAGCTCCGGCGGCAGCACTCAATACTCGCGAAATGGGAGAACCTAGAAGTAGAACCGATCAACGCCAGAGTGTTCGTGCCTGCTGGCTACGATTGGGATATCGACATGCCAGGATTTCGCGAATACAAGATGCCCGTCAGCTCGATGACCGCGGACGATTGGGGATTGTTACTGAACACCGATCTAGTGACCGAGCCGCGCGGTCGCCTTGTAGACGAGGCATACCGCAAGGTGACAGAGCTGGGCTGGCCCGACCACGACGGAGTCATGCACCCGGCGAAGAGCCACTACGGCATCAATGATCTGATTCAATGCATCGAGCAGGATCCAGACATCATTGGTTTCTACGCACAAGAAACCATCCGGAGCGTCGTTCAACCTTTGCGGTCCTTGGCAAGGATGCCGCTGTTCGCGGCGACGGAAGGCACTCGCATGACGGAGCTAGCGGAAGCCGGGATCCTGTCGATTCTTAGTCTGGGCCGTCTCCCAGCAGATCTGCGGACGGTAGTGACAACGGTAATCGTTCGAAAACTCCGTCAGGACCGGATGTACGCCAGTCAGATCCGCCGTCGGCTTGCGCTGAGTGACAGCACAGACGATTCGAGGCGCGAACTAGAAGCGGAATTGGGGCGTCACGCACCTCGAACGATCCTTGCTATTGACGAGGCTCAGATCCTGATGCCGGCGAGGGGCAGCAGTTTCGCGCGGCAGGCTCTCGATTCCTTCGTGCTGGAAGGTCGGAACTACGGTCTCTCCTTGTGGCTCGCTACACAGCGACCAAAGGGGGCCATCTCTGACGCCGCGGCGAGCCAAATCGATACGTTCATTGTTCATCGCCTTAGCGTCGCGGAAGACATCAGTGCAATGTGCGGTCTACTGCAGAACGCCGAGCCCGAGAAGATCCGCGAAGCCGGCCGGGAAATGGACCTGGCAGACTTGATCAGATCGCTGGACGTGGGCCAGGCTCTTTTCTCGAGCGCGAACAGCAACGCTCAGCGCTGCGTGGTCGGCAACGTGCGCCCTCGAATGGTGGCGCATGGTGGAGAAGCATTCTAGTGGCGATACCGTGGACAAAGCTCCAGGATTTCTACCTGCGCCTCGGGGTGTTGAAGGTGTTAGTGGCTTCGTTGAGTCCCGAACGTCGTAGCGCGACGAACGACGTGTTGTCCCGCCGACTCAGCACGCCTCTTCTTGATCCAGCGAAAAAGTATCCGTCGCTGTGGTCCGATGTTCAACATCGCGTGCCTTGGTACGAGAAGGAGCACTCGCAGGGCAAATTCGATAAGCCTTCCGTCACCGAAGCACTTCTCGTAGCTCAGGACTGCCCATCATGGCTCTTCGCGGTTACTGCCCCCACCGCCTATAAGATCTTGGACTGGGGTCATGACCTGCTGTTGGTGGGTAGAGGCAATCAGATCACCGAGCGCGGTCTTCTCCTGCGTTCGTTGTTGCCGATGGGCCAAGTGGAGAGGTTTCTCGGCGGAGATCCTTCAGCGTGGAACCCCTTCATCCTGACCGATCCTGAGCGCCTCTTTTTCTTGTACCACCTGGCAGAGGTCGACCAGGTTACGCGCGACTTAATCTCACAGTTGGCTGAGATCGAAGAGAGTAAGGTCCTGGAAGCATCGGAAGCAGGGCGACTCACTTGTAGGGCACTTTTCGGGGTCTTGGGTCGCGTCCAAGCCCACGTACTCCCGCGTGATCTCCCGGCCTACCGAGTGGCCAGGGAACTCGCGACTGTCATCGCGACCGAGCTTCGGCTCGACGATCTGCTGTCCGAATTCGGACCCACCTCAGTCCGCCGTGCACCGAGACCCCGACGCATCCCAGCACGGGGAGGCCTCGGGGGGAGCACGAAGCGGGAACACACGACGAAGAGCTCGGACCATCAGGCAATTCCGCGATTCGAGCAACTCACGGATCTCGGCTTTCTTACGAAGCCGGAAGCGCAGAGCGGAGAACCACGTGAGGTTCCAAAGAAGAGGTGGAGGTATCAGGCCACCAATCTTTGCAAGCGATGGCGCGACGGGTTGTACCAAGTACCCGAAGGCGCTGGACCGTGGGAGTGGAGCGGCTTCGCGAGGACAGCGGTTCACATCGTAAACACCAAGCCGGACCGCGACGCCGTTCCTCGCTTGGCGATTCGCTATGTCTGGGAATCATACGAAAGCATCCGTCGACCCATGGGGCACACACCGTTCGACAGTGTTGCACTGCTTGCAATGATCCGAGCAGTTACCGAGGGCGTCCCCATTGAAATGACGCACTTTCATCGAATGATGCTCGCTATTAAGCAGGGCAGTCTGCTCCCCGAGCACGCGTTCTTCGCTTCAGGAAATGACCTGGACAAGATGTTCATTCTCCTGAAGCCCGGGTTCGAAGAAAAGGCCCTATCTATTGGAGACGCTCTTCCTCTGCTGACGGCGACTCCATGAGCGACTGCGTGCCCCTAAAGACGAGCGAGCAAGCTTCCCCCGAGTACATCATCCAGACTCAAGAGTGGATCGAAGCGCTGACGAAGCGCTCCACCGCACTCGCCGGCATGTCGCGACTCTGTAAGAAAATTCTCAAGGGCAGGGCCGAGGATGCTGCGGCGATGGTCGGCTGGCTGGAGTCCGTCGCGCCGGCCACCGCTGGCCTGCCTGATCTTGAGCAGAGCCGAGTGTTGCTGCTCGATAAGTGGAAATCGGCCGCTTCCCAAGAGTTTCTGAAGATCGAAGCTGACCTCCGTGAAGCGGGCCGGGCGCGAGGCTGGCAGATCGATGGACAGTGGCCTGATTTGTACGTGGAACGGGGCATTCTGGTACACGTCGACGAGCGGGCGCGCGTCGCTAGCGTAGGTCATTCGCGTCTACGCTCTGCCACCGTCTCAGCAATCGTCAAAGCATTGGTGGTCCAAGTCTCAACTCTGATCCCTCGCGCGTTCTCGCCTCCGGGCTTCATCGCGGAACTGGTGGGCGCCTACGACGAAGTTTCGAGTGGTCTTGGTGGCCAACTAGCGATCCTCGACGTCTACCGTGTATTCGTAATTCGGTCCCAGTCGTCGAAGTTCTGGCGCGACGCACACGCCAGCGCCTTCACGCCAATTAGCGTGGACCAGTTTCGGTCGCGAATGGCCAGATCCCTTGCCGCAGGGGCGACCACCGCCCCTGACGGGCGTCAGCTGCGATTGCTGCCTCCACTCGATCCAAAGGATGCGCTGTTCATTCATCAACCTGCAGAGGGACGGTTCGCTTTTGTTGGTCGAATCGAATTCGTAGGTGAAAAGCGGGATGCGAGTCTGTGACCGTACGTCAGAGTCGGGAGGATCCTTCTCCGCAATTAGCGCGCGCACTGATCCGAAGTCTCACGCGCGGCACTGCCATAGCGGCTGGGGTGCGCTACATCCACGTGGGCCATGAGCAATGGCTTGCGGCGCAGACCGAGCTCCTCAACGAGCTCCAGGAAGATGGGGGTTCGGATACCAAGTTCGTTCGAGGGGCATACGGAGCGGGGAAGAGTCACTTTCTGTCCGTAGTACAAGACCGAGCGAGGGAGCAGAACTGGGCAACGTCGCACATCGAGTGCAAGATCGACGGCGTTCAAATCGACCGCTTCGAGACACTCTACCCCAAGATCGTATCCAAACTGACGGCGCCTGATCTGATTCATGACGAGTCCGGCGAGCTCGGCGCCGACACGACTGATCCTCTCCGGGATCTCTTAGACAAGTGGGCGCTGGGCCTCTTGAGGAAGGTCGGAATCAAGGAGGATGCGCTGACGAAGCCATTCGACGCGGAGGAGCGAGTCTATGCTGCCCTCCAGTCGGGGCTGATGCGCACGAACATGCCTGCCGAATTCGCGAGGGCTCTAGCCGCTTATGTGCGGGCCTATCTCAACCGTGACAACGAAACCCTTGAGGCCGTCGCCGGATGGCTGCGAGGGACGGACACGCGAGTACGCCTGCCTAGCGAGTATGGGCAGAAGCCGCGGCGCGGAGGAGACTCTCCGAGGGGAACCTTCGTTGAGCTGAAGCCGATCGGGACCGGGACTGCTCGGGACATCATGCGGGGCATACTCTGGCTCGTGAAGGCCGCTGGCTACTCAGGATTGGTACTGTGTATCGACGAAATCGAAGAATTGGCAAAACTTGGGAGCCGGCGCCGACAGGACCAGGCGCTGCAGGCGCTGCGAGAGCATGTCGACAACGCAGGCGGCGATGGCGGGTTCAGGCACTTCTGCATGTACCTCGCCGCCACTCCCGAGATGTTCGAGGGGAAGGATTACTTCCCTCGATACGACGCTCTAGCATCGAGGATTCAACCTGTAGGCGATGAGATCAATTGGCGCGCTCCGGTCGTAGACCTTGACCGTACGCCACTTGGGCAGGCGGAGATGCTTGAGATGGCCATGCGCATTCGGCGTGTCCACCGTGTCGCATACGAATCATCCGCGACAGATCGTGTATCAGAGCAAGACCTTCAGCGGTTCATCACTGGTGTCGCTGCCAGTCGCTTTCGCGTAGCCAAGCCGCGCCTGCTGACCCGCGTTGTCATCGATGAGCTTGAACGCGCACGCCAACAGGGCGCCGAGTACAGTCTGCCTGCGGACGTCAAGAGCAAGGTGGCCAGCGCTGCCGAGCGCATCGCCAAGGAAGCAGATCTCTAGTCTCTATGCCCGGTCGAGCAGCAGTTCGTCGCCTTCGATCAGGGATCGTGCCGCTCGAGGACCTCGAAAGCCTCTCCGTTGGGTACGGTGCTGTTACTACAGTGGTGGCGGACCGGCTCGCCGCGCTCTCGCGCGGTCAGGCCGCACAACCACTCTTCGTGAAGGGCGAGTGGGGTAGTGGGAAGAGCCACCTTCTTTCCTTCATTAGAGCAGCGGCTTCCACCAAATCCATCCCGGTATCGCTGATAGATCTCAATGCACGTAGCGCCGCGCTCAATTATCCCCAGCGACTGTACTCGATCCTCGTCGAGAATCTACGATGCGGTGGTGATGCCCTCGGGTTGCGAGGCATAATGCTGAAGTGGATAGAGGATGCTCCGTCGCGGAAGCGTCTCGGGGATGCTGCCAGCAAACCCCCCTGGGGTTGGTCCATCGGGAGTCTCATCTGGCGCCATGAGAATGGCTACAACGTCGCTCTAGTCGATCCTGGGGAATGGACATTCTTGCTCGGAGCAGATTTGCGTTGGGCCAACTACGGATACAAACGGGATCAGGCCTTAGCCCGGGTGGAGGCCCTGGCGGCTCTCTTTTGCCAAATGGGACTCGGTGGCCTCGCCTTGGTCTTCGACGAGGCAGAGACAATCGATCAGCTTTGGAATGTCCGCTCGCGACTTACCGCTTATGGTGTGCTGGGTCGTCTTTGCAAGATGAAGGGCGTCTGGTGCGTATTCGGAGTAACCAAGAGGTTCGACCAAACCATCGCTTATGATCTCGCTCGGGACTTCGCGGGATCTCTTCCGGCGTCTCCCAACGCCCAATGGTTTCTGCAATCTTGGTCTCAAGGGTCGTTCGAGATGCTGGAGCCGCCTGAGGTCGACACTCGAAATGCTCGTGTGCTCGCGAAGAACATCGCTCGACTGTACGGCGAGGCGTACGGCACAAACGGCTCCCGCGACGACCTAGCTAATCAATGCGTGGCTACGTGGCTTGAGAATCCTGGTCGCAATCCGCGACGGCTGATTCGGCTATTGGTGCACCAGCTTGACTTACGCCGCCCGCTTTAGGATGACCGAGCGGTGGCCAACAACATGGGCGCCGAGCTCTTGCGGGCTGCCTCGGTCGCGGTTCGTATTCTGGGTTTGTAGCTCTAACTGAGGGACATCAGTGGCGAAGAAGAAAACTGAGGATAGCATCCGCCTTTTCCTCGAAGCGAGGCACATCGAATCGTTCACCGATGCGCTCGAAGCCGCGAGTCCTCGTCCGATCGAAAGCGCGGCGCAAGCGGAGAAGAAGAACTACGCTGAGCGATTCTCGAAGGCCCTGTCGGTCTTGATCGCCAATCGGCTCAGGCCGACGTTCCCCTCCGTCATGCCACTGCCTGACGGGACGCGACAGGAATCCCGAGCCCCGACGGGAAAGGGTAGAAAGAAACTCGATGTAAACTACAGCACTCACGAACTTGGGCTTGCTCTAGGGGTGTCCATTAAGACTCTCAACTTCCGTGACGCTGCGTCTCGCCGATACACAAAAAATGCCACTCGCATCGACAATGAGTTGCGCGCGGAAGCTAGCGACTATCATGAACGTCAGCCCTACGTTGTGATGGCTGGAATTGTCTTTGTTCCGATCGACAGTTGCGACGACGGCAAGAATGGAAGATCGTCCTTCGCTCAAATCGTGGAGGTGCTGCGCCACCGCGCCAATCGTCTAACTCCTAAGGATCGAGACGAGCTGTTTGAAAGGATTTACATCGGCCTCTATGACTTCGTGGCAAGTCCCGCTAGCGTGATCTTCTTCGATGTGGCTCAACTGGCGCCACCTGCTGGGCGACCAGGCGGAAGTGTGTCGCTCGATTTCGAGATAATGGTCCATCAGATCGTGGCGCTCTACAAGAACCGCAATCGATCTTGATTCGATTTCACTGCTTCAAGGCGGACGTGCCGACAGTCCGTTTAAAACGTCTGAGGTGCGCTTCGAGCCTGTTTGGATCCTCTGCCTCGCATTGCCAGATCACCCAAGCGCGATAGCCCTTGGCCCGCAGTGCTCGTGCGACGCGTCGGTCGCGAAGACGATTGTCCGTGAATTTCTCCAGCCAGAATGAGCGATTGCGTTTGGGCAGCGTTGCCCTAACACAGCTCGGATGCGCATGCCAAAAACACCCGTGAACGAAGAGCACCCACCTTCGTGAGCGGTTGGCGATATCTGGAGAGCCCGGAAGGTCTCCGTTCCTCGTCCCGAACCTTAGTCCAAGCCGCCGTAGACAGTTGCACACGAGACGCTCCGCACTAGTGTCCTGCTGACGTATTCGAGCCATGCGCCGAGAGGTGGCTGGATCAGTTCGAACGGTGGTACGACGGACAGACATTGTTCGTGTTCTGACGCTTTATTCAGGCTACGAGCGTCTTCATGTGACGGAGGTGGGCGGCGATCGCATCGAGGAAACCCTTAGGAAACCGCAGGGAGCTCGCCCTGGCTCGCGACAGAAAGCCCGCCGTTGCCTTCACCGAGAGAGGTATTTTCGGGTACTTCATAAACTCGGCGAGAGGCGTAGCCTTTCGCTTCACTGGCCACGTCGACCACACAGCCGCGAAACGTTGCGACCCGTCGTACCAAGCCGCACGGGGCCAAGGCTGGCCGCGGCGGAGTGGGACACCGTCTACGTCAGTGTTGCCGGACAGGTCGAGGAATCGCTGGCCGATCCATTCGGCCACCGGGACGGTCACCGCGTTGCCGACCAGCTTCCACCTCGTGCCCGCGCGAGCGACCCGCTCAGCTGGCCTGGTCCAGTCACTCCGGAATCCCTGGAGGCGTTCCGCGTCGCGGATGTCTGGCTTTACTAGTCTGCCCGATGGCAAAAGGATCGCCGGTGGCGATGGAATGCCAACCGTTGATCCGCCCTTCAGTGTGGGAACTGCATCGACGGCCCAACCTAGCCCTTTCGTCCCTTCCGTCCAATAGAACCCACATGCCGCCCCGTTGAGCACTCGCTCGTCTTGGAGCGGGTCCGCATTCCCGCTGAAAAGGACGCGACGAGGATCTTCACTCTTTGATGCAACGAGATAGACTCGCTCGCGTCGTTGCGGTACTGCGAAGGCTCTACTGTCGATGACGCGGTAGGCCCAGCGGTAGCCCAGGTGCTCGAGCTGGCCGACCACATACTCCATCGCACGGCCACCCTCCAACTGAAGCATGAAGGGCACGTTCTCGAGGAGAACCCACGGCACGGCTCTCCGTCGTAGGAGCTCAAACACGTGCGTCACAAGGCCGGACTGTCGTCCCTTGATGCCGCGGGCTTTGCCCGCTTGGCTCAGGTCTTGGCATGGGAAGCCGGCCGCCAGGAGATCCACATCCGGCTGGAGGCGCGGCAACGTGCGTATATCATCGAAAAGCGGAACGCCCGGAAAGCGCTCTTGCAGCACCGCTTGCGCGGCGGGGTCGATCTCGCAGAGGAGGGCTGTGGAATGGCCTGCCCGATGGAGGCCGAGCTCGATGCCGCCGATTCCGGCGAACAGACCAGCAACTTTGAGGCGCCTGCCAGGCCGAGCAGGAGCTGCTTTCGGATGCCGTTGCTCGATCAACGACCGACGAACCTCTGCGGCGGAACTGAAATCACGGCGTCGACGATCCATGTCAGGTCAAAGATAAGCGCTCGCCAGAAACTTTGCTCATGAGGCGTTACCAACTATCAGCTTTCAGAGCGAGAGCGCGTTTTTCTGCACCGGTTGCCTGACGCGCTGCGCGTATGTGAGCCGGACCCCCCAAGACCAAGGTATCCCCGTTTGTGAACTCCATTGATTAGTGCTTAGCCACGAACATAGGTACTTGCGCATACGTCGGAGCTGAATCCCTCGCTGAACCAACACCTCTCGATAACTTCTGCAAACATCAAGAAGGTAATTCAACGGTTTAGCGTTTCTTCGTTTGATGCCAATGAGTCTTGTCTCGTTCCATTCGCACGACTCTGCAAGACCATGCGCGTGCTTGGATCGCACCCTTCCCTCTCCGTCCGCGAGGTTGTTGGTCCAGAAGCGCTGGGTCCCCTCGTTCATGCTTCTCGACGGTCAGCGGTGCGATCAAGGGTCAGTCGAGCTTTGGCATCATGACCTCCATGTGGCCAGGATTGGCTACCAACGCTCCACGCGCACCTTGTCCAACCGACTGTAGGCCTCCCTCACCCGATGCTTGTCCCCAGCGGCTCCGGTGGCTGACGACCGGCCATCGGTCAGTGGCGGCCGACTGGCGAGTCGGCCTGCGATCCCCGGGTCTGCAGAATCCGACGAGGTCTGGCGTGCGCTGGTAGAAAGGAAAACATCCTGAAACTGGTTTCTGAGCGATAACCCGCGCCCCTGACGAGCATATTCCAACATCTTGGCGTGTTTGGCGATAAGTAAGCAAAGGGGGATGGCTGCTCGGTATCGGTTCCGCTTCTCAGATGTCCGCCCGCCGGTGGTTGGACACTCTGCCGAAGATGACACTATGTGGCGGCGGCGGTTGTTGGTCCCTCGAGGGCGGCGCCGATGCGAGTAGCGAGGACTCACGATCGCGAGTTATGAGCCCGGCGGAGCCCGGATGAGGCTGGCCCAAGGCCGATTTGCCCCTGTTTCCTTGC
>JBGOUQ010000037.1:0-22679 GCA_041477065.1 Gemmatimonadota bacterium
CCCAGCGCACGCCCAGCCGGGCCCGGCCGTCGAGCGGCACGTTGGTGACGAAGACATCGGCGCGCTTCACCAGGCGGTGCAGGAGACTCCGGCCGTCCTCCGTGCGCAGGTCGATCGCCACACCGCGCTTGTTGCGGTTGTCGACGATCCACGGAAAGTTGTAGGGGCTCGGCGGGTAGCCGGCGTTGCGCACGCGGTAGGTGTCGCCGCCCGGCGGCTCCACCTTGATGACGTCAGCGCCGAAGTCGGCCATGGCGGTCGTGGCCACCGGCCCGGGGTCAGCCGCGCCGGTCGGAGCTCCTGCTCGTGCGCGGGGGCTCCCACACCTTCAGCGTGGGCCATCCGTGGCAGGGATCGACCCGGGCGTTCGAGCAGGTGCTGGGCGCGACGGTCGCATGGCTCACCAGGCACCTGGCGTGATCACCCTCGAGCAGGTGCGGCGCGCCATGCGCGGCTACCGTCCCATCGAGGTGGAAGCTCCGGAGGCGCGGCCGGCGGCGGTGGCGCTGATCCTACACGAAGGGCCCGAGGCAATCGAGGGACTCGAGGCGCTGTTCATCAAGCGAGCGCAGCGCTCGGGCGATCCCTGGTCGGGGCAGGTCGCGCTGCCGGGCGGCCGCCGCAGCGCCGCCGACGTCGACCTGCTGCGGACGGCGCTGCGCGAGACGCGTGAGGAGACGGGGATCGATCTCGTGGGCGCCGAGCAGGTCGGCCGGCTGGACGATCTTTACCCCCGCATTCCTACCCTGCCGCCCGTCGTCGTTCGGCCTTTCGTGTTCGCCGTCGCCGCGCGGCCGGCGATCACTCCTAGCGACGAAGTCGACCGGGCGTTCTGGTACTCGCTCGAACGCCTCGGTGGGGGAGGCCCCGGGGGGGAGGGACGCCGGGAGGTCACGCTGGCTGTGCGTGGTGCGCCGCGAACCGTCTCCGCTTACGATCTCGGCGGTGACATCCTCTGGGGGATGACCGAACGCATCCTCACGCCGTTTCTCGAGCTAATATCCCGCGCATTATAGCCCCGCAAAATCCACAACTTCGTTTGACAACATATCTGTTTTAGTGTAATCTAATCCATCTTGTCAGTTATGGGTGAACTCATTGCTCCGGCACCTGATACCTGACGCGCGACACCTGCACCTTCGGCAGGGAGAATCGGCATGCACGCGGTTCACGAAGCACCGCTGACGCGGTCGGTAGAGGACTACCTCAAGGTCATTTACCACCTGTCCAGCCAGGGGGGGTTCGCCGCGACCAGCGACATCGCCGCGCGGCTGGAGGTCGCGCCTCCATCAGTGAGCGGGATGGTGAAGCGGCTCTCGGAGACCGGGCTGATCGAGCACGTGCCCTACCGCGGTGTGCAGCTGACGCAGCAAGGGCGGCGGGCCGCGCTGAAGATGATCCGCCGCCACCGCATCCTCGAAACGTATCTGACGCAGCAGCTGGGATACGACTGGGACGGCGTGCACGACGAAGCCGAGCGGCTCGAGCACGCCGTGTCCGACCAGTTGATCGAGCGGATGGCGGGCACGCTCGGCGACCCGCACTACGACCCCCACGGCGCGCCGATCCCCACCGCCGCCGGCGACATCGAAGAGACGGAGCTGCTCATCCTGGCCGAAGCGCCGGTGGGCGCCGTGCTCGAGCTGCGCGAAGTGGAAGCGCAAGATCCCGCGCGCCTGCGCTACTTCGCCGAGCAGGGGCTGGTCCCCGGCGTGGGGCTCACGGTGACGGACCGCCAGCCGTTCAACGGCCCGACGACGGTGCTGTTGCACGGCGCCGGCGTGCGGGTGGTGGGCCGGGAGTTGGCTCAGGGACTCCGCTGCCTGGACACGGGGGGCGGAGCCTAAGACCTCATGGCCGTCCCCCGCGTCGCCCCTTCACCTCCGCCCCCGCCTCCCGACTCAGGGTGGCACCACGCGCGCCTGGCGCCGAGCCTGGCGGAGGTCTATCGCACCGTCCCGATCCCGGCCGGCGCCTGGTGGCGCAAGGCGCTCGCCTTCGCGGGTCCCGGCTACCTGGTGGCGGTCGGCTATATGGACCCGGGCAACTGGGCGACCGACCTGGCGGGGGGCGCGCAGTTCGGATACGCGCTGCTCAGCGTTATCCTGCTCTCCAACCTGGCGGCGATCCTGCTGCAGGGGCTCGCCTGCAAGCTCGGCATCGTGACGGGGCGCGATCTGGCGCAGGCCTGTCGCGATCATTATTCCCGGCCCACGTCGCTCTTCCTCTGGGTGCTGTGCGAGATCGCGATCGCGGCCTGCGACCTGGCCGAGGTGATCGGCTCGGCGATCGCGCTGAACCTGCTGTTCGGGATCCCGCTGCCCTGGGGCATCGTGATCACCTCGCTCGACGTGCTCCTGGTGCTGTACCTCCAGCACCGGGGCTTCCGGGTGCTGGAGGCGCTAGTGATCGCGTTGATCGCGACGATCGCCGGCTGCTTCATTTTCGAGATCCTGATCTCCCGGCCCGACCTTGGGGCGGTCGCCGCCGGATTCGTGCCGAGGGCCGAGATCCTGCGCAATCCCGACCAGCTCTACATCGCCATCGGCATCCTCGGCGCGACGGTGATGCCCCACAACCTCTACCTCCACTCCTCGATCGTGCAGACGCGGCGGTACGAAGAGACGGCCGAGGGCAAGCGGACGGCCGTGCGGTACGCGTTCATCGATTCGACCATCGCGCTCAGCTTCGCGCTGTTCATCAACGCCGCGATCCTGGTGGTGGCCGCAGCGACGTTCCACACTTCGGGCCACAAGGCGGTGGCCGAGATCCAGGACGCCTACAAGCTGCTCACGCCGCTGCTGGGGGTGGCCGGGGCGAGCGCGGTATTCGCCTTCGCGCTGCTCGCCTCGGGCCAGAACTCGACGCTGACGGGGACGCTGGCCGGGCAGATCGTGATGGAGGGCTTCCTCAACATCCGGATCCGGCCCTGGCTGCGGCGCCTGATCACGCGGCTCATCGCCATTGTCCCGGCCGCGCTGACCGCCATCTTCTTTGGGTCGAGCGGCACGGCGAAGCTGCTGATCCTGAGCCAGGTGATTCTCAGCGTCCAGCTGTCGTTCGCCGTATTCCCATTGGTGCGCTTCACGTCCGACCGGGCGAAGATGGGGGAGTTCGTGAACGCGCCGTGGCTCAAAACGCTCGCCTACGTCGTGGCCGTCCTGATCGCGCTGGTGAACGGATGGCTGCTGGTCCGGACTTTCTGAGAGGGGGCGCGCCCGCCTGATGTACCGCCGCATCCTCGTCCCGCTCGAGCACACCGCCACCGACGACGCCATCCTGGCGCACGTGCGCCGGCTCGCCCGCCATTGCCAGGCGGCCATCGTGCTGATTCACGTGGCCGACGGCTGGGTGGCGCAGAACATCAAGGAGCTCGACCTGCGCGAGTCCGAGGAGATGCGGGACGACCGGGCCTACTTGGAGCGCGTGTGTGCGGACCTCCGGAAGGAGGGCCTGGATGCCGACGCCGTGCTGGCGGCGGGGGATCCCGCCAAGGAGATCGCCGAGGCGGCCACGCGGGAGAAGTGCGACCTGATCGCGATGGCTACGCACGGCCACCGGCTGCTGGACGACGTGCTGCGCGGCAGCGTGGCCACGGCGCTGCGCCACATTACGAGTGTGCCGGTGCTGATGGTGCGCGCTTAGCCAGCACCTCGATCCGCTCCCGGACCGCGCTCGAGAGCGCGCGGGCGCGGGCCAGAGCGGCATCGAGCGTGGCGCCCTCGCCCCTCCCGGCGGCTCCGCCCGCCTCGAGATCCGCCGCTAGCGCGCGCAGCACCTCCAGGTAGCCGGCCACCTCGGCGCGCACCGCGTCTGCTTCCCCCTCGACGCGGTCCAGCTCTCCCTCCAGCGATTCCCCCCGCCCCAGCCCCGCCGTCTGCGACACCAGCACACCCTCGTTCAGGCGCGCCAGCTTTCCGGCCAGGGGCTCGAGCCGCTGCGCCGCGACGCGGCACTCGTGCGCGAGCACGTGGGCCAGTCCCGCCGCCTCCCCGGCGCGGCCTGTGGCGGAGTATCGGTCGCCGAGCCGTTCGATGCGCTGCTCCAGGAGCCGCGCCTCTCGCACGTCCAGCGCCGGGCCGGCGGCCGCCGGGCGGTCGCGCTCGAAGCGGATCCCCCAGCCCACGCGCACGAATCGCCCGAACAGCCACGACCCGATCGTGTCCAGCCACCGCGGCATGCGCCACTCCAGCACGCTGGGGTCGTCCATGGCGAGCGGTGGGGGCGCGTCCATGTCGGGCTCCCGGCCCCGCCACCAGCGCCAGAACAGCAGGGCTCCAGCGACGGCCAGCAGCGTGGAGAGGACGGCCGGGGGGAGGATCCAGCCGGAGGTTCGCGGATTCCCGGGATTGCCGAGGGCGCCGGCCCCGATGGCGACGCCGATGGCGACCAGGAGGAACGACAGCAGCATCTGCCAGCGGTGGCGCTGCGAGCGGCGCAGCCCGGCCTCGCGCAGGCGGTGCAGGCCGAAGACCCGCAGCACCGCGAGGTTTCCGAAGATCACCACCCATTGCACCACATCGTTCACGATGGATCCGCCACCGCGCGGAGCCTTCCCGCGGAGAGCGAGCGCCCCGCCGAAGGCGAGCAGCATCGCGAGCCCCGCCGCCGGCGTCAGCCACTTGCCCACCGTCAGACGCATCTCCTCCAGGCGCCGCGCCCGCTCGACGTAGATGGCGCGGCGGATCATCGACCAGGTGATCCCGAGGCGGCTCGCGCGTTCCAGGCTCACCGTCCACTGCGCGAGGATGGTGCCCCCGACCAGCAGCAGAAACGCCGCCGGCACGTTCTCGACCCGGACGAGCCACAACCCGTTGCCGAGCACCAGCGTGAAGAAAAAGGCGCGCTCGGTCTCCCGGAAGAACGTCCGGATCGCCGGGGGCGTGTCCGGCAGGTCGCCACCCAGCTGTTGCAGCGCTTCGGCCAGGTCTTCGGTGCGCTCGTAGCGGTCGGCGGGCCGCGGAGCGAGGCAGCGGGCGAGGGCGTCGGCGAGCGGCCGCGGGACGCGGCGCTGCAGCTGCGCGAGGTCGATGCGCCGGCCTCGCGCGTGCTCGGCGATCACGGCAGGCAGCGTCGTCCCCTGGATGGCGTGGGAGCCGGAGAGCATGAAATACCCCACCAGCCCGAGTGCGTAGAGATCGGCGCGCCAGTCGAGGCGCCCCTCCGCGAGCGCCTGCTCGGGCGCCATGTACCGCGCCGTTCCCACGATGGCGCCCGGCTGCGTCAGATTGGTGTCGTCGCCCTGCGCCTTTGCGATGCCGAAATCGGTGACGAGGGCGCGGCCGCTCGCGCGGTCGAGCATGATGTTGTCGGGCTTGATGTCGCGGTGCACCACGCCGCGGGCGTGGGCGTAGGCCAGGGCCTGCGCCACCTCCTGGAGCACGCGCCGCACCACCGCGATCGGCTGGGGGCCCTCGCGCTCGACCTTGGCGCGCACGCTCTCCCCATCGATCAGTGCCATGACGAACCAGACGAGGTCGCCCTGCTCGCCGACGTCGTAGATGGAGACGATGTTGGGGTGCGAGAGTCCGGCGGCGAGCTGCGCTTCGCGGACGAAGCGCGCGCGGTAGTCGGACGAATAGCCCAGCTCGGGCGGCAGGACTTTGACGGCCACTTCGCGCCGCAGCCGGCGATCGGTGGCCCGATAAACGGCGGCCATGCCGCCGCGGCCCAGCAGCGGGCCCAGATCGTAGCTGGGGCCGAGTGCTATCGCGAGGCGTTGCGCCAGCGCGTCCATGCGGCGCTCAGGGGGAGCGCGACTGCTCCAGCGCCAGCAGGATGCCGCTCAACCGCCGATCTCTCGCTGCGCGCAGCCGCTCCACGTCGCCGCCGTAGGCCTTCTCGATGGTGTGGATCAGCGCGCGCTGCTGCTCGGGCTCGAGCTTCTGCCACACGGCGAGGTTCGACCACCAGCTCTCGAACGCGTTGAGGAGGTGTTGCAGGAACGCCGGCACGCCGCCCGCGCCGGCGGCGAGGTGGTAGGTGAGGTGCGGGCCGCCGGCGGCCCACCCCAGCGCGGGGCCGAGGGAGATGGCCCGGTCCAGATCGGCGACGTCGATCACGCCCGCCAGCACGAGGTCGATGCACTCGCGCCAGACGGCGGCCGCGACGCGCCCCACCACGTAGCCCGGCACCGCCTTCTTCAAGACGATCGGCACGCGGCCCAGGGACTGGAGGTAGTCGAGCGCCCGCGCCAGCGTGGCCGGCGCGGTGTGAGTGCCCGGCACCAGCTCGACGAGCGGGATCAGCTCGGGCGGGTTCAGCGGGTGCGCCACGCAGCAGCGCTCCTGGCGCTGGCTGCGCCCGAAGATATCGTCGGGGAGGAGGCCGCTCGACGAGCTGGTGAGCAGCACCTCGGGTCCCGCGACCAGCTCGACCGACTCGAGCAGCCGCTGTTTTGCCGAGAGATCTTCGCTGATCGCTTCGATGATCCAGTCGGCGTCCCGCACCGCCATCAGCAGGCTGCGCCCCTGGTAAAACTCTTGCAGGCCGCGCGCCACGATGCCGTCGGTGGCGCGCTCCAGCGCCACCAGCGCGCGCGCCCGCCGGGGCACTTCCTGCACGGCGCGCTCGACCGCCCGAGCGTTGGTATCGAACACCGTGACGGGCCAGCCCGCCGATACGCACAGCGCCGCCCAGCCGCAGCCGATGTCGCCGGCGCCGATGACGGCGACCTTGCCGGGCAGTGCGGTCATGGGAGGCGGTTCGAGGACAGAATCACCGTCACGCGACGACCGCCGCCAGCCACGGCAGCACGCGCTCGAACAACAGCTGCCGCACCGGAGCGGGCCGCACCGCGGTCGCGACCAGCGCCTTGTGGCCCTCGGGGTCCACGCGCGTGCGCCCCCGGGTGTCGCCGGGCTCGTGGTCCACGGTCAGTCGGACGGCCTGGAGCGTGAGCACGTCGGGCTGGATCAGCGCGGCGATCGGCAGCACGTCGTTGACGACGCAACCGTCGAGCCCCTCGTACTTGTGATGGAAGTCGCGGTAGAACCGGAGCGCGGCGTACAGCCAGCGGGCGTCCGGGTCGTCCACACTTTCGAGCAGGTCGATCTCGATGCCGGAAACGACGATCTGGCGGGTCACGTCGAGCCCGACCATCTCCGTGGGGAGCTCGGCCGCGAGCACCACCTCGAGCGCTTCGGGGTCGCACCAGGCGTTGAACTCGGAGTGGGGAGTGGTGTTGCCCTGGGCGTGCAGGTTGCCGATCATCGCGATGTGACGGGCCACCTTGGCGCGCACCAGCGCCGCGTCGCGCCGCAGCGCGAGGGCGAGACCCGTCACCGGTCCAAGCGTGACGAGCGTGACCGGATCGGCCTGCGCGGCGAGCAGCCGGTCGAGCGGCTTCACGAAGTCGAGGATCACGCCGGCCGGCGGCACGGGGGCGTGGCCGAGCCCCGATTCCCCGTGGGTCTCGAGCGCCACGGCGAGCGCGCGCTTCAAGGGGCGCCGCGCCCCGACCGCGATCGGCAGCCGCCGACCGGCGCGCCGCAGCACCTCCACGCAGTTGCGGTAGGAATTCTCGATGACCGTGTTGCCGTAGCTGACGGAGATGCCGCGCACGTCCAGCTCGGGCGAGGTGAGCGCCAGCAACAGGGCCAGAGTGTCGTCGATGCCGGGGTCAGTGTCGATGACGACGGGGAGCGGTGGCACGGCTAAAAGGCTAGGGCGCCTGTATCTCCTCCGCAATAGTGGCGTGCAGCTGTCGGAACTCGGCCGCGCCGCCGAAGCCGAAGTACCGCCCGACCACCCGCCCGCGCCGGTCGAGCAGGACCGAGAAAGGCAAGCCCCGGTAGTGGTAGGTCGCCTTCATCCGCCCGCCGCCCACGAGAATCGAAAACGGCGGCCGGAACCGCGCGACGAAGGCCCGCATCTTCCCATCGTCCACGTCGTCGGAGATGGCGGCGATCTCGAAGTCGTTGCGGCCGAATTCCCGGTACAGCGCGGCCATATGGGGGAACTCCTCCCGGCACGGGTCGCACCAGGACGCCCAGAAGTTGACGAGCAGGACTTTGCCCGCGAATCGGCCCAGCGCCACGGTGTCGCCGCGGAGATCGGGGAGCGCGAACGCCGGGGCGAACGCCTGGCGCGGCACGGGTTGGGCGGCGGCGAGCAGTGAATCGCCGTCGAACGTTGCGAGCCGACCCCCGGCGTCCAGCGCGACCGCCGTTTGCCGGGGTCCGAGTGGGCGTGTCTCGAGGATCGCGCCCGTCGCGGGGTCGAGCACGTCTACCCGGAGGCGGGTCGCGGCCGAGTCCTCGGTGCCGAGCGCGTAGAGCTTACCGTCCGGACCGAGGGCGAGCGCCACGTTCACGACGGCGAGCACGAGGGACAGCTCCGTTCCCCCGCCGGGCGCCTGCCGGAACACCGGCTCGGCCGGGTGTGGCTGGAGCCCGCGCGTCGCCACCCAGAGCCGGCGCCCCGAGCGATCGTACTTGGCGATCTCGTCCCGCGCGAGGGGCGCGAAGTAGAACGCGCCCCCAGAGTCCACGGCGAGCGCCCCCGCGTTGGTCGGGCCGATCAAGGCCGGCAGCGGGGTCGGGCGGACCTGGCTGAAGCCGTCCGTGGGCCGGCCGGTCGAATCGAGCGCCTGCACCAGCGGGGCCGTCGGCGATTCCGGGGCGAACGCCTGGATGAAGTACGGCGTCCGCGCGGCGAGCAGGTGCGTGCCGGCCGCGGCGTAGAGCGAGGTGGGGAACGGTCCCTCCCATTCGCGCAGCCAGCGTCCGCTCGTGTCGAGCACGACGGCGGTGCCGGCGAGATCGGTGACGAGGAGCGCGTGTCCGGCCCACGGGGCCACGGCGATCGGCGCGCTCAGCCGCGTGCTGGTGAGCACGCGCGCGACGTGCAGCGCGCCGTCGAACGCGACCAGCCGGCTCGAATCGGGAAGTGGAACCCAGGAGCGGCCCGCCAGAACGGCGGCGGGCGAGTGATTGAAGAAGAGGAGGGTGAAGCCGCTGGGCGCCGCCGGCCGGCAGGCGGAGGCCGCCGCGAGCCACAGCGCGGCGCCCAGCGCGCGGCGCATCAGGTCGCTGCTTCGATCGTCTTGATCTCGATGGTATGCAATCCGCTGACCATGCGGTGCGTCCCCGTCGCCTTCACCTTGCCTTCGGCAAACGGCAGGAGGCGCGGGTTCTGCGGGTCTCCGGGCTTGGAGCTGACCGGCATGTAGATCGTGCCGTCGCTGGACAGAATCGCCAACGCCACGCCCTTGTTGGCGCAGGCGGTCGCGCACGCTTTGTGCGCGGCGCCCGAGGCGCCCATGGTGACGTGACAGTTCACGTCGATCACCGATCCGGTGATGGTCACCTCGTCGCCCGCGGGGTGCTGCATCGCCTGGGCCGACAGCGGCAGCGCGCACAACGCGAGAACGGCCGTCGAAGCGAGAATCCGTTTCAGCATATTCCTACCTCCTCATATACAGGTTGCTCTGCTGGTGCTTTGGCAGGCCACTCTGAGTGGCCGGGCGGCGTCCGCCTCCCGGTCCGTCTTACCTACGTCGCGGGCGTGGGTTCCGGATTGGGGTATATTGGGGTCGCCATGAATGCGACCTACCGGCAGCTGATCGACACCTTCGGACAGGGATGGGAGCGGGGGGACGCCGAGCTGCAGTGCTCGGTGTTCACGGCGGACGCGGTGTTTCTGGAAACCCCGTTCACCCAAAAGGATGCGGGGATCGGCGCGATCCGCGGCTACTGGAAGGACGTCCCGGTCCACCAGGCCGAGGTGACGTTCAAGTCGGGCGAGATCTTCGAGGCGGGGCCGTGGTTTTCCACGGAGTTCCGCTGCACCTTCCGGCGCCGCCGCACGGGGGAATGGGTGGACGCCCGCGGGGCCATCTTCTGCGAGACGAAGGAAGGGAAGATCAGCGAGATGCGGATGTATTGGCATCGGTACGCCGGGGGTCGGGAAGAGTCGAAATACTAGACAGACGCACGGAGGCAAGAGGCACCGTCTGTGCCTCTACGCCTCTGTGCCTCTCTGCTGTCTTACGTATTCCAGCGCCCATTCCATCAGCTCCGCGCTGCGCAGTCCGCATCGCATCGCCGTCGACACCGCGTCCTCTTCCTCGAACCCCTCGTCCAACATCAGGTACGGGATCAGCACCGCGCCCACGCGATTGCCGCTGCCGCAATGGAAGAACACGCTCTTCTTCTTATTCTGCAGCTCGCGCACCGTGTCCCGGATCCGCGCCAGGGTCGCATCGTCGCCGCGGGAATGCCCCACGGGAATGCAGATGTACTCGAGGCCCGCCGCCACGAAGTCGTCGGGGGCGCGCACAGGCCGCGGCTCCATGGGATCGCGGATGTCCAGCACCACCTCGCAGCCGGCGCGCTTCAGCGCGGCCACGTGTCCCGGCTGCGGCTGGCCGCCGGTGACCATCCCCGGCAGGGGCTCGCAGGCGTTGGGGACGCCCGCGATGGCGTCGAGCAGTTGGCTCATCGGGCTCGGCCTCGATTAGCTTTGGGGCTCAATAATACTGACAGAGCGACGGAGACAGAATGCGGTACTGCGAGACCGGGGCCAAGCGGCTAAGGGGCTATGGGGCGACCCTAACGATACTGGGCGTCGCCGCTTGGCCGCTCAGTGCCTTGGCTGCTCAGGGTGTCACCAACGTCCGCCTCGCCGGCTACGCCCAGCCCCGCTTCGAATCGCTCGGCGACTCGGCCCTCTTCCTGCTGCGGCGCGTGCGCTTCGGCGTGCAGGGCGATATCACTCCGTGGGCCCGCTTCCGCGCCCAGGTCGAGCTGCGCGACCTCGGCAGCAGCGCGACGGAGACCCAGGTCGCCGGCACCGACCTCTACATCGCCCTCGCCCACGGGCATTGGGCGGCCACGATCGGACAGGCGAAAGTGCCGTTCTCGCCGGAAGCGATCATGAGCGCGAGCACCATACCACTGCCCGACCGGTCCGTCGTGGTGGGCGACGCGGCGCCCAACCGCGACATCGGCCTGAGCGCCGAGTGGCGCCCCGTGTCGGCGCTCGACGTGCAGGCCGGCGTGTATGACGGCGAAGGGCCGAACCAGGTCGCCAACCCCGACAAGAAAATGGCCTACGTCGGTCGCGTCGCGGTGTCGCCCGTCGCGACGCTCGAGCTGAGCGGCGCGGCGGCGGCCTTCCCCGACAGCACGTGGTGGGACGCGGCGGCTGTTGCCCATCGCGGCCCCTGGCAGATCCGCGCCGAGTGGTTGCGCCGCGACCTGCGCGGCGCGAGCGGCCGGCTGCTCGGCTGGTACCTGCTGGCTGCGTATATGGTCGCCCGCGATCGGGTGCAGCTCGTCGGCCGCGTGGAGCAGTTCGATCCCACCAGCGGCCCGCGCGATCGCCAGACCGGCTTGACGGGGGGCGCGCAATACCTCTTCAAGGGCGACGACTTCAAGCTGCAGGCGAGCTATACCGCGTTCATGGAGCAGAGCGGAGCGCCGGCGGTGGCGAACGACCGGATCGTCGTACAGATGCAGGTGCGGTGGTGAGGCGCGGAAGGTTGGAAGGTTGGAAGGTTGGAATGTTCCTGCTGGGCCTGCCTTGTTCTCCTTCCACCCTTCCCACCTTCCGACATCCTTCAGAAGTCCTCCTCGCCACCACCACCTCCACCCGCGACGCCGGATTGCTCGACAGCCTGCTGCCGGTGTTCGAGCGGCAGACGAGCTATCGGGTGAAGGTGATCGCCGTCGGGTCGGGGCAGGCGCTCGAGCTGGGGCGCCGCGGCGACGCGGACGTCGTCCTGGCCCACGCGCCCGAAGCCGAGCGGGTGCTCGCCGACAGCGGCTACTTCCTGCGCCGCCGCCTGGTGATGCACAACGACTTTCTCATCGTGGGTCCGGCCGAAGACCCGGCGGGTTTGCGCGGGCTCACCAATCCGCTCGCGGCGATCGCGCGGCTCGCCGCAAGCGCGGGTCGAGCGCCGTTCGTCTCGCGCGGCGACCGATCGGGCACGCACCAGCTCGAGCTGAAGCTGTGGCGGCTGGCGCGGCTCGCGCCTCCCCTTCCGGCGACCGGCGGCTGGTACGTCGAGTCCGGCCAGGGCATGGCCGCCACGCTGCAGATGACCGACCAGAAGCGCGGCTACACCCTCACCGACCGCGCCACCTACCTCGCTTGGCGCGACAAGATCCAGCTCGTGCCCATGGTCGAGGGAGACACCCTGCTCTACAACGTGTATCACGTGATGGAGGTGAACCCGCGCAACGCTCCGCGCGTGAACGCCGCGGGCGCCCGCGCGCTGGCCGACTTCTTTGTGACGCCTGAAACGCAGGCGCTCATCGGGCGGTTCGGGCTGGGGCGCTTCGGGCAGAGCCTGTTCGTGCCCGACGCCGGGAAGCCCGATCGACGCTGAAATTCTTCATGAAGGCAACGGTGGGGTGCAAAGGGACGTACTGTTGAGAGTGGGGAGTGATACCTGATGGTGGACGTTCCAAGCTGCGAATTGGAGGATCGAGAGATCATGAGAAGCCTACGAATGCTCGGGGCAATCGCCCTGGTTGTTGCCGCGCCGCTCGCGGCGCAGCAGCCGGCCAAGCCCGACACCATGCGAGTTCCGATGCGCGAGCCGGGGATGATGGGCCCGGGGATGATGGGACATGGCCACGGCATGATGGAACCCGGCATGGGCGGCGGCGGGCCGATGATGGAGATGATGGGGCCGATGATGCGGTCGATGGCGTTCGCACCGGCGCACCTGCTGGCGCGCAAAGACGTGTTGGGGCTCACGGCGCAGCAAGTCACGCGGCTCACCGCATTGCAAGACGCGTCCAAGACCGCACACGACGCGGCGGCGGCCGAGGTCCACACCCATATGGAAGCGCTGCAGCAGGCGATGCAGGCGGCCGCTCCCGACACCGTCCAGGTGAAGCTGCACTTCCAGGCGGTGCAGGCGGCGATGGGCCGGGCCCACTGGGCGATGCTCTCGGCGCAGGCGCAGGCCCGCGGCGTCCTCACCGAAGGGCAGCGGGGGCGGGTGGATGGGTGGGCCGACTCCCACCAGATGCCGATGCGCCATGGCGGGCCGATGGGGATGATGCGGCGCTGGATGCACCGCGGTGTCCGCATGAGAGGACGTATTGGCCGCATGAGAGGACAGTGGCAGTGGCGCCGCCCCGCCTTCGAGCGTTAACGTCGGGAGATTCGATCGGTCCGAAGATTGCAGGGTAGAAGTAGGAAGAAATGGAGGTCTTATGATCCTGCATCTCATGCTCGGTCTCGCGCTCCACGCGCAGGCGGGCGATCCTCCCGTGCGGGTCCGGCTGAATCATGACAGTTACCTTCGCGGCGACCGCGCCCGGGCGTACGTGCGCGTCCAGCAGGACGGCTACCTGGTGGTGCTGCGCGCCGACGCCGCCGGCCGGGTGCGGGTCCTGTTTCCGCTCGATCCCGGCGACGACGACTTCATTCGCGGCGACCGCGAGCGGGAGATCCGCGGCCGCGGGGACCGCGAGGCGTTCCCGGTAGACGATGATGCCGGCACCGGCGCGGTGCTGGCCGCGGTGTCGCACGATCCGTTCAAGTTCGACGGGTACGTGCGCGGCGACCACTGGGACTACCGCGTACTCTCCGACAGCACCGTCGGCGACGATCCCGAGGCGGGCCTGCTCGACATCGTGAGCCGGATGGCGGGCGGGGCGCACTTCGACTACGACATCGTCCGATACACCGTCGAGTCCACGGACACTTACCGCACCTCCTACCATCGCTCCTCCTGGTACTGGGACCCGTTCGGCCCGACGTGCTTCGGCTGCTACTATCCCCGCTCCGGCTTCGGCTTCGGGCTGTCGTTCGGATCGGGGTTCTGCGATCCGTTCTTCTACGATCCGTTCTGCTACCGGGGCTCGCGGTTCTTCTACTCGGGCTACTACTTCCCGCGCCGGTCCTACTTCCCCCGCGGCTTCTACGGCCGCGGCGGGTTCGGCGGCCCCGGCGGCCGCTGGGACCTGATCCACCGGCCGAACTTCCCGCCCTTCGTACTGGCGGGGCGCACCACGTCGTTCGGCGGAGGTGTGAGTCCGTCGGTCGCGCCTCGGTGGCGGCAGGTCGACAGGCCCGCGCCCACGCGCGTGGAGCGGCCGCGGACGATCGCGCCGCGCGCCGAGCGCCCTCGGTCGTCACCGCCCGCGGCCTCGCGCGGCAGCCGGTCGGCGCCACCGTCACGGTGGGGAGAGAGCGGCCGGTCTTCGTCCGGTGGCCGGTCTTCAGCGGGTGGCAGGTCTTCGCCCAGCGGCCGGTCTTCGGGCGGCGGTCGGTCTTCCGGTGGCGGCCGGTCTTCCGGCGGTGGACGGCCCTCGGGTAGTGGCGGGCGTTCCTCAGGGGGCGGCGGCCGGCGGCACTAGCGCGACCAATTCTCCCAGGCGACCGTTTGAGCCGTGAGTTCCGAGCTCAAACGGTCGCTTCGTCTTTGGGATGGGCTCGCCATGGTCGTCGGGATCATGGTGGGCTCGGGGATCTTCCGGACGCCCGGCCTCGTGGCCGCGCAGCTGGGCCGCCCTTGGCTCACCTTCGTCGCGTGGACGGCGGGCGGCGTGCTCGCCTTCCTCGGCGCGCTCATCTTCGCCGAGCTGGCCACGCGGCTCCCCCGTGCCGGCGGCAAGTACGTGTACGCGCGCGAGGCGTTCGGTCCGCGCGCGGGGTTCGTGGTGGGGTGGGTGGAGGCAGTGGGGATCTACGCCGCCGCGATCGCGGCGATCGGCGTCGCCGCGGGGGAGTTTCTGGTGCGGCTCGCCGGATGGCCGGCGACCGCGACGCCGTGGGTCGGCGTGGGATTCGTCGCCTGCTTCACGGCCATCAACCTCGTCGGTGTGGCGTCGGGGCGCTGGGTGCAGAACCTGGTGACCGCGGCCAAGGTGCTCGCTCTCGCCGGCGTCGTCGCGATCGCGTTGGCGCAGGGGACGGGCGCGGGGTGGCACGGCGCTCTGCCGGGCGCGCCGCGCGGCGTGGCGGTGTGGGCCGCGCTGGCGGTGGCGTTCCAGTCGGTGATCTGGACCTACTACGGCTACGTGGACGCCGCCAAGATCGCCGAGGAGATCGTGGAGCCGGGCCGCACGCTGCCGCGGGTGTTCCTGGGGGGCATCGCGGTGGCCGCCGCGCTCTACCTCCTGCTCAACGCGGCGTTCTTCAACGTGCTGCCGCTCGAGAAAATCGCCGCGTCGAACCTCGTCGCGGCCGACGTGGCGACGGCCATCTTCGGCGCGCGCGGCGGCATGGTGATCGCGGCATTGGCCCTGATAGTCGTCCTGGCCTCCCTCAACGGCAACGTGTTCGTCACGCCGCGCGTGCTGTTCGGTCTGGCGCGCGAAGGGCTGGCCCCTGAGGCTCTGGCGCGCGTCAACCGCGGCGGCACGCCCTGGGTCGCCATGCTGCTCGTCGGCGCGGTGGCCATCGCGCTCGCCGCGACGGGGACGTTCGACCAGCTGCTGTCGGTCGCGATCGTGCTGATCCTGCTGATCGACGGCTTCGTCGTGATCGCGTTGTTTCCCTTGCGCGCGCGGCAGCCCGACGCGCCGTTCCGCGTGCCGCTCTTTCCCGTCCTTCCCGGGCTGTTTCTCGCCATCTACGCGGCCCTGTTCATCGGGACGGCGCTGGCGCAGCCTGGGCTGGTGGCCATCGCCGTGGGGGTGCTGGCGGTGGCGTACGGGCTGAGCCGGCTGGCGGAGTCCTGGCGGTGAGCTCGAGCAAAGCCGTCGCCCTCGCGCTGGCTGTTGCGGCGGTGCTGCTCGCCGGCTGCGACGCGCTCGGCTCGCAGCGGGGCCGGGAATTCTCCCGCTCCGCCGCCGCCGCCCTGCGCCGCGGCTCGCTCGATTCGGCCATCGTCCTCTACGACTCCGCCATCGCGCACTGGCCCCGCACCCGCGGCCGCGCCGTGCTGTTCGGCAACCGCGCCGAAGTGTACGCCCTCCTGGGCGACCTCCCAGACGCGACGCGCGACCTCGACAGCGCGGTGGCGATCGCGCCCGACTACGCCCGGGCCTACGCCCGGAAGGCTGACCTGCACGCCCAGCTCCACCTCCCCGACAGCGCGCTCGCCGATCTCGACGCCGCGATCCGCGTCGCCGCCGACAGCGAGCTGGCACCGCTGCTCGTGACGCGCGCCGGCCTGCGGGCGCGCCGCGGACGGGTGACCGAAGCCTGGGCCGACGTCGACACCGTGGTCGCGCGCTGGCCGGAGCGCGACGACGGCTGGCTCGCCCGGGCCGACTTCTTCACGCAGAGCGGCCAGCCCGACAGCGCGGTGATCGTGTACGACGCCCTGATCGCGACCAGGGCCGCGGCGGAAGCGCGCCCGGGGGGCGGAGGAATCCACCGCCGCAGCAGGCACTACGAGCTGCGCGCCGCCGCGCTGGCTGAGCAGGGCCGTCTCGCCCTCGCCCTGGCCAGCCTCGACACCGCCACGGGGCTCGCCCCCGGGCAGTACTCGCTGTACGAGGCTCGCGGGCGTATCTACCTGGAGCTGGGACGAAAGCCGGAGGCGGTGGCCGACTTCCGGCGGGCCCTGCAGCTCACGGGCGGTGCGGACCGGAGGATCGCGCGGGAGGTGGCGGCAGCGGAGGCGCTGCGGCCCTAGACACGTACGCCAGCCCCAGCGCCCATGCCGAGCCGAGCAGCAATCCACCGATCACATCCGACAGGTAGTGCACTCCCAGATAGACGCGGCTCCAGGCGACGAGCAGCGCGGTCGCGAGGGCCGCGCCCACCAGCAGTTGGCGCACTTGCGGGCGGGACTCGGTCCGCGTCGCGATGAAGGCGAGGGTGAGCCACACGGCGCTCGCGGCGGCCGTGTGGCCGCTGGGGAAGCCGAACGACGCCGGCATGACGATGATCGCCGACCCTCCGTCGGGGCGCGGGTGGTGAATGACGAGCTTGGCCAGCGTGTTGGTGAGGAACGCCCCCGCCGGGGCGGCGATCAGCGGCACGATCCGCGCCGGGCGGCCGGCGGCCGCGCTGTACAGCACGGCGAACAGCACCGCGAGGATCACCACCGGATCGCTGCCGAGCGACGTGAGGTTCACCGCGATGTGGCTCAGGGCGGCGTTGCGGGCCCCCACCACCGCCAGGGCGACGGCGCGGTCGGGCACCGCCGTCCAGTCGGCCGCCACGGCGCCGGAGACGGCGACGAACGCGGCGGCGAGACCGAGCGCCCGCTTCATTCGTCGGCCTCGAGTCCCTCGATGCGGTGCAGCTCCTGTTGGCTGGGGCGTACGTTGCCCGGGCGGTACATGACCACGCGCGCGCGCTCCAGGGTGATGAGGCCGCCGCCGATCATCTTGTCGAGGTCGGGAAGGATAGTCTGGATCGCCTCCTCGGTTTCGACGATCTCGATGATGATCGGCAGGTCGAGGGAGAGCCGCAGCACTTTTTCGGTGTGCATGGTGCTGCTCGCGCCGTAGCCGGCGACGCCCCGCAGTACCGTCGCGCCGGCGAGTCCCTTCTCGCGGAACAGCTCGAGCAGCGCCTCGTACAGCGGCCGGTGATGATGCTTGTCGCTCTCGCCGATGAAGATCCGCATCAGCGTGCGCTCGCCTTTGAACTTGTGCGGCATTCGGACCTCCTAAGGAGCCATCAGCCGTCAGCGGTCAGCCATCAGTACTGACGGCTGATGGCTGATGGCTCTCACAGCAGCCTATTCGCCAGCACCGTCCCCACCATCACCGCCGCGAGGCAGCCTCCAATCGTCCCGCCCATGTACAGCCCCGCGCGCCAGTAATCGCCGTCGCTCAGCAGGGTCATGCTTTCGTAGCCGAACGTGCTCATCGTCGTGAACGCGCCGCAGAAGCCGATGGTGAGGGCGCCGCGCAGCTCGGGGGGGATCACGGTGGACCCTGTGCCGTAGCGAATCACGAACCCCAACACGAACGATCCCGCGATGTTGATCACCAGCGTGCCGATCGGGAAGGCGCCCGCACCCCGGCCTTGCAGCCAGCCTTGCAGGAAATAGCGGGACAGCGTCCCGATCACGCCGCCGATCGCGATGTAGAGGACCGTCACGCGTCATCTCCGTCGGGCAGCGCGGCGCCGGCGTCGGCCAGGGCTTCGAGCAGAGTCCGCAGCCGCTCCACGCGCTCGGCGGGAAGCCCGAGCGCGCGGCGCGTCTCGTCCACCAGGGTGCGCGCCTCCGCGGCGAGCGCCAGCACGCGGGCGCACTCGGGAGGAGCGCCGGGCCGCGCCAGCTCGGGCAGCGCACGTACGCCATCCAGATCGTCGGCCAGCAGCCGCGGGTGCACGCCGAGGCGGCGCTGTTGGTTCGGGTTGAGCAGCGTCACGGGAATAAAAAGACTCCTGCCGCGAGGATTCGGGTAGGAGTCATCAGCCGGCGAGTCCGGCGGTTGCAGGCGAACTCCATCGCCTGGCCAGAAGATACTGTAGATTTCCCTTGTGCCAAGGGTCGCCATCGCCCAAATCCGCCCCGCCAAGGGCGACTACGCCGCGAACGTGGCGCGGATCGGCGGCGTGCTGGCGCAGATCGCGGCGCTCGACCCCAAGGTCGACCTCGTGGTCACCCCGGAGACGGTCACCTCGGGCTATTTCGTGGAAGGGGGCGTGCGCGACGTCGCGGTCACCGCGGGGACCATGCTGCGCGACCTCGCCGATCAACACCGCACCTCCCACGCCCCGCCGCTCGACGTCGCCGTCGGCTTCTACGAGCTGTTCCAGAACCACTACTTCAACTCCTGCCTCTACGCCTCGCTCGGCGGCAAGAAGCCGCTGGTGCGGCACGTGCACCGCAAGGTGTTCCTCCCCACCTACGGCGTGTTCGACGAGGAGCGCTTCGTGGACCGGGGGCAGGGGATCCAGGCGTTCGACACCGGCTTCGGCGCCCGGGCGGCGATCCTGATCTGCGAAGATGCGTGGCATTCGCTCTCGGCCACCATCGCGGCGCTCGACGGCGCGCAGCTGCTGATCGTCCCCAGCGCCTCCCCGGCGCGCGGCTCGGGCGCGGGCGAGGACGGCGTGCGGCTGCCGGCGAGCGTGGTGCGCTGGGAGCGCGTGATCCGCGGCATCGCCGAGGAGCACGGCGTCTTCGTCGCCTACGCGAGTCTCGTGGGGTTCGAGGGCGGCAAAGGCTTCCCCGGCGGCTCGCTCGGCGTGAGCCCGATGGGCGAAATCATGGTGCGCGGGCCGATCTTCGAGGAAGCGGTGCTGACCGTGGACTTGAACTTCGACGAGCTGACCCACGCGCGGGCGGATTCACCGCTGCTCTCCGATCTCCAAACGGTGGTGCCGCACCTCATCAAGAATCTGGGGAGTCGGGGCACGGGGAGGACTGCCAAGGTCAAGTTCGATCCGCCTAAGGACGGCAAGCACCCTCGAGCCCCGAGTCCCGGGCCCCGCGTCCCGCTGATCGGCGCGAGCGCCGGCCCCGACGACCCGCTCCACCTCGACGTCGAGCTGGCGCGCCGCTGGCTGGTGAGCTTCCTGCGCGACGAGGTTCTGGTGCGCCGCGGCTTCAAGAAAGGCATCGTCGGGCTGTCGGGCGGCGTGGATTCGGCGCTCACCGCCTATCTCGCGGCCGAGGCGCTGGGGCGGGAGAACATCGTCGGCGTGCGCCTGCCCTACCGCACCTCGAGCCGCGACAGCCTCGAGCACGCCCAGCTGGTGATCGACAAGCTCGGCATCCAGTCGGTCACGGTGGACATCAGCGCCGCGGTGGACGGCTACGTCGGCCAGGTGGGCGGCGACCAGGCGGTGGACCCCGGGCGCAAAGGCAACGTGATGGCGCGGGAGCGGATGATCGCCCTGTTCGATCTCTCGGCAAAATATCAGGCGCTGCCGCTCGGCACCGGCAACAAAACCGAGCGGCTGCTCGGCTACTTCACCTGGCACGCCGACGACTCACCGCCTGTGAACCCGCTGGGCGACCTGTTCAAGACCCAGGTCTGGGCCCTGGCCCGCCACCTCGGCGTCCCCGAGATGATCGTCTCCAAGCCCGCCACGGCGGACCTGACCCAGGGCCAGACCGACGAGGCCGACTTCGGGCTCTCCTACCCCAAGGTCGACCGCATTCTCTATTATCTCATCCGCGGCTTCCGGCCCGAGGAGATCGTGGCGCGCGGCTTCACGGCGCAGGAGGTCGAGCTGGTGCGCAAACGCCTCGACTCGACGCACTGGAAGCGCCGCCTGCCGACGGTGGCGGTGATGTCCCAGACGGCGATCGGCGAATTCTACCTGAGACCGGTGGACTATTGATGAATCTCAAGGCACGCCATCCCCGCGAATCGGAAACGGTGATGTCCGAGCTGATGATGCCGAACCACGCCAACATCATGGGCAACGTGTTCGGCGGCGTGGTGCTGTCGCTGGTGGACCGCGTGGCCGCGGTCTCCGCCATCCGCCACGCCAGCAAGCAGTGCGTCACCGTGTCGGTGGACAAGGTGGACTTCAAGGAGCCGATCCACGTCGGCGAGCTGCTCACCGCCTACGCCCGCGTCAACTTCGCCGGCAAGACCTCCATGGAGGTCGGCGTCAAGATCATCGCCGAAAACGTGCTCAGCGGGCAGAAGCGCCACACCAACTCCTGCTACGTGACCTACGTGGCGCTGGACGAGAAGGGCGAGCCGACCCCGGTGCCGCCGATCATGCCCGAGACGGCCGACGAGAAGCGGCGCTATGAGCGCGCGGCGCAGCGGCGCGCGTCGCGGGTCATGGATCGGAGATACGATCAGGGGCGGGGGGAGTGAGCGGATTGGGGATTGGGGATTGTGGATTGCGGATTAGCAGGGCAGGGTCGTGCTGGTGCCCGATGCTCACCCTGATATTCCGCAATTCGCAATCCCCAATCCGCAATGGTACGCCATTCCGCACTCCGCATTCCGCATTCCGCATTGTCTCATGAGGGTCGTCGCAGTCTTCAGCGGGGGAGGCGCGAAGGCTCTCGCGCACGCAGGAGCGTGGAGAGCGCTCCTAGAAGCCGGCATCACCCCGATCCACATCGTCGCCACGTCGATGGGCGCCGTGGTCGGCGCCGCGTTCGCGGCCGGCGCGACGTTCGAGCAGCTCACCACCACCCTTCAGGGAATCACGCGCAAGGACGTGGCCGCGCTCGATCCGCTCAACCTGCTGAAGGGCGTGTACGCGAAGAGTCTCTTGAAGCCCGAGCCGTTGCGGCGCACCATCGCGCGGCTGGTGCCGGCGGAGCGGTTCGAGCAGCTTCGCATCCCGTTGACGGTGACGGCCACCGATCTCGATTCTGGCGAGGCGGTGCTGTTCGGGTGCGTGCTGCCTGGTGCGGTGTCCGCCGGGCTGCAGGAGGCGCTGTACGCGACCTGCGCCCTTCCACTCTACTACCCGCCCGCCGTGATCGGCGGCCGCCGCTACGCCGACGGGGGCCTGCGGGCGGTGCTGCCGCTCGAGGCGGCGGCGCGCATCCCGGCGGATCTGGTGCTCGCCATCAGCGTCGGCCCCGGGTTTGACGAGGTCGCCGTCCCCACCGTTCCACCATCCAACCTTCCGTCGCTGATTCGCGCTCATGGTGAGGCCGAGCGCATCATGATGGCGGCGCAGACCGAGCGGCAGGTCGCATTGTGGCCCAGTGATGCGGCGCCGCTCGTCCTGGTGCGGCCGGTGAAGGAGAAAGAAGCGACGTTTGCGCTCGATCAGATCGCGCGATACATGGAAGCGGGGTACCGGGAGACCAAGCGGAGGCTAGGAGACCAAGCGGCCAAGGGGCTAAGGGGCTAAGGGGCCAAGAAGGCTACGGATCGAGTTCCCGAATGCGACGCAGTAGACCCCAGAGTGTCCG
The DNA here is from genome assembly GCA_041477065.1 of Gemmatimonadota bacterium. Lineage (GTDB taxonomy): Bacteria > Gemmatimonadota > Gemmatimonadetes > Gemmatimonadales > GWC2-71-9 > 13-1-40CM-70-15. The sequence goes on from JBGOUQ010000037.1 coordinate 21,725, forward strand.
CGCGGCCTCGGCGGCTAGAGTCTCCAGCCGATGGCCGTCTTCCGGCTCGACATACCCTGCTTCTCGTGCGATCTCGAGTGCAGCCTGAACCTCCGTGAGCGATCCCCGCGCGATATTGAGAAACCGCCGATACTCACGTAGCCCTCTTCGCCCCGATCCTTCTGCGATGTTCAGTGGAACACTGTAGCAGGCCCTGAGCAGTTGAGCGGCCAGTGGGTGTCGCTCACCACCGGGAAAGCGCCGGGCAACCTTCGAGCACTCGATCGCGAGAGATTTTGCGAGCCGCCATGCCTGCAGCGATCGGAAATTCGGCATGGGTCGAATCAAAGAGCTAGTCTGGCGCGAGGTGTGATCGATTCTACGCGTCGGTAGCCATTCCACTGCGAGCCTAGCCCCTTAGCCCCTTAGCCCCTTAGCCCCTATCTTCCTTCCGTGCCCCCCAAATACTTCACCCTCGACCAAGCCAACCGGACGCTCCCATTAGTCCGCCGCATCGTCGCCGACCTCACCGCCCTCCACCCCGCCTGGCGCGACCTCGTCGCCCGCTACGAGCTCGCCGCCGCCCAGGCACGGCCCGACTGGGGTGAGTCGCCCGAGCAGCTCGCCCTGCGCGAAGAGATCGAAGCCGTCGCGCGCAAGATCAACGCCTACATCCAGGAGCTCGAGCAGGTGGGCTGCGTCTTCAAGGGGTTCTCCGAGGGGCTGGTGGACTTCTACGGCAAGCTCGACGGCCGCGATATCTGCTGGTGCTGGAAGCTGGGCGAGGAGCGCATCGACCACTGGCACGACGTGAAGGCCGGGTTCGCCGGCCGGCAACCAATCCCCACCGTGGTGGGGAGGGAAGGGGGGGGGGGGGGGGGGGGGCCCCATGTGTGGCTTGTGGATGCGGGTGCAATTTGTCGGGCTGGCCCGGTGGCTGGGGGGGGGCAACGCCACCATGGTCGGGGGCAACCCC
>JBGOUQ010000038.1:0-21338 GCA_041477065.1 Gemmatimonadota bacterium
GCTCAGCGGCACCCTCCAGAATCCGCAGTTCAGCGGCATGCTGCGTCACCAGGGCGCCGGGGGGGGGGGGGGGGGGGCCCCCCGGCCGGGGGGCGGGGCCCCCCCCGGTGGCTCCCGGCCCCCGGGGGCGGGGGCCCCCCCCCCCCCCCCCCGGCGCCCTGGTGACGCAGCATGCCGCTGAACTGCGGATTCTGGAGGGTGCCGCTGAGCATCCCGGCTGCCTCGAGCGTTCCTCGCATCCCAACGGACGGGGCGAGCCGGTGCACGGTGCCCAGATCCAGGGTCGCGGCATCCACCGCGAACGGCCGGAACGCGAGTCCGCCCTCGGCCTTGTGGAGGAGATCGACGATTCCCCGCCCCTTCACCCGGCTCACCGGCCAGCCCGGGACCAGCGAGTCGCGGAACGTCCAATCGACGTCCAGGGGCAAACTGTCGAGCCGCCCGTCGGCGATGGTGCGGCCGCTCAGGTGGCCGGAGAACGGCAGGCTGTCGAGGAAGGCGTGGACCAGCGTCAGGTCCAGGTCCTCCGCGACGAGATCCGTTTGATGCAGCGCGACAATCCCGGAATCGGCGACCGAGAGCGCGTCGAGGTTGCCCGACAGCCGGCCGCCGCGGAAGGCGAGGTCGAGCGGCTCGAGGCGGACGTCGAGGACGCGGGCGCCGTGGGATCGGATCGCCGCAGCGCCGCGCAGGACCGCTCCCTCCGGGAAGCGGGGATCGATGAACCGCAGGTCCGCGAGGTGCGCCGAATCGGCCTGTACCGCGAGGTCGAACAACACCGTGCCGCTCGGCCAGCGCAGCCGCCCTTTGGCCGCGAGCTGCGAGCGGGGCAGGCGCACGCGCTGCAGGTCGGCGTCGAGGGAGTCTCCGACGATGGTGATCCGGCCGCGCAGGTCCACGACGCGGACGGCGGGGTCGTTCAGCTCCACGGCGAGCGCGGACACGTCGGCGCGCACACCACGTTCCAGCGGGGCCGAGAGTCGGAGGGCGGCGAGCCGCGCGTGCAGGTGTTCGAAGCGCCGGACGCGACGCCGGCCGTCGTGGCCGAACTCGTCGATTTCGAGGGTGCTGTCGGCGGGCCCGGGGCGGGCCTGGAGCCGCGCCACCACGGTCCCGTCGACGATCTGGACGTTGCGCAGCAGGACCAGCGCCGGCGGCCCATGCGGTCCCTTCGTCGGCGGACCACCGAGCCTCAGCAGCTCTTCCAAGTTCAGACGCCCGCCCCGATGCTGCACCAGGTTGATGTAGGGCTGGTCCAGCGCCACGTCGTGGAGCACCACGCGGCCGGCCGCGAAGTCGAACGGGTTGTACCCGATCTCGACGCGAGGCAGCCAGGCGACGAGGGTGGAGTCGGGGTCGTAGAGCTTCACCTCCGAGAGCGTCAGGCCGGTGAGCAGGGGGCCGCTCACGTCGCCGACCTCGATCTTCCCGTCCACGACGCGCTCCAGCGATCCACGCAGCACGGCGGTGAGCAGCGCGTGCCCGGCCCCGGTCCCGATCAGCGCGGACAGGGCGCCGAGCGAGCAGGCGAGCAAGCCGACGAGCGACCAGAGCACCCCGGCGAGCGAGCGGCGGACCATCAGAACGCCTGCCCCACGGCGAACTGCAGCACGAGACGGCGCCAGAAGCTGCTCGGCCGCGGCGTCCGGTAGGAGCTGCGAATCTGCGTGAGCTGCCCGGTGGTGTTGTCCTGGTAGAGCAAGGGGCCCGCTTCCGCGGCGTACCCGTTGTAGGCCGCGTCGAGCCGCACGGGCCCGAGCGGGGTCGCGAAGCGCAATCCGGCGCCCGGAGTGACACGGAGGCTGCGCGTGGTCAGCAGCTCCTTCTCTCGCTGCCACACCTGACCGACGTCGATGAACAGCCCCACGCGCATGCGCTGTGGGAAGACGGGTGTCGCGAACCGCAGCTCGACGTTCAGCACGAACACCGAGTTGCCGCCGGTCGGGGCCGTCCGCAGATCGGTGTAGACCGTATCGCCCCGCGCCGCGGCGGCGGCGTTGAACGACGTCGTGTCGGAGGTGACGTAGACGTGGGGCCCAAGGTCGTTGCGCCCGTAGCCGCGGACGGAGTTGGGCCCACCGGCGTAGAACCGCTGCTCCGGCGGCACGAATCGCGCGCTCTGGCCCGAGAGGGTGATGCGTTGGGGGAGAATGGTACCGCCACGGACGCGCCAGGCGAACACCGCCCGGCGGCCCAGCGGATAGTACTGCGCCAGCTCCAGCTCGCCCCGGTTAAACTCGTAGAACGGATCAGAGCCCACGATCCGGGACGTGTGCGTCACGTTGAGGGAAACGAGGCTCCCCTCGCTCGGGTCGAGGACGTTGTTGACCCGGTCCCGCACCGCCGCGGCGGTGACCGCGGCGTAGCGCCGCGGATTGGCGAGGAAATCCTGGTCGCTCGCGTCGCACACCCGGAACAGGCTGCAATAGACCGCGGCGTCGGCGCTGGTCCGGCCTACGGAGAAGCTGTACCCGAGCGTGATGGGCACGTTGCGCCGGGCGTTGAACGTGACCGCCAGGTTCGTGCCCACCGACTGGCGGATGTACGCCTGATACTCCGACCGCCGCTCGGCGAACACCCCGACGCTGGCGGTGTGGCGGGGGTTGATGAAGGCCGGCTGGGTGAGCGTCACCCCGACGCTGTAGTTCAGGGTATCCGAGGTATGGTCGTTCTCCAGGTACTTGCAGACATCGTCGCGGAACCCCGCGTCGAACGGATACCCGACGCCGAGCTTGGAAACCCGCCCCGTCACGTCGAGCGCCCGGCCACCCCCGAGAAAATCGTGGGCCGCCCATCCGGCCTGCACGCGGAAACAGTCCACCGAGCCGTATCCCGCACCGATGCGAACACCGTGGAGCGGGCCCTCGGCCACCCGCACCAGGACCCGGAGCAGCGTGTCTCCCGCCGCGCCTCCCGAAGGGGGCGCGCTGTCGAGCAGGCTGACGCTTGCGGCCCGGAAGGTGCCCAGTCCGTACAGGTCCCGCTGGCTCAAGTACAGGAGATCCTCGCGGTAGGGATCGCGGGGGTGCACCGACAGCATGCGCAGCACCGTCGCGGTATCCACCTGCTCCACCCCCCGTACCACGATCTCGCCGATGCGGGACGCGAGTCCCGGCACCGCCTCGAGGGAGACCTGCGCCTGACGGGTCGCCGCGTCGGAGTCGAAGTTGCGGAGCACCTCCGCCCAGGGGTAGCCGCGGTTACGCAGCCAGCTCGCCAGGGTGTCCGCCGAGGCCTGGAACAGGAACCGGTCGAACGGGTCGCCGACCTGGAGCGGCAGGTTGCGACGCAGCTGTCGGATGTCGTACGTCGCGGAGTCGATCCCCGCGATGTCGATTCTGGTGACGCGCACCGGCTCGCCCTCGAAAATCCGGAACGTCACCCAGACGTCCTTCGCCGTGCGCCGCACCAGGGTATCCACGCTCGCGTCCATGTAGCCGCTTTGGCGATACAGCAGCAGCAGGCGGACCACGTCGCGCCGGAACTCCAGCTCGTCGAAGTAGCGCTTCTCGCCCAGGCCCATCCAGCGCAGCAGTCCCCACGAGGCGAAGGCGCTCGAGCCGGTCGTCGCGATCGCCGTGCCGAGGGTGTAGTTGTCGAGCGCGTGATTCCCTTCGAAGGAAAGGCCGCGCACCACCCGCTGCTCCTGTTGGGCCGCGAGCGGGAAGGGAACCGCCGCCGGCACGGCGACGAGCACGAAGAGCGCGAGCGCACGCAATTGACTCAAGTCTGCACCACCCGTATGTTGACGGCCTTCCACCGCACTGTCAACCTTTTCGACACCGGCCCGCATGCGACTGGCTCACCTGTACGCCGCCGCCGCCCCATTGCTCTTAGCCGCCTGCGGGTCCACGGCCGGCGGCGGCACCTCGCTGGCGTATTACGAAACGTACGACCCGCGCTCGCTCGACCCGGCCCTGTCCACCGACGTGCCGACCGGAGAGATGGTCTCCTTCGTCTTCGACGGACTCACGGCGTTCGATGTGAACGGCCGGCTGCTTCCCGGTCTCGCCGACCGCTGGACCGCCGAGCGCGGCGGCCGACGGTACGTCTTTCACCTGCGGTCGGGCGTCAAGTTCCACAACGGTCAGCCGCTCCGCCCGGCGGACGTGCGCGCCAGCATTCTGCGCGTGCTCGACCCCGCCAGTACCGGAGGGCGCGCCTGGCCACTCTACCCCATCGCCGGCGCGCAGGACTACGCGGCCCGTAAGGCGAACGACGTACGCGGCCTCCGTCTGCTCGGCGACACGGCGGTGGCCTTCGACCTCACCGAGCCGCTCGCGATCTTCCCCAAGTTCCTCGCGATGCCGGTCGTGGCGATCGTGCCCTCGCCCGCGCCGCCCGACCTGGCGAGCCGGCCGATCGGCACGGGGCCCTGGAAGTTCGTGCTGTGGCAGCACGACGATTACCTGCTGTTCGCCAGGAACGAGAACTACTGGGGCGGCGCCCCCCAGGCCGACACCCTCAGCGTCCGCATCATTCCGGAGCCGCTCACCCAGGCCGCGGAGCTCGAGGCCGGCCGCCTCTCGGTGGTGGAAGTGCCGTTCGGCGAGGGGTCGCGGTGGCGCGCGCAGCACCCCGATTGGCTCCAGGGCAAGCCCGGACTGCGCGTCATGTACGTCGCCCTGAACACCCAGCGTGGGCCGCTCAAGGACGTGCGGGTGCGCCAGGCGATCAACTACGCGGTGAACGTCCCCGAGATCCTCCGGACGGTGTGGGACGGGCGCGGGGTGGTGGCACGCGGGTCCATCCCGCCGTTGCTGGCCGGCTCCGACGCCGCGCGGGCCGGGTACACCTACGATCCGGGGAAAGCCCGGCAGCTCCTCGCCGCCGCGGGCTACCCCGCAGGCTTCGCGATCCAGCTGTGGCGCAACGCGAGCAACGTGGTGTTGGGGCGGGTGGCGCAGGCGGTTCAGGCCGATCTGGAGCGGGTCGGGATCCGGGTGGAGATCATCGAGCGCGACGCTTCGAGCCAGCGGGAGGCCGCCCGCTCGGGGAAAGCCGACCTGGCTTTGCTCGACTGGTGGGCCGACTACCCGGACGCCGACAACTTCCTGTTTCCGTTGTTCCACAGCGGCAACTTCGGCCCCGGAGGGAACTACGCCTTTTACCGCGACCCGGTCACCGATTCGCTGATCGTCCGTGCCCGGCGCACCACGGACGACGCGGCGCGCACGGCGTTGTACCGCCAGATCGACGAGCGTGTCTATCGCGCCGCGCCTTGGCTCTACCTCTGGTTCCCAATGGACCTGTGGGCCAAGTCGCCGACGATCCAGGGGTGGGAGTTCCCGGTCATTTCCAACGGCCAGCGCTGGACAGGGGTGCGGCGCCTCCCTCCACCGTGATTCGGACGCTCGGGCGCCGGTTGTTGCTGACGGTGCCTACGCTGCTCGGGGTGCTGGTGGTGGCGTTCCTGCTGCTCAACGTGGCGCCGGGCGACCCGGTGCAGGAGATGGTGGGCGAGCGGGCCGACTCGGCCACCATCGCGCGGCTCCGGGCCGAGCTGCACTTGGACGACCCGCTCCCCGCCCAGTTCGGGCACTATCTGTGGGGGGTGGTGCGCGGCGACCTGGGCCGCTCCTACGTCACCCGCCGGCCAATTGCCCGGGACCTGGCCGAGCGCTTCCCCAAGACGCTCCAGCTCGCCTTGGCGGCGATGACGTTCGCCGCGCTGACGGGAATCACCCTGGGCGTCCTCGCCGCCGTCCGCCCGGGGGGCGCGTTCGACCGCGGCGCGATGCTGCTCTCCTACCTGGGTGTGTCCTTCCCGGTCTACTGGGTGGGGCTGCTGCTGATCCTGCTGTTCGCCGTGCAGCTGCGGTGGCTGCCGCCCTCGGGCTCGGGCGGGCTCGCCTACCTGGTGCTGCCGGCGGCGACGCTGGGGATGCGGTCGGTCGCCTTCCTCGCCCGAATGACCCGCGGCGCGATGCAGGACGTGCTGGCGAGCGATTTCATCCGGACCGCCCGCGCCAAAGGGCTCTCGGAGCTCGCGGTGGTGGGGAAGCACGCCTTCCGGAACGCGTTGATTCCCGTGATCACGGTGCTCGGGCTCGACGTCGGCAATTACCTTACAGGTAGCCTGCTGACCGAAACCATTTTCGCGTGGCCCGGGGTCGGGCGGTATGTGCTCACCGCGATCGAGAAGCGGGACCTCCCCGCCATCCAGGGGAGCATCCTCTTCATGTCGGTCGTCTTCGTGGTCGTGAACCTCCTGACGGACCTGGTCTATGCGAAAGCTGATCCTCGTATCGCTTACGATTAGCGCTACGCTGTCGGCCCAGACGGCGGCGCCCGCGCCGCGCACCAAGCCGCTGCGCGGCTCGCTGGAGCGACGCCTCACCACGCTGCTCGACCAGCCGTCGTTCGACCGGGCCACGTGGGGCATTTTCGTTCAAGACGACCGCGGCCGCGTGCTCTTCCAGCGCAACGCCGACCGGTACCGCGTCCCCGCGAGCAACACCAAGCTCGTCGTGACGGCGGCGGCGGCGGTGCTGCTCCCCGCCGACTACCGCGTGCGGACCAGTCTCTACGTGAACGGCCGCGTGCAAGACGGCGTGCTGTACGGGGATCTGGTGCTCTACGGCCGCGGGGATCCGACGTGGTCGGAGCGCTGCTTTTCGGTCGACACCCTGGCGCCGGGCGGATGCGACTCGGCGTTCACCGCGATGGACCGGATCGCCGACTCGCTGCGCGCGCACGGGATCCGACGCATCACCGGCAAGGTGGTGGGCGACGGGTCCTACTTCGAGCCGACGCTGGTGCACGCCGCCTGGAGCGCCTGGGACCTGAACTGGTGGTACGCCGCACCGGTGTCGGCGCTGGGCTTCCACGACAACAGCGTGGATTTTCACATCACGCCGGGGGCCGCGGTGGACCAGCCCCCCACCATCACCTGGTCCCCCGACATGGGCATGCTCACCTTCGAGAACCGGGCGCGCACCGTGCCGGCCGACTCGGGCTCGACCATCGGGGACAATTTCTTCCGGGTCCCGGGCACCACCGACATCTGGGCCGAAGGGACGGTGGCGCTGGGGCGGAAGCCGTGGATCGAGAGCTTCGCGCTTCCCGACCCCAACCGCTACGCCGCGCGCGCGCTCGCGACGTCGCTGCTGCGCAAGGGAATCAGCGTGGAAGGCGGCGTCGCCGGCACGACCGACTCGCTCGCCTATCGCGCCGCACGCTGCTGCGCTTCGCCGCTCGCCGAATACCGGGGGCGTCCCGTCGGGGACATCATCTTCCCGATTCTGAATACCAGCCAGAACTGGTTCGCGGAGATGCTGCTCAAGCTGCTGGGGCGTGAGTTCCACGGCGAAGGGTCGTGGGAGGCGGGGCTGGAGGTGGAACGGCGCTTCCTGATCGACTCGGTGAAGATCGACTCGACCGCCTTCAGCCTGGAAGACGGGTCGGGCCTCGCCGCCGGCAACCTGATCACGCCGCACGCCTTCGTGCAGCTGCTCGCCTACATGCGGCGCCACCCCAAGAACGCCGCCTTTTTCGCCGCCCTGCCCCACTCGGCCCAGCCCGGCTCCTTGCTCAAGCGGTTCGTGGGCACGCCGTTCGAAGGCCACGTCACCGCCAAGACCGGCAGCATCGACCGGGTGAACAGCCTTTCGGGCTACCTCGACCGGCCGGACGGGCGCACCTACATCTTCAGCATCCAGGCCAACGGCCATACAGTGCCGTCGCAGCAGATGCTGGCGCAGATCGATTCGGTGGTGGTGGAGATCGGGAAGACGAAATAGCAGAGAGGCGTCGAGCAACGACGTCAAGGAGAATCGACGCTTTAGTCTGCTTTCTGTCCGAACAACGCCATATTGCTCGAGTGACCCGGCATCACCTTCGCGGCGGGATTGATGAAGTGCACCGCGTGGTTCACGGCGATGCACGCCTCGGCGACGCCGGTGGCGATGAGCTTGAGCTTGCCCGGATAGGTCGTGATGTCCCCGGCCGCGAAGATGCCGGGGATATTGGTCGCCATCGTCTGGCCGACGATAATCTCGCCCTTCTCCAGCTCCAGCCCCCACTCGGCGATCGCGCCCAATGAGGAGATGAAGCCGAGCTGGGGCAACACGGCGTCCATCGCGAGCGACTCTTCCTCTTTGGTCTTGTTGTTGTAGATGGTGACGCGCTCGACGGCGTCGCCGCCGTCGATCGCCTTCAGCTCCCAGAAAGTGCGCAGCTCCATCTTCCCCTCAGCGCTGAGCCGCTGCACCTGATCGACCGTGGCCTGGTGGGCGCGGAACCCGTCGCGCCGGTGGATCATGAGGATGGACCTCGCCACCCCCTGTAGGTTCACCGCCCAGTCGAACGCCGAGTCCCCGCCGCCCACGATGATCACGCGGCGGCCCGCGAACTCCTTGGGATTCAGGACGCGGTCGAACAGCCCCTTGCCCAGCCAGCGGTCGGCGTCCTTGAGCGGCAGCTTGCGCGGGGTGAACGCGCCGATCCCCGCGGCGATGAGCACGGTACGGGAAGGATATTCGTCCTTGTCGGTCACCACGACGAAGAGCGGCTTACCGTCCTCGCCCTCGCGCCTCAAACCGATCACCTTCTCGCCGAGGTGGGCCGGCGCGCCGAACTGGAGGCCCTGCTCCGCCATCCCTTTCACCAGATCCTTGGAGAGGATCTTGGGAAAGCCGGCGACGTCGAAGATGTATTTCTCGGGATAGAGCGCGGTCAGCTGGCCGCCGACCTGGTCGAGGTTGTCGATCAGCCGGCAGGAGGCCCCGCGCATCCCCGAGTAGAAGGCGCCGAACAGCCCGGTCGGGCCGGCGCCGACGATCGTGATATCTTTGACGTCCTGCATGCGGCAAGGGTAACGGGAGGGTATGCGGCGAGCAAGCACGGTCCTGGTGATCGCGTGCGTCACCGGTTGCGGCGGGCGCGGCCTCCCGGGCCTAGCCCCCGATGCCGGTCCCGACCGCGCGCCCGCCGCGTTTGCCGACGGCTTTCAAGGGGCCGCCCTCGGCTGGACGCTGGGGAGCGAGATTCACCTGTTCCTCGCCGACAGCGATTTCACGCTGCGTGTCTACGCGCGCATGGTGCGCCCCCGGATGGCCGGCGCGCCACCTAGCCTCGACGCCGCGTTCCGCGGACGGGCGGTCGTGAGCCTCGCTGCCGAGAGTCTCGCGACACGCGATCGCGCCACGATCCTGTCGGCCGGCGGCGCGGTGCCTGCCGAGCTGCGCCTCATTCGCCTCCATGCCAGCGGGGATTGCCTCGTCCCGGGACCGGTGACCGAGCTGGTGTATGCGTTCTCACCAGAGGCGTTGCCCGCAGCGCCGCGCTCGCACACTCCGGTGGTCGGGGTCCTCGGCCTTGCGCCCAGGCGGCCTACGGCGGGGGGACGCCCGATCGGCCAGGCCCTCAGCGGTGACGATGCCCGGCGCTACATCCGCGCGGCGGCCCTCGCAGCCGAGCGCCTCACGGCACGCGGCACCGCGCCGGCGTGGCCCCTCGCCGCGCAGATCGCTGTGGATCCGGAGGTGGCGAGCGACGCCGGCGAGGTGTTCTCGATCGGCCACTCGAGCGTGGGCGCGTCGCTGGCCGTGGGGTTCCGGGTGCGGTTCCTCGAGGCGAACGGGGACACGGTGCTGGTGAGCGGCGTGGCGGTGACCGACCGGGCCGGCCACGAGACGGACTGGGTCCTGGCGCCGGTGCGCGCCCCGCTCCACGGCGGCCTGCTGGCGCGGGTCGCCACGCTCCCACCGCCCGCCCGGTACTCGCTGCGCGGCGTCGTCTTCGAGCCGACGGGCGATCCGATGCTCCTGGTCGATCAAGTGGCCGACGTGTCCCCGTTCGACTCGCGCACGCTCGCGGTTGCGGTGGATGGGCCGGCCATCGTCGCGTCCCAGCCGCTCGCGCTGCGCTGCCGGTGAGCGTAGGTTCCGCCGCGTGAAGATCTACACGAAGACCGGCGACGGCGGCGAGACCGGGCTGTTCGGCGGCGAGCGCGTCTCCAAAGACCACCGGCGCGTGGCGGCCTACGGTGAGGTGGACGAGGTCAATGCGGCGGTCGGCTTCGCGCTGGCGCAGGAGCCCGCGGCGTTCGCCCGCGGCCGGCTCCAGAGTATCCAGCGCGACCTGTTCACGATCGGCGCCGAGCTCGCCACGCCAGACCCCGCGAAGCTCGCCAAGGCGCTGCGCGACCGCCCGGCAATCGGCGGGCGGCAGACGGCGACGCTGGAAGCCGCGATCGACCAGCACGAGTCGGGCTTGCCGCCGCTCAAGCAGTTCATCCTTCCCGGAGGGAGCCCCAAAGCGGCGGCGCTGCACCTGGCGCGCACGGTGTGCCGGCGGGCCGAGCGCGCCGTCGTGGCGCTGTCGGCCGAAGCGAAGGTTCGACCCGAGATCCTCACCTACCTGAACCGGCTCTCCGACCTGCTGTTCGTGCTCGCGCGCGCGGCGAACGCCGCGGCGGGCGTCCCCGACGAGCAGTGGTGACCGTCCGCGTTCACCTCACCGAGCAGCGTGACGCCTCCTACGACATTCTGATCGGCCGCGGGCTGCTCGCGGAGCTGGCATCACTGCTCACACAGCGGTGTCCGGCCGCGGCGTACGCCATCATCTCGGACTCTCACGTCGGCAAGCTGCGCGGTGAAGCGGTACGGGACCGGCTGTCGGGGGCGGGGTGTCGGGTAGACCTGTTCACGTTCCCGGCGGGAGAGTGGAACAAGACGCGGGAGACGTGGGCGGCCCTCTCCGACCGGATGCTGGCGCGCCATTTCGGCCGGGATGCGGCGGTGGTTGCGCTCGGCGGCGGGGTGGTGGGCGACGTAGCGGGATTCCTGGCCGCGACCTACCTCCGCGGAGTCCCGTACGTGCAGGTCCCCACCACGCTGCTCGCCATGATCGACTCCTCGATCGGCGGTAAGACCGGCGTGGACGTGCCGGCGGGAAAGAACTTGCTCGGTGCGTTTCACCAGCCACGGCTGGTCGTCGCCGACCTCGAGGTGCTCGGTACTCTGCCCGCGCCTCAGCTCGCCGCCGGGGTGGCGGAGGCGATCAAGCACGGCGTCGTGGCGGACGCCGACTACTTCGCGATGCTCGAGCGTGAGCAGCCGGCCGTCGTGGCGAAGCAGCCGGACGCACTGGAGAGTGTCGTCGCCAGATCGGTCGAGATCAAAGCCAAGGTCGTCGCGGCGGACGAGCGGGAGGCGGGGCGGCGCGCGGTGCTCAACTTCGGGCACACCGTGGCCCACGCGGTCGAAGCGGTGGCGAAGTTCGAGGTGGCGCACGGCGAGGCGGTGGCGATCGGCATCGTCGTCGAGGCGCGGATCGGGGAGGCCCTCGGCGTGACGGAGGGCGGAACGGCCCGGCGGATCAGGCAGGCTCTGGAACGCTACGACCTGCCGACGGAGCCGCCGGCGGGCGCGAGCGTGGACGATCTACTCGCCGCGATGCAGCACGATAAGAAGTCGCGCAGGGGAGAAATCCGGTTCGCGTTGCCCAAGAAGGTCGGGGCGATGCACGGGGACGCGAAGGTCGGCTGGACGGTGGCCGCGCCCGAGGAGGCGGTGCGGGCGGCGCTCGCGGGGAGCTGAGAGAGGCATCGCGTTTTTCCGCACCAGGCCCGACGCAAAACGATGATGATCACTCGGCTCGCTGCCGCGAGCGTGCGTGGTGTCCCACCCTTGCACCGCGTCAGCCCGAGGCGCCGCCTGCTCGTGGCGCTCTCGGCCTATCTCGAGCGCGAGCCGGTCGGGCACGTGCTCCAATCGCCGGCCGACATCTCGTGGGCCCCGGAAACGCTGTTGCAGCCCGATCTGTTCGTCGTACCGGTCGAGCAAGCGCGCACGCTACAATGGTCCGGCATGCGCGACCTCCTACTCGTCATGGAGGTGCTGAGCCCGTCCACCGCCCGTGCCGACCGCTTTACCAAGCGCCGCTGGTACCAGGAGGCCGGCGTTCCGCTCTACTGGGTGATCGACCCCGAGGCTCGCCACGCCGAGGGATGGACGCCGGCAGCGCGCGCTCCGACGATCGAACGCGAAACGCTCATCTGGGAGCCCGAGGCGGCCGCCCAGCCGTGCGTGATCGAGCTTGCGGATCTATTCCGGCCGATCTGACGCGTCACCGACCGCCTACCACCTTCTGCTGTAGCGCAGCGTCCCGAGCGTCTCGTGATACGGCAACGCCACACCGGTGAGATCGGTGCGCCGTAGCTGCACCGTCAGGTTGTCCCGATCCCCGAGCCGCCACGTCACCAACATGTCATCGCGCAGCTGCCAGCCCCGTTCGACCTGGGTCAGCGTGGAGGTCAACGACATGCCGAGGGGTGAGCGCGGCGGCCGGCGCGACACCTGGAGGCCGAGCGATGTGTAGCTCGCCGACTGCCCGCCGCCCACAAAACTTTGGTAGCCCGGCCGCACCGCCAGGCTGTAGCCGCCGCGGAGGGCGACGCCCCATTCGAGCGAGAAGTTGTGCACGTCCGCCCCGGCCGCCCCGGCGAAGCGGGGGGTCTGGTCCTCGACCTTCTGCAGCGCGGCGCTGATCGTGAGATGCTGCTGGACGCCCCAGCCCTTGAATTGCGCCTGCTCCGTCACGACGCCCGAGAGCGCCAGGTTCGAAACCCGGAACGAATCCACGAGCCCGGGATCGGGCGCCGTCGGCGGCAGCGGCGTCGGGTCGAGCGTGATCGAATTGACCATCACACTCACGCTCGAGACGAGCCAGCGGCCGGTGAGCGCCGTGATCGCGGCGGTGCCGGTCCAGCGCCGCGTCGTGCCGCGCTTGTCGCCCGCTAGGTTGTCGCGCCGCAGGCCGACCGCGCCGGTGGTATTCACGCGACCTTTCAGCCAACGCAGCGTGCTCGAGACCTTCACCTCGCGCATGTCGTTGACGAGATAGGGGCTCCCGAGGGTGGTGAAGCCGGGTCCCACGTTCTCGATCTGGAGGCCGACGCTGCCCTGGCGCAAACCGAGCCGGATGTCGGCATTCCAGGCGTAGTCGATGCGGCTGCTCACCCGCGGCGTGAACAGGCTCGACGTCCACCCCGGCTGGCCGAGGCTGTCCAACGCGCCGGCGCGGGTGTCCCGGCTGAACAGGCTCGCGGCGGCGTCGCCTTTGATTCGGAGCCGACCGCCCAGGAACGCCGCCCCACCCGCAAGCGCCCCGACGATGTTCTCCTGCGGCGGCGCCGAGAGGGTATCCGCCCCCGCGACGGCGTCCACGGCGCGGAGCCCGCTCACCTCAAGGAACGTATGCTCGCGATCGCCGTAGCCGATGAGCCCCGCGTAGAGCATCCGTTTGGGAGCCGCGTCGAAGGCCGACAGGTCGGTCGCCTGCTGCCCCTGCCCCGCGGCGGCGATGAGCCGAAACCTCCCCGGCGTCAGCTCGATGCCGCCGCCCCGGACCGTGACCGCGGAGGCGGTGTAGCGCGAGACCACCGGCACCCAATCACCCGCGTGCACCTGTCCCCAGGACCAGCGCGGGTTGAGCGAATAACGATCCACGGTCTGGGCCGTGAACGACTGCTCGGTGCTCCACAGCAGGTTGACGCCGACCGAGAAGCCGAGCCATTCGAACGTCGGCGCGGCGTAGAAGCGCACGGTGCTCCCCGGCCGGCGGGCCGGCCGACCGGAGATGCCATATCCCTCGACGTAGGCACCAGTCTCGCTCGAGAGACCCGGCCGCTGTGCGGCGAGCGGCGTGGCGCAGACGATCCCGATGAGGAGCAGCGCGTGTCTCATGGCCGAGCCTCTTTCAGATCGACCTCGACGAAACGCCGCGAATCCACGGCGTTGCCGTAGCGATCGACCACGCGCAGCCCGTAGGCGTGATGGATGCCGGGAGCGGCCGTACGATCTTCGAATCGCCGCGCCGCCGCGGGAACCTCCCCGACGCCGATTGCAGGCGCGGTGCCGCTCCGCCGCAACACGATCACGCGGAGGCTGTCTGCCGCCCGCGCATCCCACTCGATCACCACGAGGTGACGTTTGGCGTCGAACGCTGCCCGCCGCACCTCGAGTGCCGGGGGTGAGGTGCGATGGTACGCTTGCCCCACCACCGGACGGGCGGGAACGGAGCGGTTCCCCGCGCGGTCCACGGCCACCAGGGACACCTCGATCAAGCGCTTCGCCGGCACGCCGGCGATCGTGTCCACGAGCCGGTCGGCGCTGACGCTGTCGGCGGCGTCGGTCCAGGCGGCCGCACCGCGCAGCCGCCAGCGCAGCCGGTAGCGCGCGACATCCGGCTCCGGGTTGGCAAGCCAGGTCACGATCAGCCGATCCTCCCCCGGCCGCACCGCAGTGATCTCCGGCGCGGACGGCTGGGTCAGGTCTGGAGGCGCGAGGCTGAAGACTGCCGACGGCCGGCTCTCGTTGTAGGCCGAGTCGACCGCGGTGACCCGATAGTAGTAGGGGTGATTCGCCGCGCGCGGCACCGTGTCGGCGAACGCCGCGGCACGCTGTGGCGTGCGCGTCAGCATCACGAACTCACCGCCGGGCACCGTCGCCCGGTACACCCGATAGCCGAGCAGGTCGGAGGCTGCCACCGCGCGCCAGGCCAGGCGCAGCCGGTTGGTGTCGGCCGTGCCCCGCACGCTGTCGGGTGCGTCGGGTGGCGTCAGGTCGGGCACTTCGGCGAGCGCGGCGAACGACGGCGCACTTTCGTTCCCCGAACGGTCCACCGCGGTGACGCGGTACCAGAATACCCGGCGCGCGGGACGTCCGGGGTCGAGGGTCTGCGCGACGGGAGCACGGACCGGCGCGCCCACCCGCTCGAAGGGAGCGGTGTCCGACCGCGACCGCCACAGCTGATAGGCGACGACGTCACCGGTGCTCGAAGGCCGCCACCGCACCACGACCGTGTCGCCGTGGATTTCGGTCGCGACCGTCGGCGGCGGAGCCGGCGGCGTCACGTCGCGCACCGCGATGGTGACGGGCGCGGCGCGGCGACTCGGCCGGCCGAAGGCGTCCAACCCCTCGACCGCGTACGCGAGGGTATCACCCGGTACGGCGGTGGTGTCGCGGAACAGCATCGGCGCTGCGGCCGTCGCTGCGCCCGCCTCGTTCGTGAACGCGACCACGGGACCGTCGTTGACCAGAGTCGCAGGCCCGCCGCGCCGCGAACGATAGACGTTGTACGCGCTGAACGCGGGGCGGACCGTCCACTTGAGCTCCACTCCACGCCTCCCCTGCAGCCCCTGCAGCGAATCGGGCGCGGCAGCCGGCTGATAGCCGCCCGCCGTCACCGGCCCGCTCGTTGCGACCACCGTCTCGCCGCCGCCGGTCAGGGCGGCCAGGCGATAGGTGTACGCCTGGCCGGCCCGCGCCGTCTGGTCGTCGTAGCGCAGGCCCAGCACCCTGGCGACGCCGGGCTCGACGTCGGCCATGAGGAGCAGCGCCGACTGGTAGGACTCGACGTCCCGCAGCTCGGCGCGGGGATCGGCGGGAAAGAGCAGCGTCGCGTAACGGTCGAAGGCGGACCCCAGAATCTCCCGGGCCCGCGCCCGGTCCCGCAGGCGGGTGAGCGGTGAGGGAGTGAGCCGCACCCACGTCGCGGTCCCCGCCTCGCGCCGCTCGACGAAGTAGCCGGCGGGCCGCTCGCCTGGTGGCCACACCCACCGCAGTACCGTGCCCTGCACCGCGGGGGCCACGACGAGCGGCGTGGCGCCGCTCTGGGCGGCCAGGACCGCCGGAACCAGGCCGACCAGCAGCACGAGCGCTCGAGTCATGGTCTCCTCACTCCGGTCACGTCCACCTTCGTGACCGGCGGGGCCGTGGGAGGGGGAGGGGGAATCGGCGTCCGGGCGACCGTGGGCGGAACCGGCGGCGGCACGGTGAAGGTGAACGTCTGCCACCCTTCGCGCCGGTGGTTCATGCGGAGGGTGATGGTGCCGGTGGAGGCGGAGGGCAACGACGCATCGGACGCCGCGGTGAACGACACCGCGAGCACGTTCTCGTACGTCGGCGTGGCGCCGCACAGATCCCGCACCGTGATCCCGAGCCCGGCGATCCGCGGTGCCGCCAAGCCGATCCACTGGCAGCGGGTGCTCGGCGTGACCTGCCACCCGGAGGAGACGCCCGTCACTTCGATCGAGTCGATGTCGTTCCAGCTCATCGCCTCGGGGCCGGCGAGCGCAATCGTCGCGCCGCGCAGGTAATTGCCGGCGCCCGAGGTGGGACCGGGACCGCGGTCGGGGGTCACGGTCGTGGTGGACGCGTGGATGTGATCGGCAAGCGACGCGTAGCGACTCGTGATGAAGGTCACCGCATACTCCTCCCGATGCGTCGTGTCGGTGCGGACCAGCCCGAAGCGGTAGCGCGTGCTCGGCGCGAGCGCGCCGGCGGTCGGGGTGAACGAGTAGAGCGTGGGATCGGGCGGCGGCGTGTGGCCCGCCAGGAGGATCGCGCGCACGTAGTGCGACGACGCCCACGTACCGGCGACGGAGTCCCCCGCCTCGCCGACGACCTGCCCCCGGACGCCGCCGCTCGTGATGTCGCTGGTCAGGTTCGAGAACTGCACCCGCACCGCGCCGCGGTTGGGGCCGCTGTAGTACAGCGGCGAGGCGCCGCCCGGCGGGTCGGTCGCGGCCACGAGCTGGGCGAGCGTCACCGGCGTGCCGGCGGTGCGGAACTGGACCCTCGACGTCACGGTGGTGACGGCGGTCCACGCGCTGCCGCTCAACTTCTCGAGCACGAACGACGCCGACGCCTGATAGGTCGCTCCCGGATCGAGCAGCGCGTACCCCGGCGCTTTCAGGGTGAGCGTGGAGCGGGCGTCGTCGTAGTCCTGGACGACGCTGCCGATCGAGGTCCAGCGCAGCGTGGTCGTGGTGGTGAGCTTCCCGGTGCGCGGGTCGCGCGTGGTGACCGGCACGCCGAGCCCGCGCGCGATCGTCGGCGTCGCCGAGAGGCGGAGCCGGTAGACGCCGTCATCGGTGCCGTACTGCACCCCCTCGCTCATGCCGAGGTAGTAGGAAACGCCGCTGAGGGTCGCGGCCGTATCGCCGTTCACGGGGTAGGTGGCGTCGACGATCACGAACGGGGCGCTGGTGTTGGAGCTGTCGCTACCCCCCGAGCCCCAGGAGTAGCTCATGCGGTAGGTGCCCTTGAGCAGGCCCGAGAGGAACGAGTACTTCAGCTGGACTTTCCCCCAAATCTGCGTGGGATCGGGCAGCCGGAAGGCGAGGCTCGCACGCGCGGTCCCTTCGAGCAGCGTGTAGCCTTTCACCTTGGCGATGATGTCGCCCCACAGCTCGCCGTCGCCCATGGCGAGGAATGGCCGGTAGCGCATCTTGGCGGTGGCGCTGTAGCCCGCGTCCACCTTGCCGTAGAAGATCCCGACCGTCTTCTCCTGCTGCAGGTACGTCGCGAACCCCGCGTCGACCCCCGTCTGATCCATGTCGAAGTAGGCGGTATTGCGGATCGCCAGCGTCGCCGGGAGCAGGATCAGCGAGTCGGGCCGCGCCGGCGTCCCGACGTGGATGTACCACTGGTCGGGCGCGAAGTGCAGCTCCGCCCACCCCGCTCCCCGCATGGCGGGCCGCAGATCGACGTTCAAGTTCATGTTCGCGTGCAACACGGGCTGCGACACCGGCAAGTTCACGAGCACGGTGCCCCAGATCTTCTTTTCGCGATGCTGCACGTCGGTGAGCATCCAGTTGTCGCCGCGCAGCGTGAGCGAGGTGAGCCCGCCGCTCGTGCCGACCGCCGCCTCGAGGGTGGCGTCGGCGTTCCAGGCGTAGCCGCCGTTGCCCGAGGAGCCGATGGTGATCAGCGCCTTCAGCCCGAACAGGTTCGTCGAGTCCGGGATGTAGGTCGCCTTGAGGGTGAGCGTGTCGATCTTCGCCTGCATGTGGGAGTAGGCGCCGCCCCCGAAGCCGAAGATGGCGAGGGGCAGGATGCCGAGCTGGATCCCGGGCGGCGGGAGCAGCACCTTCGCGTCCACGTACCAGTAGCGGAAGCTCGAAGCCGTCGGCGTGGCGTTCGTGGCCCCGATCAGCACGTTGCCGTCCACGCTGAACTCATTGATCACCGCGAGCTTCAGCGCCGCTTTGAACCCGTCGCCGTAGATGGGGTCGTCCTGGAGGTAGTCGAGCGAGCCCTGGAAGGTGACGGCCGCGTTCTTGTAGGAGAGGTCGAGCTTGTCGACCACGACCTTCTCGAAGCCCCAGTCGGCTCCCGGTGCGCTGCGCGTGCCGAACAACCGAAATGCGCCGGCGGCGGCGGGGAGGTTGTCGTTCAGCGCGAACCGGCCGGCGAGGCCGAGCCAGACCTCGTTCCCGTTCGTCCCGCTGCCGAACCCGATCGAGTCGAGCGCCACCGGGAAGTGCTTGAAGCCGGCCTGGTTCCCCCCGTCGAAGCCGAGCCACCCGCCCTTCAGCTTGATGCCGCCATCGTTCGAGATCGACAACCCGTAGACCTGCGCGTCCTTGAGCGCGACGCCGTCCTCGTCGATGGTGAGTCTCGCGTCCATCGTGAACGTGCCCACCGGCCGCTCGTAGACGAACTGCCCTCGCTGGATCACGACCTTGGCGTGCAGCGCCGGCATCGAAATCGCCTGCTGGCTGGTGAGCCGGGCGTACGCCTGATCCACCCCGACCGGGGTGAAGTTCACCCAGTACGCGAGGTCGCCATCGAGGAAGGGCATCTTCACCGAGCCCTGCACGTACCCGGTGTCGAGCGTGCCGGCGGCGAACAGGAAGTGCAGCGAGTCGAGCTTGCCTTCGAAGCCGCCGAACCGCACCGGCCCAAGGCGGTCGAGTCGCGTCCCATAGACGTCCCCCGAGAAGCCCTGCCCGTCGATCGCCAGCTTGTAGCCCACGATCGAAGCGGTCGAGTCGGGTTTGCCGGTTTGGCGCCAGTGGTCGGGAAGGTCGACCCGCGCGCTGTCGAAGTAGACGCCCTGCCAGCCGGCGGGCTTCCCGGGTGGTGAGAGGGCGCTCGAAAAGTCGATCCAGGCATTGCCGGTCTGGATGTGGAGCCCGGTGCGCCCGATGTGGGACAGCGGCAGTCCTGCCGTGGCGAGATAGAACTCGCCGTTGGTGCCGAGCTTCGCTTTCGAGAACTTCAGCGTGACGGCGGTGTCCAGCGTCACGGCGCTGTCCTTGCCCGCGCTGTTCTGGTACTTGGTCGTGTCGGGGTGGTCGCGCGCGAGGCCGGCCGAAGCCGGGAGCTTGAACTCACCGCTCAGCGTGAGCGTGGCGGCCCCGCTCGTCATGACCAGATTGGTCGAGTCCGCCACGAGCTTGAGCTGCGCGTCGGGGAGGCCGAAAATCCCGGTCGTGTAATCCTGCCCGAGCGTGATCGTGCCGGCCGGCGCTGCGCCGTCGAAGCGCAGATCGTCGAAGGTGAAGAAGAGGCTGCGGGCTTCGAGGGCCTTGTAGGTCTCCCAAAGCCCTGGTCCCGTTCCCCCCGAGGTGTCCTTTTTCGCCGAGGTGCAGACGGTGACGCTGTGGTCGACCCGCGTCTTCGCGGTGTCCGGGGAGCAGTTCCACTTGACCGTGGACGTGTCGGGCTGGCGCCGGGCGAGCGAGTCGGCGGTGCCGAGCCCGAGGAAGATCACACCGCTGCCGGAGATCCCCGCGTGCCGGTCGCCGGTGGCGGAGTCGGCGACGAGCACCAGCGTAGTCACGTTCACCCAGAACGGCAGCGGCAGGTTCTTGAGCGCGTAATCCGCCGCGCCGGCGCCGAGCGGCAACGAGACCACGTGGCGCGGCGCGAATTGCACCCGGGTACCGGTGGAATCGAGGTGCACGCTCTTGAAGCGGAACCGGGGCTCGAGCAGACCCGGCACGATCTTCACGCGCCCCTCGCCCGAGTAGTTGGCCCAGGACGAGTCGGTGAGCGAGAGGACCTTCACCTGCACGGGGCCCCACTGGAACTGCGCCACGACGCGCTCGGCGCTCCCCGTCGTGGTATCGCGCGTCGAGTCGAGGGCGATCAGCGAAGCCCGTCCGATGGGCTGATAGGTGAACGCCCACACCTCGCTCTTCCCCTGGCGTTCCCCGACTGGCTGCCCGACGGCGTCCACTGCCTGTACCTGCCAGACGTAGCGGGCGCTGTCCCGCAGACTCAGCGCGTCGACGGGATAGAGGATGGACGTCGTGGTGAAATCGCCCTCGAACTGCGGCAGGTTGTTGATCGCCTCGAGGGGCGATTGCCCGGGCAGCACTTCCGCGACGCGTACGTGATACGACAACGACACGTTCCCGCTCGTGATGACCGGGCTCCAGGTGAAGAGCGGCAGCGGGAGCGGCACGGTGTCGCCGTTGCCGGGCGCCACGAGCGCGGGCGGTTGCGGCGCGGTGATCGTGAAGTCCTGGCAGGCGTGCGCGAGCAGCGCGCCACCGCCCGTTTCCGGCGTGCCCTGGCGCGCGTCCACGCAGAACTGATAGTCGCCGTCGGGGATGCGACCCGTCTGGACCAGCTGGTCCTTGAGGCTCGAAGGATAGGTGACGCTGTTCTGCTCCCAGATGCCGTCACGGGTGGTGAGCAGCACCTGTGACGGCCGGACGAATTCGAAGGCCGTGCTGCGGCCGGTCACGATCAGCGCCCCGCCGCGCAGGATCGTGCCGTCGAGGTAGAATGGGACGTCCGCCGACCCGGAATAGGACAGCACCAGCGTCACGACGCTCGGGTCCGACTGCCAGTCGGCGATATAGGGCGAGGGATCGGGGCGGACCGTGAGGAACGCGGTCCAATCCGGGGACTGGGCGCGCGCCAGGGACACGGCTCCGAGAGCGAACGCGACCCCGAGGTAGACGCATCGCGCGCGGTTCATGGGGTCCAGCTCACGACCGCGCCGCCGCTCGTCGCGGTATGGGCGGATCCATCAAGCGGCTGCGAGCCCGCGAGGATAAGTGTCAGTACGTTCCCGTCCACCGGCGCGGTATCGGTCGCACTGACGTAGAACCCGCTGGTTGGCGTCACAAGGAACACCAGGCGGTTGCAGGTGGACCCGGCGGCGGCGCCCGGTTGCGTCACCGTAAGCTGTGTGGCGGTCGTCGCATAGTTCGCGAAGGTGACGTCGTCGAATCTCGTGAAGGCGGTGCCGTTCCAGGTGAACGCCACGTTGTCAAGCGTGAGGCTGTCCACGTCCAGCCCGGCCACGGTGAGCGCGTGCCCGCCACCCGCCAGGCTCTGGGAGACGCCCGACCGCACCCGCAGCGCCCCATTGGCCACCGCGTTGGTCGCGAAGCTCACGCCCCCGCTGGTGTTGGCCACCTCGAGATCTTGGAAGTAGGAGCTGATCCCCGAGGCCCCCGGGTTATCGAAGTGCACCGTCTGGGCCCCGCTCCCGGTGAGCCGGGTCCGGTGGCTCCCCGAGGCGGCGAAGTCCGACCAATCGCTCCCCACATAGAGCTGCGTGAAGTTGCCCCGCACCTCCAGCAC
>JBGOUQ010000039.1:0-16881 GCA_041477065.1 Gemmatimonadota bacterium
CGCATCTCTGGAACGAGGTCGGCGCACCCTACGAGACAGGAATCGCTCGGATGGGGCTCGGGGACGCATGCCGCGCGGAGGGAAACGAGGCTCTCGCCCTGCTGGAATTCCGAGCCGCGCGGTCAGTGTTCGAGCAGATCGGAGCCAAGCTTGAGGCCGTCCGAGCGGCGCAGGCCTGCGGCGACGGGCGAGGAAATGACGTTGGCGGGCCCAGGGTACATGGGCGCGTCGACCAGGAAAACGTCTTTCGGCGAGAGGGCGACTACTGGTCGGTGGTGTTCGAGGAGCATGCCGTACGCCTGCGGGACCTGAAGGGCCTGCACTACCTAGCCCGGCTCCTCGGCGATCCGGGAAGGGAGTTCCACGTCTTGGATCTGGTCGTCGGCGACAGGTCCGAACCTGGGACGGCGAGCCGAGCGGCGGAACCCGACCTGAGGTTCTCGGGTGGATTGGATGCCGGCCAGTTGCTCGATGCGCAAGCCAAAGAGTCGTACCGCCGGAGGCTTGTCGAGATCGAGACGGACATCGATGAGGCGCGGGCCATGGGGGATTCGGAGCGGGCCGCACAGGCGGACACCGAGCGTGATTTCATCGTGCGCGAGCTGTCCCGTGCGTTCGGGCTGGGTGGTCGTAATCGACGCGCGGGTTCCGCGTCCGAACGGGCCAGAGTCAGCGTGACTCGGGCCGTCCGCCAAGCGATGGCACGAATCCAGGAGCACAACTCGCCGTTAGGGGAGCATCTCGACCGAGCCATCCGCACCGGCACCTACTGTGCCTACTTGCCCGACCCTCGGGTGCCGGTGGCCTGGCACCTCTAGCAAGGTGCTGAAGAAGGGTGTTTCGGCGCCATCGCGAGTTTCCTAGATTGGCACGACCCCAAAAGCGACCCGTGGGATAAACCTTCCAGATGCAGCTGTCTACCACGATGGTGGGTCGGGCCAGTACATATCACCACTCCTTGGCTACTCCGACGTGAACCTGCGTACTCCGTTTGCCTGAGCGCGTGACGACTGTCTAGCCGCTCAGTACATCCCGCCCATGCCACCGCCCCCGGGCATCGCGGGCATCTTCTCCTTCTCCTTCTTCTCCACCACCACGCATTCGGTCGTGAGGAGCAGGCCCGCGATGGACGCGGCGTTCTGCAGCGCCGTGCGGGTGACCTTGGTCGGGTCGATGACGCCGGCCGCGACCAGATCCTCGTACTCGTCGGTCAGGGCGTTGTAGCCGAAGTTCAGCTTGGCCGCCTGCTTCACCTTTCCCACGACGATTGCCCCTTCGGCACCCGCGTTCTGAACGATGATCCGGATCGGCTCCTCGAGCGCGCGGCGGACGATCTCGATGCCGGTCTTCTCGTCGTCATCGGCGCCCCGGACCTTGTCGAGGGCCTTCCGGCACCACAAGAGCGCGACCCCGCCGCCCGGCACGATGCCCTCCTCGACCGCGGCGCGGGTCGCGTGCAGCGCGTCCTCGACCCGGGCCTTCTTCTCCTTCATTTCGGTCTCCGTGGCCGCGCCCACGTTGATCACGGCGACACCGCCCGCGAGCTTCGCGAGTCGCTCCTGCAGCTTCTCCTTATCGTAATCCGACGTGGACTTCTCGATCGCCGCGCGGATCTGGCCGATGCGGCCCTGGATGTCGGCCTGTTTGCCCTTGCCGCCGATCAGCGTGGTGTTCTCCTTATCCACCAAGATGCGCTTGATGTGGCCGAGATCGTCGAGCCCGGTGTTCTCGAGCTTGAAGCCCAGCTCCTCGGAGATCACCTTGCCCGCTGTGACGGTCGCGATGTCCGTGAGCATTTCCTTGCGCCGGTCGCCGAAGCCCGGGGCCTTGACCGCGCACACCTTCAGCGTGCCACGGAGCTTGTTCACCACCAGCGTCGCCAGCGCCTCCCCTTCCACGTCCTCGGCGATGATGAGCAGCGGCTTGCCCGACTGCGCCACCTTCTCGAGGACCGGGAGCAGGTCCTTCATGGTGGAGATCTTCTTTTCGTGCACCAGGACGTAGGCGTCCTCGAGCACGGCCTCCATCTTCTCCGGATCGGTGACGAAGTAGGGCGACAGGTAGCCGCGGTCGAACTGCATCCCGTCCACCGTCTCGAGCGTGGTCTCGAGACCCTTCGCCTCCTCCACCGTGATCACGCCGTCCTTGCCCACCTTCTCCATCGCGTCGGCGATCTTGTCGCCGATCTCCTTGTCCCCGTTGGCGGAGATGGTGCCGACCTGCGCGATCTCCTTCCGGCCTTTGGTGGGCGCGGAGATCCGCTTCAGCTCCTCCACCACCGCCTCGACCGCCTTGTCGATGCCGCGCTTCAGCGACATCGGGTTGGCGCCCGCGGTGACCGATTTCAGGCCCTCGCGGAAGATCGCCTGCGCCAGCACCGTCGCGGTGGTGGTGCCGTCCCCGGCGATATCGGAGGTCTTGGTCGCCACTTCCTTCACCATCTGGGCGCCCATGTTCTCAAGCTCGTCTTCGAGCTCGATCTCCTTAGCGACGGTGACCCCGTCCTTGGTGATCGTCGGGTTCCCGAACTTCTTGTCGATGACGACGTTGCGACCTTTCGGACCGAGGGTGACCTTCACCGCGTTTGCCAGCTGGTCCACGCCCCGCTTGAGGCGCGAGCGGGCCTCTGTACCGAATTCGAGATACTTGGCAGCCATCTATTCCTCCCTCGCTCAGCTGAGCTTGGCGATGACGTCGGATTCCTTGATCAGGATGATCTCTTCCTCGTCCAGCTCGACCTGCGAGCCGGTGTACTTCCCATACACGACCCGGTCCCCGACCTTCAGCTCCATCGGGACGCGCTGGCCCTTTTCCATCCGGCCGGGCCCGACCGCGATGACCTGACCCTGGATCGGCTTCTCCTTGGCCGTGTCCGGGATGTAGAGACCACCTTTCATCTCCTCAGTGTCTTCCATCGGCCGGATCGCCACCCGATCGGCGAGCGGGAAGATCTTGACCCTGGTCTTTGTCGCAGTAGCCATGATGCTGCGCCTCCACCTGAAAGGAGAACCGCGCAAGGGACTTAACAACGGATCTCAGTTAACTAGCAGCAGTTGCCAGCTTCGTGAGCATATAGTGATGTACTTGACTGGTCAAGTGCAACGGTCGACTTGCCAGTATTGTCGAAAGCGATTAACATACTATGGTTAAGGCGTTAAATCGGCCGAGGAGGAATCCCGTGGACGTCCCATTTGTGATCCGGCACCGGCTGGAGGAATTGGGGTTGGAGCAGCAGGATCTCGCCCGCGCCGCCCGCGTGACGGACTCGTACATCTCTCAGTTACTGACTCGGAAGAAGGCGCCCCCCGCGCCGAGCCGCACCGACATCTATGCCCGGATCGACAAGTTCTTGAAGCTCCCGAGCGGGGAGCTGGCGAAGCTGGCGGACCACCAGCGCAAGGAAGAATTGAAGCGGGAATTGGGGGAGGAACCCGTACCCCTGTATCACGAATTTCGTGAGCTGATCCTGCGCAAGTGCAATCGTGAGAAGGAAAAACACGTCCGCGCGATCTTTGAAAAGCAGCCCTTCGGCGAGCTCGAACGCCTGGTCACCCAGAAGCTGCTGGATGTGGTCAAGCGTGTGGCGAAAGACGAGCTCGAGAATGACTACTGGCTCCGCATGGTGGCTCGGCTCAGTCGCCGCAGCTACGAGGAGATGCGGGTCGTCGTGCTCGAGTTCCTCGATACGGACATCTTCCACGTGTCCGCTGAGAACTGCGTCTCGTTCCTAGATCCGCTGATTGAATCCTGGGATATCGACCTCGCGACGTTCAGTCTGGAGATTGTCTTACACCACAGCGTCGTCCCAGGGCCGGCGAAGCGATTCGAGTTTGTCGAGCAGAAAGCCGAACAGCCCGTCAGCGAAGAGCCGGGACTCCACGAATTCCTTCGGGATGCGTCTCTCAGCGGCACGGCGACCGCGGAGGAGGTCGAGTTTCTCAAGCAGCTGAGGTTCAAGGGCCAGCGACCGACGCCTCTGTACTATTACCGGGAGCTACAGGGTCTCAGAGACCCGCTCCATTTTCGCACCCCATAGGCCGCAAGGAAGGAGGGCAGACCATCCCGCCCTCCTCCCCCCCCAAACAGAACCGGGTCCGCCCTAGGCCCTCAGCGCCTTCGCTGGTGCAACTTCCACCGTGATCAGATGGGGCTTGGCCGTCTCCGCCTTCGGTAGCGTGACCGTCAACACGCCGAGGTCGTAGGTCGCCTTGATCTTGTTGGGATCGATCGAGGTGGACAGCGTGAACGACCGTTCGAAGGCACCATAGCTCCGCTCATAGCGATGGACCTTCTCGGCCTTCTCCTCCGCCACTTGCTCCTTCGTGCCCTTGATCGTCAGCAGGTGGCCTTCCACCGAGATCTGCACGTCCTGGGGCTTCACCCCGGGCACCTCCGCCACCAGGCGGATCACATCGGGCTCTTCGAAGATATCCACGAGTGGTACCCAGCCGGCCGATGCGGCCTCGGGTCCGGGCCACTCAAACGTGCGCAGCGGCGTGTGGAAGGTCCCGCCCATCCGGTGCTCCAGCTGATGCAGCAAATCCACCATCGGATCCCGCTGCAGGGAGACGTTACGTGTGTACATGGCGAACTCCTTTATGGTGTTTGGTGGCTGAGCGGTGACTGATTATGGACATCACTTAACTACATGCAGTTATGTCTTCCGCAGTGTATCCTAGTGTACTATACTTGTCAAGTATATTGACACACTGGTCATTTTGTAGAGAGATAATTAACTTATCATGGTCAATCGGTGAATCGGACCTAAGTCAGTAGATCGGACCTAGGAGGAATCCCGTGGACTTACCGTTTCGAATTCGGCACCGGCTGGAGAAACTGGGGTTGGGGCAGCGAGATCTCGCAAGCGCCGCCCAGGCGGCCGAAATTCAATCAGCAGATCCAAGAACGACGCTGTCCCAGCTACTCCAAACGACGTCCCAGCGTCTTCGCGCAGCCCCCAATCGTGTCTCGGCGCGTTCGCCGGTAATCACGGCGCGCGCCACGCCGCCCAGAGCGAGCCCAGAAGCTAAAGTGTCGCGAAGGGCCACCGGATGATCAAGGTGAGTGCTCCCGTCCTGCACGAAGGCCCGGTGAGTTCGCACTTCCCTCTAGCTAGGATGTGGGATTCCCGTCGTGGGTCCGCCGGCGTCGGAGCTCGGCGTGCTGGACCTGAATCGCTTCGATCACGCGGTCGATCAATGCCTGGGCCGTCTCCCGCGTGCGCGGCATCGCGAGAAACTCCATATAGTCCACGGGCGGGCCACAGGACACAGAGATGCGCTTAAAGATCCGCGGGACGTAGCAACCGATGGGAAGCACCTCCTGCATCCCGTCGATCGCGACGGGAATCACCTGCGCCCGGGTCGCAAGAATGAGCAGCCCCGCTCCCGCTCGCCCCGGTCCTACGGAGCCATCCCGCGACCGGGTGCCCTCCGGAAAGAGGGTCATCACGCCGTGGGGTAACACCTGGATCATGCGGTGGAGCGCGTGCAGGTCACGACGTCCCTCCCGCACCCAAATGCACTTCCAGTTGTCGGCGAGCCAAGCCAGAATCGGGTTCTTATAGAAGTTCTCGGCCGCCGCTGGATTCCAGGGAATCAGGTGCGGCCGGAGCCAGGACTGGGGATAGAACGCCGCCAGGCCGACCAGGAAGCTATCAAGCATGGATTGGTGATTCGAGAGCAAGAGCGTGTTCCGCTCCTCGCCGACGTTGCGGCGACCGATGACCGTGGTCCGGTTGAGAACGAAGAAGAGCACCCAGAGCAGGGTTACGGTCACGTTCGTTACGAGGTAGGACGTAACCGGCCAAAGGAGCTGGAACAGCCGTCCTCGGTGTGGAGCGAGCAGCCCGGGTCTACGCCCGGGATCGCCGGGGTCTCTCTCGGACTTCGACGGCCGCTGCTTCGATGAGGCGTTGGCGGGCATGCCCATCACGGGATTATACCCGGCAAGTCAGGCGATCCTCAGAGGGACGTACAGAGGATCGTTCCAATCGGGAGTTGGGAAGAGAAGCCCCGCAACTAGGGTTGCCGGCCTCCGAGGGTCGCCTGCAACTGACGTAGCACCTCCCCCAGCCGGGTCAGCTCCGTTCCGTATCGCGCCCAGTCGCCGGCGCGCTGCGCCGCCAGGGCGCTCTGATATAGCTGAACCGCCTGTCGGGTGAGATCAACGGCGCGACCGTCGCTGGGCCGGACGGCGGGAGACGGCTCGGCCACCACCGCGGCGGGCTCCCTTGCACCGCCGAACAGTCGCGCCAACCCGGCCTCGAGCGTCTCCTCCATCACCACCTGGTTCTGGTAGGCGACGACGACGCGCTTCAGCTCGGGAATGCCCCCGCCCTCGGCCCGCAGATAGATCGGCTGCACGTAGATGAGCGCCTTCTCAATCGGGATGACCAGCAGGTGGCCGCGGATCACTTCGGAGCCGTGCTGGTCCCAGAGCGAGATCTGGCGGGAGATCTCGGGGTCCTGGTTGATCCGGTTGACGATCTGGGCCGGCCCGTAGACCAGGCTCTGCTTGGGGAAGCGATACACGACCAGGTGGCCATAGTGCTCCCCGTCGTTGCGCGCCACCATCCACGAGGCCAGGTTGTCCTTGCCGCTCGGCGTGAACGGGACCATGAAGATGAATTCCGCTTGCCGCTCCTCGGGCAGCCGCATCACGATGTGGCGCAGGAAGGGATCGCGCTGTTCGGCCGCCCGCGACAACACCGGCTTCTGCCACTGGTCCTCCCGGTGGTAGAAGATGTCCGGCTCCGCCATGTGGTAGGTCGCGTACATGTCGGTCTGCATCCGGAACAAATCCTCGGGGTAGCGCAGATGCGCGCGCAGATCCGCCGGCATCGCGTCGAGCGGCTGGAAGATGCCGGGGAACACCTGCGCCAGGGTGTGCGCCAGCGGATCGGCCGCGTCGGCCAGGTAGGCCGTGACGGTGCCATCGAAGGCGTCGATCACCACCTTCACGCTGTTGCGGACGTAGTTCGTGCCGTCGGCAAGCGGCTGCGCGTAGGGGTAGCGGCTGGTCGCGGTGTAGGCGTCGAGGATCCAGCGGAGCCGGCCCGAATCCCCGACCACGAGATACGGGTCGCCGTCG
This sequence comes from Gemmatimonadota bacterium, assembly GCA_041477065.1. Classification (GTDB taxonomy): domain Bacteria; phylum Gemmatimonadota; class Gemmatimonadetes; order Gemmatimonadales; family GWC2-71-9; genus 13-1-40CM-70-15. The sequence goes on from JBGOUQ010000039.1 coordinate 7,093, forward strand.
AAGAGCAAGAACGGCAGCGCCGTGCGCGCACGCTCCCGGATGTTCCGGATGTACATCGCGCGGCTGTCGTTGGTGATATCGCTCGACAGCAACACCTTCAGGGAACCGAAGTAGGTCGCGAGCACCAGCCGGCGGAGGAACGAGCCGACCCGGACTCCACCTTGGCCTGCGTAGGAGGTGTAGATGTTCTCGTCGCCAGAGGGGTAGTCGAACTCCCGTTGGTGGGTGCGGGCGAACACCCAGGAATCGGTGAGCTCGCCGTAGTAGATCTCCGGGCGCGTCACCCGCAGCGACACGCTGGACGCCGGGGGGAGGTTCTTGATGAACAGGACCGGCAATCCCTCCGCCGTCACCTGGTTCACCGGCCCGAGGGTGAGCCCCATCCCGTGCGTGAAGGTGAGCCGCTCGTTGATGAAGGTCCGCGTCGGGAGCGAGGCCGAGTTCAGCTCGCGCGGTGAGAGGAGCACCTGGCGGTACTGACCGTCGATCCAGTAGCGGTCGTCGTCCACCGAGACGAAGTCGTAGTAGGTGCGGATCTCCTGCAGCTGCCCGAACGTCTGCAGGAGCGGCTCGCGATCCCACAACCGGACGTTCTGGATGGTCGCCTGGTTCGCCTCGATGTCCCGCTGGGTGAGCCCGGTCTCGCCGGTCAGGTTGCGCGTCAAGACGTTGTCCAACCCCCAGGCCCGCCGCGTCGCCGCGATATGGGAGGCGAGCTGCGGCGTTTCCTTCACTAACTCGTTCGGCGCCACGGCCAGTTGCTGGACGATCGCGGGGTAGAGGACGACGCCGAGCAGCGACACGCCAAGGTAGACCCCGAGCGCGCGCAGGGTGGCCCAGACCAGACGGTGGGTGCGGGTCCCCCACAGCACCAGCGCGCCACCGGCCAGCGCCGCCAGCCCGGCGAGCCGGAGGCCGGTGAGCGTGGCGTGGAGATCCGCGAAGCTCGCTCCCACCAGCGGTCCCGTCGTCGAGTACAGCAATCCCGGGACTCGAACGAAGTACACCCGCAACGCCGCCAACAGGAATAGCAGGGCGATCAACCCGGCAATGTGCCACTGGGCCGACGGCTCCACCGTGACGCGGCGCCCGAACGCGGCGACGTCCTGACGCAGCATGTACAGCGCGATGGTCGCGAGCAGCGCAACCGTCGTGAGCGCCGTGAGAAAGCCGATGGCGCTCGCCACGACCGGCACCGTGAACACGTAGTAGCCGACGTCGCGGCCAAAGACGGGATCTGATACGCCAAACGGCGTTCGGTGCAGGAACTGGAGCACGCCAAGCCACTCACCCGTGGCCGCCAGGCCAAACAGCAGCGCGAGGCCGAGTGCTGCCGGCAGGGCCAGGCGGCGCAGCAGCCGCGTCACGTCCAGGGCAGCGGCCCCCTCATTGAACCGAAGGACCACCGGGTCTGGAACAACGCCACGCTGGGCGAACCGCAGGTTGGTATACAGGAAGGCGAACGCCACGACGCCGACCCCCACCCCGAGGAGCGCCCTGGCCACGAGCCGGGTCGCGAACACGCGTTGGTAGCCCAGGGCCTGGAACCAGGGCCACTCCGCGCCGAGCGTGACCAGACTGGGCAGGAGCAGCAGGAGGAGGACGGCCACGACGACCAAGACGAGCAGGCGGCGATGGCGCGGCCGAGGAGGTTTCAGCCGATGAGTTGTCGGGTGAGCAGTCATGCGAGTAACCTAACCCTCAGGCGAGGGTGACGAGGTGTAAGCCACAGGCGAGCGGCGGCGGCAAACCGGCCGTCGCGAGGAGCAGGAGGGCGTCTGAAGTGGCGACCCAGGAGGACCGATGTAGCGAGGATGAACCGCTGCCCGTAGAATGGACAGGTCAGTCCAATTCACCGTTAGGCCGCGCCACACGTAGACGCACCGGCCACCATGCAGGGAGCAAACTTGTCATGACCGATCCTGCTAGCGTTCAAGCGTCCTTGGAGCTCACGCTCAAGGACGAGATCGTGCGCATGTATCAAGAGGTCGCGAACAACCCCACCGGCGAATTCCACTTCTTTCACGGCCGTGATGCGGCCCAACTGTTCGGCTACGCGCCGGAGTGGCTCGACCGCGCCCCTGCCAGCGCTGTCGCGTCCTTCGCCGGCGTCGGCAACCCGCACGAGCGCAGCAACCTGCAACCAGGGGAAACCGTGCTCGATCTCGGGAGTGGGGCTGGCCTCGACGCGATTATCGCCTCGTGGCGTGTCGGCCCAACCGGCCGGGTCGTGGGCATAGATCTGAACCCCGCCATGTGCCTCAAGGCCCAAGCCCACGCGGCGGCGTCTGGTGCAAAGATGGAATGTCAGGAAGGTCGCATGGAAGAGATTCCGCTCCCTGATGCGTCGGTGGACGTGGTAATCTCCAACGGGGTGATCAACCTTTCGTTCCGCAAACGCCGCGTCGTGGAGGAGATGTTCCGCGTGCTGAGGCCGGGCGGCCGGATCTCGATTACGGATATCGTCAGCGCCAAGCAACTGTCTCAGTCAATAGTCAACGACCCCAAGCTCTGGGCCAGTTGAATCGGCGGTGCTCTCCCGGAGGGAGAGATGTTCAGGCTGCTGGAGGAGACGGGCTTCAGTCGTGTTCGGTCGGCCGTGGTCCCGAGATTCCGGTTTCGCAAAGAGTCGACACAGAATTCGGCCGAAGCTTACGGCGTCAAGGCGGTCATGATGACCGCGCTGAAACCGGTTCCGGACTGACAGATCGCTGGTCAGCCGCCGAGCCTGGCCGTCACGCGGGCCGGGATCCATGTGCTCTATCTCCCCGGCTACACGAACTATGCGATCGTGCACCACGGGTGCGCGACCCTTCACGGAGTAGGGCGGGTCGCAGTAGGTCGGCGACTTGCCCTAGAGCGGGGATCCGCCGTTGCGCGAGGATCCACCGTCCCAGCCGGGGATGGAGGCCGCCTGCTTGATCCAGGTCGCCAGCTGCTTCTCGTCGAGCGTGTCCGACTCGCGCACATCCAGGGAGCGCACGTTCTTGAATTGGCCGATGGGCGGAACGGGCTTGAGCGAGGCTCCCTTGAAGAAGCTGAACTTCACGTGGTGCTGGAAGCCACTGAAGGCGAGGAACCAGCCCTGCCCCTCCACGCCGTAGAATGGGCTGTGCCACCTCACGGCCTTGCGGACGCCGGGCACGCGCTTCACGACGAGCGCGTCGACGCGCTTGGCGATAGCGGCCTGCCACGGCTCCATGCTGGCGATGTAGGCCTGCACGCCGGCGTCCCCATCGGACTTGGGCAGCGACGCGGGTTTGCGGGCCTTTCGGGGCAAGCCCTTCCGTGCGTTCGCGGAGCGGGCGGGGTGGACCTTAGAAGGGGTCATCGCTGCCCCCTGTTGAGGGCGACCGCCTGACGAACGAGCGCCGTGAAGGCGGACTCGTCAACTTCCTCTCCTTGGTGGATGTCGATCGCGCGGCGTGTGTTTCCCTCGAGGCTCGAGTTGAAGAGACGGGCCGGATCCTTCAGAGACGCGCCCTTGGCGAAGGTCAGCTTCACGTGATTCTTGTAGGATTCGCCAGTGCAGATGATGCCGTCGTGCGACCAAATCGGATTCATCCACTTCCATTCCTCGACGACGTCCGGGTCTGCGTTCTTGATGAGCGTGCGCGTTCTGCCGAGGGTTTCGCCGCGCCAGTCCCCGAGTTCGGCGATTCGTTTCGAGATCAGCTCCGCTGCCGGCCGGCCTTGGCTCGCGCCCGATTTTTTCATGTGCTCATCCTCCCGACGCCGAATAGCTTGGCGTACTCGGCGTGCAATTGTTGCCAGCCGCCGAACTTCATGACCGTGGCACCGGCCATGCGGCCCAGGGGCTGACCGGCGAGCAGCCGCTCCAGCACATCGAAGCAGATGTGCCAGCCTGCGGCGCCCATGGCAATGAAGCGGCGATCGATGTCGCTCCACAGCGTCAGGCGCGTGCCGCCACCGCGGGCTTCGAGTTCCCACCGGATGTCCCCGCCGCCCCAGGTGTACTCGAGCACGGTAGGAGCGTCGGCTCGCGTCACGGTGGTTTCGGTCACGTGCGGCGCCGGCGCTCCGACCGTGGTGAGCTTCACCGTGGCTCCCACCCTGGCCAGGCTCCCATCGGCGTCGAAGGGCGCCCATTCACGCAGGTGCGCGGGGTCGGTGAGCGCCTGCCAGACTTTCTCCGGCGAGTGGCGCAGCTCTCGGACGAGAATAAGCGTCCACAGCGGTCCGTCCTTCTTTCGGATCTGCGCCCCCGCCCCGCTGGCCGGACCCGGTGTATACTGCTCGCGATCGGTCATTTGCTTCTCCTAGAGGCCAGGCGTCAGGCCGGCGGCAGGAGTGCGTACCGCCCGTAGGCCACGATGGCAGCCAGCAGCCACATCACGACGCTCCAGACCAGCGGGTTGGCCGCGACCAGCTTCAGCGAATACCGCGCGTACACCCCCGCGAGGGCCAGGGTTTCCAGGGCGAGCGCGCCCGCAGCGAGCGGGGTCAGGATCGGCATCCACTTCGTGGCGGCCGGGACGATCAGCAGGACAGCGCCCACCATCTCGAGCACGCCGAGCGCGCGCCATCCGCCGCGCGGGAGCGCACGCATGTGGGTCGCGAGTGCGTCGAACTTGAACGCTTTGTACGACCCCCCCGCGAAGTACAGCACGGCGAGCGGGATTTGGAGGATCCACAAGAGAACGTTCATCGTTTGCTCCTTGTCTTCCCTTTCGTTGGTGTCGGCCGGTCCATGCGGTCGAGGTGGCGTTCGAGCGCATCCAGGTGCGCGGACCAGAACCGGCGGAACGGGCCGAGCCAGGCATCCACCTCCTGCAGTGGTCCCGGCTTCAATCGGTAGAGACGGCGCTGTGCATCCACCGTGGATTCCACGAACCCGGCCTCGCGCAACACCCGCAGGTGCTTGGACACGGCTGGCTGCGGCATGCCCAGCCGACGCTCGATCTCTCCCACCGACCGTTGGGAGGAGACCAGGAGGCTGAGGATCGCGCGGCGGTTCGGCTCCGCAATGATGGCGAACGCGGATTCCATGGTCTTAGTATGCTCTATTGAGCATATACCTGTCAAGGCATACTAAGTCGCTACCGGGCTTGCCCTTCCCCTCGCGTCCTCCCCACCACCACAGGGACGCTGTATGTTCTCGCTCGGCTCTGACCGAAAATGGAACGGCGACGTGCGTATCAGCGACATGAATTGGATGCAGGTCGAGGCCTACCTGCGACGCGATGACCGTGCGGTGCTGCCGCTCGGCAGTACCGAACAGCACAGCTACCTTCGGCTGACCGTGGACTGCATCCTGCCCGAGAGGGTCGCCGCGGAAGCGGCCGAGCCGCTGGGCATCCCGGTGTTCCCCGTCCTGGCCTACGGCGTCACGCCGTATTTCCGCGAGTTTCCGGGGTCCATCTCGCTCCGGGTGGACACGCACCTCAGGGTCGTGCGCGACATTCTCGATGGGCTGGCGCACTCAGGCTTCCGGCGCATCATGATCTGCAACGGCCACGGCGGCAACGGCGCCGTGCAGCAGTTCGCGCAGGAGTGGGCCGCCGACCACCCCGGCTGCCGGGTGCTCTTCCACAACTGGTGGAGTGCGCCGCGCACCTGGGCCAAGGTGCAGGCCATCGATCCCGTCGCGTCGCACGGGTCGTGGATGGAGAACTTCCCCTGGACGCGGCTCCCGGGCGTCGAGCTGCCGAAGGAGCAACGACCCATGGTGGACATGGACCGGGTGCGCCTGATCGATCCCGTTGCCCTGCGCGGCTATATCGGCGACGGCAACTACGGCGGCCTCTACCAGCGATCCGACGAGGACGTGCTGGCGCTCTGGCAGATCGCCGTCGAGGAAACCCGCGCCCTGCTGGCCGGTTCCTGGGGCGGCGCATCGTAGTGGCGCCCCCGACGCGCTGTCTCGTCTGGGGGGCGGGCGCGATCGGCGGCACCCTGGGCGCCACCCTCGCGCGCGCCGGTCACGACGTGACCCTGGTGGACACCGTCTCCGAGCACGTCGCGGCCATCAATCGCTCCGGCCTCACGATCTCCGGGCCGATCGCGGCGTTCACCACGCTGCTGCCCGCCTTCACCCCCGCCACGCTGCGCGGCGCGTGGGACACCATCATCCTCGCGACCAAGGCGCATCACACCGAGACTGCCGCCCGCGCATTGCTCCCCCATCTGACCCCCGCCGGGTGCGTCGTCTCGGCGCAGAACGGGCTCAACGAGCTTACCATTGCCGCCGTCGTCGGCGAGGCGCGGACCGTCGGCGCGTTCGTGAACTTCGGCGCCGACTACCTGGAGCCCGGCTCGATTCTCTACGGCGGCCGCGGCACGGTGATGGTCGGGGAGGCGTTCGGTGACCCGCCGCACCGCGTCACGCCCCGCGTCCTGGCGATCCGCGACGCCTGGCGCGACTTCGACGAGCGCGCCGCCGCGACGCCCAACATCTGGGGCTACCTCTGGGCCAAGGAAGCCTACGGCGCGATGCTCTTCGCCACGGCCCTGACCAACGATGCGATCGCCGACGGCCTGGCACGGCCGGAAGACCGCGGACTCTACAGCGCGCTGGCCCGCGAAATCCTCGCCGTGGCGCTGGCGCGCGGCGTGCACCCCGAGGCGTTCGATGGCTTCGATCCCGCGGCGTATCTGCCCGACGCCCCGGCGGGTGCCGCGGAGCGATCGCTCGATCAACTCGTCGCGCACAATCGCAAGTCGGCAAAGACCCACAGCGGCATCTGGCGCGACCTCGCGGTCCGCAAACGGCCGACGGAAGTCGACGCGCAGCTCGGCATCGTCGCCACGTTGGGCGCCGAGGCTGGCGTGCCGACGCCGCTCACGTCGGCCGTGGTGAAGCTGATCCACGAGATCGAGCGCGGCCAACGGACTCAAGGCCTGGCAGCGCTGGACGCTCTCGCCAGGGTCATGACGTGAACCTGGACTTCACGGGCCGGACCGCCATCGTCACCGGCGCCGCGCACGGATTCGGCCGGGCGATCAGCATCGCCTTCGCTTCGCGCGGCGGGGCCGTGTGGGCGTGCGACGTGATCGAGGACGAGCTGGCCGAGACAGCGCGGCGCTGCAAGGTGGCGGGCGGCGCCTGCGCCGTGCGGCGAGTGGATGTGCGCGACAAGCCGGGTGTGGACGGCTTCGTGGCGGACGCGGCGAAGGCCGCGGGCGTCGTGCACATCCTGGTGAACAATGCCGGCGGTGTGCTGGGGCAGGTGGGCCGGCCGCTCGAGGAGGTCACCCCCGCGCAGTGGCAGGCCATCTACGATGTCAACGTGACCGGGGCGTTCTATAGCTCGCAGGCCGTGGCGCCGGGAATGAAAGCCGCGCGATTCGGACGGATCGTCAACATCTCGAGCGGCGCGGGCCTCGGCGTGAGCCTGACCGGCATCCAGGCCTACGCGTCGGCCAAGGCGGCGCAGATCGGTCTCACCCGCCAGCTGGCCCACGAGCTCGGGGCCTGGGGCATCACCGTCAACACCGTGGCGCCCGGATTCGTACGCTCCAATCCGACCACCGAGAAGCAGTGGGAATCCTACGGCGCCGAAAAGCAGCGGGCGCTCGTCGACGGCATCGCGTTGAAGCGGCTGGGCACACCGGAGGACATCGCGGCGGGGGTGCTGTTCTTCGCCTCCGAGGCCGCCGGCTGGATCACCGGGCAGGTACTGGCAATCGACGGCGGCAAGTGACGAACCTCGCCGCCGTGCTCGCCCGCCTCGAGCACGGGCACGACCGGATCCTCGCGGAGTTGGTCGAGTTCGCCTCGATCCCGAGTGTCAGCACCGAGCCCGCGCACGCGGCAGACGTGCACGCCGCGGCGGCGTGGGTCGCCACGAAGCTCTCGGCCGCGGGACCGTTCACCGTTCGGACGATGCCCACGCCCGGCGCGAGCGTCGTGTACGCCGAGTGGCTCGGCGCGCCCGGCGCGCCGACCGCGCTGATCTACGGACACTACGACGTGCAGCCGGAAGACCCCGTCGAGAAGTGGCACAGCCCGCCCTTTCGTCCCACGCTGCGCGAGGGCCGCCTCTACGCGCGCGGCGTGTCCGACGACAAGGGACCGCTGCTCATCCCCATCAAGGTCGCCGAGGCGTTCTTCGGGGAGCGGGGGCGCCTGCCGATCAACGTGAAGTTCATGATCGAGGGCGAGGAAGAAATCGGCAGCCGCCATCTCGAGCCTTTCGTCGCCCAGCACACGGATCTGCTGGCCGCCGACGTGGTCATTTCGGCCGACGGCGCGATGTGGCGCATCGACGAGCCGTCGCTCACCGTCGCGAACCGGGGGCTGGCGGGGCTCGAGCTGACGCTGCGCGGAAGCGCCAAGGATCTGCACTCGGGGCGCCACGGCGGGAGCGTCGCCAACCCCCTGCATGCGATGGCGCGGCTCATCGCCTCGCTGCACCAGCCGGGCGGACGTGTCGCCGTGGCGGGCTTCTACGATCGGGTACGCGAGCTCAGTCCCGCCGAGCGCGCCGAGATCGCGGAGCTGCCATTCGACGAGGCGGCCTACCTCGCGCAAGTCGGCGCGGCCGCGGCCGTCGGCGAGCCCGGCTACTCGACGCTCGAGCGCCAGTGGACCCGGCCCACGCTCGAGGTCAACGGCCTGTGGGGCGGCTACCAGGGGCCGGGCATGAAGACGGTCGTGCCGAGCGAGGCGCACGCCAAGATCACCTGCCGCCTGGTGCCGGACCAGGATCCGGACGAGGTGGTGGCGCTGGTGACCGGCCACCTCGAGAGCCACGTGCCGCCGGGCACGACGTTGTCGATCCGGCCCGGCGACCACGGCGCACGGCCGGCCCACATCGCCCGGGACCACCGGGTGCTGAGAGTGGCGGAGGCCGCGCTCGAGGAGGTCTACGGCGTGCGGCCGCTCATCGTCCGTATGGGCGGCACCGTCCCCGTCGCGGAGATGTTCCTGCGTCTCATGGGGCTGGCCACCGTGTACTTCTCCTTCTCGACGGGCGACGAGGACTTCCACGCGCCGAACGAGTTCTTCCGCGTGCACCGCCTGCACGAGGGCCTGGCCGCGTGGGCGCGGCTGTGGGAGCGCCTCGGCCGATGACGATCCAACAGGAAGAAGCCAAGGTCGAAGCGCACAGCGCGTCGCTGAGGAAGGAGCTCGGCGTCCGCGACCTCGCCCTCACGCAGATCCTGTTCATCATCGGCCTCACGTGGATCGGAGTCGCGGGCAAGCTCGGGCCGTCGCACGTGGTGATGTGGCTGCTCGCCATCGTGCTGTTCTACCTGCCGCTGGCGGCGGTGGTCATCTGGCTCAACCAGCTGATGCCGCTCGAGGGCGGGCTCTACCAGTGGGCCAAGCTCGGCTTCAACCAGACGATCGGCTTCATGGTCGCCTGGAATCTGTGGCTGTACGTGATCCTGTTCGCATCTGAGCTGGGCCTCACGGTCGCGACCTACCTGTCGTACGCGCTGGGCCCGGGCGCGGCCTGGTTGACCCGGAGCGCATGGTTCGTGTCCGTGGCATCCGCACTCGCTGTCGCGCTCCTGGCCGCCTTGGCGTTCGTCGGCCTGTCGCTCACCAAGTGGGTACACAATGCCGGCGGCGTGTTCATGATCACGATCTTCGCCGTCCTGATCCTGCTGCCGTTCCTCGGTCTGGCCACCGGTCATCTCCAATCGTTCCATCCGCTCCGTACCGAGGTGCCCGACCTCTCGCTGTTCAATCTCAATGTCCTTGGCAAGCTGGCGGTCGGCGCGTTTGCCGGCTTCGAGTACATGGCCATCCTGGCCGGCGAGACGCGCTCGCCGGCGAGCGCGGTGAGGAAATCCGTGTACATCGCCGCGCCGGTCATC
>JBGOUQ010000040.1:0-16812 GCA_041477065.1 Gemmatimonadota bacterium
CCCCGCCTGCCCATCGTCCAGCAGCTTGCGGAACATCTCCACCCCCGTCACCACCGTCCGCTTGTCGGTCCCGAAGCCCACCATCTCCACTTCCTCGCCGACCTTGATCTTGCCGCGGTCGATCCGCCCCGTGGCCACCGTACCTCGACCCGTGATCGAGAACACGTCCTCGACCGGCATCAGGAACGGCTTGTCGACCTCGCGCTTCGGCACCGGCACGCTCTTGTCTAGCGCCGCGAGCAGCTCGTCGATCTTGGCGACCCAGGCCTTGTCGCCCTCGATCGCCTTCAGCGCCGAGCCGCGAATCACCGGTAGATCGTCGCCGGGGAAGTTGTACTTCGAGAGCAGCTCCCGGACTTCGAGCTCCACCAGATCGAGCAGCTCGGCGTCATCGACGAGGTCGCACTTGTTGAGGAACACGACGATGTACGGCACGTTCACCTGGCGCGCCAACAGAATGTGCTCGCGCGTCTGCGGCATCGGCCCGTCCACCGCGCTCACCACCAGGATCGCCCCGTCCATCTGCGCCGCGCCCGTGATCATGTTCTTCACGTAGTCGGCGTGCCCGGGGCAGTCCACGTGCGCGTAATGGCGCTCCGCCGTGGAATACTCGACGTGGCTCGTGGCGATCGTCAGAATCTTGGTCGGGTCGCGGCGCCCCTGGGACTCCGAGGCCTTCGCTACCTGGTCGTAAGTCACATAGGTCGCCAGCCCCCGGTCGGCCGAGACCTTGGTCAACGCGGCGGTCAGGGTGGTCTTCCCGTGGTCCACGTGGCCGATCGTGCCGACGTTCACGTGGGGCTTGGTGCGCTCGAATTTCGACTTGGCCATGATCCCCTCGGGTTAGCCCTTCACCTTGCTGACGATCTCTTCCGCCTTCGCCTTCGGCACTTCCTGATAGTGGCTGAACTGCATCGAGTAGATCGCCCGGCCCTGGCTCATCGAGCGCAAGGTGGTCGAGTACCCGAACATCTCCGAGAGCGGCACGCTCGCCGCCACCACTTGCGCGTCGGCCCGTTGCGTCATGCCGCCGATCTTGCCGCGGCGGCTCGACAGGTCGCCGATCACCTCACCCATGTAGTCGACGGGGGTGACGACCTCGACGTCCATGATCGGCTCCAGCAGGATCGGATGCGCCTGCCGCGCGGCCTCTTTGACGGCCATCGAGCCGGCGATCTTGAACGCCATCTCGCTCGAGTCGACGTCGTGGTAGGAGCCGTCCACCAGCTCCACCTTCACGTCCACCATGGGGTAGCCCGCGAGGACGCCGTTCTCGAGCGCTTCCTTCACCCCCTGCTCCACCGGGCCGATGTACTCCCGGGGGATGGTGCCGCCGACGACCTTGTCCTCGAACACGAAGCCCGTCCCCGGCTGCCCGGGCTCGAGATGGATCACCACGTGCCCGTACTGGCCGCGGCCGCCGGTTTGGCGGATGAATTTGCCCTCGATGTACTCGACGCGCTTGCGCACCGTTTCCCGGTAGGCCACCTGGGGGCGGCCCACGTTGGCGTCGACCTTGAACTCGCGCTTCATGCGGTCGACGATGATCTCCAGGTGCAGCTCCCCCATCCCGCTGATGATGGTCTGATTCGTCTCGGCATCGGAATGGACCCGGAAGGTCGGGTCTTCCTCGGACAACTTCTGCAGGGCGACGCCCAGCTTGTCCTGGTCGGCCTTGGTCTTGGGCTCGATGGCGACGGAGATGACGGGGTTGGGGAACCGCATCGCCTCCAGGATGATCGGATGCGCTTCGTCGCACAGCGTATCGCCGGTGCGCGTGTCCTTCAGGCCGATCGCGGCGGCGATCTCGCCGGCCCGGACCTCTTCGATTTCCTCGCGCTTGTTGGCGTGCATCTGCAGCAGGCGGCCGATGCGCTCGCGGTGATCCTTGGTGCTGTTGTAGACGTAGGAGCCGGCGGTCAGCACCCCCGAGTAGACCCGGAAGAACGTCAGTTTCCCGACGTAGGGGTCCGTCATGATCTTGAACGCCAGCGCCGCGAACGGGGCCTCGTCGGTCGGCGGGCGCTCGGCGTGAGTGGCGTCATGGTGCGGCAGATGGCCCTTGATCGGCGGGATGTCCACCGGGGACGGGAGGTAGTCCACCACCGCGTCGAGCAACGCCTGCACGCCCTTGTTCTTGAAGGCCGCCCCGCAGATCACCGGCACGACGTGGCCGCCGACGGTCGCCTTGCGGAGCACCGTGCGGATTTCGTTCTCGGAGAGCTCGTGCTCCTCGAGGTACTTGTGCAGGATGGCGTCGTCGTGCTCGACGATCGCTTCCAGCAGCTGGGCGCGCATCGCGGTCACCTGCTCCTTCATCGCCGCCGGCACCGGACCCTCGACGTACTTCTTGCCCAGCGATTCGTCATCGTAGACGATCTCGACCTGGCGGACCAGGTCGACGATGCCGGTGAACAGCTCCCCCGAGCCGAGCGGCAGCTGGATCGGCACGGCCTTGGCCCCCAGGCGCTCGCGCACCATCTTGAGGCAGCGGTCGAAGTCGGCGCCGACGCGGTCCATCTTGTTCACGAACACCATCCGCGGCACACCGTAGCGGTCGGCCTGGCGCCACACCGTTTCGGTCTGCGGCTCGACGCCGCCCACGGCGTCCAGTACGGTGACCGCGCCGTCGAGCACGCGCAGGCTGCGCTCCACTTCGACGGTGAAGTCCACGTGGCCGGGTGTGTCGATGATGTTGATCCGGTAGGGCTGGCCGCGGCGCGGCCAGAACGCCGTCGTCGCCGCCGAAGTGATCGTGATGCCGCGCTCCTGCTCCTGCTCCATCCAGTCCATCGTGGCCGTGCCGTCGTGCACCTCACCCAGCTTGTAGGTGCGGCCCGTGTAGTACAGGATGCGCTCGGTCGTAGTCGTTTTCCCGGCATCGATGTGGGCCATGATGCCGATATTCCGAATCCGGTCGAGCGGTGTGGTACGTGCCATTGCGTTCCTTTATTCAGCAAAAACGCGGGGCGACCAGTCGCCCGCGCGCGGGCCGGTCTCGCTCCGCCGTCATCCGGAGGCACCGCCCCCTGGATGCAGGATCCCTTGACGCAGGGTCCCGAAGTTGTCGGTCTAAACGGTTACCACCGGTAATGCGCGAAGGCGCGATTCGCCTCCGCCATCCGGTGCGTGTCCTCTTTCTTCTTGATCGTCTCGCCCTCGCCCTTCGAGGCGAGGATCAGCTCGGCCGCCAAGCGCTCGGCCATGTCCTTTTCCTTGCGCGCGCGCGAGTACTGGATCACCCAGCGCATCGCCAGCGCCGTGCGCCGCTCCGGCCGCACTTCCACCGGCACCTGGTAGGTCGCGCCGCCCACGCGGCGGGACTTCACCTCGAGCGCCGGCTTGACGTTCGAGAGCGCCTGCTTGAACACGTTCACGCCCGGCTGCCCGGTGCGCTGCTCGATCAGGTCCATCGCCTGGTAGAACAGCCGCTCGGCCAGCGATTTCTTGCCCCGCCCCATCAAGTTGTTCACGAACTTCGAGACGGTCTGGCTGTCGTAGCGCGGATCCGGCGGCACCGGCCGCCGGACCGCCTTTTTGCGCCGGCTCACGTCCCCGCCGCCTTCGGCCGCTTCGCGCCGTACTTGGAGCGCGACTGTTTCCGCTCGTTCACCCCCGCGGCGTCCAGCGTGCCGCGGATGATGTGGTAGCGCACCCCCGGGAGGTCCTTCACGCGGCCGCCGCGGATCATCACGATCGAGTGCTCCTGCAGGTTGTGTCCTTCACCCGGGATGTAGGCCGTCACTTCGAACCCGTTGGTGAGCCGCACGCGCGCCACTTTGCGGAGCGCCGAATTCGGCTTCTTCGGCGTCGTGGTGTACACGCGCGTACACACCCCGCGCTTCTGCGGGTTGCCGCGCAACGCGGGCGCCTTTTCCTTCTTCTCGACGTCGCGGCGACCGTGCCGGACGAGCTGGTTGATGGTCGGCATACCCCTCGAAGCGTGGCGCGAAAAAGTTGCGAAATAGACTTGAAAGCTAAGGGGGGACTTCAACTTAGGTCAAGGGGCCGACCTGCTTGAAGTCGGCTTGAACGCAGCAACGTAATCTCACGACGACACTCTCCAGAGGAGGATGCCCGTGAAGCTGCTGGTGCTGATGGGGGGCCTCATGGCCGCGGCTCCCAGGCCCCTGCTCGCGCAGCGACTCCCGCCGGCGACCTACGCCTCCTGGGAGCCCACGCTCCCTGGGTTCTCCCGCGCGCCGGCCGGGGGCTTCCTACCAACCGCCCCGGACTACCGCTGGGAGGGGATCCTGATCGGTGGAACCGCCGGCTTCGCCTTCGGGGGCTACCTCGGCTTCGAATTCTGCCACTGGTCGGACTCCCCCCGCAGACACTGCACGCTCGCCGCTATCGAAGGGGCGTTGGTCACCGGGGTGCTCGGGGCTGGGATGGGAGGGCTGATAGGCGGGCTGTTTCCCAAGCCCCCACCGGAGCGCCCCTAAAGGGCAGCCCTTCGAATGCGCAACGGCGCCCGAGATCGCTCCCGGGCGCCGCTGCTCCTAACCGCCTAACCGTCTAACCGTCTAGCCTTTCACTCCGCCTCGACTTCCTCCGGGAACGGGCTCGGCGCAGCGCCTGGGACCGCTTCCACCGGAGGCGGCGCCGGCGGCTGGAAGCCCTCCGGCGGCTCGATCTCGATGTCGTGGTAGCGATAGATACCCGACCCCGCCGGAATGAGATGGCCGATGATGATGTTCTCCTTGAGGCCCAGCAGGTCGTCCTTGGCCCCGCGGATCGCCGCGTCGGTCAGCACCCGCGTGGTCTCCTGGAACGACGCCGCCGAGATGAACGACTGCGTCGTCAGACTCGCCTTGGTGATGCCGAGCAGCAGGGGCTCGCTCGTGGCCGGCTTGCCGCCCTTCTTCCGCGCCCGCTCGTTGACCTCGCGGAAGGTGAGCTTGTCCACGTGCTCGCCCTCGAGGAACTCGGTATCCCCCGGATCCACGGTCTTCACCTTCTGCAGCATCTGCCGCACGATCACCCCGATGTGCTTGTCGTTGATCTTCACACCCTGCAACCGGTACACCTCCTGGACCTCGTTCAGGAGGTACTCCTGCACCGCCCGCGGTCCCTTGATCCGCAGGATGTCGTGCGGGTTCACGGGGCCTTCGGTGAGCCGGTCGCCGGCGCGCACGCGGTCGCCCTCGTGCACCCGGAGGTGTTTTCCCGCGGGCACTTCGTACAGCTGCGGCTCCCCCTCTTCGGGGTGGACGAAGATCTCACGCTTCCCGCGCTTGATGTCCCCGAACCGGACGGTCCCGTCCACCTCGGAAATGGTGGCCGGGTCCTTGGGCCGCCGGGCCTCGAACAGCTCGGCCACGCGCGGCAGGCCGCCCGTGATGTCGCGCGTCTTGTACGCTTCGCGCGACACCTTCGCCAGCACCTGGCCCGCGTACACCTCGGCCCCGTCTTCCACGGTGAGCTGCGCGCCCTCAGGGATCACGAAGTCGCGGAGCCGCTTCTCCTTTTCCCCCTTCTTCTGGATGATCTCGATGTGCGGGTGGAGCTTCTTCTCCCGGTCCTCGATGATCACCCGCTGCCGCCGGCCCGTGATCTCGTCCAGCTCCTCACGGACGGTTTCGTCCTCGACGATATCGACGAAGCGCACGATGCCCGCCACGTCGGTCATGATCGGGTTGGTGTACGGGTCCCACGTGAACAGCACGCCATCCTTGCCCACCTTGGCGCCATCCTCGACCATCAGCGTCGCACCCAGGGGGACGTGGAAGCGCGAGTGGACGGCCAGCTTACTGCTCGCCGTTCCGCCCACGCCGTGGGCCGCGGCCTTGAGCGTCAGCTCGCCCTCGTAGCTGGTGACGACCTTCTGGCCGTCCGGCGTCTCCACGAAGACGAGCCGATCGCCGTATTCGATCACGCCCTCGACCTTGGTCTTCCGCGTCGTCTGCTCGGCGATACGGGCCGCCGTGCCGCCGATGTGGAAGGTCCGCAGGGTGAGCTGCGTCCCCGGCTCGCCGATCGACTGCGCGGCCAGGATGCCCACCGCCTCGCCCTGATCCACCATATCCATCGTGGCCAAGTTGCGGCCGTAGCACATCCGGCACACGCCCCGCTTGGCTTCGCAGGTGAGCACCGAGCGGATCCGCACCGTCTCGATGCCGGCGTCCTCGATGGCCTGCGAGGTCTCCTCGTCGCACAGGGCGCCCGCTTCGAGCAGCACTCTGGGCTGTCCGTCCACGTCCAGCTCGTGCGGATCCCGGACTTCCTCGGACGCCACACAGCCGACGATGCGCTCGCGCAGCGGCTCGATGATGTCCTCGCCCTCCTTCAGGGCGCCCATCTCGAGACCACGGATCGTGCCGCAGTCCTCCTCGGTGACCGTGACGTCCTGGGCCACGTCCACGAGGCGGCGCGTCAGGTAGCCGGCGTCCGCCGTCTTGAGCGCGGTGTCGGCCAGGCCCTTGCGCGCACCGTGCGTCGAGATGAAGTACTCGAGCACGCTGAGGCCTTCGCGGAAGTTGGACTTGATCGGGCTCTCAATGATCTCGCCGATGCCTCCCGTGAGCTTCTTCTGCGGCTTGGCCATCAGGCCGCGCATCCCCGCCAGCTGGCGGATCTGGTCGCGGCTGCCGCGGCTCCCGGAGTCGAACATCATGTACACCGGGTTGAAGCCGCCCTTGGACTTCTTCATCGTCAGGACCATCGCCTCGGCGATGTCGTTGTTGGCGTGGGTCCAAGCGTCGATCACCTTGTTGTAGCGCTCGCCGAAGGTGATCTGGCCCGTCGCGTACGCCCGCTGGAAGCGCTCGACCCGCGCTTCCGCATCGTGCAGCAGCGGCGCCTTCTCGGCCGGGATCACCAGATCCTCGATGCCGATCGACACGCCGCCCATCGTGGCGTAGCGGAACCCGAACTCCTTCAGCGCGTCCAGAAACCCCACCGTCGACGACAGCCCCGCGCGGCGGTAGCTCTCGAACACCAGCTCGGACAGGGCCTTCTTCCGCATCACGCTGTTCTGGTAGCCCAGTTGCAGCTTCAGGCCGTCCGGCAGAATGCTGTTGAAGATCACCCGGCCCGCCGTCGTGTAGATCCAAACGGCCGGCGCGCGCGTGCCGTCGGCGGCGGTCGGCGCGGCGTACCAGAAGTGCACCGGCGAGTGGTACTCGAGCCGCTTGGTGGCCAGTCCCATCTCGAGCTCGGCCACCGACCCCACCCGCGGCGCGCCGCCCTTCACCTGCTCGAAGTCCGCCGGCTCCTTGGTGAGGAAGTAGCACCCCAGCACCATGTCCTGCGACGGCTCCGCCACCGGGCGACCGTCGGAGGGCTTCAGGATGTTGTTCGAAGAGATCATCAGCAGCCGCGACTCGAGCTGGCTCTCGAATGAGAGCGGCACGTGTACGGCCATCTGGTCGCCGTCGAAGTCCGCGTTGAACGCGGCACACACCAGCGGGTGGATGCGGATCGCCTTGCCCTCCACCAGCACCGGCTCGAACGCCTGAATGCCCAGGCGGTGCAGCGTGGGCGCGCGGTTCAGCAGCACGGGATGGTCCTCGATGATCTCCTCGAGGATCTCGTAGACTTCCGGCGACTCTTTCTCGACGATCTTCTTGGCGCGCTTGACGGTCTCGGCGATCCCCTTCTCCACCAGCTTGTGGATGATGAACGGCTTGAACAGCTCGACGGCCATCGCCTTGGGAAGCCCGCACTGGTGCAGCCGCAGCTCCGGACCCACCACGATCACCGAGCGGCCCGAGTAGTCCACGCGCTTGCCGAGCAGGTTCTGCCGGAACCGCCCCTGCTTGCCCTTCAGCATGTCCGACAGCGATTTGAGCGGCCGCTTGCCGCGCCCGCGGATCGCCTTGGAGCGGCGGCCGTTGTCGAACAGCGCGTCCACGGCCTCCTGGAGCATCCGCTTCTCGTTGCGCAGGATGACCTCCGGCGCCCGGTGCAAAATGAGCTTCTGCAGCCGGTTGTTGCGGTTGATCACCCGCCGATACAGGTCGTTCAGATCGCTCGTCGCGAAGCGCCCGCCGTCGAGCGGCACCAGCGGCCGCAGGTCGGGCGGGATGACCGGGATCACGTCCAGAATCATCCACCGCGGATCGTTGCGCTGCTCGCCCGCGGTGCCGGAGTTCCGGAACGCGTCGACGATCTTCAACCGCTTGAGCATCTGCTTCTTGCGGTGTTGGCTCGTCTCGGTCGCCACCGATTCGCGCAGCTCGTCGGCGAGCTTGTCCACGTTGATGCGCTCGAGCAGCGACCGCACGGCGGGCGCACCGATGTCGGCCCGGAACGCCGCGTCGCCGGCGGCCTTGGCCTTGGCGCGCAGCTCGAGGTAGCGGTCCTCGTCCAGCAGCTCCCGCTCCTGGACCTCCTGCTCGCCGACGTCGATGACGACGTAGTTCGTATAGTAGATCACCCGCTCGAGGTCCCGCAGCGTCATGTCGAGCAGGTTTCCCATCGGCGACGGCAGTGTCTTGAAGAACCAGATGTGCGCCACCGGGACCGCGAGCTCGATGTGCCCCATGCGCTCGCGCCGCACCTTGGACAGCGTCACCTCGACGCCGCAACGGTCGCAGATCACGCCGCGGTAGCGGATGCGCTTGTACTTGCCGCAGTGGCACTCCCAGTCCTTCACCGGGCCGAAGATGCGCTCGCAGAACAGGCCGTCGCGCTCCGGCTTGAAGGACCGGTAGTTGATGGTCTCCGGCTTGGTCACCTCACCCCAGGACCACCAGGTCCGCTGGCCCTGCAGCTCCAGGCGCTCCCGCTCCTTGGAGTCGCGCGGCCCGCGGATCTCCTCGGGCGAGGCAATCCGGATCTGGATGTAATCGAAGCTCGAGCTCTTCGGCTCGCGCCCGCTCCGGAAATCGATCATCGGCTCTCCCTCCCCTTACTCTTCAACGTCTTCGGTGGTGCCCAGGGTCACCTTCAGCCCCAGGGCTTGGAGTTCCTTCACCAGCACGTTGAAGGACTCGGGGATGCCGGGTTTCGGCAAATTCTGCCCCTTGACGATGGCCTCGTACACGCGGCTGCGGCCGTTCACATCGTCCGACTTGACGGTCAGGATCTCCTGCAGCGTGTGCGCCGCGCCGTACGCCTCGAGCGCCCACACTTCCATTTCGCCGAACCGCTGGCCGCCGAACTGCGCCTTGCCGGCGAGCGGCTGCTGCGTCACCAGCGAGTACGGGCCGATCGACCGCGCGTGGATCTTGTCGTCCACCAGGTGCGACAGCTTCATCATGTAGATGCAGCCGACGGTCACGTCGGAGGTGAAGAACTCGCCCCCGCGCCCGTCCCGCAGCCGGCACTTGCCCGAGGGCGACAGGCCCGCGATGCGCAGCAGCTCGTTGACGGCCAGATCGAGGTCGGCTTCCGACTTCGGCCCGAGCAGCGCCGCCAGCGCCGGATACCCCACTGCCTCCAGCACCTCGGCCGGCTTGGCGTGCTCGAGGAACTTCTCGTCCTCCTTGAGCCCCGCTTTGAGCGACGCCTTGTCGGCCTTCGAGAGATCCTCCGCCTCCAGCCGCGCCGCGTGCGTCTCCCGCTCGATTCGGCGCTGCTCCAGCTCCCGATCGGCCAGCTCCTTGGCCGCGAACTTCAGGAAATCCTCGAGGCGGTGATACAGCTCCCGGGTCTCCGGCCCCAACGCCCGCGACGCCAGGAGGCTGACGCCGGCGGTGGTCAGATCGGGCTTCCCGCCGTTGCCGGAGGGCAGCCGCCGCAGCTCCTGTGTGAGGCGGCGGACCGTCTCCGGATCGCTCTCCGGCGGCCGCACGTCGAGGCGCAGCGCCTCGGCCGCCCACGTCAGACCCGCCAGGCGGAGCAGGATGCCGATCTCGGTCTCGTCGGCGCCCTGGAAAACGGGCGTCTTGGCCTCGAAGCCGAGGATCCTGGCCGCCCACCCGAGATGGGTCTCCAGGATCTGCCCCACGTTCATGCGGCTCGGCACGCCGAGCGGATTCAAGACGATGTCCACCGGCGTCCCGTCCGGGAGGAACGGCATGTCCTCCTCGGGCACGATGCGCGCGATGATGCCCTTGTTCCCGTGGCGGCCGGCCATCTTGTCGCCCACCGAGATCTTGCGTTTCTCCGCGATGTAGACCTTCACGAGCTGGATCACGCCCGGCGGCAGCTCATCGGGCTGCAGGATCTTGTCGATCTGGTCTTCGGACTTCTCCTCGATTTTGGCGCGCTCCCCCGACGCCGCGTCCAGCATGGCCTTGATCTTCTCGTTCACGGCCTTGTTGGCGACGCGCAGCGTCTTCAGATCGATGTCGGCGAAGTGCACCTCCGCCAGCTGCGGCCGCGTGAGCTTGGTGCCGGCCGGGAGGTACTCCTCGACCGTGCCCGCCTTCAGCATCAAGCCCACCTCCTGGCCGGCGAGCAGCTCGACCAGCTCCGACGCCATGGCCTCGGAGATGCGGGCTTTCTCGTCCGCCTCGAGGCGCCGGACCTCACCGATGCGCTCGCCGCGGTCCTTCTCGACCACCTGGTCTTCGATGCGCGAGAAGATCTTCACGTCGATGACCACGCCCTCCATCCCCGGCGGCACTTTGAGCGAAGAGTCCTTCACGTCCTTCGCCTTCTCGCCGAAGATCGCGGTGAGCAGCTTCTCCTCGGGGGACAGCTCGGTCTCGCCTTTCGGCGTGATCTTGCCGACCAGGATGTCGCCCGCCTTGACGTGCGCGCCGATGCGCACGATGCCGCGCTCGTCCAGGTCGACGAGCGATTCCTCGGCGACGTTGGGGATCTCGCGCGTGATCTCCTCCCGGCCGCGCTTGGTGTCCCGGACGTGGAGCTCGAGCTCCTGGATGTGGATCGACGAGTACACGTCGTCCTTCACCAAGCGCTCCGACAGGACGATCGCGTCCTCGAAGTTGTGCCCGTACCACGGCATGAACGCCACCGTAACGTTCGCGCCCAGGGCCAGCTCGCCGCGGTCGGTGCCGGCGCCGTCGGCGACGATCTGCCCCGCCTTCACTTTCTGGCCTACGTGCACCAGAGGCCGCTGGTTGATCGCGGTGTCCTGGTTGGTACGCCAGAACTTCTTCAGGCGGTAGCGGTCGTGCTGCTTGAGGCGCGCCAGCGGGTTGTCGCCCGCGCGCCGCTCTTCGTCGCCGGTGTCGATGATGATCTCGTCGGCGGTGACGCGCTGCACCACGCCCGTGCGTCGCGCGATCACGACCGCACCCGAGTCGCGCGCCACCTTCTCCTCCAGCCCGGTCCCCACCAGCGGGGCCCGCGGGAACAGCAACGGCACCGACTGGCGCTGCATGTTGGAGCCCATCAACGCGCGGTTGGCGTCGTCGTGCTCCAGGAACGGAATCAGCGCCGCCGCGATCGACACCAGCTGCTCCGGCGCCACGTCCATGAAATCGATCCGGTTGGGGGCCAGCAGCGGGTAGTCGTCCCGCTTGCGGCACAGCACGAGATCGTCGGCGAACCGGCCTTCCGCCGTGAGGCGGGCGTTCGCCTGGGCCACGGCGTACTCCTCCTCTTCGCTGGCCGACAGCCAGCGGACCTGGTCGGTGACGTGGCCGTCCTTCACCACGCGGTAGGGCGTCTCGATGAAGCCGAGGTCGTTGACCCGCGCGTAGCACGACAGGCTGGTGATCAGGCCGATGTTCGGCCCTTCCGGCGTCTCGATCGGGCACATCCGGCCGTACTGGCTGTAGTGCACGTCGCGCACTTCGAATCCCGCCCGCTCGCGCGTCAGACCGCCCGGCCCGAGCGCGGAGAGGCGGCGCTTGTGGGTCAGCTCGGCCAGCGGATTGGTCTGGTCCATGAACTGCGACAGCTGCGAGCTGCCGAAGAACGCCTGGATGACGGCGCTCACCGTCCGCGCGTTCACCAGATCGTCCAGCGTGATGCGCTCGGGATCGTTGTTGATGCTCATCCGCTCCTTGATGAGCCGCGCCATGCGCGACAGGCCGACCGAAAACTGGTTGGCGATGAGCTCGCCCACCGACCGCACGCGGCGGTTGCCGAGGTGGTCGATGTCGTCGGTGTACCCGCGCCCGTCGGACAGCTCGATCAGGTAGCGGATGATCGCGATGAAGTCCTCTTCCGTCAGAACGGTGTGGTCCTTGGCGATGCCCACCTTGAGCCGCTGGTTGATCTTGTAGCGGCCCACCCGCCCCAGGTCGTAGCGCTTGGGGTGGAAGAACAGTCGCTCCAGCGCCTGGCGCGCCGTCTCGAGGTTCGGCGCCTCGCCCGGCCGCAGCAGGGCGTAGATCTGCTCGAGCGCTTCGGCTTCGCTGTGCGTCGGGTCCTTGACCAGGGTGTTCTTGATCAGCGGCGACTCGCTCCGGCCCGGCGGCAGCAACACGTCCACCTTGGTGAGCCCCGCCTTGAGGAGCCGTTTCTTGAGTGTGTCGGAGAGGTCCCGGCCCCCTTCGGCGAGCACCTCGCCGGTCTCGGGGTCGGCCACGTCGAAGGCGAGGATGTACTTGCCCTCGCGCTGCTGCGTGGTGGTCGGCTGGGCGTCGTCACGCAGGTCGAGCGCCGTGTAGCCCGCGAACACCGTCACCTTGGGAATCCCGGCGCGGCGGAAGGTGTTGAACTTCTCAAGCGTCAGCTCGTCACCGACGCGCCCCAGCGGCTCGCCCTTCTTGTTTTCCGGGTCCGGCACATCCACCGCCAGCAGGGTGCCGAGGACCTCGCGCTTCTGCGCGCGCCCCTCGAGCTTGCCCGTGATGTCGAGCTCCTTGGTGGCGTAGAACAGCTTCAGGATGTCGGCATTGGACCCGTAGCCGAAGGCGCGCAGCAGGGCCGTGGCCGGGAACTTCTTCTTCTTGTCGATGTGGACGAAGATCACGTCGTGAATGTCGATGGTGAACTCGACCCACGAGCCCCGGAACGGGATGATGCGCGCCGAGAAGAGGCGTTGCCCGTTGGGGTGGATGCTCTCCTCGAACACCACGCCCGGCGAGCGGTGCAGCTGCGACACGATGACGCGCTCGGCTCCGTTGATCACAAACGTGCCCAGGGGCGTGAGGATCGGCAGCTCACCGAGGTAGACTTCCTTCTCGATGATGTTCTTGGGGCGCTTGGTCTTCGTCGTTTCTCCGACCTCTTCCATCACCACCAGCTGGAGCGTGGCCTTGAGCGGGACGGAGTACGTCATGTCCCGCTCGATGCACTCCTCCACGGTGTACTTCGGCTCCCCGAGGCCGTACTTCACGAACTCGAGCGAATAGTTGCCGTTCACATCCTGGATCGGGAACAGGTCCTTGAAAACCCGCTCCAGCCCGACGTCCGAGCGCTCGGCGCCCTTCCCGTCCGGCTGGAGCAGGGATTGAAAGGCCCGTGTCTGGATGTCGAGGAGGTGGGGCATCGGCATGCCCGTCTCCAGCTTCGCGAACGACAGTACCGGCAGCGTCTTCGTCATGTCAGACCTCAAACGAACGCAAAAGGCCCCGCCGCCCCCGCGCCCGGAATGGGCCGGGGGTGGTGAGAGGGGCTCGGGCAAGCGAGCAGGGTTGTGGCGAATCCGCGCATGTCGTTGAACCGAAGGAGGACCCGTGCCACGTCCTCGGGCCCCAATGGCCCGGGACGAAGACCGCGAGGCCTACTTCAGTTCGACGACCGCGCCCTGCGCTTCGAGCTTCTTCTTGATTTCTTCGGCTTCCTGTTTGGACACGCCTTCCTTCACGACGCTGGGGGCGCCTTCCACTAGGTCCTTGGCTTCCTTCAGACCCAGGTTCGTGACGGCCCGGACTTCCTTGATGACCTGAATCTTCTTCTCTCCCGCCGCCTTCAGAACGACCGAGAACTCGGTCTTCTCCTCAACCGCCGGCGCCGCCGCAGCGCCGCCGCCCGCGCCACCCGCCGCAGGTGCCGCCGCCGGCGCCGTAATGGTCACGCCGAACTTCTCCTTGAACGCCTCGATCAGCTCGGCCAGCTCGAACACCGACATGTGGCCGATCGCTTCGAGGATGTCGTCCTTACTCATCGTCTGGGTCGCCATGTGATTGATCTCCTACCCGGTTAAGAATCAGCGCCCGAGGAGCGCTTGACCTTGAGCGCCTCGAGGGCACCCACCATGTTCATCAGCAGCCCGTTCAGCGCGTAGGCGAAGCCCGCCAGCGGCGCCTGGAGCGCCCCGCCCAGCTGGGCGAGCAGCTCCGTCTTGGGCGGCAGCGCGGCGAGCCGCTTCACCTGCTCGGCCGTCACCACCTTGCCCTCCACCAGTCCCACCTTGATCGCAGGCTTCTCGAACTCCCTGGCGAAGTCCGTCAGCACCTTCGCGGCACCCACCGGATCCGCGCCCCCGAGCACCAGCGCCGTGGGACCGGACAAGTGGGCTTCCAGACCCCCCCCTTCCCCCCCCCCCCCCCCGACCTTGGCGTCGCCCAGCGCGCGCAGCGCCAGCGTGTTCTTCACGACCAGGTACTCCACGCCAGCCGCCCGGAGGCGCCGACGCAGATCCGTGATCCGGGCAACGTTGAGCCCCGTGAAATCGGTCACGTACACCGTGGGCGCGCGTTGCAGCTTCGTCGCCAACGCGGTGACCATTTCCTGTTTCTCCGCCTTGGTGCGGATCATGCGTACACCGCCGGATCCAGGGGCACGCCCGGCCCCATCGTGCTCGACACCGTCACCGACCGGACATAGTGCCCCTTGGCCGCCGCGGGCTTGGCCCGCACGATCGCCTCCAGGAAGTGCTGAAGGTTCTCGGCCAGCGCGTCGACCGTGAAGGACTTCTTGCCGATCGGCGCATGGACGATCCCGGTCTTGTCCACGCGGAACTCGATCTTGCCCGCCTTCAGCTCCTTGACCGCCTTCGCGACGTCCATCGTGACCGTGCCGGCCTTGGGGTTCGGCATCAGACCGCGGGGCCCCAGCACTTTGCCCAGCGCGCCGAGCTGTCCCATCATATCGGGCGTCGCCACGATCACGTCGGCGTCCAGCCACCCGTCCTTGATCTTCTGGACGTACTCGACCCCGACGAAGTCGGCGCCGGCCGCCTCCGCTTCCTTGGCCTTGTCCCCCTGGGCGATGGCGAGGACCCGCACCGATTTGCCGGTGCCGTGCGGCAGCGAGACGGTGCCGCGCACGATCTGGTCGGCGTGCTTGGGGTCCACGCCCAACCGGACCGCGACGTCCACCGACTCGTCGAACTTGGCGTACGCGGCGGTCTTGACCCGCTCCACCGCCTCGCGCGGCCCGTACAGCTTCCGGGGCTCCAGCGTAGCCGCGGCGGCCTGGTACTTCTTTCCGTGCGCGCGCATCAGCCCACCACCTCCAGCCCCATCGAGCGGGCCGTGCCGGCGATCATCTTCATCGCGGCCTCGAGCGTGGTCGCGTTCAGATCCGGCATCTTGATCTCGGCGATCTTCTGCACCTGCGCCCGGGTCACCGTCCCAACCTTCTGGCGGTTGGACGTGGGCGAGCCCTTCTCGATGCCGGCCTCCTTCTTGAGGAGGATGGCCGCGGGGGGCGTCTTGGTGATGAAGGTGAACGTCCGGTCTTTGAAGATCGTCACTTCGACCGGCGTGATCATCCCCATCGCGCCTTGCGTCTTGGCATTGAACTGTTTCACGAACTCCATGATGTTGACGCCATGGGGTCCGAGCGCCGTGCCGACGGGGGGCGCCGGGTTCGCCTGCCCGGCGGGCACCTGCAGCTTCACGACTGCGACAATCGGTTTGGCCATCGTCTTCCTCGCTCGCGCTCGTCCCGCAGGACGGGCTCCCACGTGACCCGTGGTGGGGTCCGGCTAATGCGCCTTCAGCTGCAGATAGTCGAGCTCGACCGACGTCGGCCGGCCGAACAGCGAGACCGAGACCCGCACCTTCCCCTTGTCCGGCAGCACCTCTTCCACCGTGCCGCTGAAGTCCGAGAAGGGCCCCTCGGTGATCTCCACCACCTGGCCGACCAGAAACGGAATGTGCTCGGCCGGCTCTTCTTCCCGCACCGCTTCCTCGATCCCGAGGAGGCGATTCACTTCGTCGGGGCGCAGCGGCATCGGCAGCCGCCCGGTGCCCACGAACTTGATCACGCCCTGGATCCCGTTGATCGTGTGGATGGTCTCCTGATTCAGGACCATCTCCACCAGCACGTACCCCGGGTAGATCTTCCGCTCGACGTTGATCTTCTTGCCGTTCTTGATCTCCACCACGTCCTGCGTGGGGACCAGCGCCTGCCGGATCGGCTTCTCGGCCTCGGGCCGCGGATCGTCCGTGATCCGCCGCGCCACGAGCGAGCGGACCTTGTTCTCGTGCCCGGCCGTCGTCTGCACGGCGTACCAGCGATGCTCCGACATCAGAACAGGCGCGCCACGGTCGTCACCAACAGGAACTGGAGCGCCGAGTCCATCAGCCCGATCACGATGCCCAGCAGCGAGACGAACACGACGATGACGAGCGTCGCCTTCTTTAGCTCGTCGCGCGTCGGCCAGGTCACCTTGCGGATCTCGTTGCGCACCTCGCGCAGGAAATCCGCCGCGCGCCCGAGCCAGC
Organism: Gemmatimonadota bacterium; assembly: GCA_041477065.1. GTDB lineage: Bacteria > Gemmatimonadota > Gemmatimonadetes > Gemmatimonadales > GWC2-71-9 > 13-1-40CM-70-15. The sequence continues at coordinate 16,428 of JBGOUQ010000040.1, forward strand.
CCCGCGCCGGGCCTGCTACCGCGTCCGTCGCCACGGCTACTTCGATTCCTTGTGCGGCTGGTGCTTGTTGCACCGCGGGCAGAACTTCTTCCACTCCGCCCGTTCCGGGTGCTTCCGCCGATTCTTGGTCGTGAAGTAGTTCCGACTCTTACAGGCGGTGCATTCCATAATGATGTTTTCTCTGGGCATGGCCCGGTCCTACTTCAAGATCTTCGTGACCACGCCGGCCCCGACGGTGCGGCCGCCTTCGCGAATCGCGAAGCGCAGCCCCTCCTCCATCGCAATCGGCGTGATCAGCTCGATCGTCATCTTCGTGTTGTCCCCCGGCATCACCATCTCCACCCCCGCCGGCAGCTCCACCGCCCCCGTCACATCCGTCGTCCGG
>JBGOUQ010000041.1:0-16323 GCA_041477065.1 Gemmatimonadota bacterium
CACGGCGGGGGTGGTCACGGCGGCCCAGTCGACCGTGAGCGCCACCTCCCCGATCACCGCCTCGAGCGGAGCGAGTCAGAGCACCGTCACGGTGACGGCGAAGGATGCGTTCGGGAACCCGATTCTGGGCGCGACGGTGGTCCTGGCCGCGACCGGCACGGGCAACACCGTCACACAGCCGGTCGGCACCACGAATGCGAGCGGGGTCGCGACCGGGACCGTGAACTCGACCGTCGCCGAAGTGAAGACCGTCTCGGCCACGATCAACAGCGTCGCGATCACCCAGACGGCGGCGGTGACGGTGAACGCCGCGGCGGTCGCGGCGGCGCAGTCCACCGTGGCGGCGACATCCCCGATCACCGCCTCGAGTGGAACCAGTCAGAGCACGGTGACGGTGACGGCGAAGGATGCGTTCGGGAACCCGATTCTGGGTGCGACGGTGGTGCTCGCCGCGACCGGGACGGGGAACACAGTCACGCAACCCGTCGGCACCACGAATGCGAGTGGCGTCGCGACCGGCACCGTGAGCTCGACCGTCGCCGAAGTGAAGACGGTCTCGGCCACGATCAACAGTGTCGCGATCACCCAGACCGCGGCCGTCACCGTGAACGCGGCCGCCGCCGCGACCATCGCCCTGAACGCGGGCAATGCGCAGAGCGCGACGGTGAACACGGCGGTGGCGACGGATCCGGCGGTGATCGTGAAGGACGCGTTCAACAACCCGGTGATCAACGTCGCGGTGACCTTCGCCGTCGCCACGGGCGGCGGGGCCATCACCGGCGGGGCGCAGACGACCAGCGCCGCCGGCATCGCGACTGTAACCAGCTGGACGCTCGGCACGGTGGCCGGGGCCAACTCCCTCACCGCCACCTCCACCGGCCTTACTGGCAGCCCGGTCACCTTCACCGCCACTGGGACCGCCGGCGCCGCCGGAATCATTGCGCTGAATGGCGGCAATGCCCAGACCGACACGATCGGCGCCACCCTCGCGACCGCCTACAGCGTGAAGGTAACCGACGCGAACAACAACCCGGTGGGCAGCGTGACGGTGACTTGGGCCGTGAGCGGCGGTGGCTCGATCACGCCGTCCTCGGCCACTAACGGTAGCGGCATCGCCACGGCGACCCGCGTGCTGGGTACCGCCCTCGGTGCCCAGGGCGCGACCGCGACCGTCACCGGGCTCACCGGCTCCCCGGTGGCCTTCACGGCGACGGCCACCCACGGCAACGCCGCGACCATGGCCTTGAACGCCGGGAACAGTCAGACCGATACGATCGGCGCGACCCTCGCGACGCCCTACGCCGTCCTCGTCACCGACCGCGTCGGCAACGCGGTGGGCAGCGTAACCGTCACCTGGGCTGCGAGCGGCGGCGGTTCGATCACGCCATCGTCGGCGACCAACGGCAGCGGCATCGCCACGGCGACGCGCGTGCTGGGCACGGCGGTCGGAGCCCAGGGCGCGACCGCGACCGTCACCGGGCTCACCGGCTCGCCGGTCGCCTTCACCGCCACGGCCTCGCCGGGTGCGGCGACGCATCTCGTCTTTACCCAGAACCCGCCCAACCCGGCGACAGCGGGCACTGGGTTCTCCACGCAGGTGACGGCCCGCGACCGGGCCGACAACGTCGCGACGGGCTTCGGGAATGCGGTCACGGTGGCCTTTTCCGGCGGCAAGCCTACCGCGACCCTGTCGGGCAACAAGACGGTGGCGCCCGCCTCCGGCATTGCCGGATTCGCCGGGCTCAGCATCGATAGCGCCAGCACGGGATATACATTAAGTGCCACCGCGACCGGGGTGACCGGCGCCACCAGTGCGGCGTTCGACGTGAACCCGGGGGCCGTAACGCAACTCGTCTGGCTCCAGCAGCCGACGGGGGGAACGACGCTCGCGATCAGTCCGAGCCCGTCGCTGAGGGCGCTGGATGCCGTCGGCAACCTGGTGACCGGCTTCACCGGCACCGTGACGATGGCGATCGTCACCGACGGCGCCGTGACTCCGCCGGCGGTGCTGACGGGGAACTCGGTCTCGGCCGTAGGAGGAGTGGCCACGTTCACGAACCTGCTGATCGACAGAATCGGCACGGCGTACACGATCCGGGGCTCGACCGGCGGCGTGAACTCGGCGGCGAGCGCCGCCTTCAACATCCTATGATCTGCCCGCGCTGCTCCGTCGGGGAAGTCTCCGACGTCACCCACGAATGCGCGCTGTGCGGGTTCTCACCGACCGGCGCGGTGGCGCTGCAGACGCCGTATGAGAGCGCGATCGAGACCCAGACCCGCGACGTGCTGGGACGGCAGTTCCAGATCGAGGGGTTGCTGGGGCACGGCGCCGCCTCCGTGGTGTTCCTGGCGCTCGAGACCGAGCGGGACCGCCTCGTCGCGCTCAAGGTGATTCCCCGCTCCGCCACGATGTCGGTGCACGCGGCGGCGGCGTTTCAGCGCGAGGCGCAGCTCGCCGCCACGCTCGATCATCCCCACATCGTGCCGGTGTACGCGTTTGGCGTCAGCCCCCCGCTGCTGTGGTACACGATGGAGTATTGCAGCAGCCGCACGGTGGCGGACCAGATCACCGATGGGGGAACTGGACAGCTCGACCTGGCGGCCTGCGTCCGGATCGTGCAGCAGGTGGCCAGCGCGCTGGACCACGCGCACCGTCGCGGCCTGATTCACGGGGACGTGCGGCCGTCCAACGTGCTCGTGGACACCAACGGGTGGGCGCGACTCAGCGATTTCGGCATTCTGAAGGCCCTCGCGCCGTTTGCGGCGCAGGGCGACGACGCCTGGATCTCCGGACTGCGCTACCGCGCCCCCGAGTGGTTCGCCCGCCACAACCAGGTCGGACCGAGCGCGGACCAGTATGCCCTCGCCGTTCTGACCCTGGAGTGTCTCGGCGCGTTTTCGGCGGGGACCGCGGTCCCGCGCCATTCCGTCCCGACGCCGCCCCCCGACCTCAGCGCGGCGCGTCCCGACCTGCCCTTCCACGTCGCCGACGCGGTGCGCCGCGCAACGGCGGTGAAACCGACGGACCGGTTCGCGAGCGTCCTCGACTTCGCCGCGGCGCTCACCCGCGATGCACAGCTGGTCGCGCCTACGGCCGTGATGCCGCGTCCCGCCCCCGGGCGGGAGATGCCGGCCTTGCCGCGAGGCCGGGCGTCGGTCCAGCGGACGTTCGTCGCGCCGGAAGAGTCTCCGCGGCCGGCCGCGCCGGCCCGATCCCGACGCTGGGTGCTGCCGACGCTCGTCGGTGCCGCGGTGCTGCTCACCGCGGCGGCGGCGTGGTACGTCGGCCTGATCGCCCCCGCGCCGTCCGCCGCTCCTCGGTCCGACGCGACCGCTGAGCTGGATCCGCTCGGGTTTGCGACGTACACCGCGCCGCCCGTCGACAGCGCCGCGCCGGCTCCTTCCCCGGTCGCCACCGCTCCCGCCCCGCCCCCGGGGACGACGGATGACCGCACCCGAACCACTCCGGCCTCTCCCCCTCAGGTGGCCGGGGCCCGGCCGCTGCCCCGTAGACCAGGGCGTCCGCCCGCCGCCCAGCCGCGGGTGCTCGCGCCCGGCAAGATCTACGTCAGCTCCACACCGTGGGGAGAGCTCTCGATCGACGGCCAACTGATCGGCAACACGCCCAAGGCGGACGTGCAGCTGCCCGCCGGCTCGCATCGGATCCGCATCACGCGCGACGGCTTCATGCCGTTCGAGCGCGCGATCCGGATCCGGCCGGGAGAGGTGCTCCGACTCACCGACATCGTGCTGCAAGAGTTGCGGCCGTGACGCGCCGGCTGCTCTGGCTGGCGGCTGTGGCGGCAGCGAGCCTCGGCCTCGCCACCCGCGCGCGCGCGCAGACGCCCGCGGACCTGCTCGACCGCGGGGTGCGGGCGTATCGCGGCCTCGAATTCGACATCGCCGCCGCCGTGTTGCGCCGGGCGATCGCGGCCGCCGCGGCCGAGTCCCTGGCGACGGCCGATCGCGCGCGGGCGCTCAGCTATATCGCCGCCAGCGATTACTTCCGCGGCCGGCGGGACTCCGCCGCCGCGGTATACCGGCGGCTGGTGCTCCTCGATCCCCGATTCCGGCCGGATCCCCTCATCTTTCCGCCCGAAGTGACGTCGCTGTTCGACGCGGTGCGGCGGGCGACCAAGGCCGTCGCGGTGGTCGCGCCAGATACGGCGTTCAAGGTGGTCGAGGAGCGCTATCCGGTCCGACTGTACGCGAGCTCGTTCCACTCGATCCTGGTCGTGCTCAGCAGCGAGGACGGCCGCACCCTCCGAACGCTCTACGCGGGCCCCATCGGCGACTCGCTCACCGTCGATTGGGACGGCCTCGATGTGTCGGGCCGGGAAGCGCTCGCCGGCAGGCTGCGGCTGACCGTCACCTCCCTGGCCACCGCCGGCGCCGACCCGCTGCGAGTCCTCCAGGTACCGCTCGAGATCTCGGCCGCCCGACGCGACACGCTCGCGATGCCGGCGCCGCCCGCGGATTCCCTGCTGCGGCCGGAGCGGGCCCCAGGCGGACCCGCGATGCGCTCCCTGGGCGGGGGACTCGCCGCCAGCGTAATGATCCTGGCGCTGCCGTCCCTCGTGGCGGGCGGCCAGCGCGTCTCGGGGGGAGGCGGGCGCGTGGCCGTCGCCGGCGCGGTCAGTCTCACGGGACTCATCGGCTTTCTCAGCCAGCGACCGGGCCATCCCCTTCCCGAGAATGCGCGCGCCAACCGGGCGCTGCGCGACGCGTGGCAGCGGCGCGTGGACGCGATCGCCCATGAGAACGCCGACCGGCGGCGCGACGTACGGCTCACGGTACACGCCGGCGCCCCGCTGCCGATCGAGCAGGAGGCGCCGTGACCCCGCACCGCCGCGCCGCCGTTGTGGCGCTCGCACTGGCCCTAGGGGTGCGCCCCCCCCTCCCCCTGGCCGCGCAGGTGCCGTCGCGATTCAGCGGCGGCCTCGGCGTACAAGGTCTCCACGTGCTGACCGAGGTGGGTCCCCAGGTGCAGCGGCTCAGCGGCACGATGCTGGGCGGTGAAGGCCGGCTTCGGTTCGGCCCAGTCCGGATCCACGCGGAGTATTGGCAGGGCACGGTCGATCCCGACAGCGGCGCGGCCACATCGCGGGACGTGGTTGAAGGGCAGCTGCTGCTCGGTGTGCGCCCGTGGGCCTGGCTCACTTTGCGGGTCGGCCCGCACGCGCGTGCGTACGTGACGCCCGCCGGCACGCAGCGCTGGCTGATGTGGGAGACCCAAATCCGTCTGGAGCCGGTGCTCGTGCCCGGGCGGGTGCACGGCTATCTCGACGTGTGGCGGGTTGCCGGGGCGAGCGTCAACGTCCCCGAAGCATTCAGCGACGGCGCCGGCGGCGCCGCAGGCATGGTCGTGCAGCTGGCGCGATCCCCGCTGTGGGGGCGGCTGGGCTACGGGATCGAGCGGATTCGGCTGGGCGGAGGGCGGAGCGAATCAGTAGACCGGCTGACCCTGACGGTGGGCATCGGCCGCCCCTGAGTCACGGCGGGGAGGGTGGCGGCACCAGCCGGTAGAGGATTTCGCCGTTCCGGATCATGCCGAACTCTTCCCGCGCGGCCCGCTCCTGGGCCGCGGGATCGGTCTCGAGCTCGTGCGCGACGCGCGCCAGCGAATCCAGCTCCGCCTCCAACGTCCGCACCGTGTCCTGCGCTTCGGCCAGCTGGCGCCGCAGCTGCAGCCAGTTGCCGGTGCTGTACTCCCCCCCGAAGACGGCCATCGCGACGAGCGCGACCGCACCGGCGACGCCGGCCAGGCGCGTGCGGCTCACAGCCCGTACAAGTCGCGGCCGGGGTAGTTGGCCACGTCGCCTAACTCCTCCGCGATGCGCAACAGCTGATTGTACTTGGCGACGCGGTCGGTGCGGGACGCGCTGCCCGTCTTGATCTGCCCCACCCCGCTCGCCACGGCGAGATCGGCGATAAAGGTGTCCTCGGTCTCTCCCGAGCGGTGCGAGATGACGACGCCGTAGCCGTTGGAGCGCGCCAGCTCGACGCATTGCAGCGTCTCGGTGAGCGTGCCGATCTGGTTCACCTTGACGAGGATCGCGTTGGCGACGCCTTCCTCGATGCCGCGGGCCAGCAGGTCGGCGTTGGTGCAGAAGATGTCGTCCCCCACGAGCTGCACCCGATCGGAGAGGGCTTCGGTGAGCCGCGCCCATCCAGTCCAGTCGGTCTCGGCGAGGCCGTCCTCGATGGACACGATCGGATAGCGGTCGATCCAGCTCTTGTAGAGGGCGATCATGTCGTCGGCCGACTTGGTCCCCCCGCCGCTCTTCTTGAACAGGTAGGTATTCCCCTCTTCCTGGTACAGCTCCGAGGCGGCGACATCGAGCGCGATCGCGACGTCCTTGCCGGGCTCGTAGCCCGCGCCCTCGATGGCGGACACGACGGCCTCGAGCGCCGCTTCGTCGTGCGGCAGGTCGGGCGCGAAGCCGCCCTCGTCCCCCACCGCCGTTGAGAGCCCGCGCTTGGCGAGCACCCGCTTGAGCGCGTGGAACACTTCGACGCCGATGCGCAACCCCTCGGGAAAGGTGTCGGCCCCGATGGGCACGACCATGAACTCCTGGCAGTCCACCGTATTGGAGGCGTGGGCGCCGCCGTTGAGGATGTTCATCATCGGTACGGGAAGCACGTGGGCGACGGGCCCGCCGAGGTAGCGATACAGCGGCAGGCCCGAGTCCTGCGCGGCCGCGCGCGCCGTCGCGAGGCTCACGGCGAGAATCGCGTTGGCACCGAGGTGGCTCTTGTTCGGCGTGCCGTCGAGCTCGAGCATCGCGTAGTCGACGGCGATCTGATCCTCGGCGGCGAGTCCCTCGAGGCGCGGCCCGATCACCTCGTTGACGTTCTTCACGGCTTCCAGCACGCCTTTGCCGCCGAAGCGCTTCTGGTCGCCGTCGCGCAGCTCGACCGCCTCGCGCTCTCCGGTCGAAGCGCCGCTCGGCACCGCCGCGCGCCCCGCCGCGCCGCTCGCCAGGGTCACGTCCGCCTCGATGGTCGGGTTGCCCCGACTGTCGAGGATCTCCCGCGCGTGCACCGCGATGATCGTGCTCATAGTGGCCCCAACCCTAAGGGGCGGGCGGCGCGGCGTCAACGCGCGCCTCCTCTTGGAGTGCCCGGATCGCCGCGAAGGCCCGCTCTCGCAGGGCGTCCCGGTCCTCGAGCGTGAGCCCCGCGGTGGAAATGGGCGCGCCGATGCGGATGCGGATCGGCATGCGGTGCAGCCGCCACCCGCCCTTGGGGAGGATCCGGAAGGTGCCGTCCACGTACACCGGCACGACCGGCACCTGCGCCGCGAGGGCCAGCCCGAACGGCGCGTTCTTGAACGGCAGTAGCTCCCCGGTCCGGCTGCGGGTCCCCTCCGGGAAGACGATGGCGGAGATGCCGCCCCGGACGGTCCGCGCGGCGCGGTCGTAGGCCTCGAAGGCGCGCGCCCGGTTGGTGCGGTCGATCGTCACGTGGCCGGCGCGCAGCATCGCCGGGCCGAGCAGCGGGATGCGCGTGAGCTCCTGCTTGGCGACGAAGCGCGTAGATCCCGGAAGCGTGGCTGAAAGCGCCCAGATGTCGAACATCGAGGAGTGGTTCGAAGCGTAGACCACGGGCCCGTTCCGGGGAATCCGCTCGAGTCCCCCCCCCATCACCTCCACCGGCGTCCCCGCGCCCCACAGCACCCAGCGCGACCAGTCCTGCGTGCCCCAGTCGTAGACGCCGCCGGGCCGGTAGGGCACGCGTAGCAGCGCCGCACCGATGGTTCCCACGGCATGCACCACGGTCGCGACGACCAGCACCACGTAGTACCAGAGCGTGCGGATCATCCGCGGGCGAAGTGGTCGTAGCCGCCCGGCGCCGACACGGGAACGCCCCGGTCGGTGAACCGGACACCGCGTCCCAGTGCGCAGCCGCCGATGCGCGTGAGCGGCAGGTCGTGGGCCTCCGCGAACGCGCGCGCCTGCGCATCTCCGAACCCCGGCGGCAGCGCGACGAGCAGCTCGTACTCCTCTCCACTCGCGACCGCGAGCAGAGGTTCGACGCCCAACCAGCACGGCACGCGCTCGAGCGCGATCTCGAGGCCGAGCCCCGAGGCGGCCGCCAGGTGGCCGGCGTCGCCGGCCAGACCGTCGCTGAGGTCGATCATCGCCGTCGCGCCGTGGGCCGCGAGCCAGCGCCCCGCGGCGATGCGCGGCTCGGGCCGCGCGAACCGCTGCGCCGCGTCAACGTCTGGCCGCCGCCCCGCGCGCAGCTCGCGGAGCGCGAGTCCCACACCGCCGAGCGTCCCCGTGACCCACAGGCCGTCGCCCGCGTGCGCGCCGGCGCGCCGCACGGGCCGCTCGGCGGTCCCGAGCACGCAGACGTCCACGAGATATTTCACCGAGCGCACCAGGTCACCGCCCAGCACCTTGGCGCCGACGCTCTGGGCGGCGGCCCCGGCGCCCATCATGATCTCCACCGCATCGTCCACTCCGACGTCGATGCCCACCTCCCCCGGCACGCCGAGCGACACCATCACCCCGATGGGCTTCGCCCCATCGGCGGCGAGATCGGAGAGCGCCGCCGCGGTCGCCCGCCAGCCGATTTCCGGGAAGCTGAGCCAGTCGGTCCGGAAGTGAACGCCCTCGAGGCTGGCGTCGATGCTGACCGCCAGCGTGGTACCGCCCAGGGGGATCAGGGCGCAATCGTCACCCCCGGGGCCCGCGGCGGGGCCGAGGCCGGCGAGGATCGAGCGGATGCGGTCGAACTCGCCACCGGGACCGAGGGGCAGGTGTGCCGTCATCGGCCCAGTGCCGCGCGGCGCTCGAGTCGCACCAGCCCGCTGTCGGTGGCGACCCAGAGATAGCGATCGCTCACGGCGACGTCGCGCACCGGCGCGGGGAGATCGCCGGGAATCTGCAGGGTGCGGAAGGTGCCGTGCGCCAAGTCCCAGAAGGCGAGCAAAGAGCTGCCGCCGAGCCAGACGCCGTTCCCGCCTCCCTGCCCCGCGGCACGGGGGTCGGCGACGAGGGCGTTGACGCGGCCGAGGTCGGCGCGGCCGCGCACCAGCGTCCAGGTGTGCGTGGCGGGGTCGCGCCAGCCGAGCTGATCCGCGGTCACGGCCACGAGCGTGTCGCCGACGCGGCCCAACGCCACGATCGGGGCGCGCAGCGCGGGCTGAGCGGCGAGCTCGGGCGGCACGACGGGCTCGCGCTCGCCCGGCGCCAGCACCGCGAGACCGGCCACCGACCCGACCCACAGGCTCTCCCGCACGGCGAGCAGAGCCGGCACCGCCTGATCGAACGTCCCGATCCGCACCACGCGATCATCGGCGGTGATCACCGCGAGCCCGCGTGCCGTGCCGACCCAGACGCCATCGGGCGCCGGGGTGAGGCTGAGCACATCCTCGGACGGCAGGCCGCTGCCCAAGTCGAAGCGGCGACTGCGGCCCGAGGCGGGGTCGATCCGCAGCACTCCGCCGTCGGTGGCGAGCCAGAGCGCCTTCCCGGCCACGACCAGCCGGCGCGCGGCCAGGTAGGCGAACCCGGGCCCCAGCGCGCCCTCGTCGGAGGTGGTCGCCGCGGCGTCGTCGGTCACCCACGTGAGGCCGCGCCGCTCGCCGGCGCGGGCGCTCCCGATCGCCCACACGCCGTCCGGCCCCACGGCCACGGCGTCGACCCTCGCGGTGAGAAGCCCGTAGCTCAAGTTCTCCCACTGCCCGGTCGCGGCGTCGACGCGCACCACGCCCATGCCGCTCGTGCCGAGAAACAGATCGTTCTGATCGGGCGTGCGGGCCGCGGCGGTGAACTGGTAGGTGCGCAGCCGTGAATCGGTCAGGATGAGGGCGCGCATCGCGTCGGCCATCGGCGTCTGGGCGAGCGCGGCCCGCGGGTCGAGCGGCTGCACGCGCTGCGGTGGCGGCGGAAGCGAGCGTCCAGGCTCGGGCACGAGGCCGCCGCGGGGCAGGAAGCCCCAGCCGGAGCTTCCGAGCACGAAGATCCCGGACGCCGGATCGTTGCGGTCCAGGATGAAGCTCCCCACCCCGCCGGCGACGAAGCCGTGCTCCCATCGTTGGATGGCCGGATCGTAGCGATACCAGCCGTCGTCGGTGCCGAGCCAGACGGCGTCGTCCACCACGTCGGCGAGGGCGGCACGGATCCGGGTGGTGGGGTAGCCGTCGAGCGCGGTGACCGGCAGCTGCCAGCGGCGCGCGCGGCGGTCGTAGACCGCGAGTCCATGGCGCGTGGCCGCGTACACCAGCCACGGCGAGGCGGCGATCGCCTGCACGTAGGAAAAATCGGAAACGAGGACGCGGTCCTCAGGGCGCCAGAGGCGGGACTGGCGGAAGGTTGGAAGGTCGGAAAGTGGGAAGGTGGCGGCGACGGCAAGGAGGCCGACCCACCTTCCAACCTTCCAACCCTCCCACCGTCGGTCTCTCACGCCACCTCCGGCGGCTCGAGCACCGCGAGTACGGGCGGCCCCGCGGGCCGGACGTCCGTCCACGCGCGCCACACGTCGGGGAGTGCGGCGAGGACGTCGGCGGGCCGCAGACTGCGCGCCGTCCACGCGCGCGCACCGAGCTCGGCGGCGCGGCCCAGCGCATGGGCGCCCAGCGCCGCGGCCTCGACGGGCGCGGTGCCGCGCGCCAGAAACGCACCCACAAGACCCGCGAGCAGATCGCCGCTGCCGCCGGTCGCGAGACCGGGGTTGCCGCTCGCCACGACGTGGATCGGGCCCCGCAGATCGGCGACGACGGTCGGCACGCCCTTGAGCAGCAGGGTACCGTGCAGCTTCTGCGCCGCCTTGGCGGCGGCAGCCCAGCGGTCGTTCGCCGCCTCGTCGGCGAGCTGATCGCCGGCGAGGACGCGGAACTCGCCGAGGTGGGGCGTGAACACCAGCGGCCGCGCGGCCGCGCCGGCGAACAACATGAGCGCGTCGGCGTCGAGCACGGTCGGCACCGGGCGGCGCGCGAGCAGCGCCGCGAGGAACCGGCCGCGGTCCGGCTCGCGCCCCAGCCCGGGCCCGACGACCAGCGCGTCGGCCCACTCGACGGCTTCCGCGACGGCCGGCTCGAGCTCGGGGCCGAGGGCCGATTCGACGGTGAGCAGGTCGGGTTGGCTCGCGCGGGCGGCCTCGGTCGCCTCGCGGCTCGCGACGAGCCGCACCAGGCCCGCTCCCGCCGCGAAGGCCGCCCGGGCCGCGTGGAGCGCGGCGCCGGTCATCCCGGTCGCCCCGCCGACGACGGTGACACGGCCGCGGTCGCCTTTGTGCATGGCCGCCTGGAGGCGCGGCAGCCGCCGGCCCGCCCAGTCGTCGGTCACGAGAATCGGCCAGGCGGGATCCGGCGGCGGGAACCCGATGTCCACCACGACGACGCGGCCGCACCATTCTCGCGCCAGCAGGTGACCGCGTCGCGGCCCACCGAAGGAAACGGTCACCCGCGCGCGGATCGGGCCGTGGGCCTCGCCGCTCGAGAGGTCGAGCCCGGTGGGGCCGTCCAGGGCGAGGATCGGGGCGCCGTAGGCGGCGAGGCGCTCGGCCAGCGCCAGCACGTCCCCGCGGGCGGGCCCGGTTGCGCCGGTGCCGAGGAGCGCGTCCACCGCAGCCGCCGCGGCCGGCCAGGGCTCCTCTCGCCCCAGCTCGCGCACCCCGTCCACCCGGGCCAGGGCGCGGCTGTCGATCGCGTCGTCGGTCTTGGGATCGAGCGCGGCGACCGAGACGGCGATCCCCACGGCGTGCAGCGCCCGGGCGAGGACCCAGCCATCGCCGCCGTTGTTGCCTGCCCCGGCGACAACGACCGCTCCCCGGGCCACCACGTCGGGAAACTCGCGGAGCAGCACCGCCGCGCACGCCCGTCCCGCCGCTTCCATCAGGACGCGGCTCGGGATGCGGTATTGCGTGCGCGCTTGCGAGTCCCAGGCCGCCGCCTCGGACGCCGACACCACGGGTAACGCGTTCACACGATCACCACCCCTCCATACCCCACCACCTGCGTCTCGTCTCCCGTCACCCGGCCCGAATGCCGGTAGTCCACGATGTCGGCACGCGTGGCGCCGAGGGCTCGCGTGGCGGCCAGCACCGTCGCGGTCGGCGCCCGGCCGCACATGCTGATGCGCTCGCGCCGGCAGCGCCCGAGCAGCTCCGCCCCATCCAGCGCCGTCACCGCTTCCAGCGCGCGCGCGTCCTTGCGCTCGCTGACCGCGGCCGGCTCGTAGTGGTTCAGGTCGCTGGAGGCGAGCAGCAGCAGCGGCTCCTCCCAGCGGCGCGCCAGGTCAGCCAGCGCGGCGCCGAGGGCGCGGCACTCGTCCCAGCCGTCCCAGGCCAGCACCAACGGCACGATGCGGACATCGGGCCGCAGCGCCAGCAGGAACGGCAGCTGCACCTCGACGGCGTGCTCGGCGCGATGGGCTTCGTGGTCGCTCGCCACGAGCGGCGAAGCTTGCGCCAGCGCGGCGGCGAACGGCGCGTCTACGGGTACGTCCCCCAGCGGGGTTGCGAACGTGCCGGCCTCCCACAGCGACGCCCCACCCGGCGCGCGGCACACGCCGGTGTGGTTCGGCGCCAGGATCACCACGAGGCGCGGCAGGCGCAGGCGGGCGAACACGTGGGCCGCTGTCGGTCCGGAGTACGCGTAGCCGGCGTGCGGGGCGACGGCCCCGAGCGCGGACACCGGAACGGGAGGCGGGAGCGCCTCCGCGCGCGCCGCGGCCAGCAACTCCTCCACGGCGCGGGCGAGCTGCCCCCGAGTCCCGGGATAGAAGCGCCCGCTCACCGCGGGCGCGCGCACCGCTCCCACGCGCTACTTCTGGCTCTGGCCGATGGTGCGACCGAAGGAGATCTCTCCGTTGTCGATCCGGATGTTGAAGCCGCAGTCCGGATTGGTACACACCCACGCCTTGTAGGTGATGGGTGCGCCGTCGCGGCCGTAGTCCGACAACGGGATGAGCTTGCCTTGCTGGCACTTCCGGCAGGCGGGCCACTCCATGGCGTCCATGCGGCACCTCCCTCCCCTGCGACCGCCCTATCCCCGCTCCACGCCGGGCCAGGAGTAGCCGGCCCGGAACACCTCCGCGAAGTCGTAGACGCGGTCGAAATCCTCGAGCTTGTCCGCCGGCGCGCGCGCCAGCAGCCCCACGTCGATCAGCATGAACACGATGCGTCCGAAGTCCTGCGTCGCCGCGATGCCCCAGTATTGCAGCACGGTGGGGGCGAGCAGCCCGAACTGTTCCAGCGCGAAGTCCCGGCACGCCCAGGCGAGCTCGCCCCCGCTGAGATGCCGGCGCGCCGGAAGGCGGTTCTGGGCGTATTCGAGCGCCGCCAGCACGAACAGGTAACCCCGCTCGTTGTAGCGGCCGTCGCGCTTCTCGATCTGCGCGAAGGCTTCTTCCAGCGTGGCGAAGTCGCTCACGCGCGCGCCTCGGGCTTGGGCCGGGCCGGCACGCGCACCGGCCGCGAGGGCCGGCCCCCCCCCGCTTCCGGCTCCAGCAAGGCCAGGTCGAGCACCTGGTCCAGCGTGTCCACGGGCGTGATCTCGAGCAGCTGCTTCACTTCGTCCGGCACCTCCACCAGATCCGACTGGTTGCGCGCGGGGACGATGACGCGCGTCACTCCGGCGCGTACGGCCGCGGTCAGCTTCTCCTTCAATCCGCCGATTGGGAGCACGCGCCCCCGCAATGTGAGCTCCCCGGTCATCGCGAGGTCGTGCCGCACCGGCCGGCGGCACAGCAACGAAGCCAGCGCCGTCGCGATCGTGATGCCGGCCGACGGCCCGTCCTTCGGCACCGCGCCCGCGGGGACGTGGAGGTGGACGTCGGTCTCGGTGAACGTCTCCGGCGGGATGCCCAGCGCTGCCGAGCGGGCGCGCAGCAGGCTCCAGGCGGCCTGCGCCGATTCCTTCATCACGTCGCCCAGCTGCCCGGTGAGCGTGATGTTCCCCTTGCCCGGCATCTGGATCGCTTCGATGAAGATGATGTCGCCGCCGACCGGCGTCCATGCGAGTCCGGTGGCGAGCCCCACTTCCGGCGCGCGGCCCGCCACCTCGCTCTGCACCGTGGGCTGTCCCGCGTACTGCTCGAGGTTCTTGGGGCCGATCTTGACCGTCTTAGCGCGTCCTTCGACCACTTCCAGCGCCGCCTTGCGCAGCACGCCCTGGATCTCCCGTTCGAGCTGGCGGACGCCGGCCTCGCGCGTGAATTCAGCGATCAGCCGCACGAGCGCCCCGTCGTCGAGACTGGCGCGCTCATCGGCGAGCCCCGTCTCCCGCAGCTGGCGCGGCAGCAAGTAGCGCTGGGCGATCGCGAGCTTTTCTCCGGGGGTGTACCCGGCCAGCGTCAGCACCTCCATCCGGTCCAGCAGGGGGTCGGGAATGGGCGCAAGGCTGTTGGCCGTGGCGATGAACATCACCCCGGCGAGGTCGAACGGCACTTCGAGGTAGTGGTCCACGAACGTCCCGTTCTGCGCGGGGTCGAGCACTTCGAGCAGGGCGGCGGTGGGATCGCCGCGGACGTCGGCGCCCATCTTGTCGACCTCGTCCAGCATCAGCACCGGGTTGCGCGTCTCGCAGCGCTGCAACGCGTGGAGGATGCGTCCGGGGATGGCGCCGACGTAGGTGCGGCGGTGACCCCGGACCTCCGCCTCGTCGCGCACCCCGCCGAGCGAGACCCGCGTGAACTTGCGGCCCAGCGCCTCGGCGATGCTCTGGCCCAGCGAGGTCTTGCCCACCCCCGGCGGCCCGACGAAGCAGAGGATGCTGCCCTTGGCCTGCGGGTTGAGCGTGCGGACTGCGAGGTACTCGAGGATGCGCTCCTTGACCGACTTCAGGTCGTAGTGGTCGCGGTCGAGGATCTCGCGCGCGGCGGCGAGGTCGAGCCGGTCTTCCGACACGCGGTTCCAGGGCAGGGCGACGAACGTCTCGAGGTAGGTGCGGGCCACGTGGTACTCGGCCGATTGCGGCGGCATCAGCCGCAGGCGCTTCAGCTCCCGGTCGGCCACCTTGCGCGCCTCGGCCGAGAGGCCCGCCTCCTCCAGGCGCCGCACCAGCTCGTCCAGCTCGTCCTCGGACTCGTCCTCGCCCAACTCCTGCTTGATCACCGTGAGCTGCTCGCGCAGCACGTACTCGCGCTGGTTCTCGTCGAGCCGGAGCTTGACCTTCTCCTGAATCTGGCTGCCCACCTCGAGCACCTGCAGCTCGGCCGCGAGCAGCTCGGTCAGCCGCTCGAGCCGGCGGGTGACGTCGTCGAGGGCGAGCAGCTCCGCCTTGGCCGGGAGTGCGAGGTCGAGATTGGCGGCGACGAAGTCGGCGAGCCGACCCGGGTCGGTGATGCCCGCGAGCACTTCGTGCAGCTCCTCGCCGAGGTAGGGCGCGATGTCGATCACGCGGGAGAACTGCGCCACGACCGCGCGCTTCAGCGCCTCGACGCGGGCGTCCTCGACCACCTGCTCGGGGAGGATCTCGCCCGCGGCGGTGAGCCACTGGGCCTCCATCGTCACGTCCACCAGCTTGGCGCGCTGCAGCCCCTGGAGCATCACGCGCATGGAGCCGTCGCCCAGCTTCAGCATGCGGACCACCGACGCGAGCGTCCCGACTTCGTACAGCTGGTCGGGACGGACGTGCATGGCCGGGCCTTCCGGGGGCTCGTGCCCGCCGATCGGCTTCACCACCGCCAGCAGCAGCCGCTTGTCCCCCTGCACCACGTCGTCCAGCAACAACACCGCCGCCGGATCGGTGATGGCAAGCGGCAGGACTACGTGCGGGTAGACCACGAGCTGCCCGAGGGGCAGGACGGGGTGGCGTTCCACGCTAGGTGACCTTCACCGAGTGCGAGCCGGAGGTGCGGGCCGGCAGCTTGGTCAGGCGCACCTCCAGGAAGCCGAGCTCGTAGCTGGCGCGCATGCTGGTGGGATCGACCGGGACCGGCAGCCGGAAGCGGCGCGCGAACGGCCCGATCTGGACTTCCATCGCGTGGTAGTGGCGCTTTCCCTCGCGGCGCGGCGTCCGCTCGCCGTCGATGGTGAGGATCCCGTCGGCGAACTCGACGCTGAAATCCTCGGCGCGCATCCCGGCGATGTCCATGTGGAAGACGACCTCGTCGGCCGTCTCGTAGATGTCGGTGGGGGGCTTCCACTTCGGCGAGGCGACGAATCCGACCGGCCGGCCGTGGGCCACCTCGTTGAAATAGACCTCCAGCTCATCGGCCTGATGCACCGTGAAGCCACCCGAGCCGCGGGGAGGAGACGGGGGGGGGGGGGGGCCGGGTGGGTGAGCCGCTAACCCCCAGGGGACCAAAGAAAAAGCGCGGAGGGTGGGGACGCAGCACGGCACCACACCGCCCCCGGCGCATCGCGTAC
>JBGOUQ010000042.1:0-15625 GCA_041477065.1 Gemmatimonadota bacterium
GAGAGAACGCCCCGGGCGACCAAATCGAAGTGCACGTGCCGCCCCACAACGAGCACCACGCCTACCGCGCCCACTCCCCCCCGCAGCCGACAACCGCCGACACACCGTCACCCACGCGGACGCCGCCGACCCACACAGACCCCCCCCCGCCCTGGGCGCCGGCCGGGCGCGGACTGAGACCGACGGCGGCGACCGCGAGGCAGACGGTGAGTCGGCGGATCACGCCTTCGTGCCGGAGAGGGCGCGGAAGGCGAGGTGCTCCTTGTCGGGCGCCACGTCCACTTCGATTTCGTCGCCCTTGGCGAACTCTCCCACCAGGATCTTCTCCGACAGCGGATCCTCGACGTACTTCTGGATCGCGCGCTTCAACGGCCGCGCGCCAAAGTGCTCGTCGTAGCCGCGATCCACCAGGAACTCTCGCGCCGCAGGGGTGAGCCGGAGCGTGAGCTCCTCCTCCCCCAGCCGTTTCTGCACGTCCCGCAGCAGGATGGTCACGATCTGCGCGATGTGCTCGCGGGTGAGCGGATGGAAGACGATGATGTCGTCCAGCCGGTTCAGGAACTCCGGATTGAACGTCTTGTTGATCTCTTCCTTCACCTTCTCGGACATCCGCTCGAAGGACGCGCGGATGTCCGGTTGGGCGAAGCCGAGCGCTTTTCCCTTGACCATGTCCCGCGCCCCGACGTTGGACGTCATGATGACCACGGTGTTCTTGAAGTCGATCACGCGCCCGTAGTTGTCCGTCAGGTGCCCTTCGTCCAGCACCTGCAGCAGGATGTTGAAGACGTCAGGATGCGCCTTCTCGATTTCGTCGAGCAGGACGACCGAATAGGGCTTGCGCCGGACCGCCTTGGTCAGCGTGCCCGAGTCCTCGTAGCCCACGTAGCCCGGCGGCGCGCCGATCAGGCGGCTGACCGAGAACTTTTCCATGTACTCGGACATGTCGACGCGGATGAGCGCGTTGGCGTCGGCGAACAGGAACCGGGCCAGGGCCCGCGCCAGCTCCGTCTTGCCGACGCCCGTGGGGCCGGAGAAGATAAACGATCCGATCGGCCGCTTGGGATCCTTCAGCCCGGCGCGGCTGCGCCGGATCGCGCGCGAGATCACCGCGATCGCTTCGTTCTGGCCGACCACCGACTCGTGGATCTCCTCCTCCATGCGCAGCAGCCGCGCCGTCTCGGCTTCCTGGAGGCGGGTGACCGGGATCCCGGTCCACCGCGACACGATGAAGGCGATGCCCTCCTCGTCGATCGTGGGACGCCGCGTCTGCCGCTCGCGCTCCCACTCCTCCTGCTTGCGCCGGATCTCCGCTTGCATCTCGCGCTCTTCGTCGCGCAGCGACGCGGCGCGTTCGAAGTTCTGATCGCGGACCGCGCCTTCCTTCTCGCTGTTGATGTGCTCCAGCTTCTCTTTCAGCGTGGCCACTTCCGGCGGCGGCACCTGCGTCGCCAGGCGCGCCCGCGCCCCGGCCTCGTCGATCACGTCGATCGCCTTGTCCGGCAGGAACCGGTCCGTGATGTAGCGCTCGGACAGCTTGGCGGCCGACTCCAACGTCGCATCGGGGATCACCACCCGGTGGTGGTCCTCGTAGCGCTTGCGGAGGCCCTTCAGGATGTCGATCGTCTCGTCCACGGTCGGCGGATCGACGATCACCGTCTGGAAGCGCCGCTCCAGCGCCCCGTCCTTCTCGATGTACTTGCGGTACTCGTTCAGCGTTGACGCCCCGACGCACTGCAGCTCGCCGCGCGCCAGCGCGGGCTTCAACATGTTGGACGCGTCCACCGCGCCCTCGGCCGCCCCCGCCCCCACCAGCGTGTGGAGCTCGTCGATGAACAAGATGATGTTGCGGTTTTGCGCGATCTCGTTGATGACGGCCTTGAGCCGCTCCTCGAACTGGCCGCGGTACTTCGTCCCCGCGATCACCGCCGCCATGTCGAGCGACAGCACCCGGTGATCCTTCAGCGCGTCCGGGCACTGGCCGCTCGCGATGAGCTGCGCCAGGCCTTCCACGATCGCCGTCTTGCCCACGCCCGGCTCGCCGATCAGCACCGGGTTGTTCTTCTTCCGGCGCGACAGGATCTCCATGACGCGCTCGATCTCCTTTTGGCGCCCGATCGTCGGATCGAGCTGCCCTTCGGCGGCGAGCTGCGTCAGGTCACGGCAGAAGTGGTCGAGCGCCGGCGTCTTGGACTTCTTTTCGCTCTTGGGCGCCGCGGGCTGCGCCGCGGGGCCGGCACCGGCCGCCGCCGCGGGCATCTCGCTGCCCAGCAACCGCAGCGTCTCGGCGCGCGCCTGCTCCAGGTTTACCCCGGCATCCGTCAGGACCTGGGCCGCGATGCCCTTCTCCTCGCGCAGCAGGCCGAGCAGCAGGTGCTCCGTCCCGACGTAGGAGTGGTTCAGCTCGCGCGCCTCGCTCATGGCGAGCTCCAACACCTTCTTGGCGCGTGACGTGTACGGCAGGTCCGGGCCGGCCGCCGCGGCTGCTTTCCCTTTCTTGACCGTCTCCTCGATCTTCTGCTGAATCTCCTCGAGGTCCACGTTCAGATTGGTGAGCACCGCCGCCGCGACCCCCTCCCCCTCGCGGATCAGCCCGAGCAGGATGTGCTCGGTCCCGACGTACTCATGGTGCAGGCGCGCGGCTTCCTCCCGCGCCATCTGCAGGACTTTCCGCACCCGATCCGTGAAGTTGTAGCCGTTCATCCCCCGCTCCCTACTTCATCCGGCCTCGGCTTCGAGCAGCCGCCGCACATACGTGGCGCGCACCGTCGGTGGTGGCTCGGGGTCGCCGGTCTGCCGCCCCTCGAGCGCCGCGAGATGCGCGGGCTGGGTATAGATCAGCAGCTTGTTGAGAGTGTATACACTCAGGCCCGTGATCAGATTCAGGCCCACCCCCAGCCGCACCCCACTCAACAAGTTCATCGTCTCTTCGAACGTCAGGCTCCGCGCGTACTTGAGGAGCCCGTAGGCCCGCCACACCTTGTCGGCGATGATCGTCGGCGCATCCCGGAGCAGCACTTCCCGTGCCTGCGTCTCGTACTCCACCACCTGCCGCACGATCTTCCCCAAGTGGTCGAGCAGCTCCTCTTCGGACTTCCCGAGCGTCGTCTGATTCGACAGCTGGAAGAAGTTGCCGACAACCTCGCTGCCCTCCCCGTAAAGCCCCCGAAAGGTCAGCCCGACCTGGGTGAGTCCCTGCAGCACCTTGCCGATTTCCTTCGTCAAGACCAAGCCCGGCAAGTGGATAAGCACGCTCGCCCGCAGGCCGGTGCCGGCGTTGGTCGGGCAAGACGTAAGATAGCCAAACTCCGGATGAAACGCGAAGGGAAGCAGCCGACCCAGCTCGCTATCTATCGCTTCCAACGCAGCATAGCCCTCCTCCAGCGCGAATCCGGACCACATGCCCTGCAGCCGCAGGTGGTCTTCTTCATTCACCATCACGCCCACCGGGCTCATCAGCACCAGCGCCGCCCCGGGCCGCGGCCGGGACTCCCGGTCCAGACCCGCCAGCTCCTTGCTCACCAAGTGGCGCTCGTGCAACAACTGCCGGTCCGCCCGGTCCAACTGATCCAGCCGGAACGTGACGGCATGCGAGAGGTGGCGACTCGCCGCCGCAGCCTCCTCCACTCGTGTCAGGACGGCGGTGCGATCGGCGTCCTTGGCGCGCTGGCTGAACACGTACCCCTCGAGATTGCGGGCCAGGCGGATCCTGGTCGACAGCACGATGTGGCCGCCCGGCCCGCTGGCGTCGAGCCAACGCAGACCGCCGTCGGGCAACAGCGACAGGTCGATCATTCCAACACCCGGATGCGATCGCGCAGCTCGGCGGCCAGCTCGAAGTTCTCGCTATCCACGGCGCGGCGCAGCTGATCCTTGAGCTCGAGCAGGTTGCGGCGCGGATCGGTATCCGCCCCGGGCGCCTGGTAGCGCTCGCCCACGTGCTGGCTCGACCCGTGGAGCCGGCGGAGCAGGTCCCGGAGATGGGCGTCGAAGGAGATGTAGCATTGCGCGCAGCCCAGGCGGCTCGACTCGCGGAAGTCCCGCAGCGTGCCGCCACAGGCGCTGCACCGGAGTCCGTCGGCGGGGCTCGGGAGGACATTGGCGACGCCGCCGCCCTGCCCCATGGAAGCGATGAACCCACCCAGCGGCGACTTCAACACGGCGACGCCCGTTTCGACGCCCTTTTGCTGGGCGCACTGCTCGCACAGGTGGAGCGTCACCTTCGAGTCGTGCTCCACCTGGGTCAGGTTGATGACCGCGTCGCGTTCCTTGCAGTTGTCGCACAGCATCAGGGAATCGCCTCGACCGATTTCACGGCGGTGAGTCGGCCGTCCTCGAGCCAGAGGATACGGTCGGCGCGGGCCGCGAGCTGGCGGTTGTGCGTCACGACGACGACCGCCGTCTCGAACTCGCGGGCCAGCCGGAAGAAGATCTCGTGAAGTCGCTCGCTGTTGGCGTGGTCGAGGTTGCCCGACGGCTCATCCGCCAGGACGAGCGCCGGGTCGTGGACCAGCGCCCGGGCCACCGCGCAGCGCTGCTGCTCCCCGCCCGACAGCTCGGCCGGCCGGTGGCTCATGCGCCCGGCCAGTCCGACTTCCGATAACAGCTCCTCGGCGCGGGAGCGCGCCGTTCGCTCCAGGACGCCGCCGATCAGGAGGGGCATCATCACATTCTCCAGAGCGGTGAACTCGCGCAACAGATGGTGAAACTGGAACACGAACCCCAACTTCCGGTTCCGCAGCTCGGCCAGCTCTTCCGGATCCAGATCGGCGTAGCGCGAGCCGTCGAGCCACACATCCCCGCCGGTGGGCCGGTCCAGCGCGCCGAGCAGGTGCAGCAGGGTGCTCTTGCCCGCGCCGGAGGCCCCGACGACGGCGATGACCTCGCCCCGCCGCACGTCCACGTCCACGCCACGCAGCACGTCCAGCGGCTGGCCGTCGCCCCCCGCGAACACCTTCCGGAGTCCCCGGCCCTCCAGCAGCGCGTTCATTCGTACCGGATCGCGGGCACGGGCTCGAGGCGCGCGGCCTGGATCGCCGGGTAGAGTGGCGCCAGCGTCGCGATCAGCAGACTGGCCCCGATCACGATCAGCACGTCGAGCGGCTGGGTGTGCACCGGGAGGTGGTCGATGAAATAAACGGACGGGTCGATGCGGATCCACTGCCCGCGGTTCACCATCCCACCCAGCACGCCACCCAGCACCGCCCCGATGGCGGTCCCGGTGAGGCCGATCAGCACTCCCTGGGTCAGAAAGATCCGGCGCACCGACGCTCGGCGCAGCCCCATCGCCATGAGGATGCCGATCTCGCGGGTCTTGTCGCGCACGACCATCGTGAGGGTGCCCACCACGTTGAACGCCGCCACCACACATATGAGGAACACCACGAGGGCCATCGCGAGTTTCTCGAGCTTCAACGCCGAAAAGAGCGAGGCGTTCTGCGACTGCCAGTCGAGCACCCGGTAGGGATAGCCCAGCCGGCCCTCGAGGGTGGCCGCGAAAATCTGGGCGTCCCACGGGTCGGCGAGCCGTACCTCGAGCCCCGTGACGGCGCTGTCCAGCCCGGCAAACCGTTGGGCCGCCGCGCGCGTCAGGACGACCCAGCCGTTGTCGTACTCGTACATGCCTGTGTCGAAGATCCCCGTCACCTCGTAGCGATGGAACTGCGGCACGTACGCCCCCAATGCCGGGTTGTAGCGCGCGCCGGCCGGGGCCACGAGGGTGACCACGTCCCCGGGGAACACCGAGAGCTTGGTCAGCAGCCGTCCCCCGAGTGCGAGGCCGCCCTCGACATCGTCCCTGGTGGGATGAAATCCCAGATCGCCCCTGGTGAAGTGCCGCGCCAGACTCGTGACCGCGAGCCGCCCGGTGTCGGGCTCGACGCCGAGGATGATCACGCCTTCGGCGTAGTCGCGGCTCTTGTAGATCAGCCCTTGGGTGAGCACGAACGGCGCGACCGCCTCGACCCCGGGGACCCGCTGCACTTGCGCGAGCACGCGGTGCCAATCGTCGAGCCGCAGGCCCTCGCCGTAGGTGAGTACCCGCAAGTGCGGGTTGGCCACCAGGATCTTTTCGCGCAGGTCGTTCTGCAGCCCGTTCATCACCCCCAGCACCATCACGAGCGCCATCACGCCCACCACGACCCCACCCACCGCGATGACGGTGATCAGCGACAGGAGCCGCGAGGAGCGGCGGCTGCGGAGGTAGCGCACCGCGACGCCCGCCTCGAGCCGCGAGGGCCAGTTGGCCCGCGCGAACACCGCCGCGCTGGCGAGCAGGGTGAGGCCGAGGGCGATGAGGAGCACCTGGCGCGCGTTCACTCAGGCCGCAGCATCGGGAACAGGATCACGTCGCGGATGTTCGCCTGGTCCGCGAGCACCATCAGCAGCCGGTCGATGCCAAGGCCGACCCCGCCGGTGGGCGGCATCCCGTACTCGAGGGCGCGCAGGAAGTCCGCGTCCAGCTGGTGCGCCTCGGCGTCACCGGCGGCGCGCAAGCCGGCCTGCTGCTCGAAGCGACGCCGCTGCTCGTCCGGATCGTTGAGCTCGCTGAACGCGTTCGCAATCTCGCGGCCCAGCACGAACAGCTCCCAGCGCTCGACGCGTGTGGGATCGTCCCGTTTCAGCTTAGCGAGCGGCGACAGCGCGACCGGATAGTCGCAGACGAACGTCGGCTGCTGGAGCGTGGGCTCGACGTACGTCTTGAACACTTCGTCGATCAGCCTCCCCCCGGCCAGCTCGTCGACGTCGGCTACGTGTTGTCGCTTCAGCGCGGCGCGCAGCTCGGGGTCGCTCGCAGTGGCGAGGTCGACCCCGGCGAGGGTGCGCACCAGTGTGAAGAAGTCCGCGCGTGCAAACGGCCGCGCGAACGACAGCGTGGCGCCGTGCCGCTCCAGAACGGTGGCCTGGAACAGCTCCTGCACCAGCCCGGCGAGGAGCTCCTCGGTGAGGGCCGCCATGTCCTGGTAGTCGGCATACGCCTCGTACCACTCCGCCATCGTGAACTCGGGGTTGTGAAAGCGGGACAGTCCCTCGTTGCGGAAATCGTGGGCGATTTCGTAGACCCGCTCCAGGCCGCCCACAATGCAGCGCTTGAGATACAGCTCGTCGGCGATCCGCAGGTAGAAGGTGGCGTCCAGCGCCTCGTAGTGCGTTGTGAAGGGCCGCGCCGCAGCCCCGCCGTACAGCGGCTGCAGGACAGGGGTCTCGACTTCGAGGTAGCCGCGGTCGTCGAGGAATCGGCGCAGGTAGCCCACCGCCCGGGCGCGCAGCCGGAAGACGTCGCGCACCTCGGGGTGCACCGCCAGATCGGCGTAGCGCTGCCGCGCCCGCTGCTCGGGGTCGGACAGCTCTCCGTGCCGCACGCCGTCCGCGTCCTCCTTGCCGAGCGGCAGCGGGCGGAGCGACTTGGCGAGCAGTGTGAAGCGGTCCACCCGCACGGTGGTTTCGCCCGTTTTGGTTCGGAACAGCGGCCCCTCGATCCCGAGCACGTCCCCGAGGTCCAGCAGCTTGAGGAGTCCATAGGAGTCGGGTCCCAGCGCGTCCTGCTTGAAATAGACCTGGATCTTCCCGCTCGCGTCCTCGAGGTGCCCGAAAGTGATCTTGCCCATCGGGCGCACCAGGATGAGCCGCCCGGCGAGCCGGTATACCGTGGCGTCGCCCTCGCGGAAGCCCTGCACCGCGGCGTCTGCGCTGGACGTCCGGTCGAAGCGATAGGCGAACGGCGCTACTCCGCGCGCGACCAGCTCCTTGAGCTTCTCCCGCCGCGCCGCCTCGACGAAGCCGGTCATGCCGCTCTGCCCCCCCCCCCCCCGCCCCCGACCCGCTTGAGGAACGCCTCGATGAAGGGATCCAGGTCGCCGTCCATCACCTTGTGGACGTCGGTCACTTTGAGCTCGGTGCGGTGGTCGTTCACCATCGTGTAAGGCTGGAACACGTACGAGCGGATCTGGTTCCCCCATGAGATGTCGGTTTTCTGCTTGTCCACCTCCGCCTTCTTGGCCGCTTGCTCCTCGAGCGCGCGCTCGTAGAGCCGCGCCTTCAGCATCTTGAGCGCCGTCGCCTTGTTTTTGAACTGGCTGCGCTCCTGCTGGCAGGACACAACGATCCCTGATGGCATATGCGTGATCCGCACCGCCGACGACGTCTTGTTGACGTGCTGCCCTCCCTTGCCCGAGGCGCGGAACACGTCGATGCGGAGGTCATCCTCTTTGATTTCGATCTCGATGTCCTCGTCCACCAGCGGGTACACGAACACCGATGCGAACGACGTGTGCCGGCGGGACTGTGCGTCGTAGGGCGAGATCCGCACCAGGCGGTGCACCCCCTTCTCCGCCTTCAGCAGCCCATAGGCGTATGCGCCGCGGATCTCGATTTCCGCACGCTTGATGCCCGCCTCCTGGCCCGGCTCCAGATCGAGCACCTCGACCGCGAACCCGTGCCGCTCGGCCCAGCGCGTGTACATCCGCATCAGCATCTCCGCCCAGTCCTGCGACTCCGTGCCCCCCGCGCCTGGATGGATGTGGAGGAGCGCGTCGCGAACGTCGTCGGGGCTCTGCAGCAGGTTCTGCAGCTCGAGCGACTCGAGCTCCGCAGCGATGCGGTCGGCCTCTTCCTCCAGGCCTCGCTGCATCGCCAGGTCCACGTGACTCTCCGCCTCGAGCAGTGCCGTCAGCTCCCGCCCCTCGTCCACCCGCTTGTGCAGGGCGTGGTAGGGCTCGAGCCACCGTTTCAGCGCTTTGACCTCCTCGACGACTTTCCTGGCCCGCTCCTGGTCGGCCCAGATGGCCCCATCGGCCATCGT
This sequence comes from Gemmatimonadota bacterium, assembly GCA_041477065.1. Taxonomy (GTDB): domain Bacteria; phylum Gemmatimonadota; class Gemmatimonadetes; order Gemmatimonadales; family GWC2-71-9; genus 13-1-40CM-70-15. The sequence goes on from JBGOUQ010000042.1 coordinate 8,798, forward strand.
CCGCTCCAGCTCGGCTAGACGGACCGCCTTGGCGTCGACGTCAAAGGAATCTCCGTAGTTCTTGGAGGCGGCGCTCGAATTCGGCGAAACGTTCGGTCAGTGGCACGGTGCGCTCGCTCGGCTAGGTATGAGATGAGCCGCCCGCCCGAACCCGGGGGACGGCTCTAACTGGCTTGAAATATAAGGGGTTAGACCGGTCTTGACTACCCTCCTAGAAGACCTTCTTGCCCCCCGCCAGAATCTCGTTGAGCCCCTCGGTCCAAAACGTCGTACTCTCGGCCATCTCCTTGCCCACCTGCTCCACATACTCCAGCCAGCTCTTCTCGATTTCGTCCTTGAATAGCTGCGCCAGCGTGCCGTCGCGTATCCCCTGCTGCCGCTTCTCCGGGTGATACACCAGCATGTCCGAGATCAGCGCGCGCGCCAAGCGGCGCGCCTTCTGCTTCGGATCCTGAACCATGAACGGGTTGACCGGACGCAGTGGACCCGTCTTGCGAGGACCCGCGGGTGCTGGTGGCGCCACCGGCGCCGCCGGAGGAGCGAGCGCAGCCGCCGAAGGCCGCGGCGGCGCCGCGGGAGCCGTGGGAGTGGAGGAGATAGCCGGGGCCGGAGGAGGCGGCACGGCGGGAGCGGGCACCGCCGGGGCCTGACGCGGTACGGTGGGCAGCGTGATAGGCGCCGGCATCACCGGTGGCGCCGCCCTCGGGGGGCCGGCCGGCCGGACCGGTGGGGCGAACATCGGTGGAGGCACGGCGCGCGGCGGAACGGGCATGACCGGTGGGACCGGCGCTGCAGGTGCGAGCCCCGCACCAGCCACCCCCGCACCGGCTCCAGGTCCCGGACTGGTCGACCGCATCGGCGGAGGGGCAGCCAGCGGAGACCGACCCGGAGGAACCGGGCGTGCCACCAGCGGAGGTGCAGCCGGGCGCGTCACGACCGGCGGCGGCGCAGGTGTAAAGACGGGCTCGGCCGGGGGCACCGCGGCGGGGGGCGGGGCCGGAGGCGCCGGTCGAGGCGGCGCTGCGGGAAGCGGAGCTGGTCTCAGCGGCGCCGCTGCGACCGCGGCAACGACGGGAGCCGGGACACTCGGTGCACCAGCTCCAATCGCCACACTCACGTTGAAGATCCCGCTACAAACCGTACACCGGGCCCGGACCCCACCGCCGGGTACTTTGGCGGGGTCCACCCGGAAAACGGTCTCACACGTCGGACAGGTGATGTTCACCCTGGGCTAACCCTCTCCGCCGCCGTTTGGCGCCGGGTCGTGGCGGCGATCCACCACGAATACCGAGCCCGGCTGCGTCTTGGCGTAGCTCTTCATTTCGGTCGCCAATTCGCTCACCTGGGCCGGGTGAGCGAAGCGGCGATGCTGATTCGTCACGATTCCGATCGATAGCGTCATGAGCGGAACCCGGTGCAGCTGCCCGCGACGATCTTTCCCGAAATAGTAACCGGCCCGCCGGTCCTGCTCGTTGTACTGGTACGGGATCAGCGTGTCGAATACGAACAGTACCTCGGTGCACACCTCCGAAATACTCCCGAAGGGGATGACGAAGATGAAATCGTCCCCGCCGATGTGCCCGACGAACCCTTCGCCGTCGAGCATCCCCTTGACCACGTCGTGAAGGATACGCGACAGCAGATAAATCACCCGATCGCCATCGTAATAGCTGTAGCGGTCGTTGTATTCCTTGAAGTGATCCAGGTCGGCGTAGCAAACGGCGAACTGCTCCCCGGTTTCCATCCGCCGCCGGATCTCGCGCTCGATCTCGGTCGTGCCCGGCAGGCGCGTGGACGGATTCACGGCGACGTCCCGTTGCGTCCGGGTGACGAGGCCGTCGAGGCGGCCCTCCTGCTCCGCCGGCTCGAACAGCGGCGTAATCACCTCGTCCGCACCCGCCCCGAACCACTGCCGCACCCGGTCGGTCGAATGCCGGCCGGCCACGGCCGCCAGTGGAACGATGGCCGTGTACGGGTCGGTTTTCAGTCGTGCGCACAACTCGAGCCCCTGGGCCCCGGTGGCGTCCACGTCCACAAGCACGAGGGACGGGAGTGCGCGGAGCACCATCTGTTCAACCAGGGCCGGGTCATGAACCGGAACCACAGTCAGCCCCTTGCTCTTGGCCCAACGGGTCACGAAGTCAGGGACTGGACGACCAACCGGCGAGAAGAAGAGGATCGTCGGGCGCGTCCGCACCTGGCTCCTCGCGTAAGGGTCGAGCGCGCCTAAACTTACGCCACCTAGGATATGGTGTCAAATGAACCACGCCGCGACTACCAGGAGGGCGTATACGGCGAGCAGCTGGGCCCCTTCGAACCAGTGCGACTCCCCGTCAAGGGCTATGATGGTCACGATCAGCGAGGCCAAGCCCAGGGCGACGACCTCGAACGCGCTGAACGCCAGATCCATCGGCTGACCCAGTATCACGCCCCCCAGCACCAGCAGCGGGGCGACGAACAGGGCCACCTGGGTGCTCGAGCCGAGCGCGATATGAATCGCCAGGTCGGTGTGCCCCTGCCGGGCGGCAACCACCGCGGTCGCGTGCTCGGCCGCGTTGCCGATCAAGGGAATGACTACCAGCCCCAGGAAAACCTCGGAAACCCCCACTCGCGCTACAACCGCCTCGGCGGCGTGCACCAGAATCTCGCTCTGCAGCGCCACCAAGACCGTTGCCCCGCACAGGATCGCCACCGGGCGTCCGAGCGAGAGAGTTGGCCCAGGGTCGACGGGCCGGCCTGCCGGCTCGACGGCGAACAGCTGGCGGTGCGTGACCAGCGAGAACACGAGTCCCGCGACATAGGTCAGCCCCAGCACGACCGCCACGCTCTCGGAGAGGTGAATCCGCACAGCCGCGGGGGCGCCGGGATGGGTGGCGGCAAACAACGCCGGCACCACCAGGCCGACCACGGCGAGCAGCAACATCGCGCCGCTCATGCCGGCGGCCGTGCGGTTGAACGTGAGGATCGGGCGCCGCAGCCCCCCGGCCATCAACGACAGACCGAGGATCAGGAGCAGGTTCCCCAGGATGGACCCGGTGAGGGAGGCTTTCACGAGGTCGAGCAAGCCGGCGCGCAGGGCGACGAGCGCCACGATCAGCTCCGCGGCATTCCCGAACGTGGCGTTGAGGAATCCGCCGGCCGCCGGACCGGCCCGCTCGGCGAGCGTCTCGGTGGCTGCCCCCATGATCGCGGCGAGCGGGACCACGCCGAGGCACGCCACGGCGAAGACAGCCGGGGCCGGGGCGTGCAGCCACGCCAGGACCCACGACGCGGGCAGGGCCGGGAGCAGCCAGCGCAGCCCCTTCATCAGAAGGCGATCCGGACGTGCACGAGGGCCTCGTGCAACCCAAGGTTGGTGGTGAGCTGGGCCGGCCTCCGCGCGACGGCGCTCAACCGGTTCGAGATGAGAGCGTCGACCGCGCTCACGAGGTGATTGGCGAGCAGCAGGCCGAGCTGGCTTTGGGCTTGGCGAAAGGCCTCATCGCTGCGGCGGATGGCGCGCCGGAACTCTTGCCGCTCGAGCGAGGCATCACGCCACGACCAGAGAAAATTGGGGCCGATCGCCCGGCTGACGTAGAACTGGAGGGCCCGCAGATACTGGGGCGAGTCGGTCGGCGGCGGCACGTTCGGATCGTCCCAGAAGGTGCGTCGCGCCAGCAGCCACACGGCGCCATTGAAGGTGGACGGATCGTCTTCCGGAACGAGGGCCGGCCCGGGACCGAGGCTGAACCGGCCGCTGGCGCTGAACTTCTCCATCTGCTCGAAGTACTCGAACGTGGTGTCCCGGATGCTGGGCGTGAAGCCGCGGCGCGCCGCCACGAAGGCCAGGTTGCGGAAGCGGCGTGCCTCCTCCCGGCCGGTCTGATTCAAGCGCAGGAACTGCGACAGCACGTAGATCTCGGTGGCGAGGTACAGCGCGCCGCGGTCTTCCCGGGCGAGGAGCTGCCCGCTGCCTGGCACGATCAGCGAGGCGACGGGGCGCGCCCAGAAGCGCGCGCGACTCGCCCCGGCTGTGTCCGCCGCTTGACCTGCCGCCCGCTTCACCCCCACCCCGACCGCCGCGACCAGCACGGCGGTGCCGAGCGCCCACGTGCGCGGCCCGCCAGCGGCCATCAGAACGCCACGCGGAAGGAAATGAAGGTCGGGTTGGGGGTGACGAGGCCGGAGCCCTGGAGGAACGGACGCGCGAGGTCGACGCCGATGGCGCCGCTCGAGACCCCGAGCCCGAGGCTCGGACCGCTGAGACCGGCGCGCGCGAAGGCGTAGCCGCCGCGGACGCGGACGAGGTGCCGGTAGCCGACGTCCACCCCAAGCCGCATCTCCGGCGAGCCGACTTGACCCCACGGGCTGTCCACGTCGGCAGCGAACCGGACGTCGAAGTGATCGCCGACCCCGCCCCCCGGCAGTTGATGGAAGTTCACCGTGTAGATCGCGCCGACGACGACGCGCGCGGGCAGCGGATCGGCCTGGTCGCGGTTGTTCACCTGGAGCCGGAAGCCCACGTTGCGCACGGCCATGCCGACCCGGAGCGCGCCGCGCGGGCCGACCGTGAACTGGCCACCGACATCGAGTGCGTGCGTCACACCGAGGCCGCCGGGGACTTGGCGGCAATCGCCGCTGCAGTCGACGCGGAACTCGACGAGCTTGTAGCTGATGCCGAACGCGAACCCCGCGCTCAGCTCAGTGGCGTAGGAGGCGAGGACCTCGATGTTGCGCGGTGCGATGCGGGCGATGGTCGTGCCCGTCGAGTCGTTGACGTCCTCGTCCCCGTAGTCCACGAGGTAGACCGCGCCGCCCAGGACGCCGATGCCGCGGCTCGGGAAGAACGCGGTGAGCGCGCTGGTGTTGCCGGCGGCGAGACTGGCGCTGTGGAGGGCGAACTCCCCCCCTGGCAGGGTCGCGAGGCCGGCGGGATTCCAGAAGACCGCCTCGCCGCGGCCGTCGAGCGCGATCGCCGACTGCCCCATGCCCACGGCCTGGGCGCCGACGGGGAACAGCAAGAACAGGGCGCCCGAGTTCTGGATCAGGGTGATATCAGTGACGGCCTGGGCGGAGAGGCGGATCGGCGGAGGGACGGATAGGAGCAACAGGGCGAACGGGAGGGCCAGTCCGCCGAACCGGCTGACGGTCGCGCCGACGTCAGAGCGGCTTCGCCTCATCGATCAGCATGATGGGGATGTCGTCCTCGACCGCATAGCGGAGACGGCAGGCGGGGCACACCAGCTCCTCGGCCGGTTGGGCGATGTGCTGGAGCGGCCCCTTACACTTGGGGCAAACGAGGATCGCGAGAAGATCGGGCGCGAGACTCATACGGCGTATCCTAGTCGTTTGAGCGACGGTTCATCGCGGCGCCAGGTGGGCAGCACTTTCACGTGCAGCTCGAGGAAGATCCGCTCACCCAGCAGGGCCTCGATCTTGGCGCGGGCCGCCTGCCCGAGCGCCTTGATCGTCCGCCCTCCTTCCCCGATGACGATACCCTTCTGGCTGTCCCGCTCAACGTAGACGATCGCCCGAATATATACCGGGGTCGAACCTTCCCGGAACTCGTCGATCTCCACCGCCACGCTGTAGGGAAGCTCCTGGTGCAGCAGCTCGAAGGCGGCTTCCCGGATGAATTCGGCGGCGAAAAAGCGGGTGGGCTGGGTGGCCATTTCGTCGGGGTCGTAATGGAACGGCCCCGCCGGCAGCCGCTCCCGCAGCTCCGCCACGAGGGCATCCAGGCCTTCGCGCGTAAGCGCCGAGAGGACCACGTCGGGCGGCGGGACGCTGGGTCGGTTGGGCTGCGGCACGAGGTCGGCCTTGGTGTACACCGCGAGGATGGGGGCCTGGACCGGACGCTCGAGCCGCGCGAGCGCCGCGAAATCCGGGGCGGGATACTCCGTCAGCGGATGGAGGTAGGCGATCACGTCGGTCCCCTCGATAGCGCGGACCGCGGCCGCGCGCATGGCGTGGTGCAGCGGATACTCGGGCTCGAGGAGGCCGGGCGAGTCGGTGAAGATGAACTGTGCGTCGCCCTGCGTCAGCAGGCCGACCACGGGCAGGCGGGTCGATTGCGGCTTAGGCGAGACGATGGCGAGGTGCTCGCCGATCACGGCGTTGAGGAGGGTGGATTTGCCGACGTTGGGCCGGCCGGCGAGGACGACGGTGCCGCAGCGGGTCATGCTGGAAGGTATCAGCCATCAGTCGTCGCCCGTCAGTAGCTGATCGCTGCAGGCTGAAAACACGAAGCCCGCCCCGGGATTCCGGAGCGGGCTTCGCGCAGGGAAGCTGGCGGCGGCCTACTCTCCCACGGTCTCTCAACCGCAGTACCATCGGCGCTGACAGGCTTAACGACCGTGTTCGGGATGGGAACGGGTGTGGCCCTGTCGCGCTCGTCGCCAGCAAACGTGGAGCGACGACCGAGGAGTGGGGTGTGTGGTGTAGTTGGAAGCACACGGAAATCGACTGCGGAGAGATCAAGCCTCACGGGCAATTAGTACGGCTCGGCTGAAGCGCTTGCGCGCCTTACACCTGCCGCCTATCAACCTGGTAGTCTCCCAGGGCCCTTCAGGAGCCTTGCGGCTCGGGAGTGTTCATCTTGGGGAGGGTTTCCCACTTAGATGCATTCAGCGGTTATCCCCGCGCGACATCGCTAACCGGCGTTGCCCCTGGCGGGACAGCCGGGACACGAGAGGTCGCTTCGTCCGGGTCCTCTCGTACTACGGACGACATCCCTCAACACTCCACCGCCCGCACCGGATACAGACCGAACTGTCTCACGACGTTCTGAACCCAGCTCATGTGCCACTTTAACCGGCGAACAGCCGGACCCTTGGGACCTTCTCCAGC
>JBGOUQ010000043.1:0-15130 GCA_041477065.1 Gemmatimonadota bacterium
CGCACATTGGTTTGTGGCGTGGCGCCGTGGGCCGGGGGGCGCTTTTTTTTTTCGCCGGTGAGCGGGTATCCCCCCCCCCCCCCCCCCCCGGCCGCTCCCCCGCTCCCGCTGCCGGTTCCCTGGGCGGGCGCAACCACGGGGGAAAGCAGGAAGGCGAGCGCGATGAGGCACGCGGAACGACGCATGAAGGTTCTCCGAGTGGGTGGGCCGGCGATAATCTGCCTGGCCGTATCTGCGTGCACCAGCAGGGCGCCCGCCGTCCGGCTGGGGTCCACTTACACCGTTCAGCAATCCGGCGCGCTGACGCTGCTCGACTCGCTGTGGCGGGGAGCGCCCGTCACGACCGTGATCGGACCCTCCGGTCAGATCCTCCAGGCCGCCGCGCGCGGCGACGTGGATGTGGTGCTGACCCACGCGCCGACGTTGGAGGAGCGTCTGCTGGTGACCCCCGGACGGGTCGCGCTGCGGTGCCCGTTCGTAGCAAGCCGCTTCGCGGTGGTCGGACCGGCCGCGGACCCGGCGGGCGTCGCGAGGGCCACCGGCGCCGTCGAAGCCTTCGCGCGCATCGCGCGTGGTCGAGCGGGCTTCGTTTCACGCGGCGACTCTTCCGGCACGCACGTTCGCGAGCTCGCCCTATGGGCGGCCGCCGGCGTGCGGCCCTCGGGCGCCGGGTGGTACACGGAGTCCGGCAGCGACCAGGCCGCCACGCTGCACCTCGCCGACGAGCGCGACGCCTACGCCCTCGCCGACTTGCCGACCTTCACCCAGCTGGCGGGCCTGCGCTTGCGGGTGCTCCTGACGGGCGACACGTTGCTGCGGAATCCGTATACGTTATACGTAGTCCGGTCGCCGGCGGTCGCAACGGTGGCCCGCGAATTCGCTGTCTGGGCGATGGGCCCCTGGCGCGCTGCGCTGCTGGCGCGGCGGCTCCCGGACGGAACCCCGGCGTTCGAGCGCCGTGGTGACAGCTGCTCCGCGCTCCCCCCTCCCCCCCCCTGACGCGCCGTCGAGGAGGTCCTGTGGTGCTCGCCGATCTGGCCTACCGATGCCGCGCCCTGAGCCGTGCCGCGGAGCTCGTCCTGCTCGCCGGCGCTCTCGCCGGTTGCCACCACCCCCGCGCCGTGCCCGCCGCGGATCCGCCGCGCGGCGCGGCCATGCTCGGGACATGGGAGTACCAAGCGCAGCCCCCGAAACGCGATGCACCGTCGCTCAACATGGGACTGCAGGTCGCGCTGGAGATCCACTCGGCGGTGGGCGACCGGTTCCGCGGGCGCGTTACGCTATGGCTCGCCGGGGACGCAGGGGGAGACGTCTCGGCGTTCGGTCCGGTCGAGGGAACCGTGAGCGCGACCGCACAGGTGGCGTTCACGATTCCCTACGCGCGCGGTGGGGCCGCCCCGATGACCGTCGCGGGAACCCTGGCGGGCGACACCCTGATGATCACCGAGGCGCGGCCCTTCTCCGCCGGCGCACGGTTCGTCCGGACGAAACGGCCTACTTCGTCACGCTGAGCGAGTAGCCGCCGCCCGCGCCGACGTTGCGCATGATGTACGTCGCGGTGTCGGCCGCCACCTGGAGAATCGTGGCCGTGTACTGGTTCGCCTTGCTCACGTCGTTCACCCCAAAGGTCAAAATCGTCTGACCGTTGGCGAGCGTCCCCGTAAGCACGACCTTGACGGGGGTGCCCCCCGAGAACGGGGACCCCCAGAACGCCAGGCCCGTCCCGGCCGCCGGAGTCGTGGGCGCGCTGGGACCTCCGAGCGTGAACAGGATGGCCCCATCGACCCCCGCGGGCTTGGTCAGCACCACTTTCAGAGTCCCCGGGGTCGCGGGCGTCGTGGGGTTGTCCTTCTTGCAGCCGGCCGCCGTGGCCAGGACCACCGCTGCGAACGCCATCCACCGCATCCGCCGGTTCATGGACGGCCTCCCTTCACCGGTGCGGCGGGCTGGGGCGGCGCCGGCGTCGCGCCCGTGAGCCTGACCCACGCAAGGAAGTCGCCCACGTCGAACACGCCGTTGCTGTTGCCGAGGAAGTCCAGGTAGCGCTGGTCCTCTGCGGAGAGCGACAGGTCGTTGTTGAGCAGCTGGGACACGACCGCGGTCTTCACAAGTGTCGGGGCCGTCACGGTGAAGGAGAAGCTCTTGTCGGCGAACTGTCCCCCGGACGCGGCGCGCACGTCATAGGTGAACGTCCCGATGGCTTTGGGGAAGCCAGTGAGCGCGCCGTTGGCGAGCAGCGTCAGCCCGTCCAGAGTGCTGGACGCGCTCAGCAGGGCCCATGTCGTCGTCCCGCCGCCGCCCGTGACCTGCAGCGCGTCGCTGTACGGATAACCCATCATCCCCGCCGGCCGGGTCGTTCCGCTGGTGACGACCAACAGCGGATCGAAGGTCGCCGTCACACTGTAGGGTCTCCCCATGGGAAGCGTGATCGAGAGGCTGAGCGCGATCGTGTCGCCGCTCCAGCCATGCAGCCCGAAACCGCCGGCGGGCACCGCGGTCAGCGTCGTACCGGTCCCCTCGAGCACGAAGCCGCCGCTCACCGTCCCCGAGCTGACCGTGCCGTTGGCGCCGGCCGTGTAGTCCAGCCGGTGTGACCGCGTCACCGTTGCGGTGTAGGTGGCGCCGGCGAACGACCCGGAGATCACGTGGGAGATCGCCAGGCCGTCGGACCACGAGACAAACCCGTACTTCGTCCGGGTGTTCAGCGAAAACTGCGGCGTGTCCACCGCGATCGTATGGGCTGAACCGTTGTCGAGCAGGTCGCGGAACACCGGGTAGGGGCTGCCATCCACCTTCACGGCGGCGGCGGTGTCGCTCGCCGTCACGGTGGTGAACCCGCCGAAGCGCAGCCGGAACTTCATCTGGCCGTTCGGGACGACCTGTGCGATCGAGTCCACCACGAATCCCGCGAACGTGCCGTCGCTGTTCTTGAGCGCGGGCGGGCTCGTGTTGAGCGAAAACACCTTGTTATTGGCGGTGCCCGGATAGGGGTCGCCCGCGTCGCCGCGATTCGGAGAGTTCTGGCCGTCGAGCTGGCGCAGTCCGTCCCCCTGAGTCAGCTCCACACCGTGGATCGCACCGACGTTGGTCTGATTGTCGATGAAGACCGTGTGGTTCACCACCTGCGTCGAGTCGATGTGCCAGAGCAGCAGCCCGCCCACCTTGGGACGCGGGCCGAAGTTCATGTTGGCGGTATCCGCGCCGACAGCCTGTTTGTTCTCCAAGAGGAAATACTCGCCGCGCGGATTCGGTGCCTGGACGCGGACCACGAACACGTCATGGCTGCTTTCCACCGGATCGATCGGATACGTCCCGTTGCTGGTGATCGGTGTCACGCTCACCCAGCCCATCTGCTGCTTGGACCAGGCATCGTAATGGGTGGGGCTATTCTGGCTCGTGTAGTTGCCCGAGCCCATGATGCCCCACTCGCCGATGCCCTCGGTGGCGAGGCTGACGTCGTACAGGTCGGGGAGGCCGAGGCCGTGCCCCAGCTCGTGGCAGGACGTGCCGGGGCCCGCGATCAAACCGGCGTTGGTGCATGTCGGTCCACCCACGCCGCCCACGACGTGGTAGCTATCGACCCGGATGTTCTGCCCGGCGTGATTGGGGTCGGGGTCGTTCGTGACGTAGACGCCGGAGGAGCTGCCGACCAGGGACGCCAGAGAGAAGTGGTGGGCGTTGTACCCCGGGCCGCCGCACTCGGCGCCGATGATCGGCTCCACGATGCGGATGTCGTCCACCACGCCGTCGCCGTCGCGGTCGAACTGACTGAAGTTCACGCTGGCGTCGAGTTTGGACAGCGCCGAGACGATCAGGTCATGGAAGCGCTGGCGGCCGAGGCCGCAATTGAGCGCGGTGGATCCACTGCCGCCGCACGCAGCGAGATAAAACGTGCTGTTAGTGTCGAGCCGCACCCAGCCGTACACCGTGCCCTGCACGCTGAACAGGCCGTTGGAGATCTCCTCGTAATACGTCCGCACGGTGTAGGCGCGGCCGGCGAGGGGAACGCTGGTGTTGTAGACGGAGTCGTACTTGAGGGCTTTCGGCAGGATCGTCGTGTCGGTGTTGGTGAAGGCGACCAGGATGCTGGGCACCTTCAGCACACCGGTCACCGCCGTCGGCGAAGCGTCCGGCGGACCGCCCGCGAGGGCGCTGTTGAGTAAGGCGAACCGGCCCTGCGCGAGGAGGCGCGCCCGGTTGGCCATCACCTGCCGCGCCAGCTTGCGCCACACCCCGTCGACGGGGTAGTCGAGCCGAATTCCGTCGGCGGTGTACGTCTGCTCCACGCGAAATTGCTGAGCCACGACGGCGCTCGGCTGGAGCACCACGGTCACCACGCCTGCCACGAACCAGAGTCCACGCTTCATGCGGAGCCCTCCTCCGAGGAAGTATAGCGCGGCCGCACGGCAAGCCACCACCCGATGCCCATGAAGCCGACCACCCCACCCACGACCTTGGCCTCGAACGCCGCCGCGTTCGCCACGTCCGCCGCGGGCACGAATGCGAGCCCGATCGAGAGCGCTACCGCCCCGAGCCCCACCCACCCGCCCACCATGGTGCGCAGCGTCCGCACCCGATGCAGTCGCAGGTAGGCAGCGAACAGGTACAGGTACGGAATGAAGAACAAGATGATCGTGGTGTCCACGAGCGCCAGGTAGGCGTCCCGGACGGTCGAGCCGACGAGCCCGGCCACGATGAACAGGGTGGCGACGCCGCCTTGCACCAGCAGCGCGACGTAGGGCGTCTGCCACCGTGGGTGGATTTTCCCGAACGCCGGCGGCAGCACCCGGTCCACGCCGGCGACGAACGGAATGCGCGCCGTCCCAGCGATCCACGCGCCGACGCCACCCAGGTTGCCGAGAGTGATGAGGGCGGCGAGCAGCGCCGCCACCGGCGTGAGCCAGCCGGCCCCGATGCGCGCCGTCAGCGCGGCCGTCGCCTGCGGCAGGCCGTTCGTGATGCTCACCGTTTCCGCCGGCAGCGCCACCAGCATCGCGGCGGTGCCGAGCACATAGGTCGCGACGATGGCGATCCCGGACAGCACGATGCCGCGCCGCAGCGTGGCGACCGGGTCGTGGATCTCGTCTCCCAGGGTGGGCGCCAGCTCCAGCCCGGCGAACGCGAACGTCATCGTCGCGAACAGGCTGAGCAGCGGCAGGTCGAGCCGGGTGGGCACGAGCGCCGCGGCCGGGATCGGCGTCGCGCTGCCGTGGGCGGCAAAAGACCAGGCGGCCAAGGCCACGAATATCGCCGCGGGGAGCCACGTGCCGTACGCGCCGAGGTTCTGCACCCACTTCCCCACCCGCAGTCCCACCAGGTTCATGCCCAGCGCGATCCACAGGTTGCCGAGCGAGAACGCCGCGATGAACCACTTGTTCTCGGCGAGGTGGACGGCCCCGGGGCCGCCCACATACGCGGCGATGGCGGCGCTGGTCAGCAGCAGCGAGGGGTAGTACACCAGGTTGTTGACCCAGTACCCCCAGCCGGCGATGAACCCGTGCTTCGCCCCGAACGCCCGCGTCACCCAGCGGTAGATGCCGCCTTCGCCGGGATCGATGTCGGTGAGCTCGCGCACCGCCATAGCGGAGGGCAGAAAGAAGATCACCATCGCGAGCACCCACAGCCCGAGGCTCGCGGGGCCGATGCGCCCGGCGGTGGTGAGCCAGCGCAGCCCGACGATCGCCGTGATGTTGAACAGCACGACGTCGCGCAGGGTCATCACCCGCGGCAGGCGGCTCACAGTCGTCCCGACATCGGGCAGCCTCCTTGGCCCATTCAGCGAATCGTGGGATGCAGCGTCGCGACCAGCCAGCCGATCCCGCCGCCCAACACCGCCCCTGCTGCGACGTCGGTGGGAAAGTGCTGATGGGCGCCAAGGCGCAGCGCTCCGACCGCCGCCGCGCCGAGGAACAGGACCACGCTGTTGCGCGTCGCGTGCGGCAGCCGCTGGCGGCGCGCGAGCACGGCATAGGACGCCGCGGCGGCGAACGCGAACGAAGTGTGGCCCGACGGGAACGACACCCGGCTCTCGTGCTCACCCGCAGCCGCGGCGGCGCCGGCCGTGTACAGCACGGGTCGGCTGCGGTGCACCAGCACCTTCAGCCACTGCGTGGCGGCACCGGTCCACGCCACCGCGTCGAGGAATACGGCCGCGTCCCCGCGGGCGCGATCGGCTGGCACGCCGACGACGGAGACGAGCGCGGCTGACCCCACGACGCCGACCAGCAACACGTCGCTCGCGCGGCTGGCGCGCGCATCCACGGGATGGACCACCCAGCGATCGATGCCCCAGAGCCCCGCAGGATCGCACGGTGCGCACGGCGGCGGCCCATGCGGCAGGCGGAGCGCCGGCGGCAGCACAGCCAGAAGCCCGGAGCCGCCCACAAAAGCGACGTCGCCCCATCCGGCGGCGTACGGCGCGCGCTGCGCCGGGAGCGCCACGGGCAGGGTGAGCGCAAGCACGAGTCCGACGATGTGTCGGGAGGGAGGGCCGGAGCCGGCCGAAGCGGAGGCGGAGGCGGCGGGAAACACGACGCGTACAAGTTACGTACGACGGGCCGCGCGCGCTAAACGCTACGGGCGCGACATCTTGCGATTTCCCGCCGGCCCGGCTAAGCTGTACCCACCGTCTTCCAAAGGACCCGAGGCCGCGTGACCACCCAGATCCTGCAGCACATCGCGCTGTTCGACAAGTGTAAGAACTTCACCCGGGCGCGCGAGGTGCAGGCGGCTGGTTTGTACCCGTATTTCAAGCCGATCTCCCACTCCGAAGACACCGTCGTCATCATCGAGGGCAAGCCCCGGATCATGATGGGCTCCAACAATTACCTGGGGCTCACGCATCATCCGGAGGTGCTGGCCGCCGCCAAGGCGGCCTTGGAGCGATACGGCTCCGGTTGCACCGGGAGCAGGTTCCTGAACGGCACGCTGGACCTACACGAGCGGCTGGAGGAGGAGCTGGCGGAGTTTTTCGGCAAGGAATCCTGCCTCGTTTTCTCCACCGGCTACCAGGCCAACCTGGGACTGATCTCCGGCCTGGTGGGCCGGGGGGACGTCGTCTTCCTCGACAAGCTGGACCACGCCTCGATCGTGGACGGCGCCAAGATGTCCCAGGGCGAGACGGTGCGCTTCAACCACGGCGATCTGGCCGGACTGGAGCGGAAGCTCCAACGGGTGGAAGCGAAGACCGGCACGATGGTGATCGTGGACGGGATCTTCTCGATGGAAGGGGACATCGCCGACGTTCCGGGCCTTCTCAAAGTGACTCAGAAGTACGGTGCGGCGCTCGCGATCGACGACGCGCACTCGGTCGGTGTACTCGGCCCCAAGGGCGACGGCACCGCGGCCCACTTCGACCTCGTGGACGAGGTGGATCTCATCGTCGGGACCTTCTCGAAGTCGCTGGCCTCGATCGGCGGCTTCGCCGCCGGGTCCGAGAACGTGATCCACTTCCTGAAGCACCATAGCCGGCCGCTGATCTTCACCGCCGCGCTCCCGCCGGCCAACACGGCCGGCGTGCTGGCCGCCCTGCACGTGCTGCAGCGCGAGCCGGAGCGTCGCGAGCGACTCTGGAAGAACGCGCGCCGCCTGCAGGACGGGCTGCGCGATCTCGGCTTCGACATCGGCCCGACGGAAACGCCGATCGTCCCGGTGCTCATCGGACCGCTGGAAAAGACGTTCGTCTTCTGGCGCAAGCTGTTCGACGCCGGTGTGTTCACCAACCCCGTCGTCCCACCCGCGGTGCCGCCGTCGCAGTGCCGACTGCGCACCAGCGTGATGGCAACGCACACCGACGAGCAGATCGACATCGCCCTCGAGGCCTTCGCCCGGCTCGGCAAAGAGCTGGGGGTCATCTGAGCCGACTGGAGATCGCGCCCGTCATCGACGGGCGCGGTCTCGAGCGCTTCATCGCCTTCCCGTACGACCACTACCGCGGCGACCCGTTGTGGGTCCCACAGCTGCGGATGGACGTCCGGACCCTGCTCTCTCCCAAGAAAAACCCGTTTTGGCAACACGCCGAGGCCGCGTACTTCCTCGCCCGCCGAGACGGCCGGGTGGTCGGCCGGATCGCGGCCATCAAGAACGACAACCACAACGCGACCCATCAAGACCGGGTCGGGTTCTACGGGTTCTTCGAGTCGGTGGACGATCAGGACGTGGCCGCCGCGCTGTTCGACGCCGCGGCGGCGTGGCTCTCCGCCAAGGGCTTCGACACGATGCGCGGTCCGATGAACCCCTCGATCAACGATGACTGCGGGCTTCTGATCGACGGGTTCGATACGCCCCCCGTCATCATGATGCCGCACAACCCGCGCTACTACGTCGCCCTGCACGAGCGCTACGGGTTTGCGAAAGCCAAGGACTTGCTCGCCTACGAGGGCTCGGGGACGGGACCCCCGGAGCGCTACATCAAGATCGCGCAGCGGGTCGCCGAGCGGGCGGGCATCACCCTGCGGCCGCTTAACATGAAGCGCTTCGCCGAAGACGTGGAGCTGATCAAGGAGCTCTACAACCAAGCCTGGGAGAAGAACTGGGGCTTCGTGCCGCTGACCGGGCCGGAGATCGACCACCTCGCCAAGCAGCTGAAGCCGATCGCCGTACCCGACCTCGTCCCCTTCGCCATGCAGGGCGACCGGGTCGTCGGGTTCGCCGTCGGACTCCCCGACTTCAACGTCGCGCTCAAGCACAACCCGTCGGGGCGGATCTGGGGCCTCCCGCTCATCCTGTGGCACGCCCGCAAGATCGGCCGCGCGCGCGTGCCCCTCCTCGGCACGATCCCCGAGTTCCGCGGCCGCGGCATCGACGCGCTGCTGTACCACTGGATCTGGACCAAGGGCGCCGCCAAGGGCTACACCTGGGGCGAAGGGAGCTGGATCCTCGAGGACAACGGCCCCATGAACGCCGGGGCTAAAGCGCTCAGCTTCCGGCCGTACAAGACCTACCGGGTTTTCGACAAGGCGCTGTGAAAGCGTTCGTGACCGGGGGCACCGGCTTCGTCGGCGCCCACTTGGTGCGCGCGCTGCTCGAGCGCGGCGACCAGGTGACCTGCCTGGTCCGCTCACCCGCGAAGGCCGCCGCGCAAGGATGGACCGGAGTGCGCGTCGTGCACGGCGACCTGGGCGATGCGGACGCGCTGCGGGAGGGCTGCTCCGGCTCCGATGCGATCTTCCACCTCGCCGGGCGAATCAGCGCGCGGGACTTGAACGAATTCATGGAGACCAACCGCGACCGCACCGGCGACGTGCTCGAGGCCGCGGCGGGGGATCCACCAAGCCGGTTCGTCTACGTCTCCTCCCTCGCGGTCGGCGGCCCCACGGTGCCCGGACGCCCGATCGACGAGCAGCGTCCCCCCGCCCCGGTGACGGACTATGGGCGCAGCAAGCTCGCGGGGGAAGTGCTGGTGCGGGCCATGGCCTTCCCCTGGACCATTGTCCGTCCGTCGGTAGTGTACGGGGAGTGGGACCGGGAGGTGCTGAAGCTCTTCCGGGTCGCCCGCACCGGGATCGCGCCGGTGTTCGGTGACGGATCGCAAGAATTGTCGGTCATATACGCCGGGGATCTGGCCCACGCCCTCATCGCGGCAGCCACGAGCCCCGCAGCGGCCGGCAAGACCTATTATGCAGCCCACCCGGCGCTCACAACGAGCCGGGATCTGGTCCTCGCCGTGGGCCGCGCCCTCGACGGAAGCCGGGGGCGGGAGAGTGGAGGGCGGAGGGGCCGCCCGCTGCGCATCGTGCCACTGCCGGCGGCTGTGGCGCGCGGGCTGCTCTGGACCATCGGGTCCCTGGCGCACCTGGCCGGGCGGGCGACGTTGTTGTCGGCGGACAAAGCGAACGAGTTTCTGGCTCCGGCCTGGACGTGCCGGGCGGATGCACTGGCGCGAGACACGGACTGGCGGCCTCACACCGACCTGGAGACGGGATTGCAGCGGACGGCGACCTGGTATCGCACGCAGGGATGGCTATGACCGGCGCGGGACGCTGGCGGGCTCGGCTCGCGCCGCTCGCCCCCATCGACATCGCCACACTCTGCTATCTCGTGCCGGCGACGATCGCCGTGCTGCTGACCGCCGGCGGGGACACGACGTCCGTCCGCGGATGGCTGCTGGCGGCACACGCCCTGCTGCTGCTGCTCGTAGTGCTCGCGCCGCGCGCCCGAGAGTCGGGGCCCGTCGGACGGTTCCTGGGCGACTGGTACCCGATGCTGCTGCTCGCCGGGCTTTATGGAGAGATCGGCGTCCTCACGCTCGGCGCTGGCTTTCAGAACGACTGGTGGATCCAGCGGCTCGAGATGTGGATGTTCGGCTCGGAGGTGAGCTACCGCTGGATCCGTGAGATGCCGAGCGTGACCCTGTCCTGGATCCTCCACGCCTGCTATCTCGCCTATTACCCGATCATCTACGCCGCACCGTTCGGGCTGTGGGTGCTCGGACGCCGGGACGCCGCCCGCGACACGATCTTCGCGGTGATGGTGACGTTCTACCTCTGCTACCTCGTGTTCCTCTTCTTCCCGGTGGCGGGGCCGCGGTACGTGTTCGACCTTGTGCAAAACGCGGCCTCCCAAGTGGGCCCGGCGCGCTGGGCGCAGTGGCTGCTGGATCGCGGCGACTCCTGGGGCGCGGCATTCCCCTCCTCGCACGTGGCGGCCTCGGTCGTGGCGACGGGCATGGCCCTGCGCTACTGCCGCCCTCTGGGCCTGGTGCTGCTGCCCCTCACCATCGGCCTCGTGCTCGGCGTGGTGTACGGGCAGTTCCACTACGGAGTGGACGCGCTGAGCGGCCTAGTGGTCGCGGGAGCGATGCTCGCGACGATGCAATGGGTGAAGGCACCGGCCACGAGCGCGGAGTCGCGCGTGGTGGGGATGCTGGAAACGTCCCGCTAGACTCGGGCGCCGATCTCCCGGCGCTCCATCTCCTCACGCTGGGCCAGCCGCGAGAACGGCACGCCGTCAATCCCGGCCGGCGGCGTGACGCCGAGCGCTTCGAGCATCGTCGGCATGAGGTCCACCGTGCGGATGAGACCGCCGGGCAACGGCACGCTGCAGGCGATCGGCACGGACGCGTGGTCGGCGATGAGGCTGCCATGGCCGGCCTTGTGCTCGGGAATCTCCCAGGGTCCGCGGAAGTCCGCGCCCAGGCGCGCCGCCAGTACGACGTCCCCGGCGCGCGGGGAGCGGAACAGCTGCAGGAGCTGGCGCGGCGCGTCGGGGAGGTCCGTGCCCGCCGTGCGCGCCAAGAGTGCGCGGTCCTCGAGGCAGAGCGGCACCTCGCCCAGTCCGAGGGGATCGCCCGAGACCGGCACGTAGTGAACGTCGCGGCCGTCCTCGAACAGCCGGGCGCGCGCCGACCCGGCCGCCAGCGTCAGTGCGCCACGCCCATCCCGCCACGCGGCGATCCGCACCTCGTCGAAGGCCAGCAGCCGATCCAACAGGTCCGCGGGCAGCTCGGGCTCGGTTCGCGGCGCGACCCGACCAGAGCGGGGCTCGAAATACACCTGCACGCTGGCGTTGCCGGACACCATGACGGCGGCGCGCGCGCCCCGGCGCCACACGTGCACCGGGTGCCGCAACGTGGGCACGCCGATCCGCTCCAGCTCGACCGCGATGTCCCGGTGCGTGCGCATCACGCTCCCGCCGTGGTCCGCGGCGACGAAGAAGGCGGGGAGCTCGCCCGAGCGGCGGGCGCGCTCGACGAAACGGCCCAAGGCGCGATCGACCGCCCGGTAAGACGCCAGCACGGCGGGGTGGAAGGGATCCTTGAGGTGCGTGATCCCGTCCGGGCCGGGGAACACGACGAACAGGAAGCGCCACGGGCGGTCGGCCGCGCCGAGCCAGGCGTCCGCGACGGCGGCATCCAGCGCCGGATAAGTCCCGATGTAATGGGCGAGCGAGCCGAGGAAGGCGCGCTGCCGGCGGGCGAGGCTCGCCCCCGGGCGTAACCCGTTCGTCAGCGGCGAGCAGATGGCCAGGCTCTCCGGCACCAGCTCGAAGATCGACGGTCCGCAGGTGAGATCGCGATTCAGCCAACCGTTCTGGACGCCGCAGTAGCTTCGCGCCGCGCGCCACTGGGCGCGCCAGTCCCCCGCCGCTTCCGCGCGGTCCAGCCAGCGGATGCCGGGGATGTCGGCGGTGCCCGGATAGCAGCCGTACAGAAAGGGCAGGTAGGCCACGCCGGTGGTGGACGGGAATACGGTGGTGCCGACGGTGAACCCGCCGGGCTCGATCACCCAGCGGGCGAGGTTCGGTAAATCCCCGCGCTCGAGGAGGTCCCGCGTCACGTCAGGACGGGCCCCGTCCACCAGCACGAAGACGACTCGGCGCGAATCGGCGCTCACGATGGGGAAAGGTAACTCAGCGCGCTTCCTGCCCGCGATAGCGTCGCACCTGTCCCGGGGTCAGCATCTCCCGCAGGAGAATTTCCCGCTCGATGGGTGCGGTGAAGGAGTACCCGCGCGGGTCGGCGCACAGCCAGCGATCCCACTCCGCAGCGTCGAGCGCGGCGTCGACATCCGGTGCTCGGAGACCGGTCGCCCGGGCGAGTGCGTCGACGCGCAATCGCACGTCCCCCAGCGCTGCGGCGGCGCCGAGCACCTGCTGGGCGGGCGCAGGCAGGCGCGCGAACCGCGCGCACACCGCGCCGACGACCGCGGCCGGCAGATCGCCGGGGAGGGTATCGACCAGCGTGCGCGTCGGGGCCGGCCAACTCTGCGCCTCGGGTGAGAGCCGGAACCCCCCGACGACGGCCTCGACGAGGGACACCGCGAGCAGTGGGATTCCGGCCGTATCGCGCTCGAGCCGCCGCACCAGCCGATCCGCCTCCTCCGCACCGTAGCGCGGCAGTCCCCAGTCGACGAGCGCGCGCAGCGCCACGGCGTCAAAGCCGCCGAGCCGGAGCGCCGTGCCGGTGAGGTCGCGGCCCAGGCGCCCGCGCAGCTCATCGAAGCGGCCGGCACCCGGAGCCCCGCTCGTCACGGCGAGCACGAGTAACACCGGCGACCCCGCCACGTCACGGGCGAGGCCCGGCAGCGCGGCGAGGGTGTCGCGGTCGAGGAACTGCGCGTCGTCGAACGCGAGCAGCAGCGGTCGCTCGGCCGCGGCGGCGCGCGCGGCCACGCTCCACGCCGCCGTGACCGGGAACCGGACCGCCCCCTCCTTCCCCGCCGGGAATCGAGTCGCCACATCGGGATCGAGCGTGCCGAGGGCGGCGAGAGCGCCCGCGGGCGCGCCGGAGAGACCCGGCGCATCCCCGAGCCCGGCAACGAGCAACCCGGCAAGCCCGCTCCAGCTCCGCTCCCGGTCCGCGAGGACGGCGCGCGCCCGCGCCACGGTCGCCTCATCCAGACGGGCGCGCGCGACCAGCTCTTCCATCAACCGCGTCTTCCCCTGCCCCGGCTCGCCCTCAATCAGAACGACGTGACCGCGCCCCCCCCCGTGCGTCGCTTCCCACGCGGCGATCAGCTGGGCCAGCTCGCCCGCGCGCCCGATGAGGGGTGGTCGATGGAGACCCGCCTCCGGAGCCGTGGGGAGGCGGCGACCGACGCGCGCCTCCCGGATGCGGTCGACCAGACGGACCGTCTCCGGCGCCGGTGCCGCATGCAGTCGGTCGGCCAGTGCACGGGCCAGCTCCTCGGCAACGCGCAACGCCCCGGCGCGGTCGCCGGCCAGGGCGAGCGCACGCATCGCCGTGCGGGCCGCGGGCTCGGCGGCAGGATCGATCGCCCGGGCTCGCTGGGCCACGGCGGCCGCTCGCGCCTGCTCTCCCCGGGCAAGCAGCTCCTCGGCCGCCCGCACGAGGACGTCGAGGCTCTGGCCCCGCCACAGCGCGCGCTCGGTGATGAGCCAGTCCTCGAACGCGCTCGCGTCGGGCACGGCGAGCCCCTCGAGGAATTCGCCTCCCACCAGCTCCGCGGCAGCGGTCCAGTCCTCCCGCTCCCGATGCTCGATGAATCGGTCGCAGTCGAGCGCCACGGAGCCGTCGGCAAGAGACACCTGGTCGACGTCAGTCTGGATGCAGGCATCCCCGAGCACGCGCCGATAGACGCGCAACGCCTCGCTCAGGGAGTGGCGGGCCTGCCTCTCGTCCCGGTCGCTCCAGAGCAGGCCGACCAAGTGATCGCGCGTGCGGCCGCGGCGCGGGCTGCGCGCCAGGTACACGAGCAGCGCGAGGTGCTTGCGCCACAGCAGCTCGGCCGGCGGGTCAGCGCCCCGCACGGTGATGCGGGCGGGCCCGAGGACCCGGACGTGCGCGAGGGGAACGGCGTCGGTCGTCACGGCGCCCGGAGTATCGGCCGCCAGGCGGTGCGCGGCAAGCGGCCGTACATTCCTTGGCGACATGCACACCCCTGCGCTCGAAGACGTGCAGCGCGCCGTCGCGCCGCGCTATGAGGTGGAGGCTCTGGCCGGCGTCGGCGGGATGGGCGCCGTGTTCCGCGCCCGTCACGTGGCGCTCGGGCACCTCGTGGCCATCAAGGTGCTCCCGCCCGAGGTCGCGCAGAGCGCTATCCGCGCCGCCCGGTTCCGGCGCGAAGCCTCCCTCGCCGCCCGGCTGTCGCATCCGCACATCGTCCCCGTCTACGAGTTTGAAGCCGGTGCCGACCTCTCCTACCTGATCATGCCCTTCGTCGCAGGCCGGACGCTCGAGACGGTCCTGAACGAGCGTCAGCGCCTCCCGGTGGGCGAGGTACTACGCGTGGTGCGGGAAATCGGCGGGGCGCTCGACTTCGCACATGCGCGCGGCGTGGTGCACCGCGATGTGAAGCCGTCCAACATCCTCCTGGAGGACGGGGGTCGGGCGCTGCTCACCGATTTCGGCGTCGCGTCGGCCGTGCCGACGCCGGAGGGAGAGGTGGGAGCCGCAAGGGGGGGGCGGGGGGCTCGCGCACCCCGCCCCGCACGCCCGCACAGCCCCCCCAAACAAAAACCCCCCCCAACCCCCAAAAACAAAAACACAACCCACCACCCCCCCCCGCCCCCCCCCCCCCCCCCGCCCCCCCCCCCCCCCCCCCCCCCCCCCCCGCCCCCCCCCCCCCCACCCCCCCCCCCCCCCCCCCCCCCCCCCCCACCCCCACAACCCACCCCCCCCCCCCCCCCCCCCCCCCCACAAAAACCTAACAAAACACAACCACAACAACCC
>JBGOUQ010000044.1:0-14271 GCA_041477065.1 Gemmatimonadota bacterium
GATGATCATCCCGGTCCCGGTGAGCCCCGAGGCGGACTGGAGCGCCTTGGAGATCCCGAAGTCGGTCAGCATCACCTTGCCGTCGTGGTCGAACATGATGTTGGCGGGCTTGACGTCGCGGTGCACGACGCCGCGCTGGTGGGCGTGGCCGAGGGCGCAGGCCGCCTCCCACAAGATCCGCTGGATGTCCGCGACCGGCATCGCCTGCTTGGTCTCCAGCAGGTCCTCGAGGGACGTGCCGGAGATGTACTTCATGACGAAGTAGTTGAGCCCGCCGTCGCTCTCGACGCGGTAGATCGGGATGATGTTAGTGTGATCCAGCTTGGCGGCGGTCTTGGCCTCTTGCTGGAACCGCTTGATGACGTGCTCGTCCTGGGAGACGTCAGGCGGCAGCACTTTGATCGCGACCTCGCGGTCGAGCGTCAGGTCGTGCGCCAGGAACACGGCGCCCATGCCGCCCTTGCCGAGCAGGCGCTCAATCTTGTACTTGCCCTCGACCACCCGTTGCAGGCGGCTCGTCAAGTCCGCTATCTGGCCGCTGGTGGTAGCCGCGGCGCCGCCGGTCTGATCCGCCCCGCAGGCGAAGCAGAACTTGCTGTTATCCGGCAGCGGCGTGTGGCACTTGAGGCACTCCATCACGGGCGCGGTAATGGAAACCTCTCGGGGAACCGGCCGAAGCGCACGGACGGACCTGGCGTCAAGTGAGCAATCAACGTATCCCGCATGGGGTTTCGCCGCCAGGAGCCAGGTCACAACCGACCACGTCGTTTCAGCTCCAGGTACTGCGTCACCACCGCCTGCGCCGCCCGCTCCGGCGGCACGTCCACCACGATCACGCCGGCCCGGCGCATGTGGCCCAGCGCTTCTTCCCGCGCGTGCAGCAGCTCCTCCGCCGCCGCCTTGCGATAGGCGTCGCGTGGGTCGGGCGGCCGCCGGGTGGCCACGGCATCGAGCTCCGGATTGCGCAGCGTGACGGCGAGCGGCAGGTGGCGCGGGCGCAGCGTCGCGACGTTCGCCACGATCGCCTCCGACGCGAACCGGTCGATGACGTCGGTGAAAATCACCGTCAGCGCCCGTTTCCGGTTGCGGGCGGCGAGGTAGCGGAACGCGCCGGGATAGTCGGGCTCGACCAGCTTGGGCGAAACGCCGGCGAGCACGTCCAACACCTGCTTGAGCCCGCGCCGGCCGCGCTGCGGCGCGATGAAGTGCTGCACCCCATCGGCGAACACCATGATTCCGACGTTGTCGTCGTGTTGCACGGCGGCGTAGGCGAGCTCGAGCACCGCTTGCACCGCGAAGTCCATACGCGCGACGCCCGCCACCTCGGCGGTGAGCAGGCGGCCTGCGTCGAGCACCAGCATCACCTGCTGGCGCCGCTCGGCTTCGTACTGGCGCGTGATCACTTTGCGGCGCCGGGCGGTCGCCTTCCAATCGATGTGCCGGATGTCGTCGCCCGGCACCCACTCGCGCAGGCTCTCGAACATCCGCCCCTCTCCCAACCGGCGCGCCGCCTGACGTCCCAGCTCGCGGCGCCGTTGCGCCTGCGCCACCGCGGCCCGCAGCCGCATCGAGACGAGGGGCGGGTACACCGATACCTCCCACGGCAGCCGGATCCAGCCGCGGCGCAAGCCGAGGCCCAGCGGCCCCACGCTGTCCACGACAAAGGCGCCGGCGGTCTCCTTGCCGCGGCGCACCGGCACGACGTCGAGGCTCTCGCGCGAGGTGCCCCGCGCGGGGACGACGACCCGGCGCGGCGGCTGCGGCCCTCCGATCACGTCCGGGCGCACTTCCCGCACGCGCAACCGCGCGATCCTCCGGGCGTCATTCACCCACCGATAGCCGACCCAGCCCGTGTGGCCGAGCGAGTACGCCGGTGAGGCCTCGCGCTCGACCCGAACGGTGGCCCCCTGGCGGGGAGTCAAGCGAGCGTCGATCCAGATTCCGAGCACCAGCGCCGCGTCCGCGACCAGCATCGCGTCCAGCGACCACGGCACCCAGAATCCCAGCATCCCAAGCGCGGCCAGCGCCGTCGCGATCGCCAGGGCGCGCCGCGTGCAGAGGATCACGCGGTGGGGACTTCGGTCTTGTCGAGGATCGCTTTGAGCGCCACGTCGGCGGTCACGCCCTCGAGCTCGAGCTCCGGCGCGACGTTGACGCGGTGCCGCAGCACCGCGGGGGCGAGCCGCTTCACATCGTCGGGGATGACGAAGTCACGCTCGTCGATGAGCGCCGACGCGCGCGCCGCCTTGAGCAGGGACACGCCCGCGCGGGGGCTCGCCCCCAGCGTGAGCGAGGCCGCCTCCCGCGTGGCGCGCACGATCGCCGTGATGTACGCCGTGATCTGCGGCTCGACGCGCACGGCCTCCACGGCGCGGCGCAGCGCCTCGAGTCCGTCCCCGTCGGTGACCGCGCTGACGCCGTAGGTCGACGGCCGGTCGGCCTCGAAGCCCTCGACGTAGCGGGTGAGAATCCCCTGCTCCACCAGGGCGGGAGGGTAGCCGAACAGGGCCTTGATCATGAACCGGTCGAGCTCCGCTTCGGGCAGCGGGTAGGTGCCCTCGAACTCGATCGGATTCTGGGTCGCGAACACCGTGAAGACGCCCGACAGGGCGTGGCTCTTCCCGTCCACGGTGACGGTGCGCTCCTGCATCGCTTCGAGCAATGCGGCCTGCGTCTTGGCGGGAGCGCGGTTGATCTCGTCGGCCAGTACGAGGTCGGCGAAGAGCGGCCCCGGGCGGAACGTGAAGTCCTGGGCTCCGCTGAGCATCGAAATGCCGGTGATGTCCGCCGGCATCAGATCGGGCGTGAACTGGATCCGCTGGAACTTCACGTCGAGCGCCAGCGCCAACGTGCGGACCAGCAGGGTCTTGGCCGTGCCGGGGACGCCTTCCAGCAGCACGTGCCCCCGGGCCAACAGAGCGATCAGCGCGTCCCGGGTCGCCTCGTCCTGGCCGAGGACCACCTTGCGGAGCGCCTCTAGGATGCGGCGCGCGTCGAGCGCGGGCGAAGTTCCTCCCACACGTCCTCCACGGCTTGGGCGGCCGTGAGCACGCGCTCTGGCCCGCCCGGGTGAATGGTGACCTGCTGCAGTCGCCGGATCGCGGCACGGCCGCGCGGCGTGGGGATGGCGAGCTCGAGGGCGAGCAGCCACTGCCGGGGGTCGCCCCCCGTGCGCGGCACGTATCCGGTGCGGCTGAGCCGGCGGCGCAATCCGGAGACGATCAGGCCGACGGCGGTTTCGACGCCGGCCGCGCCCTCGAGGCCCGCGGCCAGCGCCTCGAGATGCTCCAGCGGAGAGCGTCGCCGCCGTTCGATCACGGACAGCGCCGGCCCGAAACGCACCGCGGCCACCGCCAAGGTGATCACCGCGACCGCGACCAGCTGCAAAATGGCCCAGCCGCCCGGCGAATGGCGCAGCCACTCCCACACCGCGCCTGTGAGCGAGCCGCCGTTGCCGTAGCCGTGGTGGTATTCGTCCCAGCTGACGCGGCCGCGCGCGGCCGGGGGGGGGGGAGGCAGGAGCAACGGCGTCACGACCAGCGGCACGTCCCCCGCCCGCCAGGCACGGTTGCGAAAGTACTCGGGATCGGCGGCGAGCGTCGCCTGGCCTCCGCCGCGGTAGCGCAGCCGCACGACGATCGGTCGCCTCCCGCGGGCGCTGCGCAGCAGTGTGTCCTGCCCGATCACGGCAAGTGTGGGACAACCGCCCTCCTTGCGCAGCTCACCGATCGCGCGCCAGCGGGGCGTGGTGTCCTCGGGCGCGGCCTCGCGCGGCTCCAGGTAGCGCGTCACCGGCGGGAGCGAAAGACCCGGTTGCGGGGGGAAGACCGGCAGACTGTCGATCTCGGACCTCCGCTGGCTCTGCGTCGAGGTCCACCCCAGGCAGAAGGTGATGCCGCCGGCGTTCCCCGCCGCGAGTACCGCGCCGCCGCTCCGCAGGTAGGTGACCACCGCTTCGAGCTCGGCGGACTGCAGGGGGGCGCTAGGCCCGACGAGCACGAGGAGCGCGGGCCGCCGGCGACGGTCGCGCGCGAGGTCGAACAGCGCCGTGCGGCGGCGCTCCAGCGGCTGGCCCAGCCGGGCCAGCACCTCGTAGAGCGCCTTGCTGCCCCCCGGCCCGGCGAGATAGGTGGACGGCGGCTGATCCTCGACGGTCGGCCTGGGCGCGCGGAGCCCGGCCGCCGCGGCGAGGAACACGACGCCCGCGAGCAGCAGGGCGAGGAGCAGCTCAGTGCGGGAGAACATGCTGCAGCACCAGCTGGGCGTCGGTGCCGAAATCGCGGTAGCCCTGTGCATCGCACGGCACGGCGCCGAACAGATGGCGGTAGAGGCGCGCCACGAGGCCCGTCAGCGTGGCGCGCCCGGTCTCGTCGAGCGCCGCCTCCCCGGCGTACTCGGCCGGCGTCTTAGAGGGATGGAAGCGCAACGCCCGCGCACGCTCGAGATCCAGTATGACGGCCGTGAAGCGGTGCGCCAGCGCTTCGCTGTAGCGGCCCTCGCGCGCCAACGCGTCGGCCCGCTGATAGTGCGCGCGGGCGTCCTCGAGCCGCAGGCCCGGGACGGCGGCGGCCGCTCCCGCGGGATGGACCGTGGCCCGGTAGATCCGCCAAGCGATGTAGCCGAAATGCACCAGGATGGATACGAGCACGACGATGCTGCCCCACTGGACCAGGTGGAACACCAGCGGGTGGGAGTCGTTCATGCGGTTGAGCCAGACCTGGAAGGCATGGAGGGTGTTGGCGAGCCACTGCAACGGATGGCGCGGCGCCACCCAGTGGTATTCCGGCCTCGCTAACACCTCGCCGACGGCCCGGCGGACGGAGTCGGCCGGGATGCCCTGCACTCAGACGATCCCCAGCTGTTGGCCCAGGAGTTGGAGATCGAACGCCTCACGCCGGACGCGGAGATCGTAGTACATGAGGGTGAAGACGCACGGCAGGATCGGTGCGAGCGCGATCGGGAGCAGGGCCGCGAACACGGTGAAGACCTGGCTCACCCCGGAGTTGGTCAGCGTGAAGTAGCCGCCGACCGCGCCGACGGCCGCGGCCGGCACGAGCGTGATGATGAACGTGACGACGTACAGCCCGAAGACCTTACCCTTCAGCCCGCGCGTCAGCTCCCAGGAGCGGCCGAAGGAATCGAAGGCGCCGTCCAGCTCTTCCAGCACCACCACCTGGGTGGTCACGCCGTAGCCGCACAGCACGAAGAAGAAGAACCAGGCGCCGAGGCAGGCCAGGACGATCCCCAGCAGGATGCCGGCGCCGTGCAGCAGGCCGGTGCTGACGCCGACGAGCAACCCGATCGCCGCGCTCACGAGGACCAGCAGGATGATCTTGCCCAGCCCGACCAGACAGAGCGGGACGATCTTCGCGGCCCCGAGCGCGAGGGCGTCGCCGAGCTTCGCCTCCCGGCCCAGATAGGTGTCCGAGATGACGCGAATCACACCCGCCGTGAGGAACAGCCCGGCGAAGTACTGCGCCAGATACCAGAACAGCGCCACCCAGAGGTGCTGCACCGGCCCGCCGGCGAGCTGGATGTAAACTTGCAGCGCGATCGGCAGCCATAAGGCCACGATGCCGAGCCGGAGAAACAGCCCGAAGTGACGCTTGTACAGCGTGAACGCGCCGTCGAGGATCTCGCCCAGCTCCATCGGCCGAAGATCGGCCATACGCTCTCGCCCCGTGGTAGCGTTGGCGATAAGATGAGGACGTGAACGCGCCCGCGCGAGCCCCGGCGACACCGCCCGATTTGCGCCAACGGCACGGCGTCGAAATCCCCGAGCACGTCGAGCTGCAGTTCGAGTTGGCCGGTCTCGGCTCGCGCGCCGCCGCCGCCCTGCTCGACGCGCTGCTGCTGACGCTCCTGGCCATCCTGTTTCAGCTGGTGCTGGGCAAGGTCATCGACCTGGAGAGCCCCGCCGGGAACTGGGCGCTGGCGGTCTTCTACTTCATCTATGCCTTCGCCCTTTTCATTTATTACGTCCTGTTCGAGGGCTTGAACGGCGGGCGCACCCCCGGCAAGATGGCCCTCGGCATCCGCGTCGTGATGGATACGGGGCGGGCCGTGACGTTCAGTGCCGCCGTCGTACGCAACCTGGTCCGCCTCGTCGATTTCTACTTCCCCTTCCTTCCGCTTCTACCGGGACTGCTGTTCGTCTTCCTCACCAAGAGCAACAAACGCCTCGGGGACCTGGCCGCGGGCACCATCGTGGTGCGCGACCGCCCCACTCAATGGGGTCTGGCCGCCGTGCCGGTCGCTCCCGACGTCGACGAAGTCGAGACCGGCCCCCCGGAGCTCTCCGAGGACGAGTTCAAGCTGCTCGACCGGTTTCTCGCTCGCATGAACGACCTCGCGCCCGACGTGCAGGTGCGCATGCTGCTGGAGTTGGCGCGGCGGTTCGAGCCCAGAGTCCCGCGCCGCAGCGCCGACCCGCAGGAGTACCTGCTCGCGCTGTTCGTCGACGAGCAGCGCAAGCGCCGCAGCCGCTTCGCCGCGCGCGCGGGCGGCGGAGAGGGCCGCCGCGCCGGCCGCACCACCGTGCCGGCCGAGCGCTTCGTGGCCCGGAAGCGCGACGCCTGGGAGCGCTTCCACGCGACGGCCACCCGCATCGAGCGCGCCGGGGTGCGGGCGCTCCCGCCGTCCGAGATCCCGGCGTTCGCCGCGCGCTACCGCGAAGTGGCGGCCGACCTCGCCCGCGCCCGTACCTACGGAGTCGACCCCAGCGTGGTGGAGTACCTGGAGCGGCTGGTGAGCGCCGGCCACAACGCATTGTATCGTGCCCGCGGGCGTCACCGGCCGCCGCTGGGACGGTACCTGCTGGTCGAGTTCCCGGGCGCCGTGGTCGCGTCCTGGCGCTATGTGGCGGTGGCGTTTCTGCTGTTCGCCGTCCCCGCGGCGGTCGGCTACGTGATGCTGCGCGAGCGTCCCGACCTGGCCGAGGAGATCGCACCGCCTGTGATGGTCAGCCGGGCCCAGCAAGCGGCCGAGCGGGAGGCCCAAGGCGAGGGATACGCCCAGAGCCCCAACGAGGAGCTCCCGGTCATCGCCTCCGCCATCATCACGAACAACATCATCGTCTGCTTCTACGCGTTTACCGGGGGATTGCTCGCCGGGCTGTTCACCGTCTGGTCCCTGGTCTTCAACGGCCTCTCGATCGGGATCGGCTTCGGCGTGTTCGCCAACTACCACGCGGCGGGCTACCTCGGCACGTTCATCGCGGGCCACGGGGTACTCGAGCTCACGGCCATCTTCATCTCGGGGGGAGCAGGATTCCGGCTTGCGCGCGCGCTCATCGCGCCGGGAGACCGCACGCGCCGAGACGCTCTGGTGGTGGAAGGGATGATCGCCGTGAAGATGATCGGGGCGGTGATCTGCCTGCTCGCCTTGGCCGGCACGATCGAAGGACTGCTGTCGGCCAGCGACGCGGCGCCGCAGTGGAAATTCCTGGCTAGCGCCCTCTCGGCAGTCCTGCTCGGGCTCTATTTTGGCAACGCGGCCACCGCAGCCAGGCGGGCGCCGCGCTGAGCAGGCGGGTCCGGTGCCGCCACCACGGCGGCGGGGAGAACCGCGGGCGGTGGGGCCGGCTCACTCGAGCGTCTGGAGCATCTGACGCATCCGGCGCGCCATGGCCTCGATCTGTTTCAGACTGGTGAGGGTCTCCTCATCGTACTTGTCCTGGCTGAGGAGCAGGAGCTGGGTTTCGGCGAGGATCGCCGAGAGGGGATTCGAGAGGTCGTGCCGGAACTTCGAGAGCGAATCGCCGGGCAGCGGCGGCGGTGCAGCGGACGGGGGAGGCGGGGGGGGAGGAGGAGTCGCGATCACAGTAGCGACCGATACAGGTCGCGCAGGTGATGGTCCCGCAGATCCCGCACCGACTGCCACAGGTCCTGCTCCGAGGTGGCGCAGAAGATCTCGGCGGTGGTGCGCTCGTGCTCGGTGTCTTCCGCCCCGAAGAGGATACGGCCGCGCCAGATGCCGTCTTCGGCCCGGCGCACAGCGAGGCGTATGGCGATGGGTTGTCCGTCGAATCGAATCGGGGTCAGGTCGTGGACGACCGCTGCCTGCGGGTCGCTGACCGAATATCGCGCCGGTTGTGCGGGCATGCCGAGCCGTTCTGGCTGGTTTAGGCAAAGATATACGTAACGCCCACTTACGCAATACTCGCCGTCGGTCAGAGGCGGAACGGCACCGGCGCGAACGTCAGGAGGAACAGCGCCAGGGCCCCCCAGCCCAACGGCCGGCGCGAGGGCGGCAGGGGGCGGTAGGCGTCCAGCACGGGTGGATGCCCGAGCCGACCCCGCGACAAGGCTAGGACGAGCACCCCCCAGATCAGCCATCCGGTCCACAACCACCCGAGCGCCGCCAGGGCGACCCAGAAAGTCAACGCCACCCGCTGATGCCAGCGGGGCAGCGCCGCATAGAGCACGTGCCCGCCGTCGAGCTGCGAGATCGGGAGCAGATTCAGCATCGTCACGAACATCCCGACCCAGCCGGCGAAGGCCAGGGGGTGCACGTGGATCGCGACGGTCGTGCCCAGCATCAGCCGGCGCAGCAGCCAGGTCACGAGCGAATCGCCGAGCATCGTGGCCGGCTCGTTGCCGAAGAACAGCACCAGTCCCCTCACGTCGTGCTCGAACGGAAGCGGGTGGCTCAAGGACATGCCCGCGGCGAGCACCGGCACGGCGATGAGGAAGCCGGCGATCGGTCCTGCGAGACCGACGTCGAACAGCTGGCGCCGGTCCGACAGCAGGGTCCGCAGCCGGATGAACGCCCCCATCGTGCCGATGAAGGACGGCACCATCGGCAAGGGAATGAAATACGGCGGCGAGACATCGAGCAGGTAGCGGCGCGCGGCGACGTAATGGCCAAGCTCGTGACACAACAGGATGGTCATCAGGGGGAGGGAGAACACGAGGCCGGCCGACCAGGCGCGCCAGAACTCGCTGGTGGTGGGCGCGTTCCGAAAGAAGGTCAGCGCGTCGACATAGGGGATGGACCCCGCCAGCACCGCGCCGGCGAACGTGACGGTGTAGATCGTGGTGAGGAACAGCAAGGCATGCAGCCACCATCGTTCGCCCCGCCGCCTGGGTACCGCGCGGGTGAGCACGAGGTGGCGACCGTCCGGCTCGTCGGCCCAGTAGTGGATCCCAGGCCACTCGGCGAGGGCCGTGGCAAGCTCCGGGGAGGGGGCGGCGTGCGCCGGATGTACAAGCGCATCAACGACTTCGCGATCCCGAAGGGGGGTGGTCCGCCACGCCACCAGGTACGGCGTCAGGTCCACGTGCGCGCTTGACGGGGAGGAAGCGGCGGCCTAGTATAGGTCCTTCGCACGTCTCCGCAATCCCAAGATTCCATTTTCAACGCGCTCACTCCCCCGATCCGGGGCCTTTCCCGCCGTAACTGGAGCCGAAGCACACGTGGACATCGCTGAACTGAAGAGGAAGTCCGTCGCGGAACTACACGCGATGGCCGAGAGCCTGAACATCACCAACTACTCCGGGCTCCGCAAGCAGGACCTCATTTTCCGCATCGAGCAGTCCCTCCTCGACTCCGACACGGTGCTGCGCGGCGAGGGCGTCCTGGAGATCTTGCCGGAGGGCTACGGCTTCCTGCGCAGCCCCGACTGGAACTACCTCTACGGCCCCGACGACATCTACGTCTCGCCGAGCCAGATCAAGCGCTTCGATCTGCGCACCGGCGACACGATCATGGGCCAGGTGCGGCCACCGAAAGAGGGGGAGCGCTACCTCGCGCTGCTGAAAGTCGAGGTCGTGAACGGGGATGAGCCGGAAAAGGCCAAGCACCGCGTCGCGTTCGACAACCTGCGCCCGCGTTATCCCGAAGAGCGGATCCGGCTCGAGCGCAAGGACGGCGACCTGTCGATGCGGGTGATGGATATCCTCTGCCCCATCGGCAAGGGCCAACGCGGCCTGATCGTCTCGCCGCCCAAGGCCGGCAAGACGATCCTCATGCAGAAGCTCGCCAACTCCATCATCGAGAATCACCCCGAGGTCTACCTCATCGTGCTGCTCATCGACGAGCGGCCCGAGGAGGTCACCGACATGGAGGAGAACGTGAAGGGGGCGGAAGTGATCTCCTCCACGTTTGACGAGCCCGCCGACCGGCACGTGCAGGTCGCCGACATGGTGATCGAGAAGGCCAAGCGCATGGTGGAGCACGGCAAGGACGTCGTGATCCTGCTCGATTCGATCACCCGCCTGGGCCGGGCCCACAACGTGGTGGTGCCGCACTCGGGCAAGATCCTCTCGGGTGGCGTGGACGCCAACGCGCTCCAGAAGCCGAAGCGCTTCTTCGGCGCCGCGCGCAACATCGAGGGCGGCGGCTCCCTCACCATCATCGCCACGGCGCTGATCGACACCGGCTCGCGCATGGACGAGGTCATTTTCGAGGAGTTCAAGGGCACCGGCAACATGGAGGTGATCCTCGACCGCCGCATCGCGGACCGCCGCGTGTACCCCGCCATCGACGTGCAGCGCTCCTCGACCCGCAAGGAAGAGCTGCTGCTCGCCAAGGACGAGCTGAACAAGATCTACCTGCTCCGCAACTTCCTCGCCGACATGCCGCCGGTCGAGGCGATCGAGTTCCTGCTGGAGCGGATGAAGCGCACGAAGACGAACGTCGAGTTCTTCGCCACGATGTCGCAGGGGTGAGCGGGCGCCTGCTGGGCGTCGACTGGGGCGAGAAGCGCATCGGCCTCGCGCTCTCCGACGAGTCGCAGATTCTCGCCCAACCCCTCGCCACCCTCACCCGCCGCGCCGGCAAACGCTTCCCCATGAGGCCGCTCCTCACCCACCTGGACGCGCACCACGTGGTGGGCGTCGTCGTCGGGCTGCCGCTTGACGAGCACGGCGACGAAGGACCGTCCGCGCAGGCCGCCCGAGCCCTGGCCGGCGACATCACGCGGCGCTCGGGACTTCCCGTCGAGCTGTGGGACGAGCGCATGACCACCGCCAAAATCCGGCAGGCGATCCACGAGATGGGCGGAAAGACGCGCGGCCGGGCCGCCGACGTCGACGCCCTCGCTGCAAGCCTGTTGCTGCAGCACTACCTCGATGCCAGGCGGGGAACGGCCGTATGACAATGCGGATTGCGGAATGCGGAGTGCGGAACGGCGGGTCGGGCTCCGAACGCCTGGACCTCGCCCGCCGATTCCGCATTCCACAATCCGCAATCTGCAATCTCCTGGCCGCCACCCTGATCTCCTGCTCCGCCCAGGCACCGCCCGGCTCGCCGGACCGCGTCACCGTCACCATCCCCCGAGGTGCCACGCTCGACGGCGCCATCGACTCCCTCGCCGCGCGCGGCGTGATCGGCACGCCATGGCTGTTCGGGGTGTACGCGCGGCTGCGCGGGTTGGGAACGGGGGGGGGACTGAAGAGCGGCGTGTACGGGTTCCGCACTCACGAGCACTGGCACGAGGTCGTGGACGCCCTGAAGCGCGGCCGCGGAACGCTGGTGCGATGGACCGTGCCCGAGGGGCTGATGCTCACCGAAGTCGCCGAGCTCGCACAGGCGCAGCTCGGCGTGCCGCGCGACTCCTTTCTCGCCGCCTCCCACGACCCCGAGGCGCTCTTCCGGCTCGGCCTCTCCCCGCGCGAGGCGACCTCGGTCGAAGGCTACCTCTATCCCACGACCTACTTGGTTCGCGTCCACATCGGTGCGCGGGAGCTGGTCCGTGTGATGACCGACCGGTTCCTCGGCTTCTGGACCCCGGCCTGGCAGGCGCGGCTCGACACCATGCGCCTGTCCCGCCAGCAGCTCGTCACGTTAGCCTCGATCGTCCAATCGGAGATCCGCTATCCCCCCGACCGCGAGTACGTGTCGGCGGTCTACCACAACCGGCTGAAGCTGGGCATGAAGCTCGATGCGGACCCGACGGTGATCTACGCCTACGGTCATCGCTTGAAGCGCGTGTTCGAGAAGAACCTGATGATCCGTTCACCGTACAACACCTATCTGCACCCAGGACTGCCGCCCGGCCCGATCAGCCAACCGGACACGGCGAGCCTGCGCGCCGCGCTGTACCCCGCCCCGGCGCCGTTCCTGTATTTCGTCGCCCAGCCCGACGGGAAACACATTTTCTCCGTCACATACGCCGAGCACCAGGCCGCGATCAGAGCGGCGCAGCGGATGCGGGCCGCGCGGCGCGCGCCCCCCGGACCGGGGCGATAATGTCCAATGGCTACCTCGACGCCCTGATCGCCAACGGCCGAACGCCGGGACTGCAGTATCTCGTGCTCGGCCCGGCTCGCACCGTGTTCGAGTATGACGGCGGGTGGGCCGACATCGGGCGCCGGGTGGCCATGGACTCGGTGACTACGTTGATGGCGTACTCGATGAGCAAGACGATCACCGCCGCCGCCGTGCTCCAGCTGGTCGCGACGGGGGCCGTCGCGCTCGACGGTCCGATCGGCACCTACCTCGGCACGCCCGCTCCGTACGACGCCGCCATCACCGTCCGGCAGCTGCTCGACCATACCGCCGGCCTCCCCAACCCCATCCCGCTGCGCTGGGTCCACCGGGCGAGTCTCCACGCCTCGTTCGACGAGGACGCGGCACTCGCCGCGGTGTTGGCCGCGCACCCGAGTCTCGCGTCCACGCCCGGCAGCCGGTATCAATACTCGAACATCGGGTACTGGCTGCTCGGCCGGATCATCGCGCGGGCGAGCGGGCAGCCGTTTCCCGCATACGTCGAGACTGGCGTGTTCCGGCCACTCGGCGCCGAGCCCGGCGAGCTCGCCTACGTCATCCCCGACCCGGCACGGCATGCCAACGGCTATCTGGAGACGTACTCGCTCATGAACCTGATCAAGGGGTTCCTGATCGATCGGGAGCTCGTCGGCGAATACGAAGGCCGCTGGCTGCGCATCGCGACGCACTATCCGAACGGACCCGCCTTCGGCGGCGTGGTCGGCACCGCGCGGGGATTCGGGAAGTTCTTGCAGGACCAGCTGCGTGCGCACTCCGTGCTGTTCGATGACGCGACCCGACGCCTGTTCTACGAGCAGCAGCGGACCACCGATGGCGCACCCATCGCGATGACGTTAGGCTGGCACATCGGCGAGCTCGCCGGCGTCCTGTTCTACTTCAAGGAGGGGGGAGGCGGAGGCTTTCACAACGAGATGCGCATCTATCCGGCGAGCGGCATCGCGACCATTCTCATGTCGAACGCCACCGGTTTCGACGTCAAACGGCACCTGAATACGCTCGACCGCGAGTTTCTGCACTGACCGGTCACCCCGTCGCCGAGCGCAGCTCCCGCGCCGCCCGCTCCGGGTCACCGGCGTCGAGCACGGCGCCGATCACCGCGATCCCGGCTGCGCCCGCGCGGGCCAGCGCCCCGGCCGTCGCGGCCGTGATGCCCCCGATGGCGACGACCGGCAGGCCCGCCGGCGCGAGCAGGGCCAGCGCACTGAAGCCCGCGGCACCCAGCGGGGCGCCGGCATCGGGCTTGTTCCCGGTCGCGAAGCACGGCCCGATGCTCCAGTAGTCGGCGGGCCAGGCGCCCACGCGCTCCGCCTCGGCGGCCGATCCGACGGACACGCCCAGGAGAAACCCGGGCGGCACGTGTAGACGCAGGGCGTCCAACGGCGGGTCGTCCTGCCCCAAGTGGGCACCGGCGGCGCCGGCGGCCAGCGCCACATCGACCCGGTCGTTGACCAGGACGGGAACCGACAGGGCGGCGACCAGCGCCCGTGCGAGGGCGACCAGCTCGCGTGGCGGCGCGCCCTTGTGGCGCACCTGGATCGCGGTCGCGCCGCCCGCGGCCGCGCGGCGGCACACATCCACCGCGTCGCGCCCCTTGAGGAGCGTGGCGTCCGTGAGCACCATCAAGCGCAACCGATCGGCGAGAGGCATGAGCAAGATCCTGCGCGGGCTGCGGGGCGCTACCACCGCCACCGCAAACACGAGTGAAGCCATCCTGGAAGCGACGGCGGAGCTGCTGCGCGCGCTCCAGGAGGCCAACGGGTTCCGGCCGGAGGAGGTGGAGAGCGCGATCTTCACCTCCTCACCCGACCTCACCGCCGAGTATCCGGCGCGCGCGGCGCGCCTGCTGGGCTGGACCGACGTGCCGCTGCTGGGCGCGAGCGAAGTCGCGGTTCCCCCACCCGGCGGCATGCCACGCTGCATCCGCGTGCTGCTGCATTTCTACACGGCCAAGCCACAGCACGAGCTGAAACATACGTACCTCCGCGCAGCGTCCAAGCTACGCCCGGCCCGGGGGGGGGGCGGGCCCCCCCCCCCCGCCGC
>JBGOUQ010000045.1:0-12722 GCA_041477065.1 Gemmatimonadota bacterium
CTGGGTGGCGGCGCTCCTGGTGCCACTGACCGCGTGGCTGGTCGTGCTGATTCCCTGGCGGGCCCGGCACGCCGGATGGACGCCGGCGCAACACCAGCGCGGCATGTACTGGGCGCTGGCGGCGTGGGCGATAACCGATGTGACGGTGCTGCTAGTGTTTGCCCGTTAGCCGGGCGCTGCTAGATTACCGCGAGGCGGACCCCTCAACGCTCAGGAGAGCTCCAGAATGACCATCCCCGCGGATTCCGCGGCCCCCCCTCCTGTGAGTCCGGATCGCTCGGACTTCCGCAACGTCATGCTCAGCGGCGCCAAGGTCGGGGTGGTGACGGCGGTCGCCGTCGTGGTCTACTCCGGGCTGGCGCGCGTCATGCCGGCCGGGATCGCCCGCGAGCTGGTCCTGACCCTGGTGGTCCTCGCGACGGGGACGCTGGTGAGCTTCCTGCCGGCGCAGTGGGTGACCCCCCGCTCTACGGAAGGCATCGCCGGGGCCGCAGCCGTGGGGCTCTGGGGAACGATCGTGTTCATGGCGATCGATGTCGCGGTGCTTCGGCCCGTCAACCACTTCATCACGATCTACCCTTGGACCTGGGACGCGCTCGGTGGACTCAGCACCTGGTGGTACCTGCCGATCTGGTGGATGCTCGGCACCCTTCTCGCCTGGATGGGCGGGATGCTGACGGCCGCTCGCGAAGCGGTGTTCCCACGCGTCGCCGCCCCGGTGCTCGCTGGTGCCGGGCTGATTGCGATCGTCGGGCGGCTGGTGGGCTGCCCCGTCATGCTGCCGGTCACCGCCGGCGCCGGATTTACGCTCACCCTCACGGTCCTCGCGGTCGCCGCCATCGCGCGGAAGGCCTGACGCGGGCAGGGCCGGGAATGCCTCGCTGGCTGGCCCACCTGATGATCGTCGTCGGATGGCTCCTCACGCCCGTCGTGGCGTGGGTAGCTTCGTATGTCGGTCTGTGGCTCGGCGCGCTCGTGGGCGTGCGTCTCTCGCACCCGCTCGCCATGCTCGGGTCCGCGCTCGGCGTGGCCGCGGTGCTGGGTTTCGGGTCCCTCACGGTGTGGGTTCGCCTGATGCGCCGGCTGCCGCATCTCCTGTCCCACCACATGGCGCCTCGCGCCTCCCACGAACAGGCCGCGATTGCGGCGGCGGACTGACGTCACGCGAGCGCTCTGGCTCGCCCTGTTGCCCGCCACCGTGGCCGCGCAACGCCGCGACATGGAATTCCACTACGGGCGCTGGCTGAACGGCAACGCGGCGGCGAGCTACGAGTTTCGCAGCAACGCCCCGTTGCGGCGTGGACTCACCCACGGCTTTGGCGTCACCGTCCTGGTCCACGACAGCCTGGGTCGGCATCGCGCGTTCTATGGGTTTGGCTACGAGCTGCAGGCGTTCCGTCACCGCGCGGGGTTCGGGCCCTACGCGCTGCTTGGCGCGGAGCTTGGACTATCCACCGACACCGTGCGCCAGCGGGTCGCCGCGCTGTGGAGCGCCGGGGCGGGGCTCGAGTGGCGCCCGTTCTCGCGGTTCGCCATCGGGGTGGAGGCACGCTACCGAGTGGAAGACCGTGGACCCCGCGGCTTCTGGCGTCCGCGCGACGCCCGGAAGGGGATCGCGGTCGCGCTGGGCGCGTCGCTTGGATTGGGGGGGGGACCCTGGGGCGGGGCGGGAGGGCGCGGCGGCGGGGACGGAGTCCGGTCAGAGCGAACGGGGCCGCCGCCTGAGGCGCCGGCCAACATCACCGGTAGCGCGGCCGACGTGGTCCGCACCGCCCTCGACGCCCTCGGCTCACCCTACCAGTGGGGAGGGACGGCCGAAAACGGGTTCGACTGCTCTGGGTTGATCCAGTACGCCTACGGCCAGCATGGAGTCCGGCTGCCCCGTGTGAGTCGCGACCAGGCCTTGGCTGGTAGCGCGCTCCCCCCGGTCGTGGAAGCATTGCGGCCGGGCGACATCTTGCTCTTTTCCGCGCGGCCGGGCGGCGGGGTCACGCACGTCGGCATGTACGTGGGCGAGGGAAAGTTCATCCACAGCTCCACCACGGGCGTGAAACTCTCGCGGCTCGAGCTGCACGACCCTGAGGGGGCGTATTGGATCCCCCGCTGGGTGGGTGCCCGTCGGATCATGGCAGGAGACCAATAGGTGCACCGTCGAGTCGAGCCGCTCGTGACTTCGGCGCTGCTCGCCGTTCTGTATGGGTGCGCCTCCGGCGGAAGACAAGCGCCGCCGATCGTCGGGGTGCACACGTTGCGAAGCTACGTACTGGTGATCCCCCTCCGGGGTGCCTTCGACAGCTCGCTTTCCACCCAGTTGCGCCAGCGGGGGTTCCGGGTGCGGGACGGCGTCCGTGGAGGCGGGAATCGGGCGGCCGCCTTGATCACCTTCACGTTTCGCGACCCCAGCTCTGAGAGCGGTCGCTGGCTGCAGGCCCGGTTTTTCGATACCCGCACCGGGCTGCTGGTCGCGGCGGCCTCCGTAGCTCTGGATACGCTGACCGACGACCTCCACGTGCGAGCGCGGGCGCTGGTCGCCGCACTCCTCTTAGAGCCGTAACCCCCCACCCTTGACAGGCCCTGTTTCCGGGGAGAGATTCCCCGCAGCTCAGTTAGCACTACTCTACTGAGAGTGCTAACCGAGACGTGTTACATAGAGTTACGTACCATCTTCCGAGGTGGAGGCAGAGGCGCATGGCAACCGCAACCAAGTCCAAGCTGAAGGTCTTCCCGTTGGCGGATCGCGTGGCGATTCGGCCGATGGAGGAGACGGAGACGATGAAGGGTGGATTGTACATCCCGGACACGGCGAAGGAGAAGCCGATCCAAGGGCAAGTGCTCGCTGTCGGCCCTGGCCGGCGGGAAAAGGGTGAGGCGGTTCCGATGGAGCTGAAGGTCGGCGACCGGGTCGTCTACGGGAAGTACAGCGGCACGCAGGTAGAGCTGGACGGGGAAGAGATCATCCTGATCAAAGAGTCCGACGTCATCGCGAAGCTCGGCTAAGCGCGAGGAGGAATAGCAGATGGCTGCCAAGTATCTGGAATTCAATGTCGAGGCCCGCGCCCGCTTGAAGCGCGGCGTGGACCAGCTGGCTGAGGCGGTGAAGGTGACGCTCGGCCCCAAAGGCCGGAACGTCGTCATCGACAAGAAGTTCGGGAGCCCGACGGTCACGAAGGACGGGGTGACGGTCGCCAAGGAGATCGAGCTCGAGGATGAGATCGAGAACATGGGCGCCCAGATGGTGAAGGAAGTCGCGACCAAGACGTCCGATCTCGCGGGCGACGGCACGACGACGGCGACGGTGCTGGCGCAGGCGATCTACCGTGAGGGGCTGAAGTCGGTCACCGCGGGGGT
Source organism: Gemmatimonadota bacterium (assembly GCA_041477065.1). GTDB lineage: Bacteria > Gemmatimonadota > Gemmatimonadetes > Gemmatimonadales > GWC2-71-9 > 13-1-40CM-70-15. Next base: position 3,349 of record JBGOUQ010000045.1, read on the forward strand.
GAACCCGATGTCGCTGAAGCGCGGCATCGATCGGGCGGTCGAAACGGTGGTCGAGGAACTGAAGAAGATCTCCGTGCCGACCGCAGGCCGCAAGGAAATCGCGCAGGTGGGCACGATCTCCGCGAACAACGACAGCGAGATCGGCAAGCTCATCGCCGAAGCGATGGAGAAAGTGGGCAAGGACGGCGTGATCACCGTCGAAGAGGCGCGCGGCCTCGAGACGACGCTGGAGACCGTGGACGGCATGCAGTTCGACCGCGGCTACCTCTCGCCCTACTTCGTCACCGACCCGGAAAAGATGGAAACGGTGCTCGAGGACGCCTGCATTCTGATCCACGACAAGAAGATCTCCTCGATGAAGGACTTGCTGCCGGTGCTCGAGAAGGTGGCGCAGGCGGGCCGCCCCTTGCTCATCGTCGCCGAGGACGTCGAGGGTGAAGCGCTGGCCACGCTCGTGGTCAACAAGCTCCGCGGTACCCTCAAAGTCGTGGCGGTGAAGGCGCCCGGCTTCGGCGATCGCCGCAAGGAGATGCTGATCGACATCGAGAAGGTGACGGGCGGCAAGCTCATCGCGGAGGAGAAGGGCCTGAAGCTCGAGAACACGGTCCTCGGCGATCTGGGCACCGTCAAGCGAGTGGTGGTGGACAAGGACAACACGACGCTCGTGGGCGGCAAGGGCAAGCCGGGCGACATTCAGGGTCGCATCGGCGAAATCCGCGCCGCGATCGAGAAGTCCACGTCCGACTACGACAAAGAGAAGCTGCAGGAGCGCCTGGCGAAGCTGGCCGGGGGCGTCGCGGTGATCAATGTCGGGGCGGCGACCGAGACCGAGATGAAGGAGAAGAAGGCGCGCGTAGAGGATGCGCTGCACGCGACGCGCGCGGCGGTCGAGGAAGGCATCGTGCCGGGCGGCGGCGTGGCCCTGTTGTGGGCTCAACGCGCGCTCGACCGGCTCAAGAGCACCGACAGCGACGAAAAAATCGGCGTCGACATCGTGCGCCGCGCCTTGGAAGAGCCGATCCGGATGATCGCCCAAAACGCGGGCGCCGAAGGCTCGATCGTGGTGGGGAAGGTCAAGGAGTCGAAGGACAAGAACTTCGGCTACAACGCGCAGACGGACACCTATGAGGACTTGGTGGCCACGGGCGTGATCGATCCTACCAAGGTCACCCGGACCGCGCTGCAGAACGCCGCGTCCATCGCGGGGCTGCTCCTCACCACGGAGTGCGTGGTGGTGGAGAAGAAGGAGAAGGATAAGGCCCCACAGATGCCCGGCGGCGGCGGCATGGGCGGCATGTACTAGGAGCGAGACACACAGACGCATAGTCGCACAGCGGCACGAAGCGCCCCGGGGGAGCATCCCGGGGCGCTTTGCCATGGGGAATTGTGACAGCGAACACTGCCGTGGGCTTGTATCTTTCGATACGGGAGGCCTTTGCCCAATGATGCGAGCGTCGCCCGCGTGACCGCACCCCAGCCCCCGGCCCCGCCAAGACGGGCCGCGCTGTCGCGCGAGCTCGGCGAATTCCTCATCGAGTTCTCGATCGCCCTCCACAAGCACGCGATGTACCCGCAGGATCATCCGTCCCTCGAGCCCGCGGCGGCGGGGGTGGTGCGCCGCGCCACCGACCTGCTGCGGGACCGCGCGACGCTCTCCCTGGGTGTGGCGCGGAACCAGCTCATCATCGAAGGCGTGGCGACCGATCCGAAACACCCGGTGCTGGCCGAGCTGGCCGGACGCCTGCACCGCCACCACCTCGGCGCGGTCACCTTCAGCCAGGGCGTGGCCACCAAGGAAGTGGTCGACATGCTCCGCACCCTCTCGGTGGAGGCGGACCGCAGCGGCCAGCCCCTCGGGCTCGGGCCGGCCGACCGCCTCCGCACCTGGGCGCACGTGCGCCTGCACCCCGTCACTTACGAGCGACTGGAGCTGCTGGAGGAGTCCCCGCCCCCACCCCCGTCCGGGGACGCGGACGACGACGAGCCCGCGGCGGCCGGCCGCGTCGTGCTCGCGGCCCAGCTGTGGCTCGGACTGGCCCGCGCGGCGCTCGCCGGGCAGCTCGGCGCGGACGAGGCGCCGCCGACCAAGCCCGCGGTGATCGCCAAGGCGATCGACGACCACCCCAAAGCCGAAGGCTACGACCAGGTGATCGTCGGCTACCTGCTCCAGATCGCCGAGGAGCTGAAGCGCGCCGGCGGGGCCGAGGCCGTGGACCTGCGGCGCCGGACCTCGCGCCTGGTGAAAGCGATGCGCCCCGAGACGCTGCGGCGGCTGATCGAGATGGGCGGCGACGCCTCCCAGCGGCAGCGCTTCGTGCTTGACGCGACCGATGGGATGACGGTCGAAGCGGTGCTGGAGCTGGTGCAGGCCGCGGCGGACAGCTCGCATCAAACCATCTCCCACTCGCTCGTGCGCTTGCTCTCCAAGCTCGCGGCCCATGCCCAGAAGGGCGCGCCCGCGGCGCGCCCGCTCGCCGACTCGGCGCTGCGCGACCAGGTGAAGCAGATGCTCTCGGGGTGGACGCTGGCGGATCCGAACCCGGACGGCTACGGCGCCGCGCTGCAGCGCATGTCCCGCGCCGCCCCCCTGTTCGCCGCGGCGTCGGAGGCGATGCACGCCGCCGACCCCGAGCGGATGGTGGAGATGAGCATCGAGGTGGACCAGGTCGGCCCGCTCGTGTGGCGTGCCGTCGGCCGGATGGTGGACGAGGGCCGCCTGCTGGCGTTGGTCAACCTGCTGGACGCCGCCCCGCCGGGCAACAGCGTGGCGGTGGCCATCCGGACCCGGGAAGCGACCCCCGACGCCGTCCGGCGCACCTTGACCGGAGATCCGCCGGACTTCGCCACACTCGACCGACTCCTGTCCATTATGGGAGCCGCGGCAGCCGAGCCGATGCTCGACGCCCTGGCGGTGGCGGAGGCCCGCGCTACCCGCCGGCAGTTGCTCGACCGGTTGGTGCGCCTGGGCGACGCCCTGGTGCCGCTCGTCATCGGCCGGCTCGGCGACGAGCGCTGGTACGTGGTACGCAATCTGCTGGGGTTGCTCGAGGACCTGCCGCACCTGCCGGAGGGATTCTCACCGGCGCCATACGCTGCCCACCCCGACGGCCGCGTGCGTCGTCAGGCGCTGAAGCTGCAGCTCAAGGTCCCGGCGGAGCGGGAGCGCGCCCTGCTCGCCGCGCTAGGCGATGCCGACGAGCAGACCGCGCGCATCGCCCTGGGGGCGGCGTTGAAGGACTGTCCGCCGGGGGCCGAGCCGCTCCTCATCGCCCGGGCCCTGGCGCGCGGGCCCTCCGAACTGCGTGTCCTGGCGATCCGCGTGCTGGCGCGCACGCGTGCGCCGGCCGCCGGTGACGCACTGCTGCGTCTGTGCGACGGCGGCCGGACGATGTTCGGTCGCCCGAAGCTCGCCCCCAAATCGCCGGAGCTGCTCGCCGCCCTGACCGCGCTCGCGGGCGGGTGGGCCCTGGACGACCGGGCCACGGCGTTGCTCGCCCGGGCCGCCGTCTCCGGCGACCCGGAGATCCGCGCAGCCACCGATCCCGAGACTGCGCGCATATGAGCGACCCCGTCCGGTTCCTCGCCGCTTTCGCGCAGGCGCTGGCCAGCATGGCGTTGTACACCGATGGGCACCCCCAGCGGGAGCGCAGCATCGACGCGGCCTTCACCGAGCTGCAGGATCTGCAGCACGACACGCCACGGCCGCTGTTCACGTTCCTCGGGGACGAGATTGTCTACGGCCGGCTGCCGCTGCGCGACTTGAAGGCGTGGGACTGGTCGGCCCGCCTCGCCAATGCCGGCATCCAGCGGCTCGAGTTCGAGAGCCAAGTGAGCCGGGAGGAGTTCGAGGGGTTCCTGGAAGAAGTGCTGGCGCGCCTGACGCTGTCGACCATCGATACCTCGGAAGCGCGCCAGATGCGCCGCACCAGTATCAAATTCGGCGCGGTCGGCGTGCGAGGGGATCCCGAGGCGCAGAAGGAGGACATGCCGACGGCGACGATCAGCTTTTCGCTGGGGGAGGAAGCCGAGACGCTCCGCTGGATCCACCAGGAAGTGCAGTCGCGGGGGAAGCTGCCGCTCGCGGAAGCCGAGGCGGTCGTGCGCTCGCTCTCGGTCGCCATGCATGGCGGCCGCCAGGTCATGGTCCCGCTGCTCCAGCTGAAGGAGTTCGACCAGTACACCACCACGCATTCGATGAACGTGTCGGTGCTGGCGATGGCGCTGGCCGAGTTCATCGGACTCGGTGCCCAGGACGTGCGCGCGTTCGGCATCGCCGGCCTGCTGCACGATGTCGGCAAGACGCGCATCCCGCTGGAAATCCTCATCAAGCCGGGTAAACTCACGCCCGATGAGCGTGAGATCATGACCGGGCACCCGGCCGATGGCGCGCGGATCATCCTGGAATCGGAGGAGCAGCTGGACGTCGCGGCGGTGGTCGCCTACGAGCACCACATCATGCTCAATGGGGGCGGGTACCCCCGTTTGCAATACCAGCGCCCCTGCCACCGGGCCAGTAATCTCGTGCATGTGTGCGACGTGTACGACGCCCTGCGGACCAAGCGCCCCTACCGGGATGCCTGGTCGCACGCGGAGGTGCTGCACTATCTTGAGGGCCGCTCGGGGATGGAGTTCGACATCGAGATGACGACCGCGTTTGTCACGATGATGCGGCAATGGGAGCCGCAGGTCACGGTGGTCGATGGGGAGCAGGCGCCGCTACCGACGGGAGACGTGGCTCCCGCGGCGACCTCGGCTCCACCCGCCGGCTCGTGAGCGAGTCGTCGGGGTATGAGGTTCTCGGTCCCCGTGTACGAGGAGCTGTCGTCGTGCGTGTGATCTTGATCCTTCTGCTCGTCGGTGCGACGCGTGGCGTCGCTCAGTCGGGGCGCTCTCCCCGGCTCGAAGGCGATTGGCAAGCCAAGGCCGGCGAGGAACTCCGCCATATCATGGTGCGCACCGACAGCTCGGCGCAGTTCGGCGACCAGGTCGCCCGCTGGCGGGTGGTGGGGGACAGCCTGTGGCTGACCCTCGGCGACGGCGTGTGGCAGGTCTACGGCATGAAGGTGGACCGGGAGCGCCTCACGCTCTCGGGAGGCGATCTCGATAAGCCGGTGACGCTGCGCCGTGTGGGCCCGGCCACGCCGCGTCCCGAGCAGGTGGTGATCCCGCCGCCCCCACCGGCCAGCGAGCGGGCCTGGGACTGACCGCTAGCGGGGCGCCTCGCGCACACTGGCGATGCGCCACCGGCCCGCCGTCTTGGCGAAGTGCATGGTGAACAACGGGCGGTCCTCGCGCTGCACCCCGCCGCCGCGCGGCACGAAGCTGTAGATCCCGCTCACGACTGCGCTGGCGGAGGCGCCCCGCACCGACAGGCGCTCCACAGTGAACCGCGCCGACAGCTGCTCGGCGCTCCGGAAGAACCTCTGCCAGCCGCTCACCTCGGGCGCCGTGATTCCCGGATACAGGGCCTTGATGTTGGCCACCCGCTCGCTCGCGACCGCGCGGCCGAGGTCCAGCAGCAGGATGGCGATCGCGGCCCGGGCGTCGGCGGGCTGGGAGCTCGGTGGGGCCACGCCGAGGCTCACGGCGATCTGCTCGGCGTCCTGCGCGGCGAGCTTGGCGAAGCTGTAGTCCCCCGCCTTCAGCAATGAGTCGGCCCGGGCCAGGCGGGAGACCGCGGCGGCGGCTTCGGGGCGCGTCCCAAGGGCCCGCACCACCGGCGTCACGCGCGCGACCAGCCGCGCCGTCTCGCTGCGCATCGTGTCCGCCTGTCGGGCGGCCAGGCGGTATTGCTCGAACGCGTTGCTGTAGGCGGGGCTGGCGCGCGGCTGGTCTCCGGCGGCGACGGCCCGGTCCGCTGTTTGCAGAATAGTCTCCGCCAGGAGCCACGCCGGGACGTTGTTCTTCATCGCGAATACCTTTACCGCCCTGGCGCGCGCCGCGCGCGCCGAGTCCCGCAACGCGCTGACGGCGGGGTTCACGCTGGGCGGCGGGACCGTGGCCACGACCGTCGGCGTGGCGCTCACCGGTGCGGGCACCGGAGGCGCGATGGGAGGGGCAGCCAGGGAGAAGTAGGCGAGCACGCCGACGACCAGCGCCAGCGCTCCGAGGGCGAGCAGTCGAGTACGCAGCGCCATCGGCCGGATCAGCGAGACCAGCGTGCCGAACACCACCCCTCGTCCGCCCGTGAGCCGCTGCGTCGTTCCCGCGCCGGCGCCCGAGAGCGCCGAGCGGATGCCCAGCAGCGTCGTGCGCATGTGCTTCGCGGTGTCGAAGCGGTCGCGCGGGGCTTTGGCCATCGCCTTGATCACCACGCGCTCGAGAGAGGCGGGAATCGACGGCGCCATGGTACGCAGCGGCTTCGGATCGGTGGTCAGCACCTGGTACAGCACGCCGTGGATCGACTCCGCTTCGAACGGCTTCTGGTAGGTGAGCAGCTCGTACAGGACGCACCCGACGGCGAACACGTCCGTGGCTGGGGAGATGGGGCCGTTGGTGATCTGCTCGGGCGCCATGTAGGTCGGCGTGCCGATGATCGCCCCCGAGCCGGTCGCGTCCGCCGTTTGCAGCCGGGCGATCCCGAAGTCCATGATCTTCACGCTGCCGTCGGAGGTGACGCGCACGTTGGAGGGCTTGACGTCGCGGTGAATGACCCCGCGCTCGTGCGCGTAGCCGAGCCCCTGGAGCATTTCGACCACGATGTCGAGCTTGCGCTCGAGCGCGAGGGGCTCCCGGGACGCGATGAAGTCGCTCAGGTCGCGTCCTTCGACCAGCTCCATCGCGATGAACAGCTGCCCTTCGGCCTCGCCCAGATCGTACACGGTCACGATGTTGGGATGCTGGAGCGCGCCCGCCGCGCGGGCTTCGCGCAGGAACCGCTCCCGCATTTCGGTCGTCTTGGCGAACGAGGAGCCGAGGAGTTTGAGCGCCACGTAGCGGCGGAGGACCGTGTCGTAGGCCTTCCATACCACGCCCATCGCCCCTTCGCCGATGAGCTGGTGGAGCTCGAACTTGTTGAGCCGGCGATACGGCTTAGGCTCGGGCATCGGAGGCGCGCGTCAGCGCATACACCAGTCGTAGACGCGGCCCAGCACCGCGTGGGTCGCGGCGTCAACTGCGACGTCGCGCCGCGGTAGCACGCGCTCGACGATCTTGAGAAAGCCGGACTTGGTCATCCGTGCCGAGCCGCTCCCGCCCCACGCGAACGGGGGGACGTACTTGGGCGGCCGCATGGCGTCGAAGACGCTGGCGCCGGCGCCCACGATCGTCCCCGTGCCCAGCAGCGTGCCAATCGCCGTCTTGGCGTGATCGCCGATCAAGCTGCCGAGATGCTGGAGGCCGGTATCCAACGCGGTGCCCGCGGCGTCGAGCCGCACCAGACCGTACGTGTTCTTCAGATTGGAGGTGATGGTGCCGGCCCCGAGGTTGGCCCAGCGGCCGACCACGCTGTGGCCGACGAAGCCGTCGTGCGCCTTGTTGGCATAGCCGAGGAACACGCAGTTGGACAGCTCCCCGTGCACGGTGCAGCGCGGGCCGATGGCCGATTGGCGGATCGCGCCGCCGAGCAGGCGCGCGTTCGCGCCCACCCACAGCGGACCTTCGAGCCGTGTGCCCGCGCGGACTTCGACGCCGCTCTCCAGCACGACGGGGCCGTGCGAGGTGTCGAACACCACGCCGGGCTCGACCGCCGTCTCGCGGAGCGCGAGGGCGGCGGGGTCGCCGATGACGATCGACCCGCGCGGGATCGGTTCGCTCTCGCCCAGGAGCCGGCGCAGATCCTCCGGGAGGAGCCGATCCAGGGCGGGCACCAGGTCCCAAATGCCGTGGAGCACGACGCCCTGGACTTCTACGGTCTGCGCATGCGGCTGTGGTCCGTCCCATGTGACCCCCGCCGGCACGCCCCAGCCGACGGTGATCCCCCCGCAGGTGAGGCGGAACGGAACCGCGGGGAGGTCCGGGGCCAGGCCCCGCGGCGCGAACGTGGATGACCCGATCACCGCCGGTCCGGGAACCGGATGCCGCGCGACCACGGCCGGCACGCCCGGCTCCGGGAAGCCCGCGAGATGCGGCACGGCGAAAATCGCCGTCGTTTCGGCGCCGACGAATGCCTCCCACCGCTCGCGAATCATGTGGGCACCGGCGCGCAGCTCGCACAACGGACGCACGCCGGCGAACGGCAGCCACGGCGGCCCGGGCTCGGGGTCGAGCAGGTAGAGCGCGTGACTCACAGCCGTTGCACCAGCGCCTTGAGCTGCTCGGCACGGCCCGTCGGCGTGACGAGAGTGTGGCCGTTGGCGCGCACCACTACGGTGTCCTGCACGCCGAGCACCACGAGGTGCTCGCTTTCCGACCAGATCACCGAGCGCCGCACGTCGTCGCCGAGCGTGACGTTGCCGACCACGACGTTGCCGTGCGCGTCCCTGGGCCGGATGCGCAGCAGCGCGTCCCAGGAGCCGATGTCGTCCCACTTGAAGCTGCCCGCGACCACGGCCAGCCGGCGCGTGCGCTCCAGCACGGCGACGTCGACCGCAACGGGCCGCACCGCGGCGAAGAAACCGGCCACGTCTCCCGCGGCGAGCGCCGGCCACGCGCGCCGCAACTCCCGGGCGTGGGCGGCGGCTTCGGCGAGGAAGCGGGGCACGCCCCACGCAAAGCAGCCGGTGTTCCACAGGGCTCCCCGGCGCCGCAGCTGCCGGGCGCGCGCGGGGCTCGGCTTCTCGACGAACCGCTGCACGGCGCGGGCCCGGCCGAGCCGCCGGCCCGGCACGATGTAGCCGTATCCGGTCTCGTTCCGCGTCGGTTTCACCCCGACGGTGACCAGGACGTCCCGCTCGCGCGCGACGTCGAGCGCCCGCTTGGCCGTCGCGCGGAACGCGGCGTCGTCGCCCACCGCCCAGTCGGCGTGGAGCGAGAGCATCTGGGCGTCCGGGTCCTGGGCGAGGATGCGGTGCGCCGCCCACGTCAGCGCGGGCGCCGTCGAGGCGGCGCGCGGCTCGGCCAGGATCTGCGTCGCCGGCACTTCCGGGGCGGCGGCGGCGATCTTGTCGACGAGGTAGGGGCCCGTGAGAATCAGCACGCGCTCGGGCGGGACGAGACCGTGGAGCCGGTGGACCGCCTGCGCGAGCAGCGGCCGATCTCCGGCCAGCGGCAACAGCTGCTTGGGGCGCTCCGGCGTGGAGAGCGGCCAAAACCGGCTGCCCGAGCCCCCGGCGAGGATGACGGCCCAAAGACTCACGCGCCTCCCCCCCCCCCCCCCCCCCCCCCCCCCCCCCCCGGCGGGCGCGGCGCCCGGGGGGCCCGCCGAGCGGGGGGGGGGGGGGAGAGAGGGGGGGCGGGGGGGGCGCCCCCCCCCCCCCCGCGGCGCAGCAACACAA
>JBGOUQ010000046.1:0-12199 GCA_041477065.1 Gemmatimonadota bacterium
CCCGCCGCCCCGCCGGCCCCGCCCCGCCCCCCCCCGCGCCCCCCCGCCGCCGCGCGGCCGCGCCGCCCCCCCCGCCGCCCCGCCGGCCCCGCACCGCAGGCCGTTACGCGTGAAGAGGTGCTTCACTCCGCGCAGGTCACCAGAGCCCTCCTCCCCGACCGTAGCGGCGAACAACACCGGGTGCGTGGTCCTGACCCGGTTCAGCGCCATCGCCTCCGCGACGCCGACCAGCGCCGCGAGGCCGCGGGCGTTGTCACTGATGCCGGGTCCCTCGAGCCGCGGCCCGCGCCGCCGCACCGCCACATCTACGTCGGGTCCGAACACCGTATCGAGATGCGCGCACAGGACGACCGCCCCTCCCACTTCCCCTCCCCCTCCGTCCGCCCCGTCCAGCCACCCGTGCACGTTCCCGACTTCGTCCACCAGCACGTCCCGCAGTCCGATCTCCCGGAACAGCTCGGCGACGCGCGTGCCGCGGCGCGATTCGGCTCCCGTGGGCGCGGGCAGAGCGCACAGCTGGGCCTGGCGCGCCAACGTCACCTCGTCGGTGCGCTCCAGGTGCGCCCGCGCGGCGCGCACGCGGTCGTGCCCGAGCAGGCGGGCGATCACGCGGTCCATGACGATTCAGACTAACCGGCTTGACCCCGGCAAGCGAGAGGGCGACACTAGGCTCATGGACGAACGCGAGCTGATCTACGACTGGAACCGGGCCGGTGGCGGCTTCGATTGGACACGCGCCCGCGTGGACCTGAACGACGAGACGCTGCGCGACGGGCTGCAATCCCCCTCGGTTCGCGACCCATCCTTGGAGACCAAGAAGCGGATCCTCCACCTGATGGCCGACCTCGGGATCGTGGCGGCGGACATCGGGCTGCCCGGGGCCGGGCCGCGGGTGGTGGAGCAGGTGCGGGCGCTGGCCACGGAGATCCGTGACCACAAGCTCCCAATCTTTCCCAACTGCGCCGCCCGGACGGTGATCGCCGACGTGGAGCCGGTCGTGCGCATCGCCGAAGAGGTGGGCATCACCATCGAGGCGGCCACCTTCATCGGGTCCTCGCCGATCCGCCAGTACGCGGAGGACTGGACGATCGACCGTATGCTGCGGTCCACGGAGGAGGCGGTCACGTACGCGGTGAAGCACGGCCTGCCGGTCATGTACGTCACCGAAGACACGACGCGGGCGCGGCCCGAGACGCTCAAGCGCCTGTACGGCGCCGCCATCGACTGCGGCGCCACGCGGATCTGCCTCGCCGATACCGTGGGGCACGCGACGCCGGACGGGGTGAGAGCCCTCGTCAAGTTCGTCAAGCAAGAAATCGTCAAAGAGAAGCGTGTGGCCATCGATTGGCACGGCCACCGGGACCGCGGGATGGGCCTGATCAACTGTCTGGCGGCGATCGAGGCGGGCGTCGACCGGGTACACGCCACGGCGCTCGGTGTGGGGGAGCGTGTGGGCAACGCCGAGATGGACCTGCTGATCGTGAACCTCAAGCTGCTCGGTGCCTATCACCACGATATGACCAAGCTGCCCGAGTACTGCCACACCGTGGCGGACGCGGTGGGCATCCCGATTCCCATCAACTACCCCGTGATGGGCACCGATGCCTTCCGCACGGGCACCGGGGTGCACGCGGCGGCGATCATCAAGGCCAGAAAGAAGGGCCACGCCTGGCTCGCCGACCGGGTGTACAGCTCCGTGCCGGCCGCGGAGCTGGGGCTCGAGCAGAAGATCGAGATCTCACCCGTCTCCGGTCTCTCCAACGTGAAGTTCTGGCTCGAGACCCATGGCTACGACGCGGACGACGAGGCGGCCTGCAAGGCGCTGTTCGAGGCGGCGAAAAAGACCGACCGGGTGCTGACCGACGCGGAGTGCCATCAGCTGCTGAAGCAGGCCCCCTCGGCATGGCGGTAGGCACGCTGCGGGAGATCGAGCGCTCCTACTTCGATCTCCGATGGCACATGGATCCGGTGGCGGCCACGCAGGCGGGGGTCACCACCTACGACGGCCGATACGGACAGTACGCCGCTCCCGCCCTCACCGTCCACCTCGCCGCCTTGAAGTCGCTCTCCATCGCCCTCGAAGCAGTCTCTCCCGACCAGCTGGAGGACGAGATCGACCGCACGGCGCTGCTGAACGAGATCCGGGTGACGCAGCGCATGTTCGAGCACGAGCGGCCGCAGGCCCGAAACCCCGAGTTCTGGCTGACGCACCTGCTGGGCGGGCTGCACCACCTGCTGCTCCGCGCCGACCGCCCAGCGGAGGCGCGCGCCGTAGCGCTGGCGGAGCGCCTGGCGGAGGTGCCGCGGCTGCTCGAAGACGCGCGGGCGACGCTGACGGAGCCGGTCCGCGTGTTCGCGGAAACGGGCCTGCGGATGGCGGAAGGCGGACTGGCGCTGATCCGCGATGCCGCCGCCGCGGCGGCGGAGCAGACGCCGGCGCTGTCCGACCCCCTGACGGTCGCGGCGGACGGTGCGGCGGCGGCGCTGGCGAGCTTCGTGCACGACCTGGAGCGCTGGACGGAAACGGGCGCCGAGCATTTCGCGCTGGGGGAGGAGGGCTTCAACTTCCGGCTGCATTACGAGCACGCGCTGCGGGACACCGCGCCGGAGCTGTGGCGCTACGGCCACCGGCTGAAGGAGGAAGTGCAGGCGGACCTGGCGGAGCGCGCCCGCCAGCTCGACGGCCGGACGCCGTGGCCGGACCTGGTGGACCGCCTGCGGGGCGATCACCCGGCGGCGGAGGAGCTGGTGGCGGCGTACGCGGCCGAGATGCGCCGGGCGCGGGACTTCGTGGGCGCGCGCGGCCTCGCGGCGATTCCCGACGCGCCGCTCGAGGTGGTGCCGACGCCCGCGTTCCTGCGCCCCGTGGTCCCCTATGCCGCCTACGACAGCCCTGGGGCCTATTCGCGGGACCGGACGGGGTGGTTCTACGTGACGGTGCCCGATCCGGCGCTGCCGGCCGGCCAGCGCGACCGGATGCTGCGGGATCACTGCCGGCACGAGCTGGCGGCAACGGCGCTGCACGAGGGCTATCCGGGCCACCACCTGCATCTGGTGCAGGCGCAGGCCCAGCCGTCGCACATACGCAAGAACCTGGCGACGCCGCTGACGGTGGAGGGGTGGGCGCTGTATTGCGAGGACATGATGGGTGAGGAAGGGTTCTACGCCACCGCGGAGCAGCGGTTTTTCCAACGGGTGCACCTGCTGTGGCGCGCGGTGCGGGTGCTGCTCGACGTCGGGCTGCACACGCGCGGGATGACGATCGACCAGGCGGTGGACCTGATGGTGCACGAGCTGCACCTGGACCGGACCAACGCCGAGGCGGAGGTGCGGCGCTACTGCGCCGCGCCGGGCTACCAGCTGTGCTACGCGGTAGGGCGGCGGGAGCTGCTGCGGTTGCGGGAGGATTTCCGCGCCGCCCGCGGCGCGGCGTCCGGTTTGCGTGCGTTTCACGACGCCATCCTGCCGTACGGGGGTCTCCCCGTCACGTTGATTCGCTGGGGGCTGGGGCTCGGTGAGTAAGCTGCCGCGGCAGGTGATGCTGTTCGGCTTCGTCTCGCTGCTCAATGACTTCGCGAGCGAGATGGTGTACCCGTTGCTGCCGGCGTTCATCACCGGGGTGCTGGGGGCGGGAGCGGTGACGCTGGGTGCGCTCGACGGGGCGGCGGACTTTACCGCGGCAATCGTGAAGTTCCGCGCCGGCCGGCTGGCGGATCGCCCGTCGCGGCGCGGCCCGCTCATCGTCCTGGGCTACCTCGTCGCGGTCGTGGTGCGCCCGATCATCGCGCTCACGGGGGCCGCGTGGCAAGTGATCGGGCTGCGGGTGGTGGACCGTGTCGGCAAAGGGGTGCGCACGCCGCCGCGCGACGCGCTGATGGCCGACGTCACGCCGCCCGCGCTGCGGGGGCGGGCGTTCGGGCTGCAGCGCGGCATGGACCACGCCGGGGCGGTGCTCGGCCCGCTCGTCGCGTGGTGGCTCCTCACCTCGCGCGACACCGACGTCCGGGGCGTGATCGCCGCGAGCATCGTGCCGGGAATCCTCGTGCTGATGCTGGCCGCGTGGGCGGTACGCACGGAAGGTGGGAAGGATGGAAGGAGGGAAGGTGGGAATCCTCCTTCCACCGTTCCGTCCTTCCAACGTTCCGTCCTTCCATCCTTCCCCCTTTCCGCGGTGATCGCCTTCTACCTCATCCGCATGCCGGAGACGCTCGTCATTCTCCGGTCGCAACAGCTGGGCGTGTCGGTGTCGTCGGTGCTGTTGTTGTGGGCCGCGCTGCACGTGGTGCGCTCCTCGACGAGCTTCCTGGGCGGCGCTCTGTCGGATCGGATCGGTCCGGCGCGGACGATGTGGCTGGGGTGGGTGGCCTACGGCCTCATCGCCGCGGGGTTCGCCGTGGCGCGGGGCCCGGGGCAGGCGTGGGCGCTGTTCCTCGCCCTGGGCCTGGTGGCGGGGCTCACCGAGAGCCCCGAGCGCGCCATCGTCGCCCACGCCTCCGCCGGCCGCCAGGGGAGCGGCTTCGGAGCCTATCACGGCTGGACCGGTCTCGCGGCCCTGGCGGGCGGCCTGGTGCTTGGGGCGGCCTACCAGTGGCTCGGTGCCGCGCCGGCGTTCGGCGCGAGCGCTGCTGCCGGGTTACTGCTCGTGTTCACCTGGCCGTTGCTGTCCCGGAGCTCGCCAACGCCGCTCACCTGACCTCGGAGGTTTGATGCGCACATTCCGCATGTTCCTGGTGTCCCTCGCCGCGCTGGCCACTCGGCTCGCCGGGCAGGATCGGCAGGTGATCAACCCGCCCGGAACGTCGGTGGGTCTGCCGTTCTCGAGCGCCGTGCGGATCGGAACCATGCTGTATCTGTCGGGCGCGATCGGCAACGTCCCCGGCACCCACCAGCTCGCCGCCACGGGGATCGCGGGGCAGACTAAACAGACGTTCGAGAACATCAAGACGGTGCTCGCCGCCGCGGGCAGCTCCCTCGAGCGCGTGGTCAAATGCACGGTGTTTCTGGCGGACATCAAGGACTACGCGGCGATGAACGCGGTGTATGCGACCTACTTCCCGAAGGATCCCCCGGCCCGGTCGGCCATCGCGGGGAGCGGCCTGGCGCTGGGCGCGCGGGTGGAGATCGAGTGCTTGGCAACGGTGGGGAGCTGAGCTCGACCGATCACGGCGTCACGACCCAGCGGATCCCCTCGCCGCGACGCAGCCGATCGAAGCCCTCGTTGATCTGCTCGAGGGGAAGGGTGCCGCTCACGATGCGGTCCAGCCGCAGCCGTCCGGCCTCGACTAAGCCGACGATCTCCGGATACTCACCGGCGCCGCAGCCGAGACTGCCCACGACTTCCAGCTCGTAGTACATCACGCGCGCCGCCGGAAGCACGGCGGGCTCGGCCGAGTAGCCGATCAGGCACAGGCGTCCGCCGCGCTTGAGCAGCCCGAAGGCCAGCTCGATCGTCTTGGGCGTGCCGACGGCTTCGAAGGCCACATCCACGCCCGCCCCGGTCAGCTGGCGGACGTGCTTGTCCACCCGCTCGACCTCGCGCGGGTTCACCGTCCGCCAGGCGCCGAGGGCAGTGGCGACCTCGAGGCGCGCGGCATTGGTGTCGATCGCGACGACGCGCGCGCCAGCCACGGTGGCGCACTGCACGACGTTCAGCCCGACGCCGCCGCAGCCCACCACCGCGACCGTATCGCCCGCGCGCACGCGCGCGCGCCGCGTGACCGCATGAAACGGTGTGGAGAGGGCGTCCGCGATGACGCAGGCGCGCTCCAGCGGCAGCGACGCGGGGAGCGGGATCAGCTCGCGGGCCGGCACCACGACGTACTCGGCGAACGCCCCGTCGATGTTGTTCCCCGGCATCACCATGGACTCGCACAGGTTCTCGCGCCCCTGGCGGCAGTAGCCGCAGCGCCCGCATGACAGCACCGACGGCACGAGCACGCGGTCGCCGACGGCGCGTCCGGTGGCGCCCGGGTCCAGGGCCGCGATGGTGCCAGCCGCCTCATGACCGAGGATGAGCGGTGGCGTCTTGAAGGTCTTCACCCCGTGGTCGAGATAATGGAGATCGGTGTGACACAGCCCGCACGCGGCGACGCGCACGAGCGCCTCGCCCGGGCCGGGGCGGGGGGTCGGCACCTCGGTGATCTGGAGCGGCCGGTTGGGGCCGTGAAAGACGGCGGCTCTCATCAGGCGTCGCTTCCGCCGCGCCGCCGCGTGAAGATCACGCGGAACAGCCCGGATTGGACGAGCCAGCAGGACTCGCAGCCGCTGTCGAAATCGGCGGGCTGGGCGGGCTCGGCCCGCACCTCGAAGCCGGCGCTGGTGTAGAGCGCGATCGCTTCCTCCGCGCGCTGGAGGTCGGCGACGAAGCGCCGCTCCCAGCCCTCCTCAGCCGCCGGCGGCCGCATGCGTCTCCCCCCCCTCCTTCTGCTCGGCGAGACGACGCAGGCGCCGCTGGCCCAGCAGCGCCGCGCCCAACGCCGACACGAACTGCACCAGGTCCCCCGACGGGACGTTCACGTTCGCGCCGAGGGCGCTCCGGATCACGTCCACCATCCGTTCGAACCGGAGGATGCCGCCGATGAGCGTGAACTCCGGCTCCATCCGGACCCGCTTCATCAGCTGCATCGAGCGGTCCACGAGCGAGACGATCGCGCCGTGCATGATGTCGGCGGGGGATGCCCCTTCGGACAGCTGGTTGATCACCTCCGATTCGGCGAAGACGGCGCAGACCCCGGAGATCGGCACCGGCGTCTTGGACGTGGCCACCAGCGGGCCGATCTCCTCGGTGCCGAACCCCATGTAGCGGGCCGTCTTCTCGAGGAACGCGCCCGTGCCGGCCGCACACTTGTCGTTCAACCGGAAGCTCTGGACTTTGGCGTCCGCGCCCAGCCGGCTGGCCTTCATCGTCTGTCCCCCGACGTCGAGGACGGTGCGGGTGCCGGGAAAGAGGTGCGTCGTCCCGCGCGCGGCAGCGGTGAGGTCGGTGACGTGCGCGTCGCCGACGGCGGTCTGGTGGCGCCCAAAGCCGGTGGTCACGATGTAGGCCACGTCCGTGGGGAGGAGCCCCGCGGCCGACAGAGCCCGGGCGAGGGCCCGCTCCGCCGCCTGGCCGAGTTTGAACCCGGTGGGCTCCATCGCCCGGCCGAGGATCGCGCCACCCTCTCCGACGAGGACGACCTTGGTGTAGGTCGAGCCGATGTCCAGGCCCGCGCTGAGGCTCATGCGGACTCCCGCGCGCCCTGGGGCGCGCGGCCGGCGTGGATGCGGTCGAGCGCGAAGAGCGCCGCCCCGAGCGCGCCGAGGAAGTGGGATTCTTCGCTGACGTTGACCACGACGCCCAGGCGGCGGTTCAGGATTTCGACCATCGCGCGATTCTTCGTCACGCCGCCGGTGAACGTCACCTCCGGCTCGACGCCCACGCGGCGCAGCAGGCCGATCGAGCGTCCGGCGATGGACTCGTGCACGCCCAGCAGGATGTCCTCGATTTTCTTTCCTTTGCCGAGCCAGGAGAGCACTTCGGACTCGGCGAACACCGTGCACGTCGTGCTGATCTTCACGGCGCGCTCGCCGCGCAGCGCCGTCGGCCCGAGCTCGGCGAGCGGGAGGTCCAGGGCGACGGCGGCCGCTCCCAGGAACCGGCCGGTGCCGGCGGCGCACTTGTCGTTCATGCAGAAGTCCACCACCTCGCCGGTGGAGGAGACCCGGATCGCCTTGGTGTCCTGCCCCCCCATGTCCAGCACCGTCCGGGTGTTCGGAAAGAGCAGGGCCGCGCCGCGCGCGTGGCAGCTGATCTCGGTGACCTGCGCGTTGCCGAACGTCACCTTGTAGCGGCCGTAGCCCGTGCCGACCACGAACTCGACCGCCTCTTCGGACAGGTCACCCGCGTGGAGCGCCGCCTGGAACGTCGTCTCGGCGGCGCGCATTACGTTGGCCCCGGTCTCGGCGAGGGCGCGGCCCACGATGCGCCTCGCCTCGTCGATGATGACGGCCTTGGTTTGCGTGGAGCCGACGTCCACGCCCGCCGCGTAGGCCATGACCGCCTCCTAGAGCGCGGCGGCGGCGCCCTGGTGGCGCCGCGTCGCGAGCCCTTCGAAGAATGCGTCGATCCGGTTCTTCATCTGCGCCTCCGAGACCACGCGCCGGTCCATCATGTCCGACTCGACGAACAGGCTGGGGACGTCCCGCAGCGCCATCAGCGCGCGGCGCGTGTCGGCGAGGCCCGTGGACACCGTGCGGCAGCTCTTGATCGGATGGTAGACCACGCCGTCGGCCCGGTGGGTGTCGATCATCTCGGCGAGCGCCGGGGTCTGGAAGAACATGCTGTCCATCGCGTCGCGCACACCGAGCAGGACCCCCTCGGCGAGGCTCTCGAGCGGCCGGGTCAGGTCGTAGGTGAAGCCGAGATTCGCCCCTCCGGAGGCGAACCACAGGTACGTCGAGTGCACGAACACCCCGCCCCAGTCGGTGAACAGCTCGCTGAAGCGGCGGAAGATCGGATAGCAGGGGACCCCGACGAAGAGGAGGCGCCACTGCTCTGCGATCGCCGTCCCGATGCCGTGCTCGGCCTTGTAGGTCATCTCCTCCACCAGGTCGCGGAAGAAGGCCGCGCCCTCGGGCGCGCCGCGGAAGCCGTTGGCGACGCCGAGGTAGATGGTGCCGTCCGAGAGCGCGTTGAACACGGCCGGCCGGCTGCGGTTCAGCTCGAGCACCCGCCGCCATCCCGCGCTCAGCGTGTTGGCGTGTCCCATGTGCTCGCGCAGCCGGTCGATGTCGAAGGGCCGCCCGGAGACGCGCTCGCACAGGGTGATCAGCTCCCGCAGCTGGGCTTCGACGTAGCGGCGGTCCTGCTCGAAGTCCGCGCTGCCGGGCGGGGAGGCGAGCCCCGCGCCCCGCGAGCCGGGCACGTCGAGCGTGAAGAGCGGGATGCCGTACATCCGCTCCCAGATCTCGCCCCACTTGATGTAGGTGTTGCAGGCGTTCGTGGCGACGGCGAGGGCCGGCTTGGGGATCTTCCCCATCGGGTGTGTGCCGCCCCGGAGCTGGACCGCCACGTCGGCTTTCACGTAGCCGCAGATGTCGGGCGAATAGCCGTAGTTCTCCGCCTCGTTCAGGTACTCGTGCGCCACCCGGCGCACGGCCGCCTGTAGCGAGTTGATCTCCGGGAACACGATGGGGAAGTCGAACACCCGGAGCAGCTCGGCGAGGCTGCCCATCACGAACACGTACGCCGCTCCGCGGCCCTCTTCGGCGGCGGCGGACAGCTGCTGGAACCACTCCCGGAACAGCCGTGCGCCGGCCTCGTTGCCGCGCCCCACGATCCCCGCCACTTGAGCTGTGTCGGTCATGGCTGCCTCAATCAAAGAGGAGGTTCTCGACGAACGTCTCGAGCTGGATCTCGAGCTGGTCGAAGCTCGTCATGTTCTCCTCGAATTCGCTCACGAAGTACCGCACGCCGCGCTGATCCAGCGCCCGCGTGTGCACCACGAGCTCCTCGAGCCCCGGCTCGCACATCTTCGCCGACATCAGGATCGCCGCCTGCGCGCCGGCCTGGTCGAGGCGCTCGAGCAGCATCCGCTCCTTCGGCTTGCGCAGGTCGTGCTGCACCGGACTGTGCGCCGAATGCTCGAGATACGCGGTGGCGAGGTTCCCCAAAGGGTCGCCTTCCTGGGGCACGTCCGCGACGAGCCAGCGCAGACCGATGAGCAGGTCGTCGTCCACCACGTAACAGGAGCGCGCGATCGCGCTGATGAGATCGAGCGGTGGCTGCTCGCAGAACCCGCCCTCGAGGATCACGCGGATCTTGTCCTGCTTGGGCGTGCTCCGGGTCTCGAGCAGCGGCAGCACGGCACGCAGCAGCGCGTTGTGCTCGGTGCGCGGCACGAGGCCCCCCACGGCGAGCAGCACGTAGGCCTCGTCGGCCGGGATCAGCCAGGGCCGCTCCCGCTTCAGCGCATAGAGCCGGCGCAGCAAGGCGCGGTTCTCGTTGAACACGCCGATGGCGCGGCGCAGATCCGCATCCGTGATCGGCCGGCCGGCAATCTCCTCGAGCACGCCGCGCAGCCGGTTGTACTCGTCCCGGAGGTAGCGCGCCGCGGCGGCGGAGTTGGGGTTCTGCGGGAGGTAGAGAATCCGGCAGGGGTAAGGGACATTCCGCCCCCAAACGCCGGCCAGATTGCGCGCGGCGTCGCAGATCGGGTGCGTGACGAACAGGTCGAGGCCGACCCGGCCGGACAGCGCCAGCTCCAGCGACGTCTTGATGATCGAGCACAGGTAGGAGCCGAAGTGCGAGTCCGCGTGCACCGTCTCCACGGGCGCCCCGCGCACCTTGAAAGACAGCAGGCCGCCGGCCTCCGCGATCTCTTCGGGGAAGTAGACCTGGAAGTGGCCCACCACCTTCCCGCCGGCCTCGCGCCACCGCTGCACGGTGGGGAAGTCCGCATCCTCCACGAGCGCGCGGCAGCGGTACAGGATCTCCTCGAGGGGCTGTCCCTGCCACTCCGGGAAGACCGTGGCCATCGCCGGCATTCCTGGGGTGGTCATCGGTCGGCCCACACCGGCGGACGCTTCTCGACGAACGCGAGCAGCCCTTCGAGGGCGTCCTGGGTGGTCATGACGCCGTGCAGGTACAGCTCGCCCTGTTCCCGCAGCGCCGCGGCGCTCGCCGCCGTCTCGCCGCCGCGCAGTGCGCGCTTGGCGACACGCAGCGCCGCGCCGCTGTGCCGGGCGATGCGGTCGGCGACCGCGAGCGCGGCGTCCTCGAGCTCGGCGTCCGGGACGACCCGGCGCACGAGCCCCGCGCGCTCCGCCTCCGCCGCCCCGATCGAATCCCCGCCGTAGATCAGCTCCGCGGCCGTGCCCCGCGAGGTGCGCCGGGGCAGCAGCGCGCACGCCGCCGGCGGGACCACGCCGAGCAGGATCTCCGGCTGGCCGAACCGCGCGCTCTCCCCGGCGATGACGATGTCGGCCGCCTGGACCAGCTCGAATCCGCCGCCCAGGCAGCGGCCCTGCACCGCCGCCACGACGGGGAGAGGGAAGGCGTCGAGCGCGGCGATGGTCTCGACGAACTCCGGGATCAGCCCGGTGTGCTCGGGGGGAAGGTGTTCCCGCACGTCCGCGCCGCCGGAGAAGTGCGCCCCGGTGGCGGTGACGAGCAGGACGCGGAGCCCCGGCTCGGGGGCGAGGGCGGCGAGCTCGGTCCGGATGTGGGCGAGCACCTCGCGGGTGAGGATGTTGAGCGGGGGATGGTCGAGCGTCAGCCGGCCGACGGCCGGGATGACCCGGGGGAGCGCCCGGCGACGGTGCGGCCGGCCAGCGCGGACGTCGTGTCGCCGACGCTGGGCATGCTCGGCCCGGAGCGGGTGACGATCACGGACTACAAGTCGTCGGATGTCCGCGATCCGGCCAAGGCGAGAGCCCGGGCGCGCGAGTCGCTCCAGCTCCAGATCTACGCGATGGGTTTCGAGGCGACCACCGGGCGACTGCCCGACGCGGTCGCGCTCCATTTCCTGGAGTCCGGCCTGGTCGGGCGCGTGCCGGTGGACCCCGCCCGTCTGGCAAAGGCGCGCGACCGGATCGCACGAGCCGCCGCGGGCATGCGGGCCCGGGACTACCGGGCGCGGCCGGACTACCTCGCCTGCACGTACTGCGCCTTCCGCGACATCTGCCCCTCGAGCGTTGCGCGCTAGGGCGACGACCCGCCGCGAGGGTGGGCGATGAACCGGCCGGGGGCCGCGAACGGAGGCGCTGAGGTCCTAGACTCGCAAGGCATGGAACGACGCGACCGGTGGGCCAACCTCGGGTTCTTCGCGGCCGCCGCCCAGGTCTGGGTCCTGGCGGGACTCGTGGTCACGACCCGCGACCCCGTCGTGGACCCGGGCGCGGGTTTCCTGGGCGCGGCGCTCATCGGGCTGGCCATCGCTCTGACGCTGGTGCCGCTGGTCTGGCTGACCGTCTTCAGCCGGCACCGGCAGATCGCGTTCCGGGGCGACTGGCTGCGCGCGATCCGGCGCTCGGCGTGGGTCGGCATCGTGATCGCGGTCCTGATCGTGCTCCGCCTCCAGGGGCTGCTGGAGCTGCCGATCGCCGTGTTCATGATCGCGCTGGCCGTCGTCGCCGAGGCGACCCTCTCCGCTCAGCGCTGACCCGGCGCCGACGTCCCCCGACCGCGACGGTGACCGGGGGCCCTGCCCGGACGGGGTGC
>JBGOUQ010000047.1:0-10131 GCA_041477065.1 Gemmatimonadota bacterium
CGGGCGGCGGGCCGGGGGGGGGGGGGGGGGGTATGCACCGCGAGAACGACCCGAACCCCGGACGGCCACGCCCCCGCCCCCCCCCAAACCTGGCCCCGGGGGGGGCGGGGGCGGCCAAAGGCGCGCCCCCCCCCCACGCTCCGCGCGTACGTCACGTTCGCCGGTCAGGCACTCGCGCTCGCCGCCCGCATCCTGGCGCCGGGCGGGGCGGTGGCGTCGCTATGCGCTCGCGCGGCCGACGCGGCGGAGGCGCTGCACGCCGCGCTGGCGGAAGCGGGGCGCGACTACCTGGGCCGGGACGTCCACGGCGCCGAGAGCCGGCTCGAGCGGTTTCTCTCCCGGCTAGGGCCGGGGTCGACACCTCCGTCGACGTTGAACTGACGGCCAGTTCCTTTCAGGCGGAGCGATTATGAGGCCTTCTGCTGGGCATCCTTCCGAATCAGCGCGTAGCCCGAGCTGTTGAAGTTGTAGACGGCGAGCTCGCGAAAGAGCTGTTTTGCCTTGGTCGTTTCGCCCGCGCCCTCCAGGGCGACGGCGTACTGGTACTTGATGTAAGGGTCGTCGAGGTTTCCCTGCGCGAAGTGGCCGGCGGCTTCCCGGAAGTTCCCCTGGTACAGCGCGATGTACCCCTTCAGCTCGTGCACCGGCTCCAGCTTGCGCGGGTTCGCGTCGGGGGTCACGAGCGTGGCTACCCGGTCGGCCGCCTGACCGGCCGCGGTGTAGTCCCCCTTCCGCGCAGCGAGCCACGCGTCGAAGTAGGCGATGCTCGCCTCCTGGCCCCGCTGGAACGCTGCGCTCCCGACCTCGGCGGCCTGCCGCATGAGCAACGGCGTGCGCTGCTTGAGAGCCTCCTCCGCAGCGGCGAAGTCGCGTGTGTGGATCCCGATGACCGCGATGTCTGAGAGCGCGCCGATCTTCAGGCCGAGCGCCCCCGGCACACCCATCGCATCGACCCCCGCGACCAGCCGGTTGAGCTCAGCGATCGCCGCCTTGGGGTCACCGGCGTAGATGCTGACGTAGGCCCGGAAGAGGACGTAGGCCGCCTTCTCGTTGCCGCGGCCCAACGCGATGGCCGAATCGTAGTCGGCGCGCGCTGCGGCGTAGTTCCCTGCGAAGGAGTTGACGTGCCCCCGCTGCTGCAGCAGCGAAGCGTCGGTGGGATTCAGCTCGTGGCCACGGGTGTATTCGGCCCGGGCCTGGTCGAGATTGTTCAGCGCACGATACACATCGCCCAGCAGATCGTGCATGAACGGCTCATTGGGCGCGAGCGCCTCGGCGTGCCGCATGTGCTCCAGCGCCTTGGCGAAGTCCTTCGGCTCGCCGGTCAGATACGAGTTGCCGAGGTCCGTATGGGCGACGAGTAAGCGGGGGGCCAGACCCACCGCCTTCATTATGGACATCCGGGCATCCGCGTTGTGGTTCAGCGCCCCCTGCACGCTGGCGAGGACGAGATACGCCCGCGGGCTCTCGGGATACGCCGCGACGAGCTGCTGCGCCAGGACCAACTGGCCGTTGACGTCATTGTCGAGGCCCTTGCGCGAGATCTGGATCAGGATCCGCTCGGCGTCCGAAGCACCGGCGGCGTGCCGCTCGGCAAGGTCGAAATTGGTTTTGAACTCCTCGAGCGAGTTCCCCGTGTTGGCCACCTCGAGGTAGGCGAGGGCAAAGCCCGAATCGGCGGCCACCGCCTTCTTGAAGTGGGCGTTCGCCTCGAACCCACGCCCCAGGTCGAGCTCGCGCTGGCCCTGGAGGAAGTGATTCCGCGCGTCGGCCGAGGCCGTCGTGACCGGCAGCTTCATGATCCCGCTGGTCACGGAGTTGAGGGCGCCGAGATCACGGGTGGGTGACGGCGATTGGGCAGCGCAGAGGGGCAGCAAGAGGTACGCGGCTGCGGCCGCGATGAGCGCGCCACGGACATTTGACATTTTTGACTCCTGGGAGCGAGGATCGGTGCGCAGCCTGCGAACATCACCCTCAATTCCGGTCTTCACAAGGTGGAGATTCGCCGAGCATGATTCTGCATCGTGGTCTGCTCCGCTAGAGGCTCGATGCTAGCGGCATCGATTTGTACCTGCGTGTCGCGTTTGGGGCCCCCGATGCCGCAAAAACGTCCTACCCGGGGGTGGGCCGCGCTCTCAGGTTGGGAGCGAGGCTCAATCGATCCCGCCCCCGACAGAGGAGGTCCGCCGTGTCACGCCATTCTGCTCATGCATCCCGCATCCGCACCATTCTGGCGCTGCTGTTCGGCGCCGTTCTGGTGCTGCCCCAGTCCGGCCGAGCGCTCGCCGCGCGGGCGGCCGATGCGCGGGCCAGCGTCCGCTGCATTTCGTGGGTCGCGACCCGGGACGATCCCTGGGACGACGCCGAGCGCGCGTACAACGAGTTCGAGAGCGCCTACAAGTCGCTGCGCACCCTCGACAAGACGGAAGTGCAAGCGCTGGTGACGGCAATCTGCGACGCCGACGAGGAGGACCGGCGGTCGGTCAGCTCGGACGCGCAGAGCCGCGCGCGCGACCACGTGCGCGACTCCTACGACAAGCTGCAGCAGATGCGGGACCGCGCCAACGATCTCCTGAAGACGGTGCTCGCGGACACGACGTTCCAGAGTAAGTTCGATCGCGCGCGGGACTATCAGAGCCGGATTTCCGAGATGTGGGCGTCGATCGACCGGATGACGGCGAACGTGCGGGGGGGGAATCATCCGGTGGTCGCCTATCTGGCGCAGCGCGGCATCGATGCGCACGGCGAGTACGAGCACAACTCGAGCAATTGCACGGTCTACGAATGGACGTTGGCCAACGGCAGGCGCGTCGATTGCATCAAGGTGGACGGCACGACGGCATACGTGTTCGAGATCAAGCCCGACAATTCGCGGGCGAGGTCGTCGGGGCGCATTCAGGTGGGCGATTACGTAAAGGCGCTCAACAACAATCCCGAAGAGCTCCAGCGGCTCAAGCAGCGGGACAGTCACTTCAACGAGGTGACGACGTTCGTCGGGAAGCTGGCGCTGTACCGGCTGTGCCCGGAGATCACCGACGACGGCGAGTTCAAGGAGGTATCGACCTACTGGATGAGCGAGAATCCTTGAGTACGCTCGTCGCGCGGCTCGACCACAATGTGGGGCCGGGGCTTTCCCCGGAGCGCGCCGAGGCGGTAGCCGAGATCGTCTCGCGGCCCTGCTTCGGCGCGCTGAGCCGGGTGGCGCTGGCGAGCGGCGACCGGCGGGTGGCCCACGCGCCGAAGAGCGGCAGGCAGGTGGCCGAGTATTTGACCGATCCGCGGTGTGACGCGGTGGTGTTGGACAATGGACGGGAGGGGCCGCTCGTGGCGGTGGGCCGGGTGGCGACGGGGCGGACGCTGGTGCGCTCGGCGCTGAAGCGGCCGGCGCAGCTCACCTCGTATTGCGTGATCCCGCTGGACGGCTGCCCCGTGGACGAGGTGGTGCGAGCGACGTGCGATCTGGCGGTGGCGCTCGAGGCGGTGAGCGGGGCGATATCGACGGAGCCGACGCTGGATGAAGCGGAGGCCTTCGCGTTGTGGGTATGGGACGATCGTTCGCTCGGTGCGGCGTTGGCGCGGCTCGGGGAGGAGCGGCTGCGGGAGCGCGCGGCGCGGGCGTATTTCCTGGCGGATCTGGACGAGCGCATCGCGGCGCCGGAGTGGGGGCTGTTTCTCAGCGCCGGTCACTTGCGGGCTATAGGCGTCTCGAAGCTGGTGCGCTCGGGAGTGTTCGAGGTGGTGCGAGAGCTGGTGCCGGGCGAGCTGGCGTACCTTCAGTTGACCAAGGATGTCCGGGATGCGCTGGGCCCCGGGTTCGCGGCATCTCTTGCGCGCGCCCGGGAGACTCTCCGACCGATTCTCATGGACTCGTCGGGGATTCCGGAGGCGGTGTGGAAGACTGTGTAGAGAGGGACCGGACCCTCACGATTCTGCGGGAGCGCTAGCGACCCGATGAACCCTCAAGCGAGGTGCGTTATGCGAGGCGCGACGTTGGCACGACTCGTCACGTTGGCGGGGATTCTGGCAGGGTGTGGCAAGCAGCCGCGGCGACCGAAGCCGGTGCAGCGTGCCGAGATGGTGCTGATCGGCAAGCACTCCATCATCAAACAGGCCGACTTCCACCAGGCGTTGCAGTCGGCCGGCTGGACGCTCGCGGCATTGGCAAGCCGCTCGGCGATCGCGGCGCCGGGGCCGCAGGACTGGCCCGCGACCATCGCGTGGCGCCCGCTCAGGAATTTCGGCCCGTTCTTCGCGGGCTCCGATCTCTCGCAAGTGCAAGTGTTGGTGAACGGCCTCAACGCGTCGTGGGCGTACGACGGCTTTTTCCAGGGCCATCCTGATCAGGCGATCTACGCCAAGTACTATGCCACCCTGCCGACGAACGTCCCGCCGGCGCTGAACCCGGTCCCCGGTGTATTCCCCTCCACCTCGTTCTTGAACGAGCTGCTCGGTCTGACGCGCATCCGGTACAGCAGTCGCTACGGCGGCAGCGTGGAGCTGTTGTTCGCTTCGGTGGAGGATTTTCAAGGAGAAGCGGGCTCCGGGACGCTCCGCTGGGACATCGGCTCGCTCGAGATCTCGGTGTACGTGACTCCCGAGCTGGGGCTGTTCAACCCGACCGGGACCAACCTGTTCAACGGTACCGCGGGATCGGTGCACGTTGAGCTCCGGCCGGCACGGATCAGCGCATACACCGCCAACGGCACGCAGATCACCGCGAGCGCCGATCCGGGCGCCGCGCAGCTGGCGGCGCTACTGGGCCAGCTGGCAGCGGGGTTGGAGGTGCAGCCCAGCGGGTACCAGTTCCGGGCGGACGCCAAGCGGTTTGCGCACGCCTACGTGCACACCCAGTTCAAGGATCTGATCGCGACGAACGATTTCGTGGACACCGTGAAGATCAGCGATGATTTCCTCGATCTGCACACGCGCCAGGGTCAAGGCATGATTCTAGTGCAGACGCGGATCGACGACGTCAACCTCAACACGGAGCCGGGGGACGAAGAGATCGCTGTCGCGCTGGATGCGCAGCACATGTTCGGCTCGGCGCCGAGCGACAATCCGGTGGTCTCGCACGCGTTCGACGAGATCAACGATCATGAGGGGACGGGGTTCGCCACGATCGGCGCGTTCACGTTCGACGAGTGTGACCGGTTGCAGGGGATCATCCTGGAGATCACGGTGGTCGAGAACGATCTGGGCGACTTCGACGACCACTACGCCGCGATCTTCCAGTCGCTTTCACAGCCTGACTGCAGTGCTTTGCGCGACCTGTACAACAGCGGTCAGCTGGGGGTGGTGAGCCAGCTCCCGACTGAGGACGAGGCGCTGATGCAGGGCGGGGATGTGAAGGGGGGATTGTCCCACACGACGCGGGTCGTGTTGACGCGGCGGTGAGGGGGGTGGTGTGCGGTGTCGGGGCTCTCCTGATCCAGAGCGGCGACCCCAGAATCAGTTCTTCCGACAAATCGTTGTCGAACCGCGAGTTCGCAACGTCCGCTGTCGGGAAGAATGACCGAAATGTCGGGGATTGTCGGAGGTAACGCGGACAGAAACGATGACACCCAAGACGATCCGACGACAATCTGGAGAGTCCGATGACCCACTGCGGGCCCTCGCCCAGTCACCCTGTCGTCTCTCAATACGTCGGTGGAGCAGAGGCCACGGCGATTCCTACGGCCCTTCTCCCACCTGCGAGCAAAGGCCTGGCCGCTTGGAGCTTTGACGATTGATCGTAACCTCTTGTCGGTGCCCAATATCTCGGCCACCTTCTCGCATGCTCAGTTAGTTCATGGTTGCAAGCCGGGGCTGCCTGAACGTTAGCCAGACTCACAACGCCCAACACCGAGCGACGGCAAAAAATGCCCAGCAAGCCGAGCAAAGCAACTACGAAACAGCTGGAAGAGAAGTTCGCACGCACTGCATTTCGTTTGAGTCAGGAACGCAGCGACTTCCTGCTCCCGCAGATACTTGACTTCGTGAAGAAGGAAAAGTGGCTCAACCTGCGGCCCGAGTATCAACGTCGACTTGTGTGGGATGTTGGAAAGCGTAGTCGCTTTATTGAATCATTACTCCTGAACATTCCAATTCCATCAATTTTTCTCTATGAGTCGGATCTTAGTCGGTATGAAGTGATGGATGGCCAGCAAAG
Source organism: Gemmatimonadota bacterium (assembly GCA_041477065.1). Taxonomy (GTDB): domain Bacteria; phylum Gemmatimonadota; class Gemmatimonadetes; order Gemmatimonadales; family GWC2-71-9; genus 13-1-40CM-70-15. The sequence goes on from JBGOUQ010000047.1 coordinate 6,149, forward strand.
GCTCCACGCTGTGGTGGAGTTCTACGAGAACGGCTACGCTCTAAGCGGTCTTGAGAAGTGGCCGGAGCTCCACGGATTTCGGTTCAAGGACTTGCCTGAGACGCTCCGAAGAGGCTTGGACCGTAGGCGGCTGTCAGCAACGGTCTTGCTTTTGGACGCCGGCGTTGTGGCGCAAGAAGAACGCGGAGATGTACGGCGGCTCGTGTTTGAGCGTCTCAACACGGGCGGGCAGCAGCTAAACGCGCAGGAGCTGCGGAACTGCCTCTACTCTGGCCCCTTCAATGAACTCTTGATAGAGCTCTCACGGGCGCCGGTGTTTACCAAGGTTTGGAACATTCCTGAGTATGAGGAACACTCCGACTCACAAGGCGACGTCGATCAGACGCTGGCTGAGAACCGCTTGTACAAGCGCATGATCGATTGTGAACTTGTACTCCGTTTCTTTGCCTTTCGTGCGCCGTCTAGGATAAAAGGAGCGGTCCGAAGAATTCTCGACACCTTCATGCGAGATAATGAGTCGCCACCTCAAGAAGAACTCGAGGCAATGCGTCAGGATTTCAAGAACCACTTGGAGTTGGCTGAAGAGATTTTTGGGGACCGCACGTTCAGGCATGCCGACGAGAATGGCACCTGGAATCTGTCAGTCCCCCTGTATGACGCCGTAATGATCGCGCTCGACCGGCTTTGGGAGGAGCGCCTCCAACTATCTGCGAGGCGCAAGGCAATCTCAAAAGCTATTGCAGCATTGTACGACGATGAGAAGAACTACGACGTAATGGTGGGGGGGCCCAACACCGCGAAAGCCATTATCAACCGGCTTGAACTCGCGACCGAAACCATCCGCTCTGCAGCGCGCCTATAGCGATGCCACCAACCGTCGAACTCGAGGCGCGGCTTGATGAGATCTTGGCAAGTCTTGACTTCGTCGCTGCGGCTTCAGTCCTCCGACCAAGGCTAGGCCCCCTACTAAACCGCCAAGTTGGCGCTGCCGCGCTCAACCCGGCCACTGACTTTATCAGGATGGGTGCGGGCAACACTGAGGTGATCTTCGGTTCTCTTCTCATTCGCGCAATTGGCGCCTTCGAGCGTTTTGTTCGACTGCTGATTGATGATGCAATCGCACGCCATACAACCACGGCGAAGAGCGTCCATGCCCTTCCTCCCGCGGTCGTGGGCCGCAATGTCGCCCTGACGGGCCGTGCTCTGGCATCGTTTGAGTCCCCACGGACCTATCCCGAGTTCGACTACTCGTCGCTCGCGACCAACCTGGCTTCCTGCATGGCCGGACACGTACCGTATGCGCTGAACTCCCCTGTCTTTTCTGCTGCTGTCGTGAGTGGCACGCCGGAGACAATAGGACGAGCACTTGCAAACGTCGGGATTCGTGACTGGTGGGATGCCATGGGGAGGGACCCGGACCTCCAAGGGCTTCTGGGGCACAAAGGGAAGGTGCGCGCCACAGCAGACGCGGCGCACCAACGCCTGGATGAGTTGTGCCGCTTGCGGAATCACATAGCTCACGCTGGAGATCTCAACATCGTTGTGACAGAACAGATGCTGAGGGACTCGATATCGTTTTTGCGCCTTCTTGGCACCGCGTTGCAGGCCGAGGCAGTCAAACAGGTTGAATAAGGGTTACAGGCGCATAGCCGACCCTTACGACCCTCAACTAAAGGTCGCTCGCTAGAAGGTCCGAGTTGAAATAGTGCAAGGACTGTCAGGACGGCTTGGGGGGAATCTAGTTAGGCAACGTACTCCCCTCGATGGAGCTTCCTGATCTCTTCCGGCTTGGCCGGAAACGCGTTGGTGCCCCTCCGCACATACGCGCGCCCGTCGTAGAAATAGACATCCTTTCGATTCCATGGCGGGATAATAATCACAAGGATCTCTGTCCCCATCACCTTCAGCGACCGGAGCTCGATTTGCGCGGCCGGAGAAATAGTGTTCCTCACCGCGTTCTGCAGCGGCTGGTCGAGACGTTGCTGTGCCACGTCCGTCCCGACAATCCGCCCGGCGTCATCGACACCATAGAAGATCATCCCCCCCCTACCCGTATTCAGGAAGGCTGCCACCTCCTTGGCCAGCTTGCTCGCCTCGACGCCTGGGGCCTTGAACTCATGGGTCTGGTCCTCGCCCTGCCTGCAGATGTCCAAGACCTCATGTTCAGTGGGCACCGACATGGGTTTTGCTTTGGACAGGGTCTTGGGTCTACGAGATGAAACGGGGCCCGGTTCCTTGTCGATTCTTGCAGGCCGCTGGAAGTAGCTCACCGGTATGTGACGGGCGACCGCAGCCTTCTCATAGACGAGAGATCCATCCTTCTTGAGAGACTTGCCATCGCCTGTGCGCCTCAACTCAATGAGTCCCACGTCGCGCAATGCTTGCAAATCCCGAAGTGTGTTGGTCAACCGCTTATCGGCTTCTTTGGCAATCACCTTCGCGCTGCGACGACCGTTCACCAGACTGAACACACTGAGGCGCCCAGGTGCCCGAGAGAAGAGGAACCGGCCACGCATAATGAGTTCCTGAAGGTCCATCTGCGAGTAGGTCCTAAGCGCTCTTTTGCCTCTTGCCCCGCTTCACAGGAAACAGGCGGCGGATGTTCGAAGCCCCCATCCCTGTGGCGTAGTCCACTTCCTCGGATGTCGCCCCGCTCTTCAGGGCCGCGAGCATCAAGAGATTCTTGATTTGCCGCAGTTCCTTCAACATTCGGTCGGGACCGCCGTCGCTGTCACTGGGTCGCTGCATTGCAGTGCTCCTTCCACAAATCGATAGCGCTGTGAGCCTACTGCTCCGGCTCTGGTTTAATGGGACCTTCCTTCGAACCTTCCTTCTTGAGACGCAGACGTGTGTTTGCAACTGTCGCAGCTGTCGTGTCGAGCACGTCAGCGATCTCCTGGTTCGTGGCGCCGGTTGACGCCAGAAGCTTGACCAGATCCTTCTGCCCCATCGTGGTCTTCAGAGGGGCCGCCAACAGACGGTTCGTGATCTTCATCTGCGTCAGCAGGTCGGCAAAACCGACGCTTCCATCCTTGCTCATCCTAGGACTCCTCCCCGGTAGACCGCACGCTCTTCTTGTCCCCGACTCTGCCCGCACGCTTTGCCTTGGCGATGGCCGAGTGAACATCACCGGGCGCCATGGCTAGGATCGACGCTATTCGCGCCGCAGGGATCGACAAGTCATGCAGCCGGCGCACCGCGTCGGACTTCGATTCGAAACCGCCCTGAAGCGCGATTGTCACCCGCGTCAAGTCGTTGATTGCATCCACGATCTCGTTACTCATCCTCTGCCTCCTGATCCTTCGCCGCTCTTCCACGGCTGATCGCCTTCGCCACAGCTGCCGTCGATTTCCCGAGCAGGTCAGCGATCTCCTTGTGCTGAAATCCCGCCTTTGATAACAGCAGTTCAGGCTTTCCGAACACGTTGCTTCCAGTAACCACCTGCAGCTGAAGAAACGTCAGCGCCTTCATGTACTTCACTAGCTCATCCATGCCCCCTCCCAGGGTCCGTGATCAGATTGGATACTAGCGACCCGGCACCACTGATTCAAGACCCATGAATGAGCCTACTATAATGCTCAGCTAGCGCTAGTGGACCGCCGCTTTCGTGTGTCTAGTTAAGACCAGCAATAATCCGTAAAGATACATGGCACATTGTACCATGGTGCTCATATATCTATATCACCAGCGATTCCGGAATAGGCCACACGCCATGATGCGCTCGGCTCAGGGTTCGGTTGGCCTGCCGCACCGCAGCCCGACTCCCCAGTCGGCCGTCGTCGACCGTGGCAGATCGTCCGCGCCCCCGCAGCGCCGGGATCGATCTCCGTGAGGTTGTCATTCCCTGGCGGAGGGGAGGGAGCAAGGAAACAGGGGCAAATCGGCCTTGGGCCAGCCTCATCCGGGCTCCGCCGGGCTCATAACTCGCGATCGTGAGTCCTCGCTACTCGCATCGGCGCCGCCCTCGAGGGACCAACAACCGC
>JBGOUQ010000048.1:0-9546 GCA_041477065.1 Gemmatimonadota bacterium
CCCCCCGACGTCGAGCGGCGTCTCCACAGCGTACTCGTCGAGCCCGCACAGCGTGGCGCGCACCGTGTAGCGGCCGGGCGCGGTCATCGCCTCATCGGGGATCGGCACAGTGGCTCGGAACGTCCCACCGATCTTGACGGTGAGGGTGACCTTCGCCTCACTCCCCTCCATGGCCCAGACCCAGTTGGGGGCGTGCCGCCCCGCCGCGGTCACCGCCACGCAGACCAGGTTGCGCGTCGGGAGCAGGAGCTCCAGCGACACTCTGCCGAGGTTCGCCACGGTGTAGAGCAGGGTCGGCCGCGTTCCGCTCAACTGCCCCGTCGTGTCCCGCCACCCGACCCGGGGAGGAACGAGCGCCAGGCCCGCGAGCACGTATTCGTTCATCGTTCGATTCACCGTGTGATGCGCCATCGCCTGCGGCTCGGCCTCCCGCAGCCGGTCGACCCGCAGGGTCGGGAGCGCGGGCTGCCCCGGCGCGGGGACCTGCGGCGCCCCCACCATCCCGGTGACCTGGACGAAATGCTGGTCACTGGCGACGAAACGCTGCGCGTCGCCCGCCAGGGCTAACGCCCCGACCGGGCCGCTGGGGAGGGCGAGCGGCGCTTCCAGCGTCAGGATGGCCGCAACCGTTCGGCCGCCTTGGTCCTGGACGGTTTCGACCAGGCCTCGCACGACGACCGACGTATCGCGGCGGGCTTGCTCCTGGGCTGTGCAGAGACCGCCCGTCAGCATGAGCGTGATTCCGCAGAGACCGGCCCGGATGGTCACGGCGTCGCCCCCACTTCGAACTCCGCCGTGACCTCGTAGTTCGGGCTGCTGCAGAGCGAGGCGTGAAGGGTGTAGCGGCCCGGCGCCGGCGCCGCCGCCTCAGGAAGCGGCGCGAGGTAGCGCACCACGGCACCCATCTGGACGCGCACCCGGTCGCTCGGCAAGGCGGGGCGCCAGGCGTCCCGCCACGCCGCCTCCCGCCCGCCGGCGGCCACGACGGAGAGGCACAGCACCCCCTGAGTGCCGAAGTAGAAGTCGATCGGCACGTCTCCGTGATTGACCATGGTGAAGTAGGCCGTGACGACAACGCCGGTGGCGTTGCCGAGGGCGTCTTGCCACAGGATCCGCTGGGGCACGACCGCGAGGCGGATCTCAGCGCGCTCCGTGAACGTCGGGCTGACGTCCTTTCGTCCGGTGCCTGGCGGTGACACCTCGCGCAGCCGGGGCGCCTCCAGGGTCGCCGGCGGGACGATTCGGCCCTCCGCTTCCACGTACCGGTCCACATAGCGCGCCCACCGACGCGCCTCACCGGGCAGCGCCAGCAGCCGCTGCCGAGTGCCCGCCACGCTCAGCGGATAGGCCAGCACGAGCTGCGCGAGCGCCGAGTCCCCTGCCCTGGTGGCGATCTGCTGCACGAAGCCGTCCAGCTTGACGGCGGTGTCGGGCGCCTGGAGGGTCAGCAGGAGCACGGTCAGCACAATGTGCATGGATGCAACCTCCCTTTCGCGGCGCGCACTTGCAAGTCCCTTCTTGTCGAGTAGTTATAGGGACATGCCGACGATCACCATTGACGGCCGGGTCCTCGCGGGCTCGGGGGACCAGACGATCCTGGAGGTCGCCCGAGCCGCGGGGATCGGCATCCCCACCCTCTGCTGGTATCCGAAGCTCTCGGTGGTCGGCAACTGCCGGATCTGCCTCGTCTCGGTGGAGGGCCAGCCGAAGCTGCTGCCCGCCTGCGCGACGAAGCTGACCGACGGCATGGTGGTGACCACGGAGTCTCGCCCGGCAATGGAAAACCGCAAGGGTGTGCTGCGGCTGCTGCTCGAGCGATACCCGGCGGACCACCTGCGGAACGGCGGCCGCGCCACTCCACGCAACGAGTTCGAGCGTTACGTGGTGCAACACGACGTGATTCCCTCGTCGGTCGTGGGCCGGGACCTGCCCCTGCGCGCCGGCGACGAGCGTCCGGGCGATCCGATGATCCGCCACGACATGTCCACCTGCATCCTGTGCACGCGCTGCGTGCGCGCGTGCGAGGACATCCAGGTGGTCGGGGTCCTGGACGTCGGCTACCGGGGGGAGCACGCCGAGATCGTCGTGGGGGCGGACGGCGATCCCGACAAGGCGGGGTGTACCTGGTGCGGGGAATGCGTCCGGGTCTGTCCGACGGGAGCGATCTTCGAGGTGATCCCCAGGGAGCGCTTCGCCCCCGATCGCATCCAGCATCCGGACCGCGTCGTGCGGTCGGTGTGCCCCTACTGCGGGGTCGGCTGCCAGGTCGACTTACACGTCGCCGAGCGGACGGTCGCGCGGGTGACATCCCCGGACATCGAGCTGGACACGCCCAACCAGGGCTCGACCTGCGTCAAGGGTCGCTTCGGCTACGACTTCCCCCAGCATCGCGACCGGCTCACCACTCCATGGATCCGCCGGGGATGGGTGAAGCGGCAGGGGCGCTGGGTCTGGACGGGCGGCACGGGGGCCGACCGGCGCAGCGGGCCGTGGCGGAGCATCGAGAGCGAAGGCCAGCAGGACAAGCCGGGGACGCCCCCCCGCGCCACGGGGAAGTCGGTGCGTGGACTGCCCCTGCTCGAGCGGATCGACCTCGACATCCGTGACCGGGTGGCGACGCCGGCGTCGTGGTACGAGCCGTTCCGACAGGCCACCTGGGAGGAGGCGATGGAGCTCACCACCCAGGAGCTCTCGCGCATCAAACAGGTGCACGGCGGCGACGCGCTGGCGTGCTTCTCTTCGGCGAAGTGCTCCAACGAAGAGAACTACCTCCTGATGCGGATGTTCCGCGGCGCGCTGGGAACGAACAACATCGACCACTGCACGCGGCTGTGCCACTCCACGTCGGTCGCCGCCATGCAGCGGGCGCTCTCCACGTCGGCAGCCTCGGGCTCGATGCGCGAGATCGAGGAAGCGTGCGACGTCATTTTCATCGGCGGTGCGAACACGACCGAGTCCCATCCCGTCTTCGGGGCCGCTCTGAAGCGGGCCCACGAGCACGGCGCCGCGCTCATCGTGGCCGACCCGCGTCGCACCGAGCTCGCCGCCCGAGCGGACATCCATCTCCAGATGCAGCCCGGCACCGACGTCGCCCTCTATTCTGCGATGCTGAACCACATCCTGACCCTGGGCCTCGAGAACACGGCGTTCATCGCCTCGCGGACCAGAGATTTCGAACAGGTTCGCGCCGCGGTGCAACCGTACTCGCCGGAGCGGGGGGCCAAGATCACCGGCGTGCCCGCGGACCGGATCCGCGCCGCCGCCGAGCGCTACGCCCGGGGGCCGAACACCAGCACCCTCTGGGCCATGGGTCTGACGCAGCACGCCAACGGCACGGACATCGTGACGTCGCTGCTCAACCTGATGCTCGCTTGCGGCATGATCGGCCGATGGGGGGCCGCGATGCTGCCCATACGCGGGCAGAACAACGTGCAGGGGGCGTCCGACGTCGGCGCCATCCCGTTCGTGTACACCGATTACCGCTCGGTGAAGGACCCCGCGGTTCGCGCCGACTACGCGCGGACCTGGGGAGTACCGGAGGAGTCCCTCTCGTTGCGCGAGGGACTGATGGTGACGGAAGTGGTCAAAGCGGAAAGCGGCGTGCGCGGCATGTACATCATGGGAGAGAACCCCATCATCTCCGACCCCGACATCGCCCACGCCGAGCACTGGTTCCAGGAGCTCGAGTTCCTGGCGGTGCACGACTTGTTCCTCACCGAGACCGCCCGCTATGCCGACGTGGTGCTCCCCGGCTCGAGCTTCGCCGAGAAGACGGGCACGTTCGTCAACACCGAGCGGCGCATCCAGCTCGCCAGGCTGGCCGTCGAGCCGCCAGGCCAGGCCCGCGGCGACCTCGAGATCCTGATCGAGCTGTCGAACGGCCTGGGCCTCCGGACCCCCTTCCGCACCGCCGAGGAGGTGATGGGGGAGATCGCTCGGGTCACGCCGTCATGGGCCGGCGTCACGTACCCGAGGCTCGAGGGTGCGGGCCTCCAGTACCCCGTGCCCACCCGGGAGCATCCCGGCACGGCGTTTCTCTTCGCCGACCGCTTCCCCACGGCGGACGGGCGGGCGCGGCTCGTGCCGGTCGCGTACACCGACCCCGCGGAGCTGCCGGACGCGGACTATCCCTTCGTCATGAACACCGGCCGCCAGCTCTACCACTGGCATACCGGCACGATGACGCGGCGGGCGACGGGACTCGACGCGCGCGAGCCCACCGCGATCGTCGAGATCCATCCCGCCGACGCCGCGGCGTTGGGCGTCTCCGACGGAGACCTGGTGCGGCTCACCTCACGACGCAACTCGATGGTCACGGCGTGCCGCGTCTCCGAGCGGGTCGCGCGCGGTCAGGTGTTCGTGCCGTTCCACTTCCGTGAAGCCGCGGCCAACCTGCTCACCAACCCGGTGCTCGACCCCTACGCCAAGATGGCCGAGCTCAAGGTGTGCGCGGTCAAGATCGAGCCGGCCCCCCGCCCGCAGGACTCTCTGGGCGCCGCCCCCTGACCGACTCCGCAGCACGTCTCTAGATTCCGCTCGCCCTCAACCCGGTCGCCATGCACGCCATCGTCAAGAACGCTCGAGCCCCCGGTCTGACGGTCACGACCGTCGCCAAACCCAGTCCCGGCCCGGGCGAAGTGCTGATCGCCGTGCGCCACGCCGGCGTGTGCGGGACCGATCTGCACATCGCCGACTGGGACGCCTGGGCGCAGGGCCGGATCAAGCCACCGGTGGTCGTGGGGCACGAGTTCGCGGGGGAGATCACCGCGGTCGGCGACGGGGTCTCCGAGCTCAAGACCGGCCAGCTCGTGACGGCCGAGGGCCACATCGTATGCGGTCACTGCCTGCAATGCCGCACCGGCAATGGTCACATCTGCCGCAATACCCGCATCATCGGGGTGGACCGGGACGGCGCATTCGCCGAGTACATCGTCATGCCCGCGACCAACGTGCTGACCCTCGACGGCATCCCGACGGAGGTGGGGGCGATCATGGACCCGATGGGCAACGCGTTCCACACTGTGCTCACCGCGGACATCCCCGGGAGCACCGTATTCGTCGTGGGATGCGGGCCGATCGGCTGCTTCGCGGTGGGTATCGCGCGCGCGGCCGGGGCCGCCAAAGTCATCGCCTCCGACGTGAACCCCAAGCGGCTGGCGCTGGCGGAGCGGATGGGCGCGCACCTCACGATCAACGCGGCCACACGGGACGTGGTCCGAGAGGTGGTGGAAGCAACTGCGGGCGAAGGGGCGGACGTGGTGTGTGAGATGTCGGGCGTCCCGGCCGCCCTGCACCAAGCCTTCGCGGCGGTCCGGATGGGCGGCCGGGTGCAGCTCCTCGGCATCCCCAGAGGGGAGGTCCCCCTCAACCTCGCCAACGAGATCATCTTCAAGGGCATCACCGTCTACGGCGTCATCGGCCGGAAGATGTACGAGACCTGGCACCAGATGCGGCGGTTCCTCTCGGGCGGGATGTTCGACCCTCGCCCCGTCATGACCCACCGGTTCCCCCTCGCCAAAATCGACGACGCCCTGAGCGCCATCCGTTCGGGAGACGCGGGCAAAGTCATCCTGGAGATCGCATGAGCTTCGCGGGTGCCCTGCAGGCCGAGCTCGACCAGTTCAAGCGGGACGGCGTTTACAAACGGCTCAACTACCTGGCCTCCCCCCAGGCCGCGCGCGTGAAGATGGAAGGCCGGGGTGAGGTCGTGATCTTGTCGTCGAACAACTACCTCGGCTTGTGCAACGTCCCCGAAGTCGTCCAGGCCGGAAAGGATGCACTGGACCGCTACGGTGCCGGTACCGGATCCGTGCGCTTCATCTGCGGGACGTTCACGATCCACCGGGAGCTCGAGGCCGCGCTCGCCCGCTTCGTCGGGTGTGAGTCCTCGCTCACATACGTCAGCTGCTGGAATGCCAACGAGGGACTCTGCCCCACCGTGCTCGGCGAGCAGGACATCGTCATCTCCGACCAGCTGAACCACGCGTCGATCATCGACGCCATCCGGCTTGCCAAGGCCATCACCAAGTGTCAGACCGCCGTCTACAAGCACTCGGACATGGCGGATTTGGAGGACAGGCTCAAGGCCGCGGGCGGCGCCCGGCGCCGGCTGATCTTCACGGACGGCATCTTCTCGATGGAGGGCGACATCGCCCGATTGCCGGACATCGTCACACTCGCCCGGAAGTACGACGCGGTCGTCGCCATGGACGACTCACACGCCTCCGGCGTACTCGGCAAGACAGGTCGCGGCACCGCCGAGCACTTCGACATGGTCGGCAAGGTGGACATCATCACTTCCACGCTCGGCAAGGCGCTGGGCGGGGCCGCGGGCGGGTTCACCGCCGGGCCCGCCGCACTCACCGACTACCTCACCCAGCGCTCGCGCCCCCAGCTGTTCAGCAACGCCCTCCCGCCCACGGTTGCGGCGAGCGCCCGGGCGGCCGTGGAGTACGTGGAACGGCACCCGGAGCTGGTGACGCGACTGCACGAGAACGCGCGCTACTTTCGAGGTCGGCTCGGCGAGCTCGGCTTCAAGCCCCTGCCCGGCGAGACCCCGATCATCCCTGTGATCCTGGGAGAAACCGCCAAGGCGATCGAGATGAGCGAGCTGTTGCTGGCGGAAGGAGTGTTCGTGACCGGGTTCGGCTTCCCCGTCGTCCCACAGGGCCACGCTCGGGTCCGTTGCCAGATCTCGGCGACACACACGCGGGACGACCTGGACTTCGTGCTCCAGGCGTTCCAACGCGTGGGCCGGCGGCTGAAGCTCATCTGACATACTGTCGCCACCATCACGACAGTGCGCTACTTGACTGCCTCACCCGGAGTCGACTTCAAGTAGTTTCGCGATCTCACGGGTTAACCTGCTTGTGCGCAACAGCCTAGAACATTATCTTCGGACCCTCCAAAACGGCGGCCCCTACGGGGGCTGTGGGAGGTTGTCCGAATGAAGCCGGTGACCCGTCTCCTCGCAAGCGCCCTGCTTTTGGCTGTGGTCGCAAGTCCAGCCTCGGCCCAGCGGCGCGACGACCGCGCCTTCCAATGGTACTGGGGCGGGCAGGGCGGCGCCTTCGTGTATCAGACCAACTCGCAGCCCTACTACTTCGACCCCGTCATCGGGGGGCATTGGCTGATCACCGCCAAGCGCACGGCGCTCTACGTGGCCTACGAGCAGGCGTGGTTCCTGTCCGACGCCACCGCCACCATCACCGACCCGAATTCGACTTCCGGATTGCGCGACATCTCGTTCCGCAACATGCGGCGCGTGATGGTCGGGGTTCTGGCCTTTCCCGTGCAGAAGCGGATCGAGCCGTTCGCCGGCGGGGGGTTCGCCTTGATGCAGGTGCTCGACCCCAAAGTCGATTGCAGCGGCACGACGCCCAATTCCGCCTGCGCGACCTTGGCCGACCAGACGGAGGCGGAAGATCTGGCCCACGACGCCGCCAGCAAAGCGTTCTTCTGGCTGATGGGTGGGGTGCAGATCAACAACGGCCGGCTCGCCATCTTCGGCCATTACCTCGTGACGTCGGCGGCGCAGGGCTTCCTGATCAACGGCACGACGCACACCGTTCAGGGCGGGATCCGCTATTCGATCGGTACCTCGAAGGAGGGCATCACTTCGCAGCACTGAGGACCCGGAGGAAGTTCTCCCCCAGGATCTTCCGGACGTCGCCGTCGCTGTAGCCGCGCGCCTCAAGGGCCGCGACGACCAGCGGCAGCGACGTCGCGTCTTTCATGGGTCCGGGGAGCGCGCTGATCCCGTCGAAATCGCTCCCCAACCCCACGTGGTCGATGCCCGCCACCCGGACGGCGTGGTCGATGTGGTCCATCAGCCGGTCGATCCCGGGTAGATCCAGCTCCGCCACGTGCTCTCCCACCAGCTTGTCCACCTCGAAGGCGGACTCCCCGGGGTGACCGCGGTAGCGCGCCCGGATCGCGTCGGTCTGGGGGCGGAGCCGTCCGCGCAGGGCTTCGTATTCATGGCGGAATCGGTCGTCCAGGAATACCGGGTAGAAGTTGATGCCCACGACACCACCATTCTTGGCGATCGCCCGGAGCTGCTCGTCGGTCAGATTGCGCGGGTGGTGGGCGAGGGCCCGGCACGAGGAGTGGGAGGCGATCACCGGTTGCATCGTCGTCGCGATCACATCCCAGAACGTGGAGTCGGACACGTGGGACACGTCGACGAGCATGCCCAGCGCGTTCATCCGCCGTACCACCTGTTTGCCGAATTCGCTGAGCCCGCCGTGGCGCCGCGGGTCCATCGACGCTCCGGCCCAGTCGTTGCCGTTGTTCCAGGTGAGCGTCATGTAGCGCACCCCCAGAGCGTAGAGCGAGTCGAGCTTCTCGATCGAATTCTCGATCGCATGCCCGCCTTCCACCCCCAGCAGGGCCGCGACATGACCGGCCGCCGCCGCCGCGCGCACCTCCTCGGCGCTCGTCGCCAGGTCCACGTCCGGGTTGGTGTCGGTCAGGGCCCGCACGACACCGATCAGGTCGAGCGCCCGCTGAAACGCCGTACCGGGGCCGTAGCGCGCGTCCACCCAGATGGAGAAAAACGCGGCGGTGAGGCCGCCCTCCTTCATCCTCGGCACGTCCACATGGCCGTCGGGAAGCCGGATTGAAATGTCGTCGCGACGGTCGAGCATCCGCTGTGGGGTGTCGATATGACCGTCCACGATGATGGGCTGCTGGAGCATGAGCAGCAGTCCTAGCGGGAAGCCCATGGGGAGTCCTCGAGCAGAAACCGCAGCGGCCAGTCGACCGCCCGCGTGATGCCGATTCGTGGGGTGACCGCGATCGGGGGTGAGGGCGCGGTCCGCCGGCCGCCGGCGAGGATGCGCAGCGACCCGCGCGGGCGTGCCAGCGACGCCCCGTTCAGGGCGCCGGTGATCCCGAGCGCTTCACACAGCTTCGCCGGTCCCGAGCAGAGCTGCCGGTCGGGCACGCCGCCGCGGCGCCGGCGCATCGTCTCCAACCCCGCCATCGGCTCCAACGCCCGGAGCAGCACGGCCGCGGGATAGCCCGGTGCCTCGGTGACGGCGTTGAGGCACCAGTGCATGCCGTAGGTGAAGTAGACGTACGCCGTGCCCGGGGGTCCGTAGAGCCATTCGCAGCGCGGGCTGCGGCGCCCACCCCACGCGTGGCAGGCGGGATCGTGCGGCCCGACGTAGGCCTCCGTCTCGACAATCCGGCCGGCGGTACGGCGGCCGCCGATGTCACTCACCAGGACCCGCCCCAAAAGACTACGCGCGACCTCGGCTGTCGGTCGCGCGTAGAACCGCGGGGCGAGAGGCCGACCGGTCACGTCCCGCCGGTCAACCCGCGCTTGACCCGCGACCAGAACGACTCGCCGCCGGAATCGTCTGCCTTCGGCTTCGGCGTGGGTGGAGGCGGCGCGGACGGCTCACTCGCGGCGCGCGGCTCCGAAAGGGCGTCCCGCTCTCGAGGTGAAGCCGAAAACCGATCGCTCTCGGCTCGTTGGGGGGGGGGGCGGCGGGCGGCGGCCGGGGGGGGGGGCGCGGGGGCGGCGGCGGCCGCCACACC
>JBGOUQ010000049.1:0-9390 GCA_041477065.1 Gemmatimonadota bacterium
ACGGCGTCCACGCTGGCGATCAGCTCCGCGGGCGGGCCTTCGTTGAGGAGGAACGCCTGGAACGCCTGCGCGTCGGCGATGTCGTTGAAGTCGGTGATGACTTCCTTCGGAAACACAAAGGGCGGCGGGATCGCCGCGATGATCTTGGCCGTGTCGGCGTCGATACGCTTCAGGACGGCGGCGGTGTCTTGGTCCAGCTGGTTGGACAGGGCGATGCCGTAGAAGTCGATGAAGATTCCCAGCTCATCGCGGTTGACGACCTGCTCGGCGACAAACAGGAGGATGGTGTTGAGCTGGAGCGCGTCCTTGAGCCACCGATTGTGCAGCTCGTCGGTGGGGGGCCTGACGTTGTAGGCGCCTTCGAGGAAGGCGTTGAAGAACTCGTCCCGCGTCGGCCCGTAGCGTTCGGGCATGACTACAGCGAGAGCGTCTTGCCCTTGAGCCCGCCCACCACCTGCTGGTCCTTCAGGATGGCTGCCCTCACGCTCGCCTCGTTGAATCCCTCGTCGGGCACGCGCACCATGCTCACGGCGCCGCCGGCCACGGGGCGATAGAACACGAGCCGATCATGCTTGCCGGCGCGCGCGGGATCGCGCGCGGGCACGGTGAGCACTTCCACGACCGTCACGTCGGCCATGGCGGCGTCTAGCCGACGCTCGGATGCGAGGGCTTGTTGGTGACGTAGCCGAGCGCGGCGAGCGCGGCGGCGCCGAGCGCGCCCGCGGCCATGCCGGCGCCCGGGTAGCCGAAGTTGGCGGCGGCCGGCGCGAGCAGCGTCATCAGGCCGGCGAGCGCGCCGAGCATCGTGGCGACCTTGTCGGTGTTCATCGTCCCTCCTGCGGGCGCGCGGCGCGGCCGAGGGCGACGACGCGCGCGTGGGTGTCGGCGGTGAGTAGCTCGACCTTCGCCAGCGACGCGAGCGCGAGGCCGTTGAGGCGGCGCAGCTCGACGTAGACGCCGAGGGCGATGAGCGCCAGCAGGGGATCGTGGGAGAACAGCCCCGCGATGCGATCGAGCGCCGCGGCGAAGAGCACGTCCACCGGCGCCGCCTACCGGGTCAGGCCCGCGGCGATCTTCACCGCGGCGAGAATGTCGGGGTCCGTCAAGTAGGGGTGCAGCTTGCCGAGCGCCGCGTCGTCGAGCGGCGCGTCGTCGGGCGCGGCGTTAACGTGGGTGGCGACGATGATGGCCAGTGCCCGGAGGTTCTCGGGACCGACCTTCAGCGCGGCCGGGCCAAGCAGCTTCCCCTCGATCATCACGCGCCCTCCCGCCACCAGAAATAGCCGTACAGCCCCACGTTCAACGTGAGACACGCGGCGTAGAGGCCCTGACCGGGTGACAGCTCGGCCACCCACCCCCCGAGCGTAAAAGGTTGCGTGGGCCCCACCTCGAACTCCCCCAGTAAGGTCCCGACAAACACGCTGCCGGCGGTGCTGGCACGCCGGAAATGCGCTTGCGCCGCGGCGCCGCCGTTGAGCAGGTTCGCGCCCGGGCCGTCGTCAGTGGTCAGCGCGGTGTTGTAGAGCTCGAGAATCATGGCCTGGGTCCCGACTGTGTCGGTGTCGAAGCTGGCCCCGAGGACCACCACCTGCACCCCAGAGCCGATCGGGTTAAAGAGCTGGAGCTGCGACGCCTGCGCGGCGATTGGGCCGATCGTGCCGCCGCGCCCGAACGCCCGTCCCGCGCGCAGCTCGTTAAGCCAGAACTCGTTGCTCTGCACGACCGTCACGGGCGGCGGCGAGGCTCTCATCGCGCCCTCACGCCCCGCCGCTCTCGACTTCGTATACGAGGAAGCTGAGCCCCGCCGCCGCGCCGAGCGCCCACCACTCGCCGGATACCAGCTCGAAATCCTCCTCCCAGTGCGCGCCGAGACTGCCTCCGCTGGGGCCGACGAGCCAGCCGCGCGCGGCGCTGACGGTGTTATCGAGGTGGACGAAGATGTTGGAGGGGGACAGGTTGACGAACTCCCAGGTGTAGCGGTTGGGATTGTTGCCCAGGATGCGCACCGCCGTCAGGCCGATGCTGGCGACGTTGAGCGGGTTGTAGTGCGGCACCGCCTGGGTGCCGAGCTTCTCCCGGAGCAGCTCGACGAGCGGACGCGGCATGACCCCCGCGCCCGCTACGCGATCTTGGCGACGTCGAACTCAAACACCTGCGTCGCGTCGGCGGCCTCGGCGAGGCACTCGACCGAGAACAGAGTCAAAGAATCGAACTGGGCGAACTCGCCGAGGTTGCCCATGCGGAAGCGGCGATCGTCACGGTGCGACGACGTGAGGCAGCCGAGCACGCCCGGCCGCCACGCGAACCCCGGCACCACGAGGCGCCCGGCCAGCATCGTGGCCGACTGCGCGCGCATGCCGACGATGCTGTACTTCCCCACCGGGATGGCGTCGTCGAACGTCAGGGGCACGTTGATCCACGAGCCGGCCACGAGCGCCGTGGCGCCCGTCGCGCGCAGCGTGAACACGTCGCCCGGGTTCACCTCGGCCGGGAACTGATCGCACAGCCAGGCGACCACGGCCTGGATCTGCGCCGCGGCCGGGTCGGAGTTGATGATGACATCGAGCCCCTCGTTCGTGGCCAGCTGGATGCCGCCGGCCTCGTACACCGTGATGGACGGCGGATCGCCGGGCAGGGAGGCGGCGGCGGCGGCGCCCTGGATCGGCGCGATGTTGGTCCGCGCCAGCCGCAGCAGCGAGGGCGACGTCAGGCGCGCGATCCCCAGCCCGCCCGTGATGCAGACCATCGCGGCGGCGGCCATCAGCTTGTTGAGCGCGGGCACGTAGAGATCGTTGCCCGAGATGCGCACGGTGGGATCGAGCACGGGCGGTAGCCGCACGTCCACGCCCGCGGGATCGACCGACTGGTAATACGCGATCGTCGTGAAGGGCATCGCTCACTCCTCCTCGGCGCGCGGCGGCGCGGCCGGTTAGCTGCTCTTGATGAGGCGCATCCCGCGCAGGTTCTCCAGCATCCGGGTCTCCCGCTGCTGGTCGTTGTCCTGGGGCAGCGCCTGAATGCGCGCGCTCAGCGCGGACACCTTGGGCTGCAGCTTGGCGATCGCGGCGTGGATCTTGTCCGCGCGCGAGGTGACGCCGGAGACGAACCGGGCGCCGCCGGCGGCCTTGGCGGCGGCGGCGATGGCCGCGTCGGTCAGCCCGCCGATGGCCTTGTTCCAGCGGTCCTCGGCGACCGCCTTCTGCACGTTGGCTTTCCACTTGCCGTTGGCGGCCTTCATCGCGGTGACGGGCGAGCGGCGCGGCGCCGCGACGCCGGCCTCCCAGTCGGGGCCGCTGTTCTGCACGCGGGCCAGCAGCTTGTCGCTCCAGCGCGTGGCGTCGATGACGGCGCCGACGAGCGCGAGCGGCGCGAACGTGACGAGCAGCGCGAGCAGCGAGAGCAGATGGTCGAACATCAGTGGCCTCCTTGCTTGGCCGGTTGCGGCTGACACTTCACGATGAGCACGGCGTCGCGCAGCAGGAGCTGGTGTGTCGCCTGACTCATCGTCCGCTGGCACCGTGGGCACTTCATGCCATCGGAGTTTCCGATACCTCCCATCGTCCCGTCAAGCGAAATACCGCCCCTCGTGGCAGTCCCACGTCAGGACACTTGACCTAGGGGATGGGGCGTGTGGTAGGCTCCGCGCATGGCGACGGTGACGCCGGCCCGGGTGAATCGGCACTGGGAGGAGGAAATGCTCGGCGAGTACCTCGCGCGCTTCCACGCGCGCTGCCGGGTCGTCAGCCGCGTGCGCCTGGGGCCGCACGGCACCTACATCCCGGACCCCACGCTCACGGCCGATGAGATGCGCCTGCTCGGCAGCGCCTTCCGCCGGTGGGCCGATGCGATGTGCATCGAGGGCGACCGGCTCAACGTCATCGAGACGGCGCTGATCCCCGACCCGCGCGATATTTCCCTCCTGGAATCCTACCTGGCGCTGGTCGAGGTGACCCCCGAGCTGCTGGAGGTGCGCGCCCTGCCGCGCCACGGCATCCTCGTCTGGGCGGTCGATGACCCGTACAGCCGTCGCCTCGCGCTGGCGCACGGCATGGAAGTGGTGATCTACAAGCCGACGTTTTTCGGCGAGTGGCTGGCAACCGTCCGCGCGCGCGAGCGTCGCCCCGCGCGGACGGGTCTGGTGGCGCCCAGCGTCGCGCCCACCGGCACAACGCGCTAACATGCGCGCCACCGTGACACGCGAGGGCGAGGGGATGCTGGCGGGGGGCACTCTGCAATCTTGCGGCGCCGCGCCTTTGCAGAGGAGGATCTACCATGCCAGAGATTGACCTAGCGGCCCGCGTGGTCGGTCTGGAGGAGCTGATGCTCTCGCGGCTCGCCGAGCCGGTCACCGAGCGCGAGCGGCAGCTGCTGCGGGCCGTGGCCGTCGGCATGGTCACGGCCACCGAGTTGTGGCGGGAGCTGGAGCAGCACACTACGTAGCGGGGTCTTGCGCGCGCGGGGTTCCGATAAGGAGCACTCCGGTTAACCCGCGCGCGCCCCCCCACGAGGGGAGGCGCAATGGCCGAGCTGCCCAAGCCGCTGAACGTCCTGGAGCTACCGGACGGGCAGAGCGTGACGTTCCGGATCACCCGCTACGATCTGGGCGAGGAGACGATCTACCCCGCCCACGCGCCCCAGGGCAAGGTGGTCAAGGTGCTGCGCGTGCACGTCCCGCCTGAGGATCTCCCGACCTTTCCGCACTACTGGGATCTGACTAGCACCCGCCTCGTCGCCGGGCTCTTGCCCCAGCTGCAGCTCACCGAGCGTCTGGTCGCTCGCTGGACCATCACCGCGCGGGGGATTCCCCCAAAGAAGTATTTCAGCGTCGAGCGCGTCCCGGTCTAGCGGGAGCCTGGCTTGGACACCGCCGCGACGTCGAGGGAACCCATGGCCGCACTACTGCCCCGTCGCTCTCGGATCAACACGCTGCTCGAGCTGCGCCGGCTCGTCGAGGGCGCCCAGGAGGATCTCGCCCGCGCCCGCCACGAGCTGCTCGACGTCGAGCGGCACGCGCGCCTGGCCCGGCTCTACGTCGGCACGGGCGAGACGTACCTCGAAACGATCGTGGAGATCTACAACCGCGTCGCCGTTGAGATCGAGCCGGCGCCGCCAGCGCGGCGATGACGCGCCGCCGGGAGGGCGACATGCCGAGTCAGTACCTGCACGAGTGGATCGAGACGGCCTCGTTTCCTGAGCTGCTGTGGCTGTTCGACGAGCTGAGCGGCGAGCTGGACAGCCGCGGGCTGCGCGATCCTGCCGCCCGCTGCCGCGACGCGCGCGAGAGCATCCGGGTGGCCCGCGTCGGCGAGCTGGACCGCCAGCTCGCGGAGGATCGCAAACATGTTTAGCACCGCCGCCGTCGCCGAGGCGATCCTGCGGTACTGTAGGACGACGGACGCCAGCGTCACGAGCGGCTACCGCACCGAGCTGCACAACGGCGCTCTCAAGGGCAGCGTTCCCGACTCGCCCCACACCCGCGGCCTCGCGGCCGACGTGGTGTATGACCACCCCGGCGTCGCCACCACCCGCGAGACTTTCGCCAGTGATCTCGGCCTGGAGATCGTACACGAGTCGGACCACGACCACCTGCAGCCGAAGGGCTGGAAGGACGGCGCGCGATGAGCGCCACGCCTGGCAGCAGTCCCGCGGACGAGGCCGGTGATCTCGCGCACGAGCTGGTCAAGCGTGCGCGGCAACTGCAGCGCCTCATGGCTCGCCGGCGCCGAAAGATCGCCGAGCTGCGAGGTCTCGACGACGACTTGCGCGTCGCGCGCAAGCTCCTCCGCGATCTTTCGGCGCCGCACCCCGCCGACGTGTACGCCACGCCCCCGGACGTGCTGGAAGAGGAGCGGCCGTGATCCATACGATCACCGTCGAGTGCGAGATCGTCAACGATCGCATCGTGCGGCTTGGGTGCACGGCCCCCGGCCTGGACGGCTGGGTCGTCGTGGCGCTGCTCCAACAGCTCTGCCACCAGCTCACCCTCGCGCAGCTCGTCAACGCGCTCGGCGGGCCGCGACGGCAGGGGGGTATCGAGCTGCCCCGAATGCCGGGGATGCTGTGATGACGGCCGCGGCCGCGACACTCCGCGAGAGCGTCGAGCAGAACACCCGGGCGTGGATCGTCGCCGCGCTGGAGGTTCACTGTGGGCACCGCGCCCGCGCCGCCCGCGAGCTGGGGATCAGCACCGACTATCTCCGGCGCCGCATCGTCAGCCTCGGCCTGGGGCCGGCGGTCGCTCAGCGGTGGCCATGTCAAGCCGTCGCCCCGGCGCGGAAGAAATAGCGTGATGGCGTGGCCTGGCTCGGTTCGATGCACGGTCCAGGGCCTCGCGCCCCGTCGTGCGCCGCGCCGGGCCGCGCCGTCGTGCCTCGCGGGTCGCCGCTGTAGGTGTATTTCCCGTCCCTTAGTGGCCACGTTTCTAGCAGAGAAGAGCTGATCTATGATCCGGGCCCACTGGGCTCAGGTGATACGGACAAAAGTGTCCTATCACTCTCACCAGCTTCGCGCCCCCGCCCTCTACGCCTCGTCGCTCAACGGCCCGCTCGGCACGCGCCTGCTCATCGCGGTGTTGTTCGAACGAGCCCTGGCCGGCAAGCCCTTCACGCCCTCCCAGGCGAAGCTCGCCCGGTTGGTCCACCGCTCCGACCGCACCGTGAGGCGCTGGCTCGACGTGGGCGTGCGGCGCGGGTGGATTCGCGTGGTGCGCCGCGGCCGGAAGCTCAGCAACGTCTACCGGCTGAGCCGGCCGTTGTGGGCTAGACTCGTCGGCCAGCAGCCCCCCAGGCTGCCGACGGCGCTCCAGGCGACCATGTGGAGCGTCGGGAGGCACCTCGGCCTGTCTGACGGCCAGATGGCCCGCCGTGGCGTCGCGGGGCGTCGCTAGGAGGGGATTTCGATGTATGGCGTGTTCGGCTGGACCTGCGTCACCCCGCTGGTCGGCTACTTCGTGTTCTCGGCGCTGCTCGGTCTGGGGTTCCTGGCTGTGCACTTCCGCTCACAACGAGAGGCGGCCCGCGCCGAGCTTGCCCAGGTGAAGGCGGCGTTGCGTGACTCACAGCGCGGGAGCGACCTGGGCGGTGCGGCCGGCAAAGTGTGGGATCTCGGGTCGTCGTCTACGACGTCGGGGTCACCGCGGCGGCCGTCCGCCGAGCGGTAGGCTTTGCCCGCGCCTCCTCGCGGCTCACGATCGCAGCGGCCTCAACATCCGGCAGACCCAGGGCGCGGAGCGTGGCGCCGAGCTGGCCGGCGGTGGTGTCCCCGGCGCGGAAGCTCAGCACCGCGGCATCCTGATTCGCCTTCGTCGTCACCGTGGCTACATGTCGAGCCGCCGTCGCCCCCTTCGCCTCGGCGCTCGCGGTCGCGTCGGCCTTTAGCCGCTGCACCACGGCGCTGGCCGCGGCCGGCGATTGTCCGATACCGACCAGCGTCGCGGCCAGCTCCTCAGCGGAGATCTCGCCCGCCTTGAACGCGGCCTCGGCGGCGCGTGCCTCAGCGGCGGCCGTCACGCGCACCTGTTGCGCGTCCTGACGAGCGGCGGTGGTCGCCGCGGTCTTTTGCGCGGCCTCGGCCGAGCGCACCTGGGGCGTCCGAATCTCCACACCGCCGCCGGCGGCCGGGAACGTGAGGCGGTTCGCCACCAACAGCGTCTGCGCGGTGGCCGAGGCAGGATCGACCCCGAGGGCGACGAGCCGGCTGTAGGTCTCGTCCCGCGTGATAGCGCCGTTACGCTGGAGCGCCAGCTCGGCCTCGACCTCCACCTTGACCGCGTCCTGGACCGCGCGCGCCTCCGACACCGCGCGCGGCAGCTCGAGGACGGGCTTGAGGCTCTCGAGGGTCAGCAGCGCGATCGCATTCGCCTCCTCAGGCAGCACGCCGAGCGCCACCAGCTCGCCGGCCACCGCGCCGGGCGCCAGCTCGCCGCGGCGCACCTCGTCCTTCATCCGCTGGATGTCGGCCGTCTGCGCGCGCCGCACCGACGCCTTCGTCTCGGCCGACACGTCCTGAAACGTCTTGGCGGAGATCCGGGCCCTCACCCGGAGGACGGCGAACTGCGCGGCGCGCTCGTCGTAGCCGAGCGCCGCGACGGCGGCGCGCAGATCCTCCACGGTGATGGCCCCGTCGGCGGCGGCCGTCTCGTACAGCGTGCGGAGGTGGCTGGCCTCGCCATGAATCCGTTTCCCACGCGCGGCGGCGGCGATGAGCTGCGCCGTCGCGTCCCCCAGCGCCAGCTCATCGAGCGCCCCGAGAAGCTTGTCGTCGTCGTAGATCCCCTCGACGTAGAGCGCGACGACGGCCGACACGACCTCTTGCCGGGCGCTCTTGAGGCCCCGCGTGCGGACCCCGCTGAGGAGCTTGCCGGCCGTCTCATCGTTGAAGCCGGCGCGCTGCAGGTTCTGCAGCGCCCACTCCTCGTCCACGTCGCCGTCCTCGAACACCAGCGCCAGCTCGCGCGCCGAGGCGGTGCGAAAGACGGCCTGACTCCACGCATCCACGGCGTCGTCCGCCCATCCCTGCTGCTGGTAGTACTTGCGGAACGCCTCGGGGCCGACGAGCCGCCAATGAAACATCGTGTTGAAGCTGAACGGGTCGGGCAGCTCGGGGCGGAAGTGGAAATTCGCGCGTCGCCGAGCCGGGGAGTGCAGCGCCGCGCCGATGAACTGTCCGAACGTCTCGCGGGCGATCGAGCCGAAGCTGGCCAGGTCGCTGAGGAACGCCGCGAGCTGCGGAAACCCCATGTGTTTAAGCGGGTGGACCAGCTCGGCGATCACCGCGACCAGGTGCGCCGAGACGCCGAACGCGGCGGCCTCGGAGAGTAGCTTGGCCGCGGTGCCGAGCACATTATCCGGGGTGCTCTCATCGAGCGTTTCCAGCTCGCCGACGATGCGCTGAAGCACTTGGCTGGCGATGCCCTCTACGACAAATTTCACCGGGGCGTGAAGTACATCAATGCCGTCGAGCGCCAGGCCCGTGAGCGCCGTGCCCGTCTCGCCGAGCCGCGCGGCCACTTCGGGCGCCTTGTCCCGGACGAGATCCGTCATCGCCGGCGAAAGACTGAAATTCTGGAGGGGACCGAGCGCGAAGATCTCCCTGAGGATAGCTGGAGCAGCGGCCAGCACCTCCTCCCACGATCCCGCCTCGGCGATGCTCACCGCCTCCGCAGAGGCGGCCCGCTCCGGGACGAGCGCCGCTAGAATATCCGCCACCGTGTTGCCCGCCGCCGGCGTGGCGTCCCGGATCGCCTGCTCGACGGCGTCCACGCTGGCGATCAGCTCCGCGGGCGGGCCTTCGTTGAGGAGGAACGCCTGGAACGCCTGCGCGTCGGCGATGTCGTTGAAGTCGGTGATGACTTCCTTCGGAAACACAAAGGGCGGCGGGATCGCCGCGATG
>JBGOUQ010000050.1:0-7079 GCA_041477065.1 Gemmatimonadota bacterium
CCCCGAGGCCCCCGGGTTATCGAAGTGCACCGTCTGGGCCCCGCTCCCGGTGAGCCGGGTCCGGTGGCTCCCCGAGGCGGCGAAGTCCGACCAATCGCTCCCCACATAGAGCTGCGTGAAGTTGCCCCGCACCTCCAGCACCCCCGCGGTGAGCAGCCCCGTCGTCACCCCGCCGGCGAAGGTCGCATTCCCCTGCACCACCAGCGTGTCCGCTGGGTTCTGCATCGTGAGCCGGCCCCCTGTCCCCACCGCCCCTGTCCCGGGGTCCGCCGTCCGGAAGTCCCCCGTCACCCGCACCGTGTGACCGTTCAACGTCAGATCGCCGTCGTTGATGAGGAGCTGCGCGATGATGACCGAGCCCGTGAGCATGGGCTCGTTGGCCACCTTGGCAATCACCACGCTGTCGGTGGACGCCGGCACGCCGGCAGGTGACCAGTTGGCCGCGACGAACCAGTCAGTCGGCCCCACGGCGGCACCGCCCACCCAGGTGCGCGTCGCGCCAGGCGTCGGGGCGCTGACGGTGATGGTGGCAGTGTCCGGCTTGGCGATCCCTGAGGCGAGCACGATTCGCCCGGCGCCTGCGGCGACGCCGCTCACGCGCCCGGTGCTGTCCACCGTCGCGACCGCGGGATCGGGCGCGCTCCAGCGGAACCCGCCGACGGGGGTGATCGCCCCGCCATGTTGGTCTGTGGCGGAGGCCGAGAGCTGGCGCGTGGTCCCCGCCGTGAGCGGAGTTGACACGTCACCCCCGATGGTGACGACCGCGACGTAGTTCGGCGCCGCGGCGGGGAGCCAAGAAGCCCCCGCGCCGTTCGGGAAGCTGGCGGGCGTGAGGCAGGTCTGCGCCCCACCGGTTCCGAGCGCGACGCACCATTGATTGATCCCGCCGTAGAACGGGATATTCCGTATCTGGAGGAACGCCACCCGTCCATCGGGAGCGACCGCGGGATAGTAGTCGCCGCCGAAGGTCGTCCCCGGGGGCCCTGGCGTGAGGGACACCGTCGTCACCGGCCCGCTGGGGAAGCCCATGCGGTTGATGCCGAAGCTGCCGGCGTACTGCGTGAAGGCGAAGGCGCTACCGTCCGCGACCCAGGCGGGCCAGCGCGCACCGCCGGTGACGACGGTCCTCGAGCCGTCGGCCAGCGACAGCGCGTCGATCTCGACGGCCCCGGTCAAGTCGAAGAAGTGGGCGAAGAGGATCACCGAGCCGTCGGGGCTCCACGCGGGGTCGACGTCCTCCTCGTAGCCCCCCGGGAAGGTGAGCTGGCGTTCCCCCGTGCCATCGACGTTGACGAGCCAGAGCCGGTACCGGCCGCCACCGGAGCTCGATCCGAACACAATCTGCCGACCGTCCGGCGACCAGGAGGGCTGGTCATGGCTGGCGACGTCGGTCGTGAGCCGCGTCAGGCCGGTGCCATTCACATTGATGACGTAGATGTCGAAGTTCGATGTCACGCTGCCGGCGAAGGCGATCCGGCTCCCATCGGGACTGTAGGCCGGGTACCTGACGCTGATCCCCGGAACCGGAATACTGTCCACGCCCGTCCCGTCACCGCGCATGGTGATGATCTCACCGTTGGTGCCCAGGATGAGCCGCTGGGGGTCGGGGCCCAGCCCCGAGCTGACGGGGATCAGGACGGTGTCGGTGCGCCACCCATTGAAGCTCGCCGACACGTTGCCGGTCCCCACCGCGATCCCGTACGCCACCGCCGGGGTGCCGGGGCGCGTCGCGATCACGTCGCTCGCGTTCAGCCATCTGATCGGCACCGCCGCCGGCCGGTTCTGGGCGTCGAACGCTTGGACGGTGAAGGAGCGGGTCGGGCCATCCGAAATCATCGTCGCCGTGTCGGGGGTGACCACGACCCGCGCCACATAGAACGGCAGGGCTGCGGGCTCGAAGTCGGGCTCGTACTCGGCGACGCCGGCCGGCGAGAGCAGGGTCAGCGTGCCGGTGGTGTCGCCCGCGTAGATCTGATGAGGGCCAGCGGCGTCACTCTCGAACACGAAGCGGGCTTCGCCACCAGCGTAGGCGAAGTTGCCGTCGAACGCCGAGGGGTTCGGCGGTTGGCGGGGCTGCGGGTAGCCGCTCGCGAGCACGATCGTCGCGAGCAGGGTGTCGGTGAGAACGCCCGTGACCGTGACTTGGCCGCCGAGGGCACTCCAACGGGCGGCGAGGGCGCTCATGCTGCAGTCGCACGTGTTGGTGAGCTGGTAGTTCTTGGCAGTGTCGGCGCCGGCCGAGTCGGCGGTGTACAGCGTGAAGACGTTGCTGCCGACGCCCTGGCGCATGAAGACGATCCGGGCCCCATCGGGCGCCCAGTCCCCAAAGACGTCCTGCCCTCCGAGCGGATTCATCAGCCGGCGTTGGCCGCCGCCGTCCGCGGCCATCACCCATACCTCGTGCGCCCCGTTGCGGGTGCTATTAAAGGCGATCTTGGACCCGACCGGTGAGAAGCGCGGGCGCTGATTGTCGCCGAGGGTGGTGAGCTGGCGCTCGTTCGTGCCGTCCCGGTTGATCACGAAGATCTCGCGCAACCCGATACCGGGGACGAACCGCTCGAACGCGATCTGGCTTCGGTCCGGTGACCAGGACGGGTAGTACTCGTCGTCGGGCGACTGCGTCACCCGGCGGGCGCCCGACCCGTCCCCGTTCATCACGTACACGGCCCGGTGCCCACTGCGCATCGAGACAAAGACGATCGGCGCCGTGTCGGGCGTTCCCATGCCGGTGGCGGTGACGCGCACAGCGGTGACCCCCGGCACGGACACGCTCGCCCCCTGCGCGCCGGTCGCGCCGCCCAGGGTCCAGGCCGCGGACGCCGTGCCGCTCGAGTCGCTTACCACCGTGGCGGGCAAGAATGAGCCGTCTCCCAAGTCCGCGGTGAAGCTCACCGTCGCTCCGCCGAGCGGCTGTCCGGCGTCGTCCCGCACGCGCATGACGATGGGGCTCGGGAGAGTGACAAGCGGGGATCCGGTCTGGCCGTCCCCGCTGATCTTGTCCAGGAAACTCGCCTTGGCCACGACCCGCACGAGCGCCGCGCTGGACAGCCCGATGGGCAAGAAGCCTTGCACCCGTCCGGTGTCGAGCGGCCCTCGCAGCGCGGTGACAAGTCCCGCCGCGCTCACCGTGACCACAGTGGGGCGGAGCGACGCGTAGCGGGCCGGGACGTTGTTCAACACCTGACCGAGCGAGTCTTTGACGAGCGGCAGCACGCTAGCCGTGTCGCCGCGATGCAGCGTCGAATCGCGCAGTCGCAGTACGTACGAGCGCGCGGCGCCACCCGGGCCGACGTAGGCCGCGGAGAGTGCTACAGCGGTATCTCCGCCGGCGACGAGCTGCACCGCGTCGAAGCCCAGGAACAGGACCTGGCCGCCGATCCGGACTTCGCCCGTCACCACAAAACGCTCGACCCGTTCGGCGAGCGGTACCGTGAGATGGACCGCGAGCGAGTCGCCGATGACGAACGCCGTGTCGGCGATCGGGTCGGTCCGGCCCGCCCGCCGGATGCTGACGTGCAAGGTGTCGCCGCGCGGGAACCACACGGCAGGTGTAGCCGCAGGCAGGATGAGGGAGACACGCACGCGCGCGGGCACCTGGCTGCCGGGGCCCGTGGGGGTCTCGACGCAGCTCAGGAGTCCGGTGCAGACCAGCAACGTTCGGACGACGTGTGCGCGGCGCATGCTCCTCGACTTGCTGTGGCTTGCGAGGACGCGGTACCTTGGCTTCGTACCTATGTCACCGATAGAAGGGGCGAGTTACACGTCGCTCGGGGCACCCTCCGAATCCGAGCTGGCCAGCCAGTACTGGGACCGCATCCGCGTGCTCGCCGCGAGGCGGCTGGGCGACGCCGCCGCCGCCGAAGACGTGGCGCAGGAGACGCTGCGACGGGTCGTCACGGCCCTGCGCGAGGGCCGGGTCGAGAACCTCACCGCCTTGCCCGCGTTCGTGTTCCAAACCGCCCGCCATATCTGCCTCCAGCAGCAGCGCTCCGCCGGACGTGAAATCCGGGCGCTGACCCGCGTCGGTGCGGGCAGTGGACCCTCCAACGACGACGCCCTCGCCGCGCTGATCTCGGAGGAGCGGCGGGTGCTGGTGCGTCGCGCCCTGGAAGGCCTCGGCGACACGGACCGCGAGCTGCTGCGCCTGGCGTACTTCGAGGAGCTCGGGACCGAGGAGCTGGCGCACCGGCTTGGGACGACCGCGGGGGCCGTGCGCGTCCGGAAGCACCGCGCCCTCCGACGGCTGTCGGAGCTGCTCGAGGGTAACAAATCCCCCGCCGCGGGAACCTAGGAGGGACATGGACGCTCTGACCTGCGCCCAAGTGGAAGAGGGAGACCTCGAGGCCCGCTACCTCGCGGGGACCGTGTCCCCCGAGGAGGCCGAGGCCTACGAGGCTCACTACTTCGGATGCGCACGCTGTTGGGAAGCGCTGCAGCGCGCGCTGGAAGCGCGAAGCGCGTTCGCGCCGCGGCGCGCTCGGCGGTGGCGCCCCTCACTCCCGCTTGCCGCGGCGGCGACCATCATCCTCGTGGCGGTCGGCGTGTGGCAGCTGGGCAGCGGTCCCGCCAGCGCGCCGGACACGTTGCGCGGCAGCGCCGACTCGGTGGCGGTAACGGTCGGGGCGACGGCGCGGACCCTGACCGCCTCCTGGAGCCGCGTGGCCGGGGCCGAATCCTACCGCGCCCGGTTGTTCGCGGCCGACGGCGGGCTGCTGGCCGACCGCGAGACCGCGGACACGAGCCTCGTCATCCGCGCGGACTCGCTGCCGCGCGCCCTCCGGGTCGTCTACTGGAAGGTCGAAGCGCTGGGTCCCTCCAGAGCAGAGATCGCGAGCTCGGGATTGCGCCGCGTCGCGGTCCCCCATCAGTGACCGTTCGCCACAACGTCCAGGTCGGGCTCACGCTCCTCGCGGCAGCCGTCACCGGCGCATGCCGCGGCGCGCCGCGATCGCCGTTCGCGACCGCCGACAGCCTGCGGCTCGAGCGGCGGTCGACGCAGGCGGTAGAGCTCTACCGTGCCCTGCGCGATTCCTTCGCGCGCACGCGTGACACCGGCTCTCTCTGGCAGGCGGAGCGGTATTACGGAGATCAGCTGGGGCGTCTGGGCAAGGACGATAGCGCGCAGGCGTCGTTCGCCCGCGCACTCGCGCTCGCCGGGTCTGACCCGGACCGCCAGGGCTGGACGCACGTCACAATCGAGATCTTCCTCGACCGCAAGGGCCGGCTCGACACCGCCCTCGTCGAAGCGCACCGCGCGATGGGCCTGGCCCGGGCGGCGCATGACCGCGCTCTCGAAGCAAGCGCCTACAACTCGCTGGGACGGATTTACTCCTACTCCGGCCGCTACGGCGACGCGCTCTTGGCCAACGACAGCGAGCTGGCACTGCGCCGCGAGACTCACGCCGCCGCATTCGGGATCGCCAACGCCCTGAACGAACTCGGGATCGACTACCGTCACCTCGGCCGCTACGAGGACGCCGAACAGGTCTTTCGCGAGGCTCTGGCGACCTACCGGCGCCTCAAGAACCCCGGCCAGCAGGCGCTGGTCCTGGGGAATCTCTCGAACATTCTCGAGGCGACGGGAGACCTCGACGGCTCCCTCGCGGCGCGTCTCGAGAGCATGGCGCTGTCGGACTCGATTCGGGACATGCGGGGGCAAGGGTTGGCCCGCAACAACCTGGCTGCGATGTATGCCGCGATGGGGGAGTGGGCGAAAGCCCGGGACTACGCCGTCCAGGCCCTCGCGGTTAATCGGGCCGGCCACCTCGCGTACGGCACGATCATCAGCCTGCAGAACCTCGGAGGCGTCGAGCTCGCCCTCGGCAAGCCGCGCGCGGCGGCCGACACGGAGCGCGTCGGCCTGCGGCTCGCCGACTCCCTGGGATTCGCGCGGGAACGCGCGATGATCCGTGCCGGCCTCGCGCGGGCACTCGCGGCACTTGGCGACGGCCGCGCGGCCCTGCGCCGGGCTGACGAGGCGGTGAACCTCGCCGATTCGCTGGCCGATCCGGAGATCCAGTACGAAGCGCGGGCCGCCAAGAGCGTCGCCGCCCGGGCGGCACGCCTGTCGTCTCGCGCCATCGCCGCCCCGTCCCTCGAAGCGATCGCGCTGCTGGAATCGGTGCGCGGCCGCCTCGCCCTCGGCGACCTGCGGATGGGCGTGCTGGAGCCGCGACGGGAGGTGTACGAAGCAGCGATTCGCACAATGGTGGAGGACCATCGCCCGGTCGACGCATTCGCGATCGCCGAGCGAGCGCGGGCGCGGCTGCTGATCGAGCTGATGTCGGAGCGCGAGGCCGCTCGAGCGCTGCGGTCGCGGGAGGACACCCTGCGCGCCGCCTTGCGGGACGCGTACGACCGGCTCGGCGGCGCCACTGCGCGCCAGGCCACTGAAGTGGTCGACGAAATCGACCGGCTGACGGCCGCGCTCGCGGCGACCGAGGATGCGGCGCGACGCGAAGGGCCCGACGGTGCCGTGCGCTACCCGACCCCCGCCGTGGCAGGCGACGTCGCCCCCCTGGTCGGGTCAGGCTCTGCGCTGCTCACGTTCTTCTGGGGGGACAGCGCCGTCTACGGCTGGTGGATCGACGCACACGGCGCTCGCGCGGCGCGCCTGGGGAGCGCCGATTCCCTCGGCGCCCTCGTGCAATTCCTGCGGAGCGCCATTGAACGAGCGGACTCCGGTCTCGACTGGCGCTTGGCGGCCGTTCACGCCTACCAGAGGCTGATCGCCCCGCTCGCGCCGGCCGCACCCGGGACCCTCTACGTCGTGCCCGACGGTCCCCTGGCTTACATCCCGCTCGAAGTGCTCGTCCCCGCCGTGGATTCGGCGCCCTGGGGAGCCACCAGACGCATCGTGTACGGCCCATCCGCCGGCGTCCTCCTGGCGCTCTCGCGGCGTTCCGCACCTCCGGCCTGGCCACGCGCAGTACTCGCCGTCGGCAACCCCGCCGGCCCCGGTCTCGCCGGGCCGTCGGGTGCAACCGGGGGGGGGGTGGGGGGCGCGAGCGCACTCGCGCCACTGCCCTACGCGGAGCTGGAAGTCCGAACGGTGTACGACATGTTCAAGAGCGACGCCA
>JBGOUQ010000051.1:0-6275 GCA_041477065.1 Gemmatimonadota bacterium
CTATCAGCGTGGTTGCGACGGGGGGGTTCCCGACGGCTGCACGAACCTCGGCGGGCTCTACAAGGAGGGCCAAGGCGTGGTGCAGGACTTCGCGCAGGCCCGGACTCTCTATCAGCGTGGTTGCGACGGGGGGGAGCCCTGGGGCTGCATGAACCTCGGCATCCTCTACGAGAAGGGCCAAGGCGGAGTGCAGGACTTCGCGCAGGCCCGGACTCTCTATCAGCGTGGTTGCAATGGGGGGGTGCCCTGGGGCTGCACATACCTCGGCGTCCTCTACGAGAAGGGCCAGGGCGGAGCGCAGGACTTCGCGCAGGCCCGGACTCTTGCTCAGCGTGGTTGCGACGGGAGCGTGTCCTACGGCTGCACCAACCTCGGCATCCTCTACGAGAGGGGCCAAGGCGGAGTGCAGAACTTCGCGCAGGCCCGCGCTCTCTATCAGCGTGGTTGCGACGGAGGGGATCCTCAGGGCTGCTCCATCCTCACTGTCTCCGCTTCCACGCCAACGGGGATTCTCTTCTATAGTTCGTGGAATGACCGCAACGGCGACGGCAAATACGATCTCGATGAGTTTCTGGCTCTAAACAGACAATCCTATAGTCTGTCAAAGGACACTCTACACGTGGGCATCAATTTTCGCCAACACTTCGGTGAAGTTATCGTCCAGTCGTGGGCAAATCAGGGTAAGCTGCTTGGAACCACAACCCTTCCATATCAAGAAGTCAGCACGAAGTACACCTATCCTGGCTCTGATCCATACCGCGATAAGGACTTCATCGACATGGTGAGAATCAACGGACCTGGAGAATACGAGATTACTGTGAGGTTTGTGGAAGGAGGTAGGTTCGCCAAGAAACTACTAATAACAAGATGACGAAGCACGGAGGTATGCTGGGCGTCAGCCCTAGAGGTTATTGCTGCTCTTCCTGATTCCGCTTGGCTACGCCCTCCCCACCATGCAGGTGAACCCCCGCACGTGAGGAGACGAGCCGCCTCGACGCGGCTTGCCGCCGAGATTCTGGAACGGTGCGTCAAGACAGGCGAGATGCTTGTCGCGTTAGCGGTTTACGTTGCCGGTCCGCCGCCTGTCGTAGACGTTCGACGGATATTGATCGGCGTTAACCAAGCCTGCTGTTAGTTCTGGTGTGAGTTTCTCACGACACTCGGTGGATCTTCGGGCCTGCTGTTACGACACCGATGCCCAGGACCTCGCGTGATTGCTACTCGGTGTCGTAACTCGGCCCTCTATTGAGGCGCATGGGGTTGACCCGCGGCGGCTGCGCCGCCTCGGTCCGCTTCGCGTCAGGGGGTCGCGGGTTCAGCTGCGACCGGAGGAAGTCCCTTAGGGCGCGCGGCCATATCTAATACCAATATGCCACTTGACGACAAACGATATGTAGCTTATCGTTATTCAATAATAACGCACTGTCCTTGCGACTGCATGCAGGAGAAGGTCCCATGACCCAATCGTACCCTGATCCCCTGGCGTTGTCGCGGAGAGTCCTCCGCGTACTGACCAAGCTGAACCTGCTCATGGGCGCGCTCATCCTGGCGTTGCTGATTGCCAGCCTGATTGCCGAATCCTGGGTCATGGGAGCACTTGGTGCACGACCTGCGCCCGGCAATTCGATGCTGTTCGTGGGCATGCGCCTCATCATGGTGATTGGCCTTTGCGCGGTTCCACTTGTGCACCTCGTTCTGGCGCGGCTCCTGGCCATAGTCGAGACGGTCAGCGTCGGGGATCCCTTCGTCGTGGCGAACGCGGCCCGCCTGAAGACGATCGCCTGGGCGATTCTGGCGCTCGAGCTGATGCACTTCGCCATCGGCATCGTTGCGGCCAGCGTTTCCACGGCCGCCGCGCCGCTCAACATCGGCTGGGGCTTCTCCCTGACGCGCTGGCTCGCGGTGCTGCTGCTCTTCGTGCTGGCGCGGGTCTTCGAGCAGGGCGCCCGCATGCGCGAAGATCTCGAAGGCACGGTCTGACCATGCCGATCATCGTCAAGCTGGACGACATGCTCCACGAGCGCCGCATGACGCTGACGGAGCTGTCTGAGAAGATCGGCATCACGCTCGCCAACCTGTCGATCCTGAAAACCGGCAAGGCACGCGCCGTCCGCTTCTCCACGCTCGAGGCCATTTGCGAGGCACTGCGGTGTCAGCCAGGTGACCTGCTCGCATTCGCCGCAACCTCGGAAGAAAAGGAGGTCGCGTGAATGCCACGGCAACGATGGGGCGACGGGCGGAGATGTCGCCGCAGACCAAGGCCAGGCTGGTTGGTGTCCTCCTGTTGATCACCATGGTGGGGGGAGTAATCGCCCAGGGCTTCATCGCCGGACGTCTCATCGTCTCCGGCGACGCCACGGCCACGGCAACCAACATCCTGACGCACGAGCCGCTGTATCGGCTCGGGTTCGCCATCTACCTCATCGAAATGGCTTGCCAGATCGCGATGACGGTGCTCCTGTACGACCTGCTCAAGCCGGTGAGCAAGACCGGCTCCGCGCTGGCGGCGGCCTTCGGGCTCATCGGGTGCACCATCAAGACGTTGGCCCGCCTCTTCTTCCTCGCCCCCGTGCTCGTCCTGGGTGGCGCGCACTACCTGAGCGTCTTCGACCCGAACCAGCTGCAGGCGCTGGCGTTCTTCTCGCTCCGCGTGAATTACACGGTCGAGACCATCGCCATGGTGTTCTTCGGACTCGCTACGCTCGTGCAGGGCTACCTCGTGTTCCGGTCCACCTTCCTGCCTCGAGCCCTGGGTGTCTTGTCGGCCGTTGGAGGCTTGGGTTGGCTGACCTATCTGTACGAGCCATTGGCGCTCCGACTGGAGTCCTGGATCGTCGGCACCGCCCTCATCGGGGCACTGGCGACGGTGCTCTGGCTCCTGGTGAAGGGGGTCGACGAACAGCGGTGGCAGGAGCAGGCCAACGCAGCGACCGCCTCCATCTGGCGATGAACTCTTACAAGGAGGATATCACATGAAACACAACGTGATGTTGACCATCGCGTCGCTGCTCTCGATCGTCCTGTTGACGTGTCATTTCACGGACGACGTCCTCCGCGAGGGCGGCATGGCCGTGAGAGGGCCCTGGAACCTCATTGCGGTGCTCATCCTCTTCGTCCTGCTGTACGGAACCCTGGTGCTCGCCGAGCGGCGATCGGGGTACATCATCATGCTCATCGGAGGGCTTGCCGGATTGGGTATGCCCGTCATCCACATGGCCCTGGCGCGAACGGTTATCGCCAACGAGCTCGCCCGGGCCCGGGGAGACTACTTCTTCGTCTGGACGCTCCTCGCGCTCGGCGTGACCGGGCTCTTCTCGCTCATCCTCTCGGCGCGCGGACTGTGGAGCCGGCAATGGGGCACGCCCCGGCCTCCGGCCTAGCGCGGAACCACCGGCAGCACCACATGCGACGGGTGCGCCGCGTCGTGCAGCACCCGCTGGTGCGCCGTCACGAACGTCGAATCCCGCTCGTTGTTCCCGCCGGTGTTCAGGTTCCGGTCGTACTTGGGGAACAGCGCCGACGCGACGCTGACCCGCAGCCGATGTCCCGGCTGGAACACCATCGAGGTGAACCACAGGTCGATGTCGTAGCGCTCGACGCGGCCCGGCACCAGCGGTACCTCGCGGTCCATCCCCCGCCGGAAGCGCGCCCGCACCAGGCCATCTTGCACTCGCTCGGCATGCCCGTCCGGCCACACGTCGAGCAGCATGACGGTCCAGTCGGTATCCAGCCGATCGCTGGCCGCCCACACCTGCGCCGTCATCTCGCCGGTGACCTCGAGCGGCCGGCTGAGAGGCGCGGACGTGAAGACCAGCGCGTCGCGGCGCGTGGCGTTGAGCTGGGTGTAGTCCTCGTTGAGCGATTCCTCGAGCTCGCGCGAGTCGATCAGGTACGGCGTCGGGTCGGCCGGATCGTAGGTGAACGTGTCGGCCGGCGCGCCGGCGCCCGGCGGCACGGTGTCGAGCACGCCGTCGCCCTTGCTGGTCTGCGCGTGGCCTCCCGACGATACGTAGAAGTTCGTCAGGTGCTGCCGCGCCAGCGGCCACTCGTTCTCCCTGCGCCACGTGTTGTCGCCCGGCACGAAGATGTCGAGGTGCGGCAGCGTATCCACGCCGTTGTTGCGGCCGAGCAGGTAGTGATCGAACCAGCGCAACTGGAGGTCACGGTACTGGTAGCGCGCCTGCGGACCGAAGTCGCCGGTCACGTAGTCCACGCCCTTGTGCGCGCCCACGCCCATCACGATGTGCCAGGTGGGGTGGTGCGGCTGGCGCAGCAGCGCGTCGGTGTAGTAGATCGGCCCCCGCGAATCGTCGTGCCAGCCGGCCATGGACAGGACCGGCGCCCTCACCTTGTCGATGTAGGTCGTGGCCGCGTGCTCGCGCCAGTACGCGTCGAGCGTGGGATGCGCGACCCAGCGGTCCCACAGCGGCACGTCGCCGCAGCCCAGGCGCTGCGGCAGGGTGGCCAGCGGCAAGTGCCGGATCGCCTCGCCGATGTCCAGCTCGGCGGTGTTCGGGTCCATCGTGCGACCGCGCATCAGGCACGCCCAGTCCACATTGATCGGCCCGAACGCCATCGCGGCGTAGGGGACGACCACCCACGGATCGGGCGTGGCCGCCGTGGGCGAGATCGCCGCGAGGTGCGGCGGGTTGCTAACGGCCGCGAACCACACCAGCCGCCCCTCGTCCGAATGACCGATCATCCCGACCTTGCCGTTGGCGCCCGGCAGGCGCGCCGCCCACTCGACCGCGTCGTAGCCGTCCTGGATGTCGGTGCTGTAGTCGCCGAACTCCGCGACGTCGCCGCTGGACTGGTCGCGGCCCCGCACGTGCTGCGCCACAAAGATGTAGCCGCGCGAGGCCCACCAGCGGCCGGGGCCGCGGAGAATCCGGCGATAGGGCGAGCGCTGCATGACGACACCGAAGGGTCCGGGCCCCACCGGCCGGGCGACGTAAGTCGCCAGGCGCGCGCCGTCGCGCGTGGGCATGAACACCAGCGTGTCCTCGGTGACTGCGTACTGCGAGTCGGACGCCGGCATCGTCCACACCTGGTAATCGTGCTCGACCACTCCCGGCGTCGCACGGCGGACGAGGCGGAAGCGGCGGTCGAGCGGCCGGTCGCCGGTGAACTGCAGCCCCACCAGCGTGTCCCCGTGCCAGGCCGCGCGCATCAGCACGCGGGCGTCCTGCGTGAGGATCACCGAGTCGCCGTTGATCGCGACCTGGTTGGCCAGGAGCATCGGCTCGCCGGTGCGGCGCCGGAGGAACCCGACGTTGCCCGAGTCGGCGCCCGCGAAGTGCGCGAACCCCATCCGGCGCCAGCCCTCGAAGCCGAACTTGGGCCGCGCGCTGAGCGCGATGTAGACGTCCCACTCGCCGGCCAGCGACCCCGAGGGACGAGGAGAAGGGGCCGCGGCCGCGGCCCAGGCGAGAACGGCGGCGAGGAGCAGCGATTTCGACATGTTAGACTCCGGGTTCCGCTACGAGTTTGGATCGCCGCTTGCCGGCGACCAGGATGCCCACACCGATGAGATTCAACCCGACGATCACCAGGGTGATCTTGAGCGCGAACGTCGTCACGCTCGCCACCCGGATGATCGGGAACAGCGACAGCACCGTGTACAGCACCGTCATCAGCAGGCCCGACCACGCCGCGCCCCTGACCCACCACGGCGGCCGCGGGGTCACGCCGCGCAGGCCGACCAGGGGAATCGCGAACATCACGATGTAGGTCAGCGCGTAGAAGATCCCGCCCGCGTTGAACACGAGCTGGAACGCTTCGGCCTGTCCGACACCGACGAGGCTCACCACGGACATCGCGAAGGAGAATACGGCGACCACGGCAATCGAGTTGACCGGGGTCCGGTACTGTCCGTGCAGCCGGCTGAACCAGGCGGGCAGCAGGCGGTCCCAGCCCGCCACCATCGGCAGCCGGGTCACGGCGGTGAACGCGACGCTGATCTGCGACACGCGCATCACGAGGGTCATGAGGATCGCGATCGTCACCAGCGGCCCCGCAATGCCCAAGGGGCCGAAGCCGACGCGCAGCACCTGCGGCAGCGGGCCGATGAGGTCGATGTCGTTGGTCGGAATGTAGGCCACCACCGTCGCGGTGCCGAGGATGAAAAAGAGGGCGATGACCGGCGCGGCGATGTACACGGATTTCCTCACCGCGCTCGCCGGCGAGCGCGTCTCGCCGGCCAGGATGGCCATGTACTCGAAGCCGGCAAACGCGCCGACCGCCAGCTTGCCAAGGACATTGAGATTGAACAGCGA
>JBGOUQ010000052.1:0-5513 GCA_041477065.1 Gemmatimonadota bacterium
GGCGCCTGGTTGGGGGGGGGGTGCGGGTGTGCCTTACCGGGGAACGTGACGTACGCGCGGCGCATCCCCCCCCCCCCCCCCCCCCGGCCCGCCGCCCGCCGCGTCACCCGCTCCGGGAAGCACGCCGCCCACCACAGCGCGAGGGCCGCGACGTCCGCCGCGCCTTCCGCTTGCGCCACCGTGCCGCCGGGGAGGGATGCCACGTAACGCCACCACAGGCCGATGCCCGTCTCGCCCCGCGCGACGGCGCGCACGGCGCGCCAGGTTGCGAAGACCACCGGCACCGTCGCGGCGTAATCCGCAAGCTCGACGTCGCACACGCCGCGCGCGCGCAGCGCCGCGCGCACCGGCACGTACCAGAGGATCGTCAAGGGGACCGCGGCGGGCGCGCCGCCCCGCCCGCGCACCGCCTCCAGCGCCGCCGCTGAGTCGAGCACGGCGTCCACCTCGCCCGCCTGGACCGCCTCCTCGGCGGCGCGGGCCTCGGCCTGGTCCACCCGGCCGATCTCGGCGACCAGCCGGGCCAGGTCCTCGCGCGTCAGCACGCGGTGGATGATGGGCGTGATCATGACTCCTTCCCCTCGCAAACCCGATGCCCCGCCGCATCCGCCGGTCCCACAACAGATTGCACCCGGCGCTCCCGCGGCGCGCTGGGACAACCTGTAGCACATGTAGCATTTCGCCTTGTGACGTGGGTCACCAGCGGCGCATTGCGCTCGGGCGCATAGCTGGCGGAGCGCAGTCTTCAGCCTGGGAACGGACTGGGGGACTACTAGTGTCCGAGGAGCTTCACCACGCCCAACACCAACGCGGCCGTCGTGGCGGCCTGGGCGATCCAGAAACCGAACATGCGCCGGGTGAGGCCCGCCTCCACCTGCGCAAGCCCCTGCTCGAGCTTCGCGTCCATCCGCGCAAAACCGACCTGTATCTCCGCGCGCAGCTCCGCCACGCGCTGCTCGATTTTCGCCTCGAGCTCGGCAATCCGCTGTTCGACCTTTGCGTCGAATCGAGCGAAGTTGAGCTCGTTCAACTCCCGCAAGTCGAACCGATACGTGGCATCGACCAAGTTGAACCACTCCACGAGCTCGTTGGCTACGTCGTCGCCCAGCTTCTCATAGAACTTGCGCGACAGCTTGGCGGTGACCGGCACGACGTGCTCCTGGAGGGTTCCGGCCACATCCTAACGCTACGCTCGGCGTCGTCCGCTATCAAGAAAACGCCGTCTAGGCCATTCCGAGCGCAGCCTTCAGCCTGGGGCCGGACTGGGCTAGGTTATCTCAGCCGTGACCTCCTCCCTCGACCCCATCGCCGCCGGCACGCAGGCCCTCCAACAGGGGGCCTGGCAGGAGGCGCGCACCCAGTTCCAGGCCAGCCTCGACCTCGGCGAAACCCCCCAGGCCCTGGAACACTTGGGCCTCGCCGCGTGGTGGCTCGACGACGCCACCCTCACCTTCGACGCCCGCGAGCGCGCCTTCCGTCTCTACCGCGACCAGAACGACCCGCTCGGCGCCGCCCGCGTCGCCCTCTGGCTCGTCTGGGACTACCTCGCCTTCCGCGGCGATACCGCCGTCGCCTCGGGCTGGCTGGAACGCGCGCGCCGCCTCCTCGCGGGCCACGAACAATCCGCCGAGTTCGGCTGGCTGCTGCTGCGCGACGGCGAGGTCGCGCTGTTCCGCGGCCACGACCCGGCCACCGCGCGCGACAGCGGAGTGCGCGCCGCCACTCTCGGCCGCTCGACCGGCGACCGCGGCCTCGAGTTCACCGGGCTCGCCCTCGAAGGCCTCGCGCGCGTCAGCGCCGGCGACGTGGCCGGCGGCATGCGCTGCCTCGACGAAGCCACCGCCGCCGCCACCGCGGGCGAGGTCAAAGAGCTGCATACCGTGGGCGTGGTCTGCTGCTGGCAGATCTTCGCCTGCGAACGGGTGCGCGACTACGACCGCGCCGCCCAGTGGTGCGCGCGCGTGCAGGAGTTCACCAAGCGCTGGCATCTGCGGCCCCTCTCGGCCGTGTGCCGCACCCAGTACGCCGGCGTGCTGATCTGGCGCGGCGACTGGACCGCCGCGGAAGCGGAGCTGGCCGTCGCGACCCAGGACCTCCAGCAGTCGAGACCGGCGATGGCCACACAGGCGCTCGCCCGGCTCGGCGAGCTGCGGCTGCGGCAGGGCCGGCTCGATGACGCCGAGCGGCTGTTCACCGCCGCGGGCGCGCAGCCGCTCGCGCGACTGGGACAGGCGGCGCTCGCCCTGGAGCGCGGCGCCCCGGCGGACGCCGCGGCCGAGCTGGAGCGCTTCCTGGCGCACGTCGGTGAGACCGAGCCGACGATGCGCGCCGGCGCGCTCGAGCTGGCGGTGCGCGCGCACGTGGCCTGCGGCGACGTCGCCGCCGCCGAGCGCGCCCGCGCTGAGCTACAGCAGATCGCCCAGACGCTCGGCACCGCGCCCCTCGCCGCTGCCGCGGCTGCCGCCGAGGGCACGCTGCTCCGTCACCGTGGGGATGCCGCGGGCGCCGCGCGCCGGTTCGAGGCCGCGGCCACGGGCTACGAGTCCAGCGGCGCGCCGCTCGAGACCGCGCGAGTCCGGCTCGATCTCGCCGCGGCGCTCGCCGCCGCGGGGGGGGGGGGGGGGCCGGGGGCCGGCGCCGAGCGGGTGGCGCGCCAAGCGCTCGAGACGTTCCAGGCGTTGGGGGCGGAGCGGGATGCGAAGCGCGCTCAGGAGCTGCTCGACCGCCTTGCCGGACCCAAGCGCCCGGGCGGCAAGGGGCAGCTGACGGGCCGCCAGCTCGAAATCCTGCGCCTAGTGGCCCAGGGTCTCAGCAACCCGGAGATCGCGGGGCGCCTGCGCTTGAGCGACCACACCGTCAAGCGTCACGTGGCCAACCTCCTCACCAAGCTGAGGTTGCCGACGCGTGCCGCCGCTGCGGCCTACGCCGCCCAGCAGGGTCTGCTCTAGCTCCTTCACGCGGACCGTGGCCCGAATGGGCCACGCTTCCTTGCCGCTGGAGTCATGGCTCTTACGGGCGAAGCAGCGTTGCGGGCACGGCGCTACTGTGCACGGTGGAGACTCCGCTTCCGGCTGTTCAACACCTGCACCAGGAGATTGCCATGCGTTCCCGCTTCGCCATCGCCGTGCTCGCGTCGCTCGTTCTGCCCGCTGCGGCCGCCGCCCAGGCACCCGCGCTCGTCTGGGGTCCCGCTCCCCCGGTTTTCCCCGCCGGCGCCAAGATGGCCGTGTTGCAAGGGGATCCGAGTCAGGCCGCGATGTTCACGGTGCGCCTCGACATGCCGGCCGGCTACCGCATCGCGCCGCACTACCATCCGACGGATGAGTACCTCACGATCATCAGTGGGACGTTCCTCGTCGGCATGGGCGATTCGCTCGATGTGGGGCACGCCAAAGTGTTGCCGACCGGCGGGTTCGTCACCGTTGGGGCGACCATGCACCACTACGCCATCACCCGGGGACGCACCGTGGTGCAGGTCCAGGCGATGGGGCCGTTCGTGTTGACCTACGTCCGTCCGCAGGACGATCCGCAGAGCCGGCCGAAAACCCGCTGACCTCAGCCAGTACCAAGGGTTAACTGACCCCGGGCGCAAGCCCGGGGTTCAAGCCCGGGGTTCAAGCCCGGGGTTCACACCTCCGGGAACTTCCTGGTGCGGGAACATAGTTGTATATACACATGTATATCCTATGAACCTTCACCCTGAGGACCTCATGGCTGCCTCCACCATCCTCGTCCCCCCCATCTCGCGCATCCCCCGGACCGCCCTCGTCGTGACCGCCCTCTGGTTCGCGCTTGCGGTCCTCGCCGGCGCCACCGGATTCCTCGCCCGGCTGCCGTTCCCCGGTCCCCAGCTCATCATCCTCACGCTGCTCGGCGCCACGCTCGGCGCCGCCACTGGCGTGCCGTCCCTGCGCGCCTGGATCGACACCGTGCCGCTGCGCGCGCTGATCGGCATCAACGCGTTCCGCTTCGTCGGGATCGCCTTCCTGGTGCTCGCGGCACGCGGCCAGCTCGCACAAGTGTTCGCCGACCGCGCCGGCTGGGGCGACATCGCCACCGCCGTGCTCGCCATCGTCCTCGTCGCCGCGGGGGAGTCGACCTTCCGCACAGCCCTCGGCCGCGGCTTCACTCACCTCTGGAACGCGTTCGGCTTCCTCGATCTCGTAGTCGCCGTCGCGACCGCGACCGCCGTCACGCTGCGCCACGACGTCCCGGGCATCACCCCGGTGCTGTCGTTCCCGCTCGTGGTCGTCCCGACGTTCTTTGTCCCGATCTTTCTGGCGAACCATGTGATGATCTTCCTCCGCCTCCGTGCCGCGGCAGGCGCCCGGTCATGACGCCTGAGTCGCTGCCCGTTCTCGCGTGCGCCTGCGCCAGCCTGCGGCGCGCGGCGCGCGCGGTGACGTTGAGCTACGACGCGGAGCTCAAGGGCACGGGCCTCCGGGCGACGCAGTTCACGCTGCTATATGTGCTCGAGTGGAAGGGCAGGAGCCCCCAGCGGGCATTGGGCGAGCTGCTGGCGCTCGATCCCACGACGCTGAGCCGTACACTCCGCCCGCTCGCGCGCGCGGGGTGGATACGGGCCGGCGCGGGAGCCGACCGCCGCGAGGTGCGCTGGGCCCTCACCTCCGCCGGCCGGCGCCGCCTCGCGCGCGCGCGTTCCGCTTGGGAACGGGCTCAGCAGGGGCTGAAACGCCGGCTGCGGCCGAAACACTGGAAGCTGTTGGGCGAGGACCTGGCCGCGATCGCGGCCGCCGCGCGGGCCTTGCCTGACTCCGCCTCCCGTCTCTAGGCTTCGAGCCCACCCCTCACCGGAGCAATCGCATGCCTGAGAAGAAAGTCATCGCCGTGGTCGGCGCCACCGGCGCCCAGGGGGGTGGACTGGTCCGCGCCATCATGCGGGACAAATCCGGTCCCTTTACGGCCCGCGCCCTGACGCGTGATGTGAAGTCCGACAAGGCGCGCGCCCTCACGGCGCTGGGCGCTGAGGTGGTCGCGGCCGACGTGGACGATCTCGAGAGCCTGAAGCGGGGGTTCGCCGGCGCCCACGGCGCCTATTGCGTCACCTTCTTCTGGGCGCACATGTCGGCCGAGAAGGAAATCGCCGAGGCCCGCGCCATGGCCCAGGCGGCGAAGCACGCCCGCCTGCAGCACGTCATCTGGTCCACCTTCGAGGACACCCGGAAGTGGGTGCCGCTCAGCGACACCCGCATGCCCACGCTGCAGGGCAAGTACAAGGTCGCGCACTTCGACGGCAAGGCCGAAGCCAACGCCGCGTTCACCGAGCTCGGCGTGCCGACGACGTTCCTGCTGACGTCGTTCTATTGGGACAACCTGATCTACTTCGGCGCGGGCCCCAAGAAAGGTCCCGACGGCAAGCTGGCGCTCAGCTTCCCGATGGGCGACAAGAAGCTCCCGGGGATCGCCGCCGAGGACATCGGCAAGTGCGCCTACGGCATTTTCAAACGGGGGCGTGAGCTCATCGGAAAGACCGTGGGTATCGCCGGCGAGCA
>JBGOUQ010000053.1:0-5483 GCA_041477065.1 Gemmatimonadota bacterium
GACCGACTTCGGGATCTCCAAGGCGCTCCAGTCCGCCTCGGGGCTCACCGGGACCGGGATGATCATCGGCACGCCGCACTACATGGCGCCCGAGCAGGCCAAGGGCCAGCCGGTGGACGGGCGGGCCGACCAGTACGCGCTTGGCATCGTGGGTTATCGCATGATCACCGGCGCGCTGCCGTTCAGCGGGGACTCGGTGCACACCATCCTGTACAAGCACATCTTCGAAGAAGCCCCGCGCACCAGCATCATCCGCGCCGGGATTCCGGGCTTTCTCTCAGACATGATCGCGCGGTCGCTGGCCAAGGAGCCTGATCAGCGCTTCGCCACGATGGAAGATTTCGCCACTGCGGTGTGGCCCGAGCAGCCGGTCACCGGGCCGCGTGGCGCCAGGTCGGGCACCACGCCGCGCCCGCGGGGCAAGCCCCCTGTCACCGCCGAGACGCCGACCGAAGCAGTGTCGTCGATGGCGCCGACCACGCCGATGCCGGCGGCACGGCCCGCCGGGCGGCCGGCCGACGCTCCCGCTCCCGCCCCGCTGCTGTCTCCCAAGGCAGCGCCGAAGAAGACGAAGGTCGCCCCGCTGGTCGCTGTCGGTGGGTTGGTCGTGGTGGCCATCGGCGGCTACCTCGTGTTCGGGCGGAGCACATCCGCGCCCCTCGCCCCACCCCCCTCCTCCCCCGCCGCCCCCGCTTCCCCACAGGCGACGCAGCCACCACCGCAGGTGCCGCACCAGCCGCCTCCGGAACTGCCGGCAACACCGGCGGCGGTGGCGAGTCTCGAGCTGGTGCCGAGGGACGCGCGGGTCGCGCCGGGCGAGACGGTGGGGCTGACCCTGATTGCGAAGGACGCGGCGGGACGGCTCATTACCGGGCGGCAGGTCGAGTGGACGAGCAGCGCGCCGAGCATTGTTGCGGTATCATCAGCGGGCAAGGCCATCGGCCTAGCGCCGGGCACCGCGGTTGTGACGACGACGAGCGAGGGCAAGAGCGCCACCGCGAGGGTCACGGTGTTGCGCGCGGGCGTGGCGTCGCTCGCCGTGCAGCCCGGCAGCGTCAACATCGCGGTCAGCCAGCGCGTCCGCCTGAGCGTCGAGGCCCGCGACGCGAGCGGCAAAGTACTTGGCAGGCACCGGCACGACTGGGTGAGCAGCGACCCTGCGGTCGCGACCGTGTCGTCGGCGGGGGTGGTGACGGGAGTCGCGCCCGGCAGCGCTCGCATCACGGCGACGAGCGCGGGTTTGGTCAGCGCGCCGGTTGCGGTGACGGTGACGGGCGGCGCCCCAGCGGGCGGGGGGGTGACCGGAGGGAGTGTGGTGGTGGTAGGAGGGGAGGGGGGAGGGAGCGGCGGGCCGGGTGTTCTGCAAATGCTGGTGACGCCGTGGGCGTACGTCTCCATCGACGGCCTGCCCCGGGGTCAGCGCACCCGAGGCGTGGACACGCTCCCCGCCGGCCGAGCCCACCGGCTGCACTTCGAGCGCGTTGGATTCGTGACTGTCGATACCACCGTGATGCTGAGGTCGGGAGAGCAGCGGCTTCTCAAAATCCAAATGACCCCGAGGAACCCATGAGGTACGACATCGCAAACGGGCTACGGCGTCACAGCTCTCTCCTCTTGCTCTGCGTACTGGCAGGGGCAGGGGGGGGGGTGACGCCACTGCGCGGGCAGG
The DNA here is from genome assembly GCA_041477065.1 of Gemmatimonadota bacterium. Lineage (GTDB taxonomy): Bacteria > Gemmatimonadota > Gemmatimonadetes > Gemmatimonadales > GWC2-71-9 > 13-1-40CM-70-15. The sequence continues at coordinate 1,670 of JBGOUQ010000053.1, forward strand.
ATCCCTGCGACGCTCTTGTCGCCCGAGCGTTCAACGAGTTCGACGCGAGCCGCCGGCTCGACCTGCTCGTCTCCGCCGTCAAACCGACCGCGTGCCCGCCTCGTGGCGCGTGGCCCGTCGGGATCCAGCTCCTCGCCCAGACCCTGATCGAGGATGGCAAGGATTCCCTCGCGGCGGCCTGGCTGCGGTGGGCGATCCGGCTTTCCCCCGATCTCCAGCCCGACACGATACAATTCCTGCCCCGGGTCGTGGTGGCGTATCGCGCCGCGCGCGACTTCGTGCTGCACACGCGGGCCCCGGCGGACTCGGCGGCGGCGACGACCTGGTTGTGGCCGGCCCAAGCCGGCGGCGCGCCGGCGGGGCGGCTTCAGATCACCTCCTCGGCGCTGTCCGTGCCGGTGCAGGTGCAGGTCAAGGGCGTCGGCCCGATCGGCGGGGGCGGGAGCATCCCGCTCAATCCGGGGAGCTATGAAATCAGCGCTACCGCATCCGGCTACGACAGCGTGCGCGTGACGCGTGAGGTCCTTCCCGGCGTCACGACGGTGCTCGACTTCCGGCTCCGATCCACGGCGGCCCAGGTGGCGGCCAAGCCGGCGGCGGCGCCGACGGCGCCCGCGCCGCAACAGTCCGTCACCCCGGCACCGCGCAAGGGCAAGATCCCCTGGTGGGTGAAGGTGGGCATCGGTGGTGGCGTTGCTTGGGCGATTCTCTGGAACGCGTACATCAAGAGTCACTAGGGTTGGACGATGCAACGGTCCCGCAGTCAACGGAGGTGCACCGTGAAGAGCCGAACTGACCAATCGCTGTCTGTCCTTGGCTTGGTCGCACTCACCCTCATCGTCGCGACGTGCAAAGGAGACGCCGGGGCGGCCGGGCCGGCTGGGGCGGCTGGGGCGGCGGGGCCCACCGGGCCAAGCAATACGACCCAGGTGCTGAATACCGGCAATTTGTCCATTTCTCTGACCTGCGGGACGCGCACCGTCCTTACAACGATGGCGCTCACCGGCCCCGCCACGTACCTGATCACCGCTTCGGGGTTCCTGTTCTCGTCGGGGGGGACGCAGGTGCATGTGTCGATCGACTTCTTCCGCGATGCCGCGCAGTTGGCCCATGGAGAGGTCGGCTCCATCGTGAACGTCACCGGCTTTGTCCCCGCGTCCTATTCGTGGTCGCGCCTCGTCAACGTCGCCGGCGCGACCTCCACGTTCGAGGTCAGGGCGTGCCGGCTCGGTGGCGACGGGACACCGGTCACCTTCACGAACTCGCTCAATGCGACACAGATCGGGACGGGAACGGGAGCGCAGTCGATTGAGATGGGGGGCCTCGGGCCAGCCGGATCACGGTAGCCGACGCGATTTGAGCCCACCCGTTTCCGAAGGGGTCAGGTCGTGCGCGCGTGACGCGCACGACTTGACCCCTTCTTCTGCTGGCGTCGGAACCCCTTGTGTCTTAGGTTGATACCTCACCTGCTCGTAGGTCCGTCCATGCATCGCTCGGTTCGGTCACTGTCCGTGGCGGCGTTCACCGCCGCGCTCGCCGGCCTCACCTGTTCCTTCCCGACCGACAAGAGCGACCAGGTGCGCGTCCTGGTCACGCCGTCGGATTCGCTGCGGAACCGGGGGGTCGTGCAGCGGGGGTCGGTCGACACGGTGCACGCCCGCGCGTTCCGCCTCAAGGCGAACGGCGACACGATCGCCATCCCCAACGTCGATTTCGCCTGGGAGAGCAGCGACAAGAACCTGGCCCGGGTGGAGGGCGTGGGGGGGGGGGCCGCCGAGGTCACCGGGGTGAACGCCGGCTATGCGGTGATCACCGCCCGGGCGATTCCGTTCGACAAGGCGCAGGCGGGGGCCGACACCCTGCGCGTGGCGAACCCCTTCGTGATCGACAGCGTCCGCCCGACGACCATCGCGTACGGCGGCAAGGTGAAGTTCTTCGGCGTGGGCATCAATCAGATCGCCTTCGCCGAGCTGGGCTTCGCGGATCTCATCCCGGACTTCTTCTCCATCACCGGTCAGCCCAGCGGCGTCGGCACCTATTCGTTCTGGGTGCCTACGCCGGCGAGCTCGTCGCAACCGTTCATCATCGGTCCCGGCATCTTCGGCACCGCCGGTGACTCGGTGACGGTGCTGACCCACGACATCTACGAGCCGGACTCGCTGGCGCCGGCGCCGCTCGATATCAACGGGACGGGGGGACCACGCACCTTTCAGGGCTTCCCCATGCTGTTCTTCAACCCGGCGCTGTTCTACGAACCCGTCGGGCTGGGCGGCCAGGACGTGGATTGGTTCCGGTTCCTGCGCACGGACACGACGTTGGCCGTGACCTTCATACTCAATTCGACGGTGTTCAACGACACGGCGTTCGCCTACCTGAGCGATTCGCTGTATTACAGCGCCGGCGGGTACTTCATCGGCGACTCGGCGTGGATCATCTCGCCGGGGTTCTACACCTGCAAGGGCCAGTTCTTTTTCCCCAACGAGCCGCGGGCCGTCTCCACGATCATCGCCCTGAAGAGCCTGCCGACCCGGAGCATTCAGCTGCTGTCGTTCTACGCCAAGTCCGGCCGCTACGAGCTGGCAGCGGTGCGTGGGTACGTGACGAGCGACAAGCGCATCGGGCCGGACCGGTTCGAGGAGAACGACATCTGGTGTAAGTACGCCGACGACAACTTCGTCCGCATCCCGATCAACATCGGACCGCTCAGCCCGTTCGCCGATTCGACGCTCACCATCGACAACCCGCACGACATCGACTGGTACAAGTTCCGCGTGCTCGCGGGCGGCCTCACCGACACCGTCACCATTCAGACGAAGCCCCGCCCGTTCTCGGCGGTGGATCCTTCGGACATCGACCTGTACGTGTACCAGGAAACGCCGTTTACGTTCAAGGGCTCGGTCCGCACCGCGGGGTCGTTCGAAAAGCTGAAGCTCCTCCTGCCGCCCAACGACTACCTGCTGGCCGTGGTGGACGTCGCGGCCGTCCCGACTCGGTACTCGGTCTGTTTCGTGAAGAACAACATCGGGTGCGTGCCGCCGGGCTCGGCCCCACTGTCCGTGATGGCGCCCCGCATCGCGGCCCTGCGCGCCGAGCTGGACAGGCAGGCGCGCGGGCTCTCCCCCACCTTTTCCGCTCGCCTGACGCCGGGCCAGAGGCTGCCATCACCGCGCCCGTGACCCAGTGCCTGCGCTGCCACACCCCGCTGCCCGACAACAGCAAGTTCTGCTTCTCGTGCGGGGCGGATCAGACGGGCGGTGGGGCCTATTCCACGAGCGCCGGGCAGGTCGCCGACCTCATGACCCGGCTCCAGCGGCTTGTCGAAGGCAAGTACAGGCTCGAGCGCCTGCTCGGCAAGGGTGGCATGGGTGCGGTGTTCCTGGCCCAGGACCTGACGCTCGATCGCGAAGTCGCGATCAAAGTGCTGCCGCCCGAAATCTCTCAGGACGAGCACGTCATCAAGCGATTTCAGCAGGAGGCCAAGACCGCCGCCAAGCTGGATCACACCAACATCATCCCGATCTACCGCGTCGAGAGCGACGGCGGGCTCAACTACTTCGTCATGAAGTACATCTCCGGCACGTCCCTCGAGGACCTGCTGGAGACGAAGCACGCGATGCCGGTCGCGGACATCCAGCGCATCCTGTGGGAGGCGGCCTGCGCCCTCGGGCACGCGCACCAGCGCGGCGTCGTGCACCGCGACGTCAAGCCCGCCAACATCATGTTCGACCACGACGGCAAGGTGATGCTGACCGACTTCGGGATCTCCAAGGCGCTCCAGTCCGCCTCGGGGCTCACCGGGACCGGGATGATCATC
>JBGOUQ010000054.1:0-5048 GCA_041477065.1 Gemmatimonadota bacterium
GGGGTTTGGGGGGGGGCCGGGGGCTCCGGTAAACAACGGTTTTCGTTGGGGGCGGGGGCGGTTCCCACCCAACAGGGGCGGGGCAAACGGCGGGGCCCCCCCACCCCCTCCCCCCCCCCCCAGCGGAACCTTCACTCAGCTCAGATCGACTGGCGACTCGCCAGCCGGTTGATCCGCACTTTCATCCGTTGAACGGCCCGCTCGCTCGCGCGCAGCGCGAGCGCCGGGATCCGCACTTTCGGCACGACACGGTAGATACTCGGCTCCCCATTCTCGCGGCGGCGCGGGATGCGAGTCCGGAGCATGCCTTCGCGCTCCGGCACCTTCCAGGCAACCGTCAGGCGCTTCTGCTTGCGCATGATCTCGACTGACACCGTCTCACCCACGTCGTAGGAGCGCAAGATCCGCATCGCCTGCTCCGTCGAGGTCGGCTTGCGCCCGCCGATGGACAAGATCACGTCTCCGCTCTTGAGCGGCAGCGCGGAATCGGCCGGCGCCTTGACGACGAGGAGGCCCTCGGAGGTCCCGAAGTACTCCCCCAAATCCGCATTGAGGCGCACGAGATCGAGGTTGCACCAGCCATCGTCGCCGAAGCAAAAGGCGAAGCCGGTCGTCATTCCTGGCTCCACTCGCATGTCGGGAATCGTCAGCGCTACGCCCGGCGCCGTCGGGAACCAGGGGTTATTGCCACTGATCACGCCGCCGGACTCCACCTCCGCCGCCACGAGCGTCGCCTTTTTCGACTCGGCGCCGCGCCGGTACTCCACCTGTACGGTGTCACCCGGGTCCAGTTCGTGGGCCAGCTCGATCAGCTTCATGCCCGGCCCGGACTCCTCCTCGTCCCCTTCCTCGGTCCGGACGCCGGCCAGCGAGGTGCCGTTGAAGCGGGTGATGAGATCCCCGGCCTTGAGGCCCGCCTTGGCGGCGGGGCCGCCCGGCGTGACCGCGTCGATCCGCGCGCCGATCTTGTCGGAGTCGGCGTCGGCCCTGGTGTTCACGATCACACCGATCCGGCCCCGGTTTCCGATATAGGTGAACATCTTGTACGGGCTCGACGCCCGGGCCCGCGGTGCGGGCGCCGGCCGCGGGTTTCCTTGCGCGGTGAGGCCCGCCGGCACTGCCACTGCGACGGCCAACATGACGTGCATCCACTTCCGATTCATGAGTCCATCCTCCAAGGGGGTCACAGCCCGACGTATGAGGCGCGGGTCACCCGGACCTGATAGAGCTGCTGCATCAGGTTGACCCGCTGTTTCCAGAGATTCACGAGCTCCGATTCCGGCGAGCGACTCGTCGTCTGGCCCATCTGTGCCAACTCCCCGTCGACGAGCGCGATGCGATCCTCCAGCTGGGCCGCCAGCACAGCCGACCGCCCCTTCACCACCCGGGCGTCGGCGTCGTAGTCCTGCAGCGCCGACTCCAGGCTGGCCGAGGTGCGTTTCGCGTTGGCCAGCTCCACGGCCATCGCCTGTCGGGTATCGATGAACGGCCGGAACACGATCACGCCCGCCAGGGAGGCGGCCGCGGCGAGGCTTACCAGACTCCACGCCCGCCGGCGCCGCCGCTGCGTCGCGACCAGCGCCGAGTGCACCACGTCCCAGCGGTCCCGCGGCGGACGCAGCGCGGGCAGCGCCTTGAGCTGCGCCACGCGCTGGTAGAGCGCGTCCAGCTCGGCGCGGCAGGCGGCGCAGTCTTCCAGATGACGGCGGGCCCAGCCGGACCCTTCGCCGTCCCGTGCCGCGACCAGATCTTCCATCGTGCAATGCATCAGACTACCTCCACTCCCGGCTCGAGCGCGCGCCGCAACCGGGCGTGCGCCCGCGCGAGCTGAGATTTCGAAAAACTCACCGTCTTGCCCATCATCTCCGCGATCTCCTCGTGGGTGTAGCCTTCCACGTCGTGCAGCCATACCACCGCCCGCGAGGTCTCACCCAGCTGCTCCATCGCGCGCTCGAGGTCGATGTTCATCCCCACGCTCGCCGCCGGCCGACCGATCGTCCCCTCGTCCTCGAACGCTTCGGTGATCCGGACCTGGTCGCGGCGGATACGCATCAACGCTTTCGACGCCGCGATCCGGCGGATCCATCCCCACAAATGCCCTTCCCCGCGGTAGTGCCGGATGCTCTTGAGCACCTCGAGAAACGTCTCCTGCAGCACGTCCTCGGCGTCCTCGGGCGCGCGCAGGATGCGACGCGCGAGGTTGTAGACCGGCGCTTCGAAGGCGCGATACAGCGCTTCGAGAGCCTCGAGGTCGCCGCTCTTCGCTCGCGCGACCAGGATGTCCGGGACGGTCAATGAGATGGTCATCTCTCCCGTAAGCTAGGATGCGGTGGGGGATTGGAGGGTCGCAGGAGAAACGGGGGCGGGGGTTTGTGGGTGTGTGGGACGTGACGGCTGACGGACGCGCTGCGCAACGCGAGCGGAGAGTCCCACGTCCCCACATACCCACGTCCCCAGTTAAGTCCTTGCCCCCTAGTCACTTGCCAGCATCCGCCCTATCTTCCCGCCATGCCCGCGCCCGACAAGCCGACCCTCCACCTTTGGCTCCATCATTGGCAGGACGAGTTCGACGCCGCCTACCTGTACGACGTTCTCGCCGGCCAGGAGTCGGACCCGAAGAAACGGGAGACCTACACCAAGTTGGCCGCCGTGGAGCGGCGCCACACGGAGCTGTGGGCCAAGCTGCTGGGCGAGAACGGCCATCCGGTCCCCGCCGGCGGGGCGCGCCCGACCGTCAACGCGCGCGTCATGGCGTGGTTGGGGCGCCGCTTCGGCCCCAACTACCTCCTGCCGCTGCTGCTGCGCGAAGAAGGGCGGGAAGTGAAGGGCTACATGGACCTGCACCGGGATTCGCGCGCCGACGATGCCCGCGCGGTCTCACTCACGCTCGCCAAGGAGTCGGCCCAGCACGCGGGGACGCTGGCCGGGCTCGCGGGCACGAGCGCGGAGCCGTGGCATCGGACGGGGTCGGGCGGGTTTCTGCGCAACGTGGTGTACGGGTTCAACGACGGGCTCACGGCGAATTTCGGTCTCGTCGCCGGGGTGATCGGCGCCGCGGTCCAGCCGCACATGATCCTGATCTCGGGCGTCGCGGGCATGTTCGCCGACGCGTTGTCGATGGGAGCCTCGGGCTACCTCGCCGCCAAGAGCGAGCAGGAGGTCTACGCGCACGAGATCGCGATGGAGAAGGAAGAGATCCGGCTGATGCCCGAAGTGGAAGAAGAAGAACTGGCGCTCGTCTACCAGACCAAGGGGATCGACGCCGAGCAGTCGAAGCGGATGGCGGCGGAGGTGATGCGCAACCCGGCGCGCGCGCTCGACGAGCAGGTGCGCGAGGAGCTGAAGATCGGCGAAGCCCACTCCACGCCCCTGCGGGAGGGCTGGATCACGGGGGTGGCGACGGCGGTGGGGGCGTTCATCCCCGTGGCGCCGTTCCTCGTGCTTCAGGGCCGCCCGGCGATCTGGACCGCGTTCGCGATCGCCATGGCGTCGCACTTCGCGGTCGGCGGGGCCCGCAGCGTCTTCACGGGCCGCGGCGTGTTCAAGAGCGGAGTGGACATGTTCGTGATCGGGCTGGGCGTGGCGGCGGTGGGGTATCTGGTGGGAGATGTGATTGCGAAGGTGCTCTGACGAGCATTAGACCACGAGGTTCACCACGCGATCCGCGACGTAGATCGTCTTCTTGATCGGCTTGCCGTCCACGAACCTCCGCACCGCCTCCTCCGCCTGCGCGCGCCGCACGACCTCGGCCTCCGGCGAGCCACGTGGCACGGTGAGGCGGCCGCGGAGCTTGCCGTTCACCTGGACGGCGATCTCGACCTCGCCTGCCGTGGCGAGGGCCGCGTCGTAAGTCGGCCAGGACTCCGCGAACACCGAGCGGGACCCGCCGAGCACGGTCCAGAGCTCCTCGGCGACGTGCGGGGCGTAGGGTGCGAGCATGAGGATGAGCGGTTGGACCGCCCTCCGCACTCGGCATTCCGCACTCCGCAGTTCGTTGACGTATTCCATCATGGCCGCGATCGCCGTGTTGTACTGCAGGGTCTCGGTGTCGGCGGTCACCTTCCTGATCGTCTGGTGCAGCTTGCGCAGGACGGCCTCAGGAAGGTCCGCTGACGCCGGGCGCGAGCCCGGGGAACTCGGAATCCCCGGGCTTGCGCCCGGCGTCAGGCGGGCGGCCTCATGGGCGAGAACCCACACGCGGTCGAGGAAGCGCCGGACGCCCGTGATCCCCTCGTCGCGGAAGTCCCCACCTTCCTGAAAGGGACCGAGGAACATCAGGTACATGCGGAAGGCGTCGGCTCCCCACTGCTGGATGTAGCGGTCGGGGATCACCACGTTGCCCCGTGACTTGGACATCTTGGCGCCGTCTTTGACGATGAGCCCGTGGGCGCGGAGCTTGGGGAAGGGCTCCTCGAAGGCGACGTGCCCGAGCTGGTGCAGCACCATGGTGATGAACCGTGAATACAAGAGGTGCAGCACGGCGTGCTCGTTGCCGCCGATGTACGTCGTCACGGGCAGCCACGTCTTGGTGCGGGCGGCATCGAATGGGCGGTCGCCGAATTCGCTCGAGGGATAGCGCAGGAAGTACCACGACGAGTCGAGGAAGGTGTCGGAGACGTCGGTCTCTCGGCGCCCCGGCCCGCCGCACTGCGGGCACTTCACGTGGTACCACTCCTTGTGCCGGGCCAGGGGGCTGACGCCGGTGTCGTCGGGCCGGAAGTCCTCGATGAGCGGCAGCACGACCGGGAGGTCCTTTTCCGGAACACCCACGGGCCCACACGTCTCACAATAGATGATCGGGATCGGCGGGCCCCAGTAGCGCTGGCGGGAGATGCACCAGTCGTGCAGCCGGTACTGGACCCGCGCGGTGGCGACGCCGGCCCCCCGCCCCCCCCCCCCCCCCCCCCCCCCCCCGCCCCCCCCCGGCCGCCCGCCCGCCGCCGCCCCCCCCCCCGCCCCCCCCCCCCCCCCCCCCCACCCCACCCCAACCCCCCCAACCAAACAAACCCACACACCCACAAAACACCCCCACCCCACCACCACCCCCA
>JBGOUQ010000055.1:0-4884 GCA_041477065.1 Gemmatimonadota bacterium
GCGCCGCGCGGCCCGCGCTGCCGCCCTCGCGCCCCCGCGCCCGGCGCCCCCCCGGCGCGCCGGCCCCCCCGCCGGCCCCGCGGCGCCCCCCGCGCGCCCCCCCCCCCGCCCGCCCGCCCCCCGCCCCCCCCCCCGCCGCGGCAGTTGCCGCGGCCCTTCTTGCGTGCTAGCGGCCCGGGCCCATCAGGATCGCGTTGGTGACGAGTCGCGCCGGGCCCCGCCAGAACGCCCGGAACAGTGGGTCGCCCAGGAACAGAACCACGTGGCCGCTGCCCTGGTTCTCCACCACCGCCCACGCCGTCCCCTTGAGCAGCCGCTCGGTGTTGTCCGGCCAGGTAAAGCCCGACAGCGTGAGGGAGTCGCCCGTGAACACCACCGGGCTCGCCCCCGCCCGCGACGGCTTCCAGAACGTCGAGCCGTCCAGGAACACGGGCAGCTGGTCCTGCTCGTAGCCGAAGGTGAGCCAGTGGGTGCGGTCCAGCGTGCCGCGGAAGATGGTCCCCGGCAGCGCTTCCGGCTTGTCGCGTGACGTCGCCGTCGGCGACACCACCGGCGGCGCGTCGCCCTTGGCGGTCGAGTCCGGCTTGCCGCTGTCCCCCACCGCCGTGATGGTCGAGAGCCCCACGTCCTTGTGCGCGGCGAAGTCCCCCGCGCCGCCGAAGCCGATCAGCACGCCGCCCGCCTTGACCCAGGCCTTGAGCTTGGTGATGCCGTCCTCGCCCAGCTCGCGGCGCATCCGACCGCCGTTGCCGTCCGGCAGGAACAGCACGTTGTAGCGGTCGAGGCCGTTCATCCCGCCGAGGGTCCGGAGCGCCACCGGGACGAACGGCACGTCGAGGTCGCGCGTGAGAAAATGCCACAGCCAGCCGTAGCTCGTTTCGGACACTCCGTCCCCGACGGCCACGAGGATCTTGGGCGCGTTCAGGCTCGCCACGGCGTCCGAGCCGGTGCCGACGTTGCCGCTGTCGGCGAAGGCGCTCTGCACCGCCCCCACCGGGACGCCGAGCGGCGGGGCGAGCGCGGCGATCCGCTCGGCGAGGCCTGCCGGATTGCGCTGCAGCCGCGCGATGAACGTCCCGCGCGGCCACGTGCGTCCGTCCGCCCGCAGCGGCTGGGTGGCGACGGCCAAGTGGAACCCCTCGCGCAGCAGCGCGAGCGCGAGCCGGGCGGCGCCGAGGTTGTCGTTGGTGAAGACATAGGCGCTGGCGGCGCGGGCCGGCGCGGGCGGGGCGGGGAGTACTGTGTCGGTGACCGCCTCGCCGCCGGAGGGCGCCGCGTCCTCGGTCCAATAGGCTTCGAGGTTGAAGGTGTAGGGGAGGGACCAGGCGGTGATGTCGTAGAAGCCGTAGTCCTCCTTGTCCGCGTCCTCACCGCGCCGGCGGTTGCGCTGGAACTTGGCGAGCTGGTCCCGCACGAAATCCGGCTCGAGGCTCGCCCGGGGCTCGAGCATCGCCTTGGCGAGGCGGCGCTGCGGCTGCCCGAGGTCGATCACGTAGCTGCCGGCGGGGAAGGTGCGCCGGGCCGCGGCACCGCCAAGGTACGAATGGGCGAGGGTGGCCGTGGCCGGCTGCGCCAGCCGAGTCACTTCGATGCCGTCGCGCAGCAGCAGGCCGACGACGTGGGCCGCCATGCGGGGGTCGCTGCCGGGCAGCAGCACGACGCGCTTCATGTGGTCGGCGGCGGATTCGTCCATCGCGGAGCGGCGGAAGGCGTAGTAGTCCTGGAGTCGGGCCTGGCGGTTTTTCGCGGCCGTTTCGAGTGTCGCGAGCGACGCCACGAAGTGGTGGGCGATGCCGTCGCGCAGCGTGCTGATCGTCCCGTCGTCACGGCGGCGGCTGAGCTCCGGCCCGCCATCGGTCTCGTACGTCATCCCCGTCGCGCCCTGGAAGCTGGCCCATTCGTCCCAGTACCCGACGTAGAAGAAGTCGAATACGCCGCGGACGAAGTATTGCCAGCCGTAGTGGTCGAAGGCGGCGGCGTTGCCGCGCCCGAAGGCGTCGAACCAGCGCGTGGTCTGGGCCGGCAGGTTCACGTTCACCGACGGGGCGACCGGCGGGAAAAAGAACGTCTGCGTGGTCGAGTGGTGGTCCACGAACACCTGCGGGTGCCAGCGCATCGCTCCGTCCATCATGGCCCGCACCTCGGACTGGCTCTGGGCCAGGAGGTCGCGGTTCATGTCGAAGCGGAAGTGGCCGTATCGGCCGGTGATGCTCCACGGCTCGCGCTGCTCGAACGCGGCGGGCTCGTCGGCGCCGACCGCGACTGAATTGTACCAAGCGGCGAAGCGCTCGTGCCCGTCCGGGTTGGCCGACGGGTTCAGCACCAGCACGGTGTTCTTCAGGATCTCCTGGGTGCCCGGTTCGTCGGAGGCGAGCAGCTGATAGGCGACCTGGAGGGCCGCCTCGAAGCCGGCGGGCTCGTCGCCGTGGACCGAATACTGGAACAGGGCGATGGCGGGGTCCTTGGCCGCGATCTCGGCCGCGCGCGCCGGGGTGGTCTTCCGCGGGTCCGTCAGCTCGGCGATCTCGGCGCGAATCTGGTCGAGCCGGGCGAGGTTCGCCGGGTCGGAGATGATCAGCGCGCGGATCGGGCGGTGCTCGGGGGTCTCGCCCCAGCGCTCCACGCGCACCCGCTCCGGCGCGGCGGCGAGCAGCGTGTCGAGGTAGCGCTGCATGACCGCGTACATCGTGTGGTGCGCGCCGGCGGGATAGCCGGTGACGCTCTCGGGGCGGGGGACGGCGGTCCGGTAGGGTCCGCGGGCGTAGAAGTCGAACTGCTGGCCGGCGGCGCTGGCGGTGGCGCACACGAGGAGCGCGCCGAGCGAGAACGTGGTGCGCATGGGACCCGGGGAAAAGGAAAGAAAAAGGTAACGGGGAGGGGACGGTCGAGTTAGCTCTGGCGCCGGACGGCCGGGAGGGCCTGGTCGAAGGCGGTGAACTCGAACGGCTTCGCGATGAACGGCCGGCCGGTGGACGTCAAGAACGCCTGCATCTGCTCGCTGAGCAGGTCGCCCGTCGTGAAGATGACGCGCTCGGCGTGTTCGGGGTCGTGGGACTTGAGGTCGCTGAACAGCTGGTCGCCGGAGAGGTCGGGCATCCGCATGTCCAGAATGACGGCGTCGTAGGCCGATTCCCGCAGGCGCCGCAGGGCGTCCTTCCCGCTGGCGGTGGCTTCCACGGTATGGCCGCGGCTCTCGAGGTAGCGCTGCAAGGCGATGCGGACCGCGGGCTCGTCGTCCACGACCAGGACCCGCAGGCGCTCCACGATCGGCGTGAGCGGCGGCGCGGCCGCGTGCTCGCCGGTCGGGTGCGCCTTGACGACGGGGAGCTCGATGACGAAGCGCGCCCCGCCGCTCTGGGCGTTGTCGGCCCAGATCCGGCCCCCGTGCTCGCGCACGATGCCGAGCGAGATGGACAGCCCGAGCCCCGTGCCGGAGCCGGTGGGCTTAGTGGTGAAGAAGGGGTTGAAGATGCGGTCCAGGAGATTGGTGGGAATGCCGGGTCCGGTATCCTCGACCTCGATGCGAATGACTTCGCCGGCCCGCCGGGTGCGCACGAGGAGCTGCTGCGCCCGCGCCGGGGAGCGCTCCATCGCCTGCTCGGCGTTGGTGAGCAGGTTGAGGAATACCTGCTGCAGCTGGTGTGCGTCCGCCATGGTGTCGGGGATGGACTCGTCGTAGTCGCGTGAGACGTCGATGCCGCGCACGCGCAGCTCGTAGCCGCGCAGCTCCAGGGTGTCATCCAGCACCTGGTTGATGCTCGTCGGCACCTTCTCCGGCTTGTGCTGCCGCGCGAACGTCAGGAGGTTCTGCACGATGCGCGACGCGCGACGCGATTCGGCGTAGATCGTCTCGGCCGCCGAGCGCTGATCGGGGGGGAACCGCTTCTCGGCGAGCAACAGCTGGGCGAACGCCGAGATCCCGGCCAACGGGTTGTTCAGCTCGTGCGCCACGCCCGAGACCAGTTGCCCGATGGCCGACATCTTCTCGGACTGGATCAGCTGCTCCTGGAGCATCCGCTGATCACTGATGTCGCGGATCAGGCAGAGCACCTCCTCTTCCCGCTGCGGGCTCGAGTAGGTGACCTGGATCGTGCGGATCTCCTTGTCCTTGCGGAAGAACGTGGTTTCGAACAGGCCGGTCTCCCCGGCGAGGGCCTTCTGGAAGTGCGCCAGCGCTTTCGGGAGCTCGTCGTCGGGCAGCATCGGGGCGAACCACTGGCCCACCAGCTCCTCGCGGCGGTAGCCCGAAATATTCTCGGCGGCGTGGTTCACCGTGGTAAACCGGCCGTTGGCATCGAGCGTGACGATCGCGTCGGAGGCGGACTCGAACAGGTTCCGATAGCGCGCCTCGGAGCGGGCGAGCGTCTCCTGCGCCCGCTTCTGCTCCGTGATGTCGCGCATCGTGGCGACGGAACCGACCAGCTCCCCGTGGAGCATGAACGGGGCGTTGGACACGGCGACGATGCACTCCTCTCCACCGGGCCGGATCAGCACGGTCTCGTACCGCTGCGGGTCCCCGGCGAACGCCCGGGATTCCCGCTCGGCGACGTCGGCGCGCTGCCACGGCGCGACGACCTCGTCGATCGCCAGTCCGTTCAGCTCCGCCGCCGGCCGCCCCAACAGCTGGGCCGCCGCCTGGTTGGTCGCGAGGATGCGGCGATTGGTCCCAGTGATCACCATCGCGTCGGGGAGGGTGGCTACGATTTCCGCGGCGGCCTGCAGCAGATCGAGCGGCGGGTGTTTGCCTCCCCCCCCCCCCCCCCCCCCCCCCCCCCAACCCGCAGGGGCCCCACCCGCGTGGGGGCCCGGGGGGGGGGGGGGGGGGCGCCCCCCCCGGACCCTCAGGGCGGGACGCGCCCGAGCTCGACGCGCCGCCAGCACACC
>JBGOUQ010000056.1:0-2948 GCA_041477065.1 Gemmatimonadota bacterium
GGGCGTCGATCCGCGCCGGGTCCGCGATCATGATCCGCTGGAGATTGGTGCGGTGCGCCTGCGTGAGCGCCTCGCCGGTCCTGTCGCGCACGCGCTCGAGCGCCATCGGCGTGGGCGGCCCCCCCCCCCCCCCCCCCCCCCCGGCGGCTGAAACGGGTGGGGCCTTGACCGCAACAAACGAACGGGGCCCACAATGCGTCAGCCCCGTTCACTATTGCGAGAGCAATCCCAGCGTCAACGACTGCGATCGATCGGCAGGTGTTGGTGCGGATGGTCCCCCGCCTGTTCGTCGTCGGCGCACCAGACGTAGGCCCAGATCTTCGCAGGCCGCAGCGCCTGCTGCCCGGCACGCAGGATGATGCCCAAGGGTTCGTGGTCGAGCACGAGCGGTAGACTGGTCATGACCGTTCCACGGTCGGAGACGTAGTTTGTCAGAAGCAAGACACCTGCCGTCCCGCCGAGTTTCTAACATGTTGTTTTGCAATTACTTACGTGTTCAGGCCGGGGCCGTCGTGGTCAATCGGACACGTTCGCACGCGTGTCTGCCTGACGCGAAGGCTTCGTGGCCGTGAAGCCGCCGCCGCGCTTGGCGCGCTTCCTCGGCTCGAGCTGCCACCCAGCGTATTCGCTTTGCAAGGATTCGGGGGCGAGCGGAATCACCTCACTCGAGCCTCCTCCCCCCCCCCCCCCTCCTCCCGCGGTGGGGAGGATGACGTGCAGCCCGTCGGGTCGGGTGCGCGCTTGCAAGTCGCCGATCAGGATGCGGCGGTCCTTGGGGCGCGCCGGGGCGAGGGCGGCGGGGTCGAGCACGACGAGCGTTGGGAGGAGGTCGGGGACCCAGGTGCCGAACTGGATCACGAGGGCTTGAAAGCGGCCGGCGAGCTGCTCGCTCACGGCCAGGCTCTCGGCGGCTTCGATGGCGCCGAGGTCTTGATCCAGGAGTAGAACCTCGACCTCGTGGGCGGCGAGGAACAGAGCGACGGGCACGGCCGCCGCCCCGACGACCACGGCGAGGTCGCCGGGCTCGAGGCGCGGCGCCACGCGGGCAACGGCACTGTCGTGATCGAGTCCCCAGTGGGTGGGCTGGCGCTGCGCCTCGCGTAGCAGGCGATGCTTCTGCCGCCAACGGCCGAACGAGGGAAGGCGCAGCCGTCGCGCGATGATCCGGTCCACGTGCTCGAGCAGCAGTACCTCGGTGAGGAGATACTGATCCTGGGCGATGGCCTCCAGCTCGCGCACCGCCTCGTCGCCGATTTGAAGCAGGTCGCCGCGCTCCAACGTGTCCTTGTACTCCTCGATGCGCTGGAGGATGAACTCCTGGTACGCTTGCCGCAGCGACCGGGTCGGCCGGCGCGCGGGGCGGGGGCGATCCTCCTGCGGTAGGGCGGTCAGCACGGCTCGATGTGCACAGTGACTTCGTGCAGCTGGAGGTCCCGCTTCAGGCGCCCTTCGACCTGGTCCGCGATGGCGTGCGCGGTTTCTACATCGGCGTGGCGGTCCACGGCGATCGTCACTTCCGCGTAGCGGAGGTCGGTCGGGCCGCGCGAGCGGATGCCGTACGCGCCCTTCACGCCGGCCACCGACTGGGCCGCCTCCTGGATGCTGCTCGTGGGTACCGCCTGCTGGTCGACCAGGACCGGGACCGTGCGGACCACGATGCGATAGGCGATGTGCACGATCGCGAGCGCGACCCCGATGGCGATCGCGGGATCGACCCACCACACCCCCTGGCGTGCGAACAGCACACCGCCCAGGATGCCGACGGTGATGAACACGTCCGCGCGCGTGTGCGCCGCGTCGGCGGTCAGCAGCTCGCTCCCCAGCGCCGTGCCGGCGCGGTGCTCGATCCAGGCGACGCACACGTTGACTCCCATCGTCGTGGCCAGCAGCGCGAGCTGGACGTCGGTCACGGCCACCGGGTGAGGGCCGGCCAGAAGCTGGTGCACGCCGCCGCGCGCCAGCTCAAAGCACGTGATCGAAAGGAAGCCGACGATCGCCAGTGCTCCGAGCGTTTCGAACTTGCCGTGCCCATAAGGGTGGTCTTCGTCGGGCGCCTTCGACGCGACCCGCACGACTGCCAGGGCGAGCACGTTGTTCAACATGTCCACGGCGGCGTCGAGCGCGCCGCCCAGGATGGCGAGGGATCCCGACACGATCCCGATCAGCAGCCGGGCCGCGAGCACCGCCACGTTGGCGAGTAAAATGGCGACCAAGACGCGGCGAACACGAGTGGCTCGGTCCGGCGCCGGGGGCCCAAGGGGCGGCATGGGTGCAAGGTTGTGAACGCCGTGGGGATAGTCAACGGGCAGGAGCCCCGGAATCACTGGCGTTCCGGGCGGGATTGGCCTATTTAGGTGAAGAAACTCTCGGGAGGGAGCGATGCGTGGCCGCTGGTTCGGCCTGGCGGTCACGACGCTCGCCGCCGGCCTCTCGGTGGGGGCCTATCCGCGGCTTCCGGCCACCATCGCCACGCAATGGAACGGCGGCGGTGAGCCTGCTCGGTTCGTGGCGCGGTGGCTGGTGACGGGGCTCCTGCCGCTGCTCATGCTCGGATTCACGCTGCTGGCCGGGCGCGTTCGCAGAACCAGCCCCCTCTCCCCTTCCCCCCGCGGCGACCAGCAAGGGCTTCCTGCCGCCTACTGGTGGCTCGCGAACGCGCTCCTCATCCTCTTCCTCGCCCTCCACGCGATGCTGCTCGCGATCGGGCTCGGCGCCCCCGTTCCCAGCCGTCGGCTTGCGCCGCTCGGGGTCGGTCTGCTGCTGGTCCTCGCCGCCGCCCTGGTGTCCTACCCACTCTGGAAGCAGGGGGGGTGGGGGGGGGGGGTGGGGGGGGCGCCCCCCCGGGAAGAGGTAAGTCGAGGCCCCGAGCGGGCCCGCCCGAAAGATAGAGGGTTTGCGGCCAATTGTGGAGAGGGGGGTGGGGGCGCCCCCCCCCCCCCCCCCCCCCC